>NZ_RHOI01000052.1 GCF_003946165.1 Lacticaseibacillus baoqingensis | reverse complement strand
GCGAAAATCTAGATCAAACTTGACCATAGTAAAACCCCCAGATTTGGATTGTTGTCCAAACCTGGGGGTTCACATCATTGCAGTGCCTTTTTTGGTGCTGCTCAGTTGCGGCAATATAGTCTTCGGTGTTGACTGGGTCGACCGCTTTGCGTCAGTTGCACCATTTGCGGTGGTGGCGATCAAGCCGATTTGCCTTTAATTGTGTGCTTTTTGCTCCATTCTAGGATGCAAACTGTATTAATTTTAATTTAGCGATTCTCATTTATATTGGCAAAAAAATAAAATTCACGAAGTTTCCCCTCATTTTCAGGGCTTGTGTAACAAAAATCCGGTCAATTATAAGCCAAATATTGGTCGCTATCCCTGTTGCTCATTATTGCACCATATCCAATTTCCCCTGCCTGTCACGTCACCAAAGCAGGGAAAGACGATCTTCGCGTTTCCGAACGATTTCTGAAAAGAATGCGCCTTTTTTAACCTCACAGCCACCTGATCCCCATTCACGCGCCGCTTAACTGTACTAGTTTTGACCGCAAAAAAAAGAACACCGCGATCATAATCGCGGTTGTTCTTTTATTGTGCTTTATCGGCTTCAGCGTCTTTTAGCGTCGGTCCGTAATGTTCCAGGAAGTAGATCAAGGTCTGCAACTCGGTGGCTAAATCCACATTTTGGACCCGCACATAACTTGGTACCGAAATGCGCAGCGGCGTGAAGTTCATAATCCCTTTGATGCCGGCTTTGACTAAGCCATCGGTAATGTCTTGGGCCGCGTCTGTCGGCACGGTCAAGATCACGATTTCGATTTGTTGTTCCTTCAATTGTTCGACCATGTCTGCCATTGGGTAGATCGGCACCCCGCTTTGGATGGTGCCGGCAATGTCAGGATTCAAGTCAAAGCCTGCGCTGATGCGGATGTTGTTGGCTTGGCGGAAATTATAATTCAACAAGGCGTGGCCTAAGTTCCCGACCCCCACCAGCGCCACATTCGTCAAGCGATCTTGGTTCAAGATCTTCTTAAAGAACGTGATCAAATCTTTGACGTCATAACCGTAACCACGCTTGCCCAGCGCCCCGAAGTACGAGAAATCTCGCCGGATCGTTGCGGAATCAACTTTGACCGCCTCTGATAGTTCGGTGGAACTCACTTTCGTCGTACCGGCATTTGCCAAGAACGTCAAATAGCGGTAGTACAGCGGTAAGCGTTTAGCGGTTGCTTTAGGAATGATCGTTTCTGCCATGTTGTCTGTCCTCCTATAAGGTGGCGCAATATTGTGCAATATTTCGCTTTTCAATGATTTTCGTCAGTCATGCTTCTAAAACGATAGTAACCGGTTTACCGGCGTAACGCAAGTAAATCGGTATCCTTTGAGCAAAAAAATTCACATATCCATAAAGAAACAGCTGTACTAAATGTGTTATATTAGGAGTACTGAATTTTATTTGAAAGGAAGCGATACGCGTGATCATCATGCAGGCACAACAAGTCGGCCGCAGTTTTGACGGGTCCGATTTGTTTACGGGCATCAATTTAGAAGTCCAAACCGGTGGCCGCGTTGGCTTAGTCGGTCCTAACGGGATCGGTAAAACCACCCTTTTGGAGATCCTTGCTGGCCTCAACCCACCTGATTATGGCCAAGTGACCACGACCAAGAACATGTCGATCGGCTATTTAGCCCAAGACTCTGGGTTGGACTCACACCGCACGATCTTCGCAGAGATGCTGACGATCTTTGCCCCATTGATCGCCATGGAAAAGCGCATGCACGCTTTAGAAGCGCAGATCGCCGATCCCAAACTGGCCCAAGACGCTGACGCTTATGCCCAAACCATGGCGCAATACGATCAGATCCAACATGATTTCCAAGACCAAAACGGGTATGGCTATCAAGCGGAGATCCGCTCTGTTCTTCATGGGTTCCAATTTGACGAAAGCACCTATGAAAAATCCATCGGCACCTTATCCGGCGGCGAACGCTCGCGGCTGGCACTCGCCAAGCTGCTGCTGGAACATCATGATCTGATCATTTTAGACGAGCCGACGAATCATTTGGATATCGAAACGCTGGCTTGGCTTGAAGGCTACTTGAAAACTTATCAAGGTGCTATTCTTACGGTCAGCCATGATCAGTACTTCTTAGATCATGTGGTCCAAGAGATCTACGAATTAAGTCCGACCAAAGCGACCCATTACAAGACCAACTATTCCGGTTATTTAAAACAAAAAGCGGAAAATCAGGCCTTAGCTTGGAAAGCCTACGAAAAACAGCAAGAAGAGATCCATAAGCTCCAAGACTTCGTGGATAAAAACATCGTCCGCGCCAGTTCCACCAAACAAGCGCAAGCCCGGCGCAAACAGCTGGAAAAAATGGATGTGCTCGAGCGTCCCCAAGGGCGGGAAAAGACGGTTCATTTTCAATTCACACCGGAAACGACCAGCGGCAACGAAGTCCTGCACGTGCAAAATGTCACGGTCGGCTATGCGCCTGATCAGCCCATGGCCGGCCCCATCGATTTTCAAGTCAACAAAGGCGACCGCATCGCGATCATCGGCCCAAATGGGGTCGGTAAATCCACGCTGCTCAAAAGTATTTTAGGCCAGATCCCGTTTTTGGCTGGCAGTGCACGGTTTGGGACCAATGTCACCACTGGGTATTACGACCAAGACCAGCATCAATTGCACTGGCACAAAACCGTGCTGGCAGAGATCTGGGATGATCATCCCACCATGGCAGAAAAAGACGTCCGGGCGGCTTTGGCAGCATTCTTATTTGATGCCGACGATATTCAAAAAACCGTCGCTGACTTATCCGGCGGTCAAAAAGCCCGGCTTGAATTGACCAAACTATCGCTTAAACACGATAACTTCTTGATTTTAGATGAACCCACGAACCACTTGGACATCAATTCTAAGGAAGTTTTAGAAGCAGCCTTAGCTGATTTTTCTGGGACCGTTTTGTTCGTCTCCCATGACCGCTACTTCATTAATCAGCTGGCCACGACCATCGTTTCGATCGAACCCGATGGCGGCACTGTCTACTTAGGCAATTGGGACTACTACCAAGAAAAGCTAGCCGAAAAGCTGGCTGAAAAAGCCCAACAAGCTGGCATTGACCCTGACGCTGATGCCCCTTCTCAAGCGGCTGTGGATTATCACCAATCTAAAGAGGCACAGCGGGCCCAACGCAAGCTGGCACGCACCGTGGCGCAACTCGAAACCGAAATGGAACAACTGGAACAACAAACTGCCGCGATCCAAGAACAAATGGCCGCTCCTGACGTTTTGAGCGATTACGTCAAGATGCAAGCCTTGCAACAACAACTCGACGCACTAGCCGAAAAGACCCAAGCCACTGAAGATGCTTGGGAAGAAGCCAGCCTCAAGCTTGAAGATTATTCAGATCAATAATGCCTGCCACCAAAAAAGCGGCCGTGTGTCCAGTACACACGGCCGCTTTGTGGTCCAATGGCTGATCAGCCGGCTTGCAATAATCGCGCCAGCATGCGCCCGACGCCAGCATGATCGGCATTATCGACCACCACGTCGGCGGCGGCTTTCACCGCTGGCAAGGCGTTGCTCATCGCCACCCCTAAACCGACGCCGGCAAGCATCGCCAGGTCATTTTCATAATCACCAAACGCTGCAAACTGTTTCACCTCAGTGCCCCAAGCTTGCGCCAGCGTCATCAGCCCGCTGAGTTTGGTCACACCAGGCGCGGTGATCTCTAAGAAATTCGCTGAAGCCCACACCATTTCAAACGCCCCCAACCCTTGCAGGCGCCGCGCTAACGCCACTAGCTGGGCGTGGTCAGGGCTGTTGAAGCCGACTTTATACACCGGCGCTTGGGCCAGCAGCTGGTGCAGGCGCGGACGGTCTTTAAACAAGCGATTGTCTGGATTGTGGACCAAAAACGCCGTCCACCACGCAAACGCATTGGTCACATCATAGCGGGCCACAGAATGGGCACGATAACACATCATGTTGACGCCAGCTTGTTTGGCTTGGTCAAATAAACGGTCGATCAATGCCGGCGCGACTGGCATGGCTGCCAACAGCTGCCCGCTTTCATCGACCACATACGCGCCGTTGAGACACACCCGAGCGCCGCAAACCCCTAATTGTCTTAATACCTGATCGATCGCCGGCTGCTGGCGCCCAGAAGCGATGATGAATCGCACCCCATTGGCGGTTGCTTGCAAGACAGTTTGCCGATTCAAAGCCGGGATCGTCATGCCATGATGCATGAAGGTACTATCCAGATCCGTCGCCACTGCTTGATACATGGTTTTCCTCCGTTAACGCCGATTCAACAGCAGACTGTGCCCTTTTGCCGGCATGGCCTGCGAGTTAAGCATGCGCAAAATTCAACCCAGGATCCGCATTCAACCGTTCATCTGCAAAATGCTTTTTGGCCAATTCGATATGCGCACAAGCGCCGATCATGGCCGCATTGTCCCCGCACAAACGCAACGGCGGCACGATCAGTTCAACGGCTGGCGCACTGGTGGCCAGCGCCGCGGTTAACGCTTCACGCAAGCCTTGGTTGGCCGCGACGCCACCGGCGACGACCAGTTGCGCGACAGGATAAGCCTGCAAAGCGTGCAGTGTTTTTTCCACCAAAACATCCACCACGGCCGCTTGAAAACTGGCGGCTAAGTCTTCGCGACTGAGTTGTTCGCCAATTTGGTCGGCATGATGCACAGTGTTGATAAAGGCCGATTTCAACCCCGAAAAACTGAAATCTAGATCATCACTGGCTGCCATCGCCCGCGGAAAATGGAACGTATCTTGACCCAGATGGGCCAAGCGGTCCACTTCTTTGCCGGCAGGATAAGGGATGTTTAAGACCCGGCCAATTTTGTCATAAGCTTCACCGGCGGCATCATCGCGCGTGTCGCCGATGATCTCAAACTCACCAGCAGCTGGCATGTACACCAATTCAGTATGCCCGCCAGAAACCACTAACGCCAACAAAGGATATTGCAGCGGCTTGACGAAGCGCGCGGCATAAATGTGCCCGGCCATATGGTTGATCGGGATCAGCGGCAGATCATGGGCAAAGGCGATGGCCTTAGCCGCGGTCACGCCGATCAATAACGCCCCGACTAACCCTGGGCCATAAGTGACGGCGACGGCATCCAGCTGGTCATAGTCGACCCCTGCTTCTTTCAAAGCCATATCCACGACGGTGGTGATTTGTTCGACATGATGGCGGCTGGCCACTTCTGGGACGACGCCGCCAAAGCGCTTGTGGGAATTGATTTGTGTGGCGATGATGTTGGACAAGATCTCATTGCCGTTTTTGATCACCGCGACGCTGGTTTCATCACAACTGCTTTCAAATGCTAAGATTAATTCTGCTTGACTCAAAATTGCCTCCTCGTCTTGTCAATCGCGTAAATCGCGCGCCATATCTAAGGCGTCTGCATGATTGGCGACATAGTATCCTTTTTTGACCCGGCCATCGACAAAGCCCAGCTGATGATACAACGCTTGGGCGATCACATTATCGACGCGCACTTCTAACGTGAGCTGGTCGCTGCCAAAATCCCGTGCCTTGGCCATCATCACCTGCATCAAAAAACGCCCGATGCCACGGTGTTGCAGGCCTGGGGTGACCGCGATATTGGTGATATGCGCTTCCGCTTTGGAAAACCAACACCCGACAAACGCCACCACCAAGTGATCTTCACCTTGGGTCAAGACCAGATAAAGCGAGTGTTCGCGTTTGCGCAGCTCGGATAAAAACGCCACCCGATCCCAAGGCGTATCATTATAAACCGCCCGTTCGATCGTTAATGCCGCATCAATATCAGCATTGGTCATTTTTCGCAATTGATACTCTTGTTGAGCTAAGATCACCGTTTGGGGGGCGAAGGTCAACGCTTCCGGCGGTGTATTTTCAAACCATGCTTTAAACTTTCTCAACATATGGCTCATGCCCTTCGTCGTGATGAGTCTGTAACCAAGTCGACTCTGCTTCGGTTAACCGCAGATAGCGGGGGACGAAATCAAACACTGAAACCGGTTTGGCGTGCTGTCCTAATACTGCCAAGCGCCGAGCTTGCGGATAGGCACTCAACGCATCAGCAAAACCAGCTTGAGCGCCTAAGGTGGCGCGAATATCTGGCGCAAATTTCACCACATCAGCACCGACAAAGATGACCGGCTGCTTCAAGACTTGCACTTCCTTAAGCAGCTGAGTCAATGGTAAATGCGCATCTGCGATCACATTAGTCAACGTATCATCGATCCATTGATACCCGCCGGCAAACACGTTTTGCCGCCGCGCATCCATCACCGGCACGATCAATGCTTTGGTGCCGGTGACGCCTGCGGCCAAAACGGCCAAACTCGATACCCCGACCAAGGTTTTTTGCAAGGTGTAGGCTAACGTCTTGGCTGTGGTGACGGCAATGCGGATGCCGGTATAAGAACCGGGGCCGTCTGCGACCACGATGCGATCCAGTTGTTGGGGGCGCAATTCTGCGGCAGCCAATAAGGTCTTGATCGTTGGCAATAATTGCTCGCTGTGCGTCTTTTTATGATTGATCGTCGTTTCCGCCATCAGCGTGGTGTCATGCATCACTGCCACACTCATTGCTTGATTAGACGTATCCATTGCCAACGTGTACATTGTCTGCCTCCTGTTTTTGTCACTAGTTTACCATTGTTGAAAATCAGCTTGCAAATATTCCCAAAAAGGGGGATAACTCAGCTATTGTAACGCTTTTTCCCACAACAACCTAGTCCAACCAAAAAGGCCGCTATCTGTTCACTCATGAACAGATAGCGGCCGCTTAGACTAAATTTTAAGCCGGGTGCGCGCCACGGCTTTTAAGGCGGCAAAGCCGACCGCAACTTGGATCGGCAACATCAGCGCACTCTTGGCCAAGCGCAGCCAAATGATTCCTTGCCATGGTGTGCCCATCATATCGATCCAGATGGTGTTCAAGACAATATCGCCGATCACGGTGACTAACAGCACCGCCGCGACCACACGCCAAAGCTTGATGGGCTTTTGATACAAAAACACCCCATAGATCACTGCCGTTAACGCCGCCGTCACCGTGAAGCCCGGAAAGTCTAATCCTGGGAAAAAGACTAAGACGTTCAGCTGATCGACAATGATCGCGCCAACTGCCCCGACCCATGGGCCAAGATAATAAGCCATTAAGATCGCAGCGATGAACACCGGCGAAAGCTGCAAGAAATTGGTCCCGAAGGTGAAGCGTTTCAACACCAACGATAAGGCCACAAATAGTGCGAGGCTGACGACGGTTTTCGTCGACAGCTTGGGGCTGGAAAATGATAATGTCTGCATATGGACAATCTCCCTTTTGCGGAGACGCCTGATGGTGCTAGGCGAATGCGGGTCCAATACCGCGGCGAAGCCTTCGTCCAGCGTTCACATTCCGTTCCGCTGGCACTTAACGCACCGGACCCTACTCCTTAGATTTGATGGTACTGTTCCATCATAGCCTTAACGATCTAAAAATCAAGCCCAATATTGTTCGTTAATGACGCGGTGCACCGGATAAATAATCGTGGTATATTCGGTATTTTCCAAGTATTCAATCAAAACACCGCTGTCATCGGTTTTTGGCCTATGTTCGGGTATTTGGGCAGTTCTTAGTAAGAAAGCCGCTTTATGAGATAATGGTGAGCGCTGTCACACGAAAATTTGCGTGACTTACTATAGCGTCCCCCCAAGGTTTTAACCTTGGCGGCGTATAGTTTCAGCTAGTAACCAAACTAATATTCATTCATCCCCCACCTGGGGATTTCCCTTATCATAGGCGAGTCATTATCCGACTCGTCTATTTTTGTCCGCCCAATACGCTTGCGTGCTCGTCGCTTGCAGGTTTGGCGATCGGGCTTTATGCTAGGGACTAAATTAGATTAAAAAGGAGGTTATTAACAGTAATCGATAATGTAGAATAATGGGTTAATTTGTGACAATTAGTCGTTCTGCGGTAATCAAGTGGAAGGCAGAATGACCAAGTGCTGTGAAATGGTAAACTCGTGAAAAATCGCTGACTGATGCATGGACAGATGATGACGGTTTTCATCATGTCTTTACAGGGCCTCCTTA
>NZ_RHOI01000051.1 GCF_003946165.1 Lacticaseibacillus baoqingensis | reverse complement strand
GCAACTGGTGACAAGGGCGCAACTGGTGACAAGGGCGCAACTGGTGACAAGGGTGCAACTGGTGACAAGGGCGCAACTGGTGACAAGGGCGCAACTGGTGACAAGGGTGCAACTGGTGACAAGGGCGCAACTGGTGACAAGGGTGCAACTGGTGATACCGGCGCAACCAATGTCACAGATATCACGGACACTGACCAAGTTGGTATTCCTGGCAACGGCGTTCGTGAATTCAAGATCAGCGTGGTACCAGAACCAGTTTATCAAGTAGCAGAAACTGATAACCCAGGTGATCCAAACGGTGGTCCGGATGAGAACACACCAGAAACAGACACTGACCAAGTTGGTATTCCTGGCAATGGCGTTCGTGAATTCAAGATCAGCGTGGTACCGGAACCAGTTTATCAAGTAGCTGAATCTGATGATCCAGACGGGGAGATCCCGGATGATCCTGGCGATACCCCAGATGGGAAGACCCCGGATGATCCTGGTGATATCCCAGACGGGAAGACCCCGGATGATCCTGGCGACACCCCAGACGGGAAGACCCCGGATGATCCTGGCGATACCCCAGATGGGAAGACCCCGGATGATCCTGGTGATACCCCAGATGGGAAGACCCCGGATGATCCTGGTGATACCCCAGATGGGAAGACCCCGGATGATCCTGGCGACACTCCAGACGGGAAGACCCCGGATGATCCTGGCGACACCCCAGACGGGAAAACCCCGGATGATTCTGGCGACACCCCAGATGGGAAGACCCCGGATGATCCTGGTGATACCCCAGACGGGAAGACCCCGAATGATCCTGGCGACACCCCAGATGGGAAGACCCCGGATGATCCTGGTGACACCCCAGACGGGAAGACCCCGGATAATCCTGGTGACACCCCAGATGGGAATACGCCGAATGATTCTGGCGACACCCCAGATGGGAATACGCCGGATAACTCAGGTGATACCCCAGATGGGCAACCATCAACTGATCAAGGACAAACCCCGGATGATTCAGGAAAACCGGCGAGTCGTATCAAGTTACCAGATACGTCTAGTGCAGAGCCTGAAGTGGGCGCAAACCAAGGGCAAAACGTTGGTTCACGCACATTCATTCCAAGTGCCCCAGCGCAACGCGTCACCTTAGCGGACACGCTTGGCACCACGACTGACACCGAAAACGGCTCCTTGGCAAGCGGCACCACGAGTGGTCGGCGCCAACTGCCTGATACAAGTGATTCAAACAGCGAAACATTGATCCTGGCCGGCGTTGGTTTGACGATCATGGATGCTTTAGCAGCATTTGCGATCGCTAAGAAGCGGCGTGATTCAGACGATGATCCGTTGTACTAAGCTCACGCGATCGTGAGTCATATACAAGCTGGGTACCTAGGGAAACCGAGGTAGTCAGCTTGTTCTTACATATAAGTCAAGTCATCAAGAGGTCAGCAAAATGAAACAACTATCGATCATTATTACCTATCATAACGAAACCCCAGAACAGATCAGACGGGCATTTGCCAGCGTGACGATGCAAGTCGAAGTTGATTTTACGACGATCGAAGTGCTGCTGGTCGGCGATGGCGTGGCGGCACTTCCCAATAGCTGGCTGCCAATGCCAAAAGGGCTCTTGGTTCGGCAGCTGAATTACACCCCTAGCCGCGGGGCAGGGGTGGCGCGCCAAGTTGGTATCGAGCATACGACTGGCCGCTACTTCATGTTTATCGACGCTGACGACGTGTTGCAAGACGTCTTCGTGTTGCGAGATATGCTTAAGCCGACGCAAACAGCGAATGATGATATGATCATTGCGCGGTATACGAAACAGCACCGGTTCGATGGTCAGTATCAAGAGACGTTATCGGCAAAATTCGACTGGAAAGCAGCCTATGCCAAGCTTTATAATCGAGCTTATATCAAGCGGGTGGGGCTTAAGTGGCGGCCGGATCTGCGGATCTTTGAAGACACTTATTTTGTCGGGTTGGCCTGCGAATTAGCGCACAGTCGCAAGTATCTTGATCGCTCAGTTTATGTTTGGCTATGGAATCCGGCCTCGACCGTGCGCAAAGACGATCACGCCTTTGATCATCAATTGCAAGTGTGGGCACGCTCCAATCGATACAGTTTAGCAATGTTGCGTGAAAAAAAGCCGGCAGTTTGGCCGCGGGATTTTTACCATTACATGGCAGATCTCTTTTATCGGGTGAAAGTCCACGCCCCGGCGGATCAAGCGGCATTTTTGGCGGAACATCAGGCGCTGTTAGTGGCTAATCGCAGCTTGTGGACGCCAGCCGGGCAAGCGCAAGTGCGTGCGGAAATCACCCGCTTGCAAGCCGCAGATGCGCCTTATGCCGGCCTGTCGCAAGCCGGCTTGGATGCTTATCTGGCGGCGCAAACTGGCTACTTAAAGCAAGCTTACCAACAGGAGGTCACCCATGGATAAACCTTGGCTGAGTTTGATCATTCCGTATCATTTGGCTTATGGCGCAGATTTTGAACGCGCTTTATCTTCTGTCTATACCCAAATTGGAGTAGACTTAAAGCAAGTCGAAGTGATCACTGTCAATGATGGCGGACCGGCGCTTCCCCAAACGCTGGCCAAGCGCTGGCCGTTGCAACAAGTGACCTTAGCCCGCAGTATGGGGGCTGGCGTTGCTAGGCAAGCAGGGATCGACCATGCCCATGGCGATTATGTGATGTTTTTAGACGCAGATGATATGCTGGCCAGTCCGATGGTGCTGCACGCGTTTTTGGCGGCGTGTGCGGATCGACCAGACGTGATCTTGGCCCCGTTTTGGGGTGAGACTCGCACCGGTGATGGGGTGGCGTATGATCTGCGCTCGGCGTTGGATGTCGCTTCGGTAGACGCCAAGGCGTATCGGCGGGGGTATTTGGACGAGCTTGGCTTGACCTTTCACCCGAAGTTGCGAGTCTATGAAGATGTGTATTTTGTCTCATTGGCCTTAGCTTTCACGCAAAAAACGGTGACTTTGACGACGCCGGCTTTCGTCTGGCGCTTGAATTGGCAATCGACTGGCCGCCGTAACGGGTTTGCGATGGTGGCTGATGGTGCGATGTGGGTGCGTTCAGGCCGCTATCAGCTCCAGTTTTTAAAAGCCCATCACGCCAAGCGCTGGGCCCATGACTTTTATGAATTGTTAGCCAATATTTACAGCCACATGCAACAATATCCGCCTCAAGATCCCCAAGCCGTCGCGGCAGAAGTCCAGCAACTGCTACAAGAAAATCAGCACTGGTGGCACCTGCCGCGGGTGAAACCGTTGATTCGGGAGTTGGCCCGCCAAAAAGCGCAGGCGCAACACCTTGACTTGGCTGGCATCGATGCGTATCTCAACTATTTGGAGGAACTAGCGTGAGTAAGACTTTGAGCCTCATCATTGCAATGGAATCGGCGACCGTCCAGGATCTGGTCGTGCCGCTGTCATCAGTGAACAACCAGCTAGGCGTGGATTTTCGTCAGGTCGAAGTCTTGTTGATCGATAATGGCCGTTATCAATTAGAAGACTTGGAACCGCTGCGGGTCTTTAATCGCCTTAAATTTCGCTACATCAAGCCAGCCAAGATCTGGTCATGGCCAGTGGCGTTTCAACAAGGACTGATGCTGGCAACCGGCAAATTTGTGGCCTTTATGGGCCCGAATATGCAATTCAACTCGGTGGATGTCTTGCAGCAAGTCTTTGCTGGGATCAAGGCGCATCCAGACGCGCAGCTGTTTTCCGGATTATTGTTAAAAGAAAACATGACGGCCAAGCGGCAGTTTGAATACCGGGTGGCCTCAACGACGCATTTGTTGCGCGGACGCTTCATCAGTCGCGACTTGATGATGCAAAGTCAGCTGACCTTCGAGGATTTCGGCGCGTACACGGAACAATTCGTGGGCCAGCTGGTCGAAGCCGTTGCGCAAGCGCCGCAAGAATTGGAACATGCGGTGGCGGTCCAATTCTTAGGCCGGACGGTGTCAGATGCGGTGCTGCCGCCAGCACCGGCTAAATTACAGCTGGAGTGGGTGCGGATGACGGCCCGGTACTTAGCGCGTTTGCAACAATTGGTTCCTGCGCAATATGGGGAAACACTCGCTAAAACTATCGTGCGGTTTTATTCACAAGCCGGCAAAGATCCGGCGATGACGGCGCAAATGGCGGCATTAACGGCCCAAAATGCGGCGCAATGGCCGCAAGTGCTTGCTTATGTGACTCAACTGCAAGCGACCGACCAATCTCCGGCGGCCCCATGGAATGCGGAACCGGCTGACTTTTCTGGCTATTTGCAAAAAGTCTCGCCGTTGCGCGCACAAGTCACGACACCAGCACGTTAAGCACAAAGGCCCGACCAGTACGGTCGGGCCTTTTGCGGCTTGTTTTTTGAGATCCGGGTGCCTACTATAAGGGGGAAACGAGCACTTGTGCTTGTTTGCACATTAGGATGGAGGGAATCATTTTGGTTAGTGAGTTGAAGTTAGAACAAATCATTGATGCTGCCCAACAAATCGCCGTGGCGACCTTGACTGAAGACGGCACTGCGCCAGACGTGCGGATTGTCTTAGGCGTGTATGACAAATTGGGTAAGCAGGTACTGTTTATGTCCAGCAGGCAGGCGGAAAAAGTGGCTGAAATCGCCGCGCATGGCCGGGCCGCTTTTGCCACGCCGCAGTTTGATGACCAAGGTGTCGTGCGCGTGCGCCATGCGCATGTCGCCAAGATCACGCCAACGACGGCGCAAAGTGCCTTATACCAACAAAAATATCCCCAAACCGCGAAATTTGCGGCGCACTCAGATTTCTTCGCGCTGACCTTTGACGAAGCCGATGTCACCATCAACGGCGAAACGACGACGGTCAAGATCACCGACTAAAATAAAACACCGGTCAACAGGAATTTCCTGTTGGCCGGTGTTTTTAGCTTAACTGACTAGGGCATCAGGCAAAGCCGGTTTGCCAAAGTAATAGCCTTGGCAATAGTGGATGCCTAAGCGGCTGGCAAAATCGACATCGGCTTGGTCTTCGACGCCTTCTAAGATGAAGTCGATACGGGCTTTTTTGGCGGTATCGACCCAAAACAGCACGCGTTCATGGATGCGGGCTAAGGGTTCATGCTTGCGCAGATTTTGCATGGCAAACTTAACACCGTCGATATAAGGGAGAACTTTTTGGACTAATTCATACGAATTGTCCGAACCGACATCATCAATGAATACCCGGATATTGGCACTGCGGTAGATTGCGGTGATGCGCCGAGTCGTCGCTAAGTCCGGTACGGTGGTGATCTCAACGATCAAAGCATCCGGGCCATAAGCGGCATTGGCAAAACCGGCCAAGGCATTGGCGATGCTGGTATCGGCAAATTGGGCCGGGGTCAAGTTGATCGTCACGCGCGTCAGGCGGCTTTTGGCCAGCGTGCGGGCGATCATCTTGATCTGTTGTTCGACTTGGATGTCAAACCGCGGCGGCAAATGCCAATGATCGCCGTCTTGTTGCCGCAGCAATAGTTCCGCGCCCCAAGGCTGGGCTTCATCGATAAGCATGATCGGTTGGGCAAAATAGGTGAGGACCGGCGCAGCCCCGGTGTTTTTCACACCGCTGCCAGCGCTTTGGTTGCCGCCTTTTTGCTTACTATTGCGCAAGTTGTCATCCGCTCGCGCAAAGGCCGTGCCGATGCTGGGGTCTTCTTGTTGGGTAATAGTCAATCCAGCCGACAACGTCAAATGCGCCACGCCGCCTTGCACCGGGAAATTCGTGGTGGCCACGCGCTTGAGGCAAGCCGCGACGATCGTTGCCGCTTGTTCAGCCGTGGCGCCAAGAAAGCCTAAGGTAAATTCATCGCCGCCAACGCGATATAACCGCGCGTTGATGGCCGCTTTTTGCAGCACTGCTTGCAGGTTGTCGACGATCGCCAACAAAACGATGTTGCCAGCAAGATACCCATAGCGCTGGTTGAACGCACTAAAGTGGTCCACATCGATGGCGGCGACCACTAATTGTTGATGATGAGCTTGCGCTTGATCAAACATCGTCGCAATATCGGTTTGTCCGCGGGCAAACACCGCTGTGGCCGTCATTTCATCATAAGCGGCGACGCGCTGCAATTTGGCCGTGCGCGCATCAGCAGCCACGGTCAAGCGAATGTATTCTTGCACGAACAAGCCTAAGACCAAATAGGCCATGATCTCGCGTACCCACCACCAAGGATCAAACACCCGCGGCCGTGAGACATAGATGCCAATGACCCCGGTGATCCCTAATGCGAACATGCCCAGATAATCCCATAAGCGGCGTTGCTGCATCGTGTGGCGGATCACGATCAAGCTGCATAACACGGAGACCCAAATGACATAAGCGATGAGTACTTGCGCCGATAGCGGTTGCGCGTATCGCCATAAGTAAGCCGCACAACAAAGCTCTTGAATGATGATGGTGACCCAATCCCCGGTGCGTACCGCGATCACATATAGACTGATCAGCATCAAATTTAAAAACGCCCAATGCAAGCCAAACACATGCATCTGCGGATCAACGCGGTATTGCAGTGCTTGCAAGGCATATAACACTCCAAGATACACTAAACCTGCCACCCGCACGATACTGGTGCGGTGCGCGACGATGAAGGGGGTGACAGCGCGGTCATCGACCCAATATAGTAGTGACGTCATCCCTAACGCCAAGAAGATACTGAATAATAATGTTGTGACGTATGAAACGCCGATCATCCCACCAGACATAGCCCGACCTCTTCATAGGTAAAATATTAAAAAATAATCCCTGTTATCTTAGTATAAAGATTAATTTATCAATAAACAATGTCAATCATGGCTCACCTGGTTGTGCCACAGCTGTCAATTAAAACCAAAAAGCCTTGTCACGTCACCGTTTGATTGGTGGCGTCACAAGGCTGGCGGGGATGTCCCAGACAGTGGGGCACATGGCAAAATTATTTGTAAAAATTAATGTTGAAACCGGTCAAAGAAGCTGCGCTTTTTGGGTTCAGCTGGCGTTTCAGGGTAGTGCAAGCGAATGTCTTGGTGATCAATGGCATTTTTGGCGACGAGTAACAATGCAAAGGCGGCTGGCGTAATTTGCGCCGTGTCGTCGTTGATGCTGGTAAAAGCTAACCCTGCTTGGCTGGCAGCTTGCATGTAAGGGGCAGTTTGGGCTGGTTCGAGCTTGCCATTGATCAAGAGCTTGAACCCTGCTTGTTGGCCATATTCAGCCAAGACTTGCCGACACAGTGCCAGCGTTTCCGGCCGGGTGATTTCGGCGTTGGTCACCGCCAGCGCCACGCGCTCACGCAAGGAGCCTAGATATTGGCGGCGTTCGTCTGGCCGTGTTTGGGGGGTGCCGTTCAGCCGATCGAGGAGGCGATCTTGGAGCTCATCTTCAGACATTAGGCGACAACCTTTCTGTGATAGAATTAACTTCAGTATAACATGGAGGCGACGGCAATGTTTGAGCGAAAGGACTTTGAGGTTTTTGATGATCGCACGCTGATCGGCCGCTTGGGCCGCATCCGCAGTGAGCTGGATCCGAAGTTTGAAAAAGCGGGCTCGCTTTTGGCTGCGCAATGCGTGCAAGCCGGGTTGCCTCAGCAAACCGTGCACATTGCCAAACATGCGCGCCGGCATAAAAACCCGCCGGTAGATACTTGGCTGGCGCTATCCGCTAATCCGCGCGGATACAAGATGGTCCCACATATAGAATTAGGCTTTTGGGATGATCGGCTCTTTTTATGGGTCGCGCTGTTGCAGGAGAGTAAACCCCAAACACCAAACTGGGCCCGCGTGACCCAAGCGGTAATGGCTTTGCCGGCGGGATTTGAATTATCGGGTGATCACACCAAAAAAGCCGCCATCCCGGTGACTGAAGCGGCTTTGGCGGCCCAGACCAAACGCTTTGAAACCGTTAAAAGCGGTGAATGGCTGGTGGGAAAGACTTATTTGCAAACCGACCCGGTTTGGGACGATCCCGCGGCGTTTTGGCAATTATTACAGGCGCAAGTGGCGGCATTGCTGCCGATCTATGCGCTGTTAAGTATGTAGCAAAGCCCTTGACTGGATGGTGTGAACCGGTTAAGGGCTTTTTAAACGCGTTCGCCCAAGCAATGGGGGTGCGTGCTAATCAGTCGCGCCGTCCGCCGGCTACGCCGACTGCCGTCACGCCCAATTAGCCCGACCCCCTAAATGCGCCTTGGGTTCACGCTCTGCTTTAAACGCGTTCACCCAAGCAACGGGGTGGCGGGTAAGTCATCCCGTCACGTCGCGTACCGCGACGCCCCCAGGCTGCCTTACCCACACCCTTAAGTGCGCTTGGGTTCACGCTCTGATTAAACGCGCTCCTAATTGCAACGGTGAGGCGCCTCAAACAGCGCGTCGTG
>NZ_RHOI01000050.1 GCF_003946165.1 Lacticaseibacillus baoqingensis | reverse complement strand
TGATCTTATCTTGAACAGAAAACTGCATAGTAAAACCCCCTGAGTTAGATTTCCTCCAACTCAGAGGGTTCAGTTCAATTTGGCCTTTTGGCCAAATGCTTTTTTTGTTATGTTCATCGTTTTCTTTACGAATAACCTGCTGACAACAGCGACCATATACGGCTTCTTTGCTTGTCTACGCAGCCATCTTGATTAAATCCACTTATTCCTTTCAGCCATTTGGATTGCTTCAAGGCGTCCGTGAACGCCCAACTTACTAAATATAGCGGACAAATAATTGCGTATGGTGCCATCGGATAAGTGCATCTTCTCAGATATCTCATGAGTGGTACCGCCCAACGCTGCTTCGACTAGAACAGATTGCTCGCGAGGCGTCAGTGGGTTGTGTTCTGCCGAGACCATGTTGATCACAAGTTCAGGATCAAACCGCGTCAAGCCTTGCACGACGTCGCGAATCGCAGCGATCAGTTGGTCACTAGGACTATCTTTCAGCAGATAACCTGAGACCTCAGCGGCAACCGCTCGCTCAAAGTATGCCTTTTGTGCAAAAGTCGTGAGAATGATCACCTTGGTATCGGCTTGCGCTTCATGGAGTTTAGCAGCGACATCCAACCCCGTTTGCTTTGGCATCTCAATATCCAAGACTGCAACGTCTGGCTGCAAGCTCAAAATCTCAGTATACGCAGTCTGTCCGTCCTTCGCCGAACCTACCACGGTCAGGTCATCTTCAAGATCAATAATTTGAGTCAAAGCTGAATTCAACATGCTTTGATCCTCTGCAAGGTAAACTGAAATCATTTTTTCTCTTCCTCCGGTAAGTGACAGACCACAAGCGTCCCAATTCGATTCGCACGAATACAAAAGCGCCCCCCGGCCGCCACGATCCGAGTGTTCATCCCGCTCACACCATTACTGCCAGGGCGTTCAAAAAGGACGCCATCCCCGTCATCTTGGACCGTCACTTCGTATTCACGCTTCTGATGATTAAAGCCCACCGTTACTTTCCCCGCGTGTGAATGCCGCACCACGTTGGTCAACGCCTCTTGAAGCACTGCTGAAATGGTGGCCTGGATTTTTGTGGGCCATTGCTGAGCATCAGTTTCACCAAATGTCATCAGCGCTACATTGGCGGCATTCAATGCTTTACTTTGAGTCACCATCAATTCACTGATAGATTGCTGGTGCAGATTATTCACGATCTCACGGACAAGCTGCAGATTTTTTCGGCTGGTTTGTTGAATATCCTCTAATTCCGCCTCGACTCGCTCTGGTGCCTTAGTTAATAACTTCTTGGCCAATTCTGCTTTGATGGTGATCATCGAGAAACTCTGGCCAAGATTATCGTGAAGATCCCTAGCAATCCGCTCCCGCTCATCACGCTGAACCACAGCCTCAAGCCGGCGGTTAGTTTGGCGAATCGCGCGATTAGCAAATATCTCTCTTGCAAAGAAGTAAGCCATCAGCGGCGATATCAACGGAAAGATTGCCCCAACCAGTTCACCACTGGACCAATCGATCCCTCCCGGCGTCGTCACCGCATACCAGACAAAACTAGCCAGAACAATCAATTCATAAACAACGAGAAACCAGCGAAATGCCCGCCGACCTCGTGGGGTCTGGGCTAGGATAAAAGGGACCTGCCAGGCAGGAAAAATAATCATGTAGTTGTTCATTGCCAACAGCGAAAATACCGCGCAGATCGCCAGCTCGACTGGAATAAACAAGACTCGATATCGCGGCAATTCAACGACGGCAATATAAACGGCGACAAAAACTGCACCTAATGCCAACCATAGCCAGTCCTGCATGGCCTTCGGTGGCAAATAGCCTAACAAATTGAACGGCACATACACCAGCCAAATATAACTCGTCCACTCCAAAGATGAAAATCTTTGCCGCCATCGACTACTCTGTAACACCTTGTTGCCACCGCCTTAAAGTCAAATTCCAGATCATTGCAGCCACTAAAGCAATCACTAACCAGCTCATAATGACTAGCCAATCATACACCGAAACAGATTGATCCGCGACAATGTCATTTAACAAATGATTCAGCCGATATGTGGGCATTGATTTACCCACCACCTGAAGCCACTTTGGCAGCATGGTTAGCGGCCACCACAATCCGCTAACGATCGCCACTGGGAACGTTAATAAGTTACTAATGACGCTCAGTGTTTCTTCACGTTGGACGCGACTGATCAAGACGCTGATCACAAATAGCGGCAGCTCGCCGATTAATGAAACAATCAGTATCAGCAACATCTGGCCGATACTCAAGGTCACGTGGTTCAGCCCGATTGCAAGGACAAACATCAGGCCTGTTGATAAAACGGTCATCAGCATGAAGCACATGGCAATCGAACCGTAATAGGCCTTCAAGCCCACCGGCGTCTGGCTTAATCGCGTCAAGTAGCCGCTGCGCCGATCGCGTTGCAGCAGTGCTGCCAAACCGAAAAAGGCGCTGATGATCAGACTATAAACGATCATACTGACCATATAACGACCAGAAAACTGCTGCATCTCGCTTTGCGTCCCGCTCACCATGACTTTGGTGAACAAAATGTAAAAACCAGCGGGCATCAATAACGAGAAGAACAAAAACGGCAAGTTCCGTAATATTTCTCTGTGCACGTCAAATTTAAACTGTTGAACAAGTGATCTCATTTTGGCTCCTCCTGATGCATCATTTCACTGAAAATGTCAGACAATGACTGCTTAGTGACAGTCAGCTCGTGCACTTGGTTCAAATATTGACCAAGCGCGTTCATCGTTTGATCACCATTGTTACTGGTCAGCAGCCAGTAACTGCCTAATCGAGTCACAGACTGAACCGCCGGCAACTGCAAAAGTTGCGATTCTGACAGCGAGCTCATAAAGCGAAATAGCGCCTGCACATGTTGATCTTGTAATTCCGCAAAGGTGCCTTTAAAGCTGATATGACCAGACTGAAGGATGAGCAATCGATCGGCGACATCTTGTAATTCTTCAAGATAGTGACTGGTGATGATGATCGTGACCCCGGCCTGCTGCATCTGTTTGATCTGCATCCAAAGCTTTTTACGAGCATTGACGTCCATGCCCACAGTCGGCTCATTCAAAAACAGCAGTCTCGGTTGACCGACTAATGCAGATAAGAAGGTGACGCGCCGCAGCTGTCCGCCTGATAAGCGGTCAAGCCGCTTTTTGCTGAGTGCCGAAATGCCATTGTCCCGCAGGAGCTGATCAATATCAGCCGGATTCGAATAGCTGGTACTCAAATTGGCCAAGAGTTCGCGCACTGTCACCCCTGGCAGCTTCAAATCTCCCTGTGGCATGGCACCGATCCAGTCGTGCACCTGTTTATCTTGAACCGGGTGATCAAAGATTGAAATTTGCCCACCAACTGGCAGTTGGTCCTGAAGCAATTTCAACAACGTCGTTTTGCCCGCCCCATTTTCACCGATCAGCCCAATCATTTCACCAGCATCAATCGCAAAGTTGATGTCCTTAAGCACTGGTTGTTTACCATAACTAAAAGAAATATTCTGAACCTGAACTGCTTTTGTCATTGGCTTTCCTCCATGCCATTAGAATACACGGCGTCGGAAGCTCGCCCTAGTCACTAATGTCATAAAATGTGTATGACAAATGTCATGACTTTACGATCATGGAATAACAACAACCGCAGTCCCAGAGATACTTAATTAGATTATGTTGAGAAGATTATGGTGTAGCCTTAGTAAACTGGACCCGACATGTTAGCGCTGCCGTGTCTAGTGACTTGCTTTGTCCATACCATAATCTTCACGTTTTCGTGTGCATTGCAGCAAACAAAGCGCAATCATTACTTTTCACACTGAGAGAAGTCAAGCAAATAATCGACACAGATTCCGCTTACTACAGCCCCAAATCAGGATTACGAAGAGAAAATGTTTGCATCCGTTATTTTACGTATATATTGGTGCCGACCAGCTGGTGCAACAAGGTGCAAACCCCAAAGTGGCTCATCAACAAATATCGATCACCTTCATACTTCATTGTCGCAAAAGGTTGATAAATCTGGATACTCGCTGACAGAACTGGAATTTATTTTGCTCTTTATTACCAGAAACTGTAATTCTCGATTGCAATTTCATCGGTACAATCGCAAAAACCATATCCTCCTGTTGACGCAGACGGTGTTCTCGAAACAGAAAAAATGACGAATAAACACCGGCTCGAAGCGTTCACAGACGCCATGATGGTGCTCGAAATTCACGCGCCGCCCGCAAGGCCAAACCCGGCGACAACCTCTCATCGTTGGCCTGACGCGGTATCTATTTTACGATCACGCTGCAGGTCATCGGCATGATCCTCAGCGCTTTTCTCCGTTACGTCGCCCTCATCGTCGGTTCGTTCATCATCCTCATCTACTTGGGCGACGAGGTCCCGATAAAGGTCACTCGCCGGCTCCGCGGAAAAAAATAAAACTCGCCACATAAAAGTAAAAAAATGGGCGACCGCGAACGGTCACCCAGACTCAATTCATTTAATACTTACCCTCGTTGCTAAACAGATAATAAATCAGCATGCCTGCACCAAGCAGCGCGCACACCCCACCGATGATGGGAACGACTGTGCCAAACTGATTGACCGTCATGATGATGGCGCCGCCCACGAAGAGGAAGCCGCCAGCCTGCAAGTTTTTCATAGTGAACCCCTTTCAGGTTAGTACCCAAAGCTTATCATAATTCTTTATCAATCCGCATCAGGAAAATAGTTATTCCCGCGCATGTTTGTGATCAGTACCAAGACCACCGGCACCAACAACTGCCTCGATGAGATCCTGCAGCTCCCCAGCATCGACGGCCTCACATCCTTGATTTCCTTTCCTCGCTTCACAATTAAAGATTGGTTATGAGAATTCTTCGATCACTTCATCACGCGGATGAGCCAGCAAGTAATCTCTTACTTGCTCTCCCAATGCTTGGGCCATGGCGCCTGCCACCGCCAGCTGCTGCTTGGTAATGCGGTTAACGTGCAGACCGCCTACGATGAAGGCGTTGTTCTGAAGGGCTGGTGCGATAACCGCAGCAATTCTTTCCGTCAGGACGCCTTCTTGATGCTGATGCCCTGGGCGGCTTTGCAGCGCGATGGTCTGCGTTGCCTGATGCGGGCTGACGATCGTCACCACGCCGTAGTGCGGCACATCGCCGCCAGTGATTTCCAGCAGCACATCTTGGTTCTCACGCGACAGTTTGGCCTGCATCGTGTACCCTTCACGCGTCACGGCAAACGTCTTCTCAGCCATGAGACACCTCCCGGCGCGCGGCCTGCTTAGCGGCAGCTAGTCCTTGCCAGCGCTTGCTGTAGTCATTTTTCAGATGCAGATGATCCAGCAGTTTCATGGTGTTGTGGTCGATCAGGTCATCGATGGTCTGCGGCTGGTTGTAAAACGCCGGGATCGGAGGAATGATCTCAACGCCCATCCGTGAGAGCTTCAACATATTCTCCAGATGAATTTGGTTAAATGGTGACTCACGCGGCACCAGCAACAATGGCCGGCGCTCCTTGAGTGTCACATCGGCCGCCCGGGCAATCAGATTGTCGGCCAGGCCGGTAGCGATCGCCGCCACTGTCTTCATGCTGGCCGGCACGATGACCATGCCGTCGTGCTGAAAACTGCCACTGGCAATGCTCGCACCCAGGTCCCGGTCGTCGTATACCACGTCGGCCAGCGCCTTGACTTCTTTTTCAGTGTAGCCAGTCGCCTCGACCGCCAGATTTTCCTTCGCCCAGGGACTCATGACAAGGTGCGTCTCCACATCCGGGTCCGCCGCCAGCGCTTCAAGCAGGCGCAGGCCGTAGATGGTCCCGGAAGCGCCCGTGATTCCGACAACGATTTTCTTCTTCATTCCATTACCTCCCGAATGCGGCAGGGCCTACGAAAATTACTTCAGGTAGTCCTGCCAGTTCGTCATTTCCTTGAAGCTGGCGCGCTTAAACTTGTCCTTCATCGTGTAAGGCACCGTACCGTCAAGCACGAGCTTGGATGACATGCCGCGCACGCGGATGCGGGCCGGATCGTATTCCGGCAACTCGGAAGGATCCAGCGGGTGGTTCCGCATGCCTTCGAGCACCATGATGTCGCGGTCGGCTTGGAAGCGCGTGTTAATGGTCCACATGACGTCGTTCCAATCGAAAATATCGACGTCTTCATCGACTAAAATGACGGTCTTGAGCTCTTTAAACGCAGAGAATGCCAGCAGTGCAGCCTGGCGTTGAATCCCTTCATCAGCCTCGTCATCTTTGTGGATCTGCATAATGGTCATGAGCTTACCACCGCCGGCTGGGGCGTTGTAGACGTTCTTGACCTTGCCTGGGATCGCACGGTCGACCAGGCTGAGAATCGACGCTTCCGTCGGGATCCCAGCCATCGACACGTGTTCTTCTGACGGGCCAATGGTCGTCTGCACGATCGGGTGATCCTTGCGGTGGGTCACAGCCTTGATCTTGACGACGTTCACCGCCGGGTTGGCCGTGCCGTTGTAGCCAGGAAATTCCGGCATCGCAAAGCCGGTGTTGGTGTTGATGTCTTCTTGCATCTTGGTGTTTGGCAGGATCTCGGCTTCAATCACCCACTCGGCGCGGGCAATCGCCTTGGCATCGACGGCCACACCTTTGACGACATCAACGGGTTGCTGGCGCAGTGCGCCGGCGACCTGCAGTTCGTTGTAGCCAAGCGGCGTGGTCGGCGGCTCGAAGGTGGCACCGATGGTGATGGCAGGATCCAGGCCGATATTGATGGTGATCGGCATCGGCTTGTTTTGCGCCTCATATTCCTTCAAAAAGGCGCCAATGTGGCGGCCACCAGGCATGATGTACATACCGATGGTGTCCTTGTCTTCCAAGACCATGCGGTGGATCGTGACGTCTTCTTGTTCGCCGTTTGGGCTGTGGCCGTAAACGACCCCCATCGTGATGTACGGGCCGGCATCGACCGACGTGTTGGTCGGCGCTGCCAGCAGCTTGCGGATATCAAAGCCGGTGTCCGTTGCGAGATGCACCACCTCTTGCGCTGGCGCTTCAGCCTTGGTCACCTCGACAGGCTTGACTGGTTGGCTCACGGCCTCGTTAAGCATTTGACCAAGTGTCTTGTAGTCGTGGTGCAGGATCAGGCCAACCCGCTTGCGGGAAGCCTGCAGACCGATCAGCACGCGAGAATCCGGAAAGCCCTTGACGTTATTAAACATCATGGTTGGGCCTTCCTGAGTTGGCCGCTGCACGGTCCCACCGGCACCAATGTACCGATAGACACCGGCCAAGTCAGCGTCGGGATCGATTTCCTTGTCCGTTTCGTGGTATTGACCAGGAATGGCTTTGATTTCGTCTAGCACTTTACGCAGATCATATTTCTCTGACATATCCTACCTCCGTTTTGTATGACTTCAGTATGCGAGCATGCATAAGCACAAACAATTCGGAGTCTAGAAGTAGCTATGCCAAACCGGAATAGATTCAGAAAGGAGCATTAATACTGATGAATATACTGCCAAAACGCATTGCTGGTCGTGCTGTGGTGCCCCACGGGCCGGATGAATGCCAGTTGTGAATACTCGGTTGGATCATCAGGCTGGGAAAATGCGAGTGTATCAGCAGCGGCAAGCACTGCTTGCTCAACAGTGTCTTGCGGCCTGCCAGCCAACATCTTGAGTCAAATCAGCTTTGACAAAGGTCAGTCGGTCGAGATTTTCGGTCCCGGGATCTTTCAGCGGGGCTGTCACTTGTTCCTGCTTGCTTAAACCCCGCAAGGCTGCCCGAACTGGCAAATTCTGGGTGAGCAGTTGCGCAATGAGATGTAAGGCAAGAAACCTGTCCCGGCCGGTGGCTAAGTTATAAACATTTCCTTATTCTGTTATTTTTAGTGACGATCTAACCCATATTCAGTGCATACTCTAGGGCTAGCAAAAGCAGGAAATAATATTGACCTATACCATCAAAGAAGTCGCTGAAAAAACAGGTCTGAGCGTCTACACGCTGCGTTTCTATGATAAGTCGGGATTGTTGCCATTCGTTGCCCGCTACGCGTCAGACTACCTTGAATTCACTGACGGCGACCTGCAGCTGTTGCACCCGGTCTGTTGTTTGAAGAATACCGAGAAGAAAATCGCGGATATCCGAACCTGCATTGGCTACGTCATGCAGGGGCCGGGCACAATCAAGCAGCGTCAGACCCTTCTGGCCAAGCACCGCGAAAAAGTCGTCGCCAAACAGACGCAACTGGCACAAAATCTTCAAGAGATCGACTATAAACTGAATATGTACCGCTCACCAGACGCGATTACTCGGGTGAAAGATGAGCGGCGCCCCGCAAAAGCGGATAAGCGGCAAGCCGGTCTGGCTGATGGGTCTTGTTAATGCGCGAGTATTTACCCACGGCGGCGCCACGCCATCTTAACGCGCACGAGCTGTTCCAGACGTATCTGCATCAAAACTGGTCCACCAAGCGACAATAACATCCCCACGACATTGCGAGTCGGTGAGATCACCAATGGATATAACCAGTAAACTGACGGATGCAGCTTGCCCCACGCCATGGTCAACCACCCCTGACTAAAGTCAGAGGCTTGTAAGCGCATCACCCAACGGCGACGCGACTACAATTTGCTTAGATACAGCGATTGCCCGCAAGCGGGTCTTACCTGCTAATTACCAAAGCCTTTAGAGTCCGCAGGTTGCCAGACGGACTTGACGCTTTAGCGTCTTAGTACCGTCGGACACCGGAGGGCCAGACGGACTTGACGCTTTAGCGTCTTAGTACCGTCGGACACCGGAGGGCCAGACGGACTTGACGCTTTAGCGTCTTAGTACCGTCGGACACCGGAGGGCCAGACGGACTTGACGCTTTAGCGTCTTAGTACCGTCGGACACCGGAGGGCCAGACGGACTTGACGCTTTAGCGTCTTAGTACCGTCGGACACCGGAGGGCCAGACGGACTTGACGCTTTAGCGTCTTAGTACCGTCGGACACCGGAGGGCCAGACGGACTTGACGCTGGAGCGCCTTAGTGCCGTCGGACACCGGAGGGCCAGACGGACTATTTGGTTAATTTAGTGCTAATCCTTTAGCCAAAATGTTCTTCGCGGCGT
>NZ_RHOI01000005.1 GCF_003946165.1 Lacticaseibacillus baoqingensis | reverse complement strand
GAACACAGAAGTTAAGCTTCTCTACGCCGAGAGTAGTTGGTGGGCAACTGCCTGCGAGGGTAGGAAGTCGCCACGCTGTAAATGGAGGATTAGCTCAGTTGGGAGAGCGTCTGCCTTACAAGCAGAGGGTCACAGGTTCGAGCCCTGTATCCTCCATTGGATCGTCAGATCCATCCAGGACCAACCAGTTGAGTCCATGCCGACTTAGCTCAGCTGGCAGAGCATCTGTCTTGTAAACAGAGGGTCGAAGGTTCGAATCCTTTAGTCGGCAGTAATTGAATATTTAATGCGGAAGTAGTTCAGTGGTAGAACATCACCTTGCCATGGTGGGGGTCGCGAGTTCGAATCTCGTCTTCCGCTTCGCCGAGTAATCGGTGAAAGCACATGCACCCATAGCGCAATTGGATAGAGTGTCTGACTACGAATCAGAAGGTTGTAGGTTCGACTCCTACTGGGTGCATTGTTCGGGAAATAGCTCAGCTTGGTAGAGCACCTGGTTTGGGACCAGGGGGTCGCAGGTTCGAATCCTGTTTTCCCGATTGGACGCGAGTCCATAAAGTTTTTCGCGGTGTAGCTCAGCTGGCTAGAGCGTCCGGTTCATACCCGGGAGGTCGAGGGTTCGATCCCCCCCGCCGCGATCGTGCTTGGACCTTTAGCTCAGTTGGTTAGAGCAGACGGCTCATAACCGTCCGGTCGTAGGTTCGAGCCCTACAAGGTCCATCGTGGCGCAATTGATGGATCGGCTAGTTTAAAATTTACTATTATCGCGGGATAGAGCAGTCTGGTAGCTCGTCGGGCTCATAACCCGGAGGTCGTTGGTTCAAATCCAGCTCCCGCAATTGGTTCCATGGTCTAGTTGGTTAGGACGCCTGCCTGTCACGCAGGAGATCACGAGTTCGAGTCTCGTTGGAACCGGTGTCGGCTCGGTAGCTCAGTTGGTAGAGCAATGGATTGAAGCTCCATGTGTCGGCAGTTCGATTCTGTCCCGCGCCATTACCCGATACCTTAAATGCGGGTGTAGTTTAGTGGTAAAACCACAGCCTTCCAAGCTGTTGTCGCGAGTTCGATTCTCGTCACCCGCTGGAATCTTGTTTTGGGCCTATAGCTCAGCTGGTTAGAGCGCACGCCTGATAAGCGTGAGGTCGATGGTTCAAGTCCATTTAGGCCCATTTAACTGAATAATATTGTCATGGAGACGTACTCAAGTGGCTGAAGAGGCGCCCCTGCTAAGGGTGTAGGTCGGGAAACTGGCGCGAGGGTTCAAATCCCTCCGTCTCCGTTGTATGATGGCCCGTTGGTCAAGTGGTTAAGACACCGCCCTTTCACGGCGGTAACATGGGTTCAAATCCCGTACGGGTCAGTCAGCTGTAGTCATGGAGAATTACCCAAGTGGCTGAAGGGAACGGTCTTGAAAACCGTCAGGTGGGGAGACCCACGCGAGGGTTCGAATCCCTCATTCTCCTTTTAAAATTATCGCGGGATAGAGCAGTCTGGTAGCTCGTCGGGCTCATAACCCGGAGGTCGTTGGTTCAAATCCAGCTCCCGCAATTACAATTAAATATGTTGGTTCCATGGTCTAGTTGGTTAGGACGCCTGCCTGTCACGCAGGAGATCACGAGTTCGAGTCTCGTTGGAACCGTTAATGGCTCGGTAGCTCAGTTGGTAGAGCAATGGATTGAAGCTCCATGTGTCGGCGGTTCGATTCCGTCCCGCGCCATTTTATGGAGGATTAGCGAAGAGGCTAAACGCGACGGACTGTAAATCCGTTCCTTCGGGTTCCTAGGTTCGAATCCTAGATCCTCCAGTTATAGGGATATAGTTTAAAGGTAGAACTACGGTCTCCAAAACCGTCAGTGTGGGTTCAATTCCTACTATCCCTGCTTTTATTGCCATGGCGGATATGGTGAAGCGGTTAACACACCGGTTTGTGGCACCGGCACACGTGGGTTCGATCCCCACTATCCGCCCTTTTCTGGGGTATAGCCAAGCGGTAAGGCAACGGACTTTGACTCCGTCATGCGCTGGTTCGAATCCAGCTACCCCAATTGCTCTTTGGAGCAGCACTTTCCTGGCGGTGTAGCCAAGTGGTAAGGCAAAGGTCTGCAAAACCTCTATGCGTCGGTTCAAATCCGATCACCGCCTTTCTTGCGGCTAGGGCCAAAAGAGTGTATAATCTTTAAATATCATGCCGGCGTGGCGGAATTGGCAGACGCGCTGGACTCAAAATCCAGTTCCAGCAATGGAGTATCGGTTCGACCCCGATCGCCGGTATCATAATACCGGATGGTATGATATGAGCTCTGAAACGTTATCTTAACGTTTCAGAGCTTTTTTTGTGGGTCAGCTTGAAGCTATGCAAGTAACGTTTTGACAGGTAAAATGTGTTATGATATTGACGTTATGCAATGAGAGGAAGGCGACGAACTTGACTGATGCGATTACCGTGCAAAACCTTAGTTATCATTACCCAGAAGCCAAGCAGGCGGCGTTGAGCGATGTCTCCTTTGCGGTACCTGCAGGTCAATGGTGGGCCATCATCGGCCATAACGGCAGCGGTAAATCGACCCTTGCCAAAAACATCAATGGCTTATTAGCACCTGAAACAGGGACTGTGACCGTTGGTGGGTTGCGCCTCAGCGAACAAACCGTGTGGGATATTCGTGCCAAAGTCGGGATTGTTTTTCAAAATCCGGATAATCAATTTGTTGGGGCTACGGTGGCAGATGACGTTGCCTTTGGATTGGAAAATCGCAGTGTGCCGGGTCCGGAAATGGTGACGCGCGTCAAGGATGCATTGACTGCAGTCAATATGCAAGATTTTGCCAGCCGAGAACCTGCGCGGTTATCTGGTGGGCAAAAGCAGCGGGTCGCGATTGCGGGGATCGTTGCGCAACAGCCGGAGATCATCATCTTAGATGAAGCAACTTCGATGCTTGATCCGGCTGGCCGGCAGGAAATATTAACGCTGATCCGGACATTACGCCAGCAACAACAGCTAACGGTGTTGTCGATCACTCATGATATCGATGAAGCCGCGAGTGCGGATCAGATATTACTGCTGGATGATGGTCAGATCAAAGAAGTCGGGACACCAAGTGAAATTTTTGCACACGGAGAAGAACTATTGTCGCTGGGCTTAGATGTGCCTTATCCAGAAAAGTTAAAGGCGGCATTGCGCAAGCGCGGCGTGAGCATGCCAGCGGCGTATCTAGATGAGGAAGGGTTGGTACAGGACCTGTGGACATTACATTCGACCATGTAAGTTTTACTTATCAAGCAGGGACACCTTTTGCTGGTGATGGGCTTAAAGACGTGTCAACGACCATCCGTGATGGCAGCTATACGGCGATCATTGGCCATACAGGAAGCGGAAAATCGACGTTGCTGCAACATCTGAATGCACTGCTGAAACCAACGGCGGGCACTGTGACGATCGGGGATTTTAAGATCACCAATGAGACGTCCAACAAGCATCTTAAACCGTTGCGTCAAAAAGTGGGGATGGTTTTTCAGTTCGCGGAAAGTCAGCTGTTTGAGCAAACGGTGGCCAAGGATATTGCATTTGGGCCACAAAATTTTGGGGTGCCAGAAGCTGATGCGTTGGCTTTAGCCGCAGAAATGGTGACCCAAGTTGGGTTGCCTAAGGGAGTCTTGGACCAGTCACCATTTGATCTTTCTGGTGGGCAAATGCGGCGCGTGGCGATTGCTGGTGTTTTGGCCATGCAGCCAGAGGTACTGGTGTTAGACGAACCAACGGCCGGCCTAGATCCGGCTGGCCGGCAGGAAATGATGACCATGTTTAAACGCTTGCATGATGAGCACGGCCTGACGATCGTTTTGGTGACGCACCAAATGGATGATGTCGCCGATTATGCAGATCATGTACTGGTGATGGAACACGGTGCTTTGGTGCGGCAAGGTTCACCGCGAGAGATCTTTGCCGACCCTGATTGGTTGGTCCAAAAACAACTGGGATTACCGAAAACGACCCGTTTTGCGCAACGTTTACGGCAAAAAGGTTTCACCTTTTCCCCAATGCCTTTGACGGTGGCGGAATTGGCTGACCAACTCCTCCCGCAGATCGGAGGGCAGCCGCATGGATAAGTTGATATTAGGACGGTATATTCCTGGTGATTCATTCGTTCACCGCCTCGATCCGCGCACTAAGCTGATGGCCAGTTTTTACTATATTGCCATCATTTTTCTCGCGAACAATTGGCAAAGCTATTTGTTGATGTTTGCCGCGACGATGGGCATGATCTTGTTGTCACGAGTACGGATCGGGTTTTTCCTCCGCGGTGTGCGGCCAATGATCTGGTTGATCTTGTTCACGGTCGCTTTGCAGATCTTTTTCACTAAAGGCGGTGCCGTGTATTGGTCTTTTGGCTGGCTGGCGATCACCCAATACGGGCTCACCAATGGTGCGTTTATTTTCATGCGCTTTGTGCTGATCATTTTTGTGTCGACGCTTTTGACGTTGACGACGCAGCCGCTTTCGTTGGCAGATGCTGTGGAGTCGCTGCTGAAACCTTTGCGCAAGGTCAAAGTGCCGGTGACAGAACTCGCATTAGTCTTGCAGATCGCATTGCGGTTTGTGCCAACGTTGATGGATCAAACGACCAAGATCATGAATGCGCAGCGCGCTCGTGGGGTCGATTTTGGTACAGGCAATCTGTTTCAGCAGATGAAAGCCGTCGTTCCATTGCTGATCCCATTGTTCGTCGATAGTTTTACCATCGCCGAAGATCTGGCGACGGCCATGGATGCACGCGGCTATCAAGGCGGCGATAATCGGACTAAGTTTCGTATCTTGCAATACCATGCCAAAGATCTTTATGCCGCTTTGGGGATGGGCGTGTTGACGGTCGTATTAGTCTTTTTACGGCAGTGATGCTGCTAGTGAAGTGATTGGAATGCTTTCAGGCGTGCGATGTTAATCGGGCGCCTGAATTTTTATCGGAATTGATGGAGAAAACAATGACACACTATAAACTGACCTTGGCCTATGATGGCACCCACTTTGCGGGTTATCAGATTCAACCGCAGCAACGCACAGTCCAAGGGGTGTTACAAAAGGCCTTGGGGAAAATGGCAAAAGTGGATGCGATCCACGTGGATGGTTCTGGCCGCACCGATTCAGGCGTGCATGCTTTAGGCCAAGTCGTTTCGTTTGATTATCCTGGCAATATCCCGGAACAAGCGATGCTGCGCGCGATGAATTCGCTGATGCCATTGGATATTGAGATCTTAAAAGCAGAAATCGTCCCAGCTGCGTTTCACGCCCGCTATTCAGCTCGCGGCAAACGGTATTTGTACCGAGTCGCCCGCGGTCGCTTCACGGATCCATTCAACCGTTTGTACACCGGTCATTGGCCTTACCCACTAGATTTGAATCGGGTGCAAGAAGCCTTGAAAGATGTCGTGGGGACGCATGATTTCACCAGCTTTGCGGCCAGTGGCGGGGTGATTCAAGACAAAGTACGCACGATCTATGAAGCGACGGTCAAAGACGACCCGGCGCATCATGAAGTCATCTTTGAGTTTTATGGCAATGGTTTTTTGTATAACATGGTGCGGATATTAGTCGCCACCTTGCTGGAAATCGGCAGCGGCCGCCGAGAGGTGCATGATTTTATCCGCTTGTATGCGGTCAAAGACCGCCAGCAAGCCCGCGGTACGGCACCAGCGTCAGGGTTATATCTTAAAGAAGTGTATTATGATTGATCAGCAGTCATGAAAGGGTGAGGGGATGGCACAAAAAAAGCTGACATGGTTGGTAACGCTGGGGGTATTTTTGATCGGGGCCAATTTACGCTTGCCGATCACGATGATGCCGCCGTTGATCGGCACCTTGGCTCAAGCTGGCGCCTTACCGCGTGCTTTGGCAGGATTAGTGACGACGATTCCATTAGTCATGTTTGCCTTGGCCTCACCGCTGATTGGGCGGCTCGGCGCGCACCGGGGATTAGGAAAGACGCTGGCGGTAACTGCAACTGCCTTGGTGTTAGGAGCCGGGTTGCGCTTGTTGGGAAATGCCTGGGGCTTGTTGTTGGGAACGGCGCTTTCGGGATTGGGGATCGCTGGCGGCAATGTGTTGTTACCGGCATTGATCAAGCAAGAATTCCCCACCAAAACCGCCGCGATGACCACGCTATATACCACCGCCATGGGGCTTGTCGCCAGCTTTGGGACCGGGACTGCCGGGCTGTTGGCACATGCAGTAGGGCCGATTGGGACGATGGCATTGTTAGGCAGCGGCAGTGTCTTGGCGCTGGTGATCTGGCTGTGCGCATTGCCGCAGCTGCATGGACAACCATTGGCTGCCTCTGTTGGCACGGGTGCTGAGACGGTGGGACATGCGCCGCTGGCTTGGGGGATCGCGTTGTTTTTTGGGTTGCAGTCACTGCTTTATTATTCTTTGTTAACGTGGCTGCCAACGATCTGGCAACATACCGGCTTTGACGCTGTGGCCGCTGGTGAGTTGGCGACTTGCTTTCAGCTATTTGGCTTGCCGCTGACCTTATTGACGCCTAGTATTGCCGAGCGCAAACACGGTTTGGCCATCATCGTGGTCATTGCCAGCGGCGGATTTGCCTTGGGATTGATCGGGATCTTAGTCGGGCCGGTCATCTTTTGGTTTCAAGCGGCGATGGCCATAATTGCCGGCGGTGCCAGTGGCGCAGCCTTTTCAGTCTGTATCGTCTTTTTCCAAAAAAAAGCCGCAACGGCGGCCAAAACCGCCAGTCTTTCCGGAATGGCTCAGTCTGGCGGCTATTTAGTCGCAGCGATCGGTCCGGTCAGTTTTTCACTGCTGGCACAGGCGCTGACATGGGCAGGGGTATTATGGCTGTGCTTGGCGTTGAGCCTATTGATGGGAGCGTGCGGCTGGTGGATCATGCGCCAACCGCGATTGCCGGCGTAAAGTTTTGCGGCTTGGATTGACCCGCTTGTCAATTTGCGGTATATTAGTAGCTGGTATTGTTTGCCCCACGATAAGCCCCGGAAACTTAACGTGTCAAACTCTTACTGAACAAATTGGAGGAAACAAATCGTGCGTACAACATTCATGGCTAAGCCAGGCGAAATCGAACGTAAGTGGTATGTGATCGACGCAACGGACATCGCTCTTGGGCGTTTGTCTTCCGTTGTTGCCAGCATCCTGCGCGGCAAGAACAAGCCTACCTTCACACCTAACGTCGACACTGGTGATAACGTCATCGTGATCAACGCTTCTAAGTTGAAGTTAACCGGCAAAAAAGCCTCTGACAAGATTTACTATCGTCATAGCCAGCATCCAGGTGGTTTGAAGCATGAAGTCGCAGGCGACTTGCTGAAGAACAACCCTGCTCGCTTGGTTGAATACTCTGTTAAGAAGATGTTGCCAACCAAGAACACTCTTGGCCATCAACAATTCTTGAAGCTTCATGTGTATGCAGGGGAAGATCATTCTCATGCTGCCCAAAAGCCTGAAGTACTCGACATCACGAACTTAATCTAAGGAGGATACAACTGTGGCTCAAGTATCTTACAGCGGCACAGGTCGCCGCAAAAACTCCGTTGCCCGGGTCCGTTTGGTTCCAGGTAACGGCAAGATCACGATGAACGGCAAGGACGTTCACGACTATCTCCCATACGAACACTTGATCTTGGACATGACTCAGCCTTTCGGCATGACCGAAACCACTGGTCAATATGATGTCCTAGTTAATGTTAACGGTGGTGGTTACACTGGCCAAGCCGGCGCAACCCGTCACGGCATTGCTCGTGCGCTGCTCACTGTTGACCCAGACTTCCGCGGCGCCCTTAAGCGCGGCGGTATGCTGACACGTGACCCTCGTATGAAGGAACGTAAGAAGCCAGGTCTGAAGAAGGCTCGTAAGGCTAGTCAATTCTCCAAGCGTTAATCATCAGATCAGCGATTGGATACGAAGCATCCCATTTATGGGGTGCTTTTTTTGAAGCGATTGAAGGCAAAAGCTCAGCTAAAGGAGACAAGACCGCATGGTTGATTATGGGAAGCTGCTCAAACATGCCACCAATCAGATGAATAAGGCCATGGATGCTTATGCCAAGCAATTTGATCTGACCGGGATGCAAATGTCGATCATCGATTTTGTGGGCCAACATGAGCAAGTTTTACAACGCGATATCGAAACAGAATTCAATATTCAACGCTCTACTGCGACGGTGGCCTTGCAGCGAATGGAAGCGCGCGGCTTGATCTCGCGGACGATCGCTGCCGATGATGCGCGGCAAAAAATGGTGCGCTTGGCGCCTAAAGCCCAAGCTTTGTACCATACTGTCACCGCCTACATTGCGCAGCAACAAACGGCCATGACCACCGCCTTTACACCAGCACAACGGGCATTGTTCGTGCAGATGCTGCAGTATTTTACCGAGCTGAACACGCCATAAAAGCGGCGCTCTTGATTTGATATTCAGGACTTGCCTTAAAGTTCACTTTAAGGTGTAGGCTAAAGGCATCATGCAAAGTGGCGACGGCAGTTGCCTGAGATCAAGGAGGAAAATATGAAAGCAGCAATTTTTGTTGAACCAGGTCAAGTGGCAGTACACGACTTGCCTAAACCCCAGGTGGAATTTCCTACAGACGCAGTGATCCGTATCGTGCGCGCGTGCGTATGCGGGTCGGATCTGTGGTGGTACCGCGGCATTTCCAAGCGCGCCGCTAACCAACCAGTCGGCCACGAGGCGATCGGCGTGGTTGAAAGTGTCGGGGCGGCTGTGACCAATGTGCAGCCTGGCGATTTTGTCATTGTCCCGTTCACTCATGGTTGCGGTCATTGTGCAGCTTGCTTGGCAGGCTTTGACGGGGACTGTCTCACGTTTAAGCATCAAGGCAGCCCGGTGGGTTATCAAGCGGAGTATTTGCGCTATGAGAATGCCAACTGGGCGCTGGTGAAAGTGCCGGGCCAACCAAGCGACTACACTGATGAGCAGCTCAATGACTTGTTGGCCTTGTCTGACGTGATGGCGACGGGTTACCACGCTGCACAGGCTGCCGAAGTGAAACCTGGTGACACAGTGGTGGTCATGGGTGATGGCGCCGTGGGCTTAAGTGGGGTGCTTTCTGCCAAGCTGCTTGGCGCAAAGCGAATCATTGCCATGAGCCGCCATGCCGATCGCCAGGCGCTGGCGCGGGAATTTGGCGCTACCGACATTGTGCCTGAACGTGGGGATGAAGCGGTGGCTAAGGTCATGGCGCTTACCGACGACAGCGGTGCTGATGCTATCCTTGAATGCGTTGGGAACGAACAGTCAGTGGCCACGGCGGTGCAAGTGGGCCGGCCAGGTGCGGTTGTTGGCCGCGTTGGCATTCCGCAAAACCCGCAGATGAACACCAACGACTTGTTTTGGCGCAACATCGGCTTGCGCGGCGGCGTCGCGGCGGTCACCACGCATGACCGTGGCGGACTGCTGCAAGCGGTGTTGAACGGTGAGATCCATCCTGGCAAGGTCTTCACCAAGCGCTTTGACCTGGATCATGTGCAAGCTGCTTATGCGGCGATGGATCAGCGCACCGCGATTAAGTCGTTGCTGGTGATCAGCGAATAAACCCATTGCAACTTTTCTCGCAAATCCGAGAAAAGTTGCTTTTTTTTGCAGAAAAGCCTTGCCTTAAAGTTCACTTTAAGGCTTAAGCTAAATTCATCAGTTAAGAACAACGCTGTCATATCGGCGTTTACATGAAAACAAGCTTGGAGGCTGTCATGCAAAAACAAAAATTTGGGTTGGTGCTGCCAATCATCTTGATCAGTTACTTGATGATCCTGTTAGATAATTCCATCGTGTTTACCAGCACGGTTAAGATCGCGCAAGACTTGCAGATGGATGCGCAGAGTCTGGCTTGGGTGACGAATGCTTACGCGCTGACTTTTGGCGGGTTGTTGATGCTTGGCGGGCGCGCCGGTGATATGATTGGGCGCAGGAAGGTGTTTATCAGCGGCTTGACCTTGTTTACGATCGGTTCCTTGCTGGTCGGGTTGGCGCAAAACGGGGCCCTGATCATTGCCATGCGCGCATTGCAAGGGGTGGGGTCGGCGATTCTGGCGCCAACCACGCTGGCTTTGTTGATGGACAACTATACCGGTAATATGCGCACGCGCGCCATCGCTTATTACGGGGCCACTGCCGGCATTGGCGCCAGCTTTGGCTTAGTCATCGGCGGTTTGATTGCCAGTTATTTTTCTTGGCGTGTGGGGTTCTTGTTGAATGTGCCGGTGGGGCTCGTTTTGCTGGTCTTGACGTTGAAGGTGGTGCCTCAGACCAAAGGGCAAGGCGGGCGGCTTGATTGGGTCGGTGCCGTCACGTCGGTCATTGGCTTTGCCGGTTTGATTTACAGCATCAACGGGGCATACGCTCGCGTGGCGGCTGGGGTCGTCGCGGTGGTATTCTTGGCTTTGTTCGGGTTGGCCGAATCGCGCATCGCTCACCCGTTGATGCCGTTGCGGTTGTTTGCCGATAATGAACGCAGCAGTGCTTACATCGCGCGCTTCTTCTACCTTGGGGCGATGATCTCATACTTCTTCTTGGTGCCGCAAGCGATGCAAAACGTTTACGGTTACACCCCGCTGCTGGCGGCGCTTGGTTTTTTGCCTGAAACGATTCCGCAGTTCATCTCGGCTACCGTGTTGGCGCGGCTCAACAACCGCTTCACCAACAATCAATTGTTGGTCACAGGCGTTGTGATCACACTGGCGGGATTGATCATGGGCGCTTTGATCGGCATTCAAGGCGGCTACTTCTGGGCTTTGGCAATGCCAATGGTCATTATTGGGATCGGGCAAGGCTTGAGCTTGAGCCCGTTAACAGTAGCCGGGGTGGCGCACACTGATCCCGTTATTGCCGGCGCGGCTTCTGGGGTGGTCAACACCGCCCACCAAATCGGCGGATCTTTTGGTTTGTCGGTCATTGTGGCGCTGACCAGCGGCTTCACCAAGGCGGCGGTCAGTTATGATCACGCAGCGGTGCTGATGGCAGGGTTCATGGTCATTGCCCTGCTGGCGACGCTGAACATTGTCCGGCGCACAACGAAATCGGAGGAAAACTGATGAAAATGATGCTAATTGGCGCCACCGGTTCCCTGGGCCGGGTCACGCGCCAGGAATTGCTTGCGACAACAGATGCCAAGCTGGTGTTGGTTTCCCGCCATGCTGCAAGCCTTGCCCTTGACCCGACAAGAGAACAAGCAATGAATATTAACGTGTTGGATCAAGCGGCACTGGTCAAGGCACTGGCTGGGGTGGATGCTGTTTTTGCCGCGCTTAGTGGCAACTTGGCGGCGATGGCGCGCAGTATCGTTTCCGCAGTGACTGAAGCAGGTGCGTCTAGATTAGTGTTTATCGCCTCGATGGGGATTGATAACGAAATTCCCGCGCGAGTGGGGGCCCAAGGTAATTTGGCGCATAACCCGCTGCTTGTGGGTTATCGGCAAGCAGCGGATATCGTCACCGCCTCAAGTCTGAATTATACTGTGATCCGGCCAGGCTGATTTGATCATGGCAGTGATGATTACGAAGTCACGCGCCAAGGCGAACCGTTTGGCGGCCGAGACGTTTCTTGCCGCGCGATCGCCAAATTGTCGATTGCGGCCTTGAGCGATGCTAAACTTTACAGTCGTGAAAGTATCGGCATCAACCGGCCAGAATAAATATCGCGTCAGTTCGCCAGCATCCGCAAATTGAGTGATAATTAAACCAACAAGCAAGGAGAAAGTATATGAACATCAAAGAAGCCAGTGAACGCACAGGCGTGCCTGCGGCGACGATCCGCTATTATGAAAAAGAGGGATTGATCCCCAATATTGACCGGTCGGCGGCTGGTGTGCGAGCAATCGATGACCGTATTATTCGCCGGATCAACTTTGCCAAGCAGATGCGCAACGCGGGGATGAGCATCGAGTCTTTGCAACGGTATATCCACCTGTTTGATGCTCAGGAAAATAACCTCGAAGCACAGCGGACGCTTTTGGCGGAACAACTCGCCATCATGGAAGAAAAGCGTGATGACCTGCAGGCGGCCATTGACCACTTGCATTGGAAATTGGCCCACTTTGATGACCACATGGTGGCAACAGAAGCAGAACTGCGCGAGCTTGAGTCTCAGCACCTGGATGAGACGCTGCGTGACTAGGTGCACCGCTAATGGTCAACCGCAAGGATCGTTCATTAAATCGGTTAACCGCCAGCATCCCATCAAGGGGTGTTTTTTTTCGCAAACAAGGTGAGCGTCAATGAGGCAGCCAACATGAGCCAGGCGGGCAGCAGGAGATCGCGAAAAAACTTGCACACACCAAAAATTGCGGTAAACTAGTATTCGTTAGCTCGCTAACGAATGGGAGGCACACATGCAAACCAAAATCTCACCTAAAGTCGTTGGTGCGATCATCGCCACTGGATTAATGTCATTTTGCGGGGTGATCGTTGAAACTGCTATGAACATCACGTTTCCAACGTTAATGAAAGAATTCCATGTCGCCACGAATACGGTCCAGTGGCTGACGACTTTGTATCTATTGGTCGTCGCAGCGATGGTGCCTTTGTCAGCCGTGTTGAAGCGGCGTTTTCGCACCAAAACGCTTTTTTTGTGGGCAATCAGCGGGTTTATTATCGGCGTAGGCTTAGATGGTGCGGCAGTCAATTTTGGAATGCTGCTGTTAGGCCGCGGGGTCCAAGGGCTAGGGACCGGCATTGCCTTACCGTTGATGTTCAATATTATTTTGGAGCAAGTTCCACCAGCTAAAATCGGCACCATGATGGGCGTGGGGACTATGATCACCGGCGTTGCACCAGCGATCGGACCAACATTTGGCGGCTTTGTGGTGTCGACTTGGTCCTGGCGGTATATCTTTATGTTTTTATTACCGGTATTAGTGATCGCGTTGATCTTAGGGGTGGTGTGCATCCAGCAAAAAAATCCCACCCAAGCAGTCGCTATCGATGGCTTAAGCGTGGGCTTGGTCATCGTGACGTTTGCCGGGTTGATCTATGGTATCAGCAACTGGGGGACGCAAGCGTTTTTCGGTTGGTCAGTAGGCGGTGCTTTGGGACTTGGAATATTGGCTTTTGCTGGTTTTTGGCATCGCAGCCAGCGCTTGGCGCAACCGATCATTAATTTGCAACCATTAGCGACGCCAACGTTTCGGGTCCTGGTGGGGGCTTTTGTTTGTTTGCAGATCAGTGCGTTAGGGTTATCGTTTTTATTGCCGAACTATATTCAACTGGTCAATGGCAAAACCGCCTTGGTGGCAGGGCTGATCGTGTTGCCTGGCGCTGCTTTAGGGGCTTTGGCTGGGCCGTTAAGCGGCCGGTGGTTTGACCATGTTGGGCCTGCATGGCCACTGCGTTTAGGTGCAGGATTGGCATTTGGCGGGATGTTGGGCTTGCTGATCAGCAGTGGCCACTTGGCCGATGGGGCGATCATGGGTTGGTATGCGGTCTTTATGCTTGGGATCGGTTTGAGTTATGGCAATATCATGACCGACGGGTTAAAGCAATTGTCACAAGCGGCAGCTGCTGATGGCAATGCGATCTTCAACACGCTGCAGCAATTTGCTGCTGCAGTCGGCACTAGTGTGGCGGCGGCATTAGTCGCAGCAGGACAAGCCGCGACTAAGCCGCTAGCTGCTGGGACCATTGTCGGCAGCGCCCATGGGTTGCTGGTGTTAGTCGTATTGTTGGCTTGCTCGGTGATTTGTGTTTGGCTGGCAACGCGGCCAAATCAGGCGGCTGCAAGGATCAGGTAAGTGATGCGCAACGCCAAAACGCGCTTGGGCCACGATTAACGAATCGTGATCCAAGCGCGTTTTGATTGTGACACCATCATGCGTCAGGGGCTAAAAAGCCATGTTCGAGGATATCGATCGCGTCAAGTACTTGAGCAATCACTGGATCAAAGGCGTCGATCTTGATATTGGGATCTTGACGGATCATCTCTTTGCTTTGTTCAGTGATCAAATCGATCATCGTGAGCAACAGTTTGGCGACAGTTTCAACTGCAATGCCTGGCCGCAGCGGCATGCGCTTGAGCACAGGCGTGACCATATCCGGCACGTTCTCAGTGGTGACAGCGGTCCAGATCGCTTGGATCTTAGGTTGCAAGCGCTTAGGCAGATGACCGACTTCTGCAAAGGCCTGCATACTCAATGCGAACTCATCAGGATATTGCAGTTGCAAGCTGATCTTGTAGCGCAATGCCCGCTGGATCATTTGCTTGAGGTCAGGCGCCTCTTGCCATACCGACAAGTCGGCGACTGCCATGATCTTGGCATAGGTCGTTTGCACCGTTTCTAAATAAAGCTGCTCTTTGGAGCCAAAGTAGTTAAAGATCAATCCCTTAGAAACATTGGCAGCTTGGGCGATCGCGTCAGTCTTGGTGTCGCGGTAGCCGGATTGAGCAAATTGATGCATGGCGCGATCGAGGATCCGCGCTTTTTTTTCTGGGTCGATCGCAGGACGAGATTTTACCATGAGCACTCCATTTCTTGGTCAATTTACCATCAAATCTCTGTTAGCATACGCACACCCGCCACAAAGGATCAAGCCAAGGCCCAATAAGGTCATCCAAGCGGCTGTCGGCCACTGGACCTGCGCTACTGGGACGTTATTGATCCAACCATATGGAGTCAGCCGGGTGGCCCACTGAGGAAGATCAAGCAGACTGCCGAGATATAACGAGAAAAACCCATATGCTGGCCAGATCCAAATGACGCTTTGCCAGCGCGGCAGCAGCCCGACCAAACATGCCCCTAAGCCATAGACCACGATCAGCGCCGGCACATATCCCCAAAAAGCGCGCATCAAGTGGCTGACGGTCGGTGCATGCGGCATGACGGCTTGGCCAGCGGCGATCATCCCGACCATCCCGCAAAAAAAGGCGAGTACCGCAACCAGCAAGCCATATACGGCGATGCTGGCATATAGCCGGGTGCGGCTGACGTTGCGGGCATGTAGGGCTTCAAAGTAGCCTTTGCGTTCATCTGCGTTGATGCGCAAAAGCGTACTTAAGCCTGGCAGCGTCGCGAGGATGACGAAAATCACCGCTAATTTGTTGGTGAAAGCCAAAACAATGGTCCGATTTGCGGCATGCGTGGCGGCAGTACCGATCAATTTGGCCATCGTCGGATTGGAAGTTAACAAATCACCGGCGGTACCAAAAATCGAACCATAAGTGGCCCCTAAAATACCCAGCCCGAAAAGCCAGATCAAGGTACTGGTGCGCTCAAGGCGGGCGATCAGCGCCAATGGGCTGTTCAACCAAACAGAGGCGCCTTGCCGTCCTTTGCGTTGCGGCAAAAGCCCAGCGCCAACATCGCGATTTTGGGTGACGGCAAGCGTCAAAACGCCTAAAACCACAGTTACGGCAAGCATCAAGCCAACCGGCAGCCACTGATCAGTCGCGTAAATATCAAGTTTTTCGATCCAGCCATACACCGTCAGCCAAGTCGCCTCTGGCGCTTGCACATCAGTGGCCATCCGAGCAATGAATAAGCTGCCCAGCCAGACATAACTCATCATGGTGGCATCACGGCTAGTATCTGCCAATTGCGCCCACAGCAAGCTAAAAGCCCCAAACATCAAGCCAAATGCGGCTAACCCGGCGCCAAAAAGCCAATTGCCCACAGTGGTCATGCCGTGCATGCCGGAAACTTGCAGACTCAAGGCTTCCAAGATACCGGCCGTCAAATTCAGTAAAAGCAACTCTAAAATTGCGGCGGTCAGTGGGGCATTGCGCCCGGTAGCATGGGCGCGGACCAATTCGACCAAGCCGGAATCCTCATCTTGGCGAGTCGCATGAATGGCAAAATAGATATTCATCATGGCGACAAATAAGCCCATAAAAACCATCATTTCTGCGGCATAAATCCCGGCGACGGTATATGGCTGAGCAGCCGTAAATGGGCCGAGCAGTGACACCATTGCAGGCGCTTTCAGGGTGGTGATGATCGATCGCATGGCGGTTTGCGTGCCGTATAACCCGTTGAATTTTGCTGCGGCACCGCCCATCAACCCCACCAAGCCGATCAGCCAAAGGGCAAGTTTCAACCAGTCGCGGCGCAGATTTAGGTGTAAGAGCTGGCCGACATTTGCATTGTGGGTCATCATGACTGCGCCTCCTGCTGGTGGTAATACCGCAAAAAGAGGTCTTCTAAAGTCGGCGGGGTGCTTTGTAATTGTTGGATCCCCAATGGCGTCAAGGCCGTTAACACGGTATTGAGCTGTTCAGAATCGACGGCAAAACTGATTTGGCTGCCAGTTTGGGTAAACCCGTGTACGGCAGCCAACTGCTGGATCGCGCTCGGATCTTGGCTGGTCGTGACTTTGATCTGGGTGCGGGAAAGGTGGCGCATATCGGCTAATGAGCCGGTTTCAATGACTTCCCCGGCGCGAATGATCCCGATACGGTCACACATGCGCTCGACTTCACTGAGAATGTGGCTGGAAAGCAGCACAGATTTGCCTGCGGTTTTTAAAGCGCGGACATGTTTTTGGAAGACGGCTTCCATCAGTGGGTCCAAGCCGCTGGTCGGTTCATCAAAGATGTACAAGTCTGCTGCCGTTGAAAAAGCGGCGATCAATGCCACTTTTTGGCGGTTGCCTTTGGAATAGGTGCGGCATTTTTTAGTCACATCCAGTGCAAAATCTTGGATCAAAGCATCAGTGGCCGCACTGTGGCGTTGGCCATTGAGCTTCAATAAGAAATCGATCACTTCACCGCCAGATAAATTGGGCCACAAATAGACGTCGCCAGGGACATAGGCGAGGCGTTTGTGGATCCAAACGGCATCTTGCCAAACGTCTTTGCCGAAAATCGTTGCTTCACCGCCGCTTTTTTTCAAAATTCCTAATAGTGTGCGGATCGTGGTGGACTTGCCGGCCCCATTTGGCCCGATAAAACCAAAAACCTCTCCGGCATTGACGGTTAAGGTGACGTCTTTAAGCGCTTGGAAGTGCCCAAACCGTTTTTGCAGATGTTGGAGCGAAACCACTGGTTGTGCCATGTTGATGGCCTCCTTAAAAGGGTAAACGCGGGTGCATCAAGGTTGCAACTGCAGTTTAGCACCAAAATGACTGGCCGGTCAATGACTAGCCAGTCATTTTTGCAAAAGCACGTCTTGCGTCAACTGGTGCTGTTCTGCTGCCAGTTGCGGATAAGCCAGCCACCACAGCAAGCATAAACTCCCTAAGGCAGTCAGATACCCGGCCAAGACGTCACTAGGGTAATGAACTTGAACGTAGATGCGCGAATAACCGATCAATAAGATCATTAGCCCGGCCAACAGTCGGGTGAGCCAGCGCCGTTTTGGGGGCCATGACCAAAGGGTGGTTAAAAGTATTAAGCTGCCATATAAAAGCATCGCCCCAGAAGCATGACCGCTAGGAAATGAAAACCCACCGGCAGCAGTCAAGGGGGTGATCGTGGGATCGGCGATAAATGGGCGCGGGCGTTGGAGCCATTGTTTGAGTAGATGATTGACCGCACTGAGCCCGGCAACGTTGATGCCAACAAAAGCGGCTTGATGCCTTCGGCGGCTGTAGATCAGCGCAAACGCGAAGACAGCGGCTAAGCCGACGACACTTGCTGGATTGCCGCTGGCGGTGATGACCAGCAAAAAATGCGTCAACTCAGCGGGACGCCAGGCGGTGACCGCATTGATCACGGGCTGGTCGAAGGCATGCACCCAAGGCGCTTTGGTGGCGACGCCAATGATCAAGGGCAAACTGGCAAGCCAAGCACCAACAGCAACGATCAAGGGTAATTTTGGACGTGACATAATGACCTGCTTTCTAGCCTAAAGGCTAAAGATTATGCTTGCATCTTAGCACGTTTTCCGGTGAGAAGGCTTGTTATGTCGCGGAGATTTTGCTATTATTGACCCAATATCAAACGAACAAGGGACTAGTAATTGACCTGCGGGACAGTCAGAAATCAGGCGGGCAATGTGAGCCTGGCATGGCGGTCGATGAACTCACCTTTGCGTTGCGACCGTGAATCCAGTAACGGCTGCCGGCCCTGACCGTTATCCGTTCAAGCGCTGCAATCGCAGAACTTAGGTGGTACCGCGGGAAATCCGTCCTATATGTATAGGGCGGTTTTTTGTTTGTTTGAGCAATCTTAGGAGGCAATATTGATGGCATACGATCACAAGGCGATCGAGAAGAAGTGGCAAAAGTATTGGGCAGAGCACAATGAATTCAATACCACCACAGATCCCAACAAGAAAAACTATTACGCACTCGACATGTTTCCGTACCCGTCTGGTCAAGGCTTGCATGTTGGGCATCCTGAAGGCTACACCGCAACTGATATCACCGCTCGGATGAAGCGGATGCAAGGCTATAATGTCTTGCATCCAATGGGCTGGGATGCGTTTGGTTTGCCAGCTGAGCAATATGCCTTGAACACGGGCCACAACCCCAAAGAATTCACCAAGAAGAATATCGAAAACTTCAAGCGCCAGATCAACAGCCTGGGTTTTTCTTACGATTGGAACCGCGAACTGGCGACGACTGACCCTGGTTATTATAAGTGGACACAGTGGATCTTTGAGCAGTTGTACAAGCGCGGCTTGGCTTATGAAGCAGAGATCCCAGTCAACTGGAGTCCAGATCTAGGTACCGTGGTGGCCAACGAAGAAGTGATCGATGGCAAAACCGAACGCGGGGGCTTCCCAGTCGTGCGCAAGCCAATGCGGCAGTGGATGCTCAAGATCACCGCTTATGCTGACCGGTTGTTAGAAGATCTGGATAACTTGGATTGGCCGGAAAACATCAAGCAGATGCAGCGCAACTGGATCGGGCGGTCTGTCGGGGCCCAAGTGACCTTCCAAGTGGCTGATTCAAACCAGGCGTTTGATATTTTCACTACCCGGCCGGATACGTTGTTTGGGGCCAGCTACATGGTGATGGCGCCGGAACATGAGTTAGTCGATGCAATCACGACCCCAGAACAAAAAGCGGCGGTGGCAGAATATCAAGCCGCGATCGCGCATAAATCAGATTTGGAACGGACGGATCTGAATAAAGATAAGACCGGCGTTTGGACTGGGGCATATGCGCTCAATCCGGTTAATGGCGAAAAGCTGCCGATTTGGATCTCTGATTATGTATTGGCCAGCTATGGGACTGGTGCGATCATGGCGGTGCCAGCACATGATGACCGGGACTGGGCATTTGCTAAGAAATTCGGCTTGAAGATCGTGCCGGTGATCGCCGGCGGGGATGTCGAGGATGCGGCTTATACTGGCGACGGGGTCCACATCAATTCCGGCTTTTTAGACGGTTTGAATAAAGCAGATGCGATCGACAAGGTCGTTGAATGGTTAGCCGATAAAGGCTTTGGTGAAAAGAAGGTCAATTACAAGCTGCGTGATTGGGTCTTTTCTCGGCAACGCTATTGGGGCGAGCCGATCCCTGTGATCCATTGGGAAGATGGCGAAACCACTTTGGTTCCAGAAGACGAATTGCCATTAATGCTGCCTGAAGAAGCTGATATCAAGCCTTCTGGTACGGGCGAATCACCACTAGCCAATCTTGAAGATTGGGTCAATGTGGTGGATAAAAATGGGCGCAAAGGCAAACGCGAAACTAACACGATGCCACAATGGGCAGGGAGCTCTTGGTATTTCTTACGCTTCGTTGATCCGCATAACAAAGAAGCCTTAGCGGATTATGACAAGCTCAAAGAATGGCTGCCGGTCGATTTGTATATTGGTGGTGCCGAACACGCGGTTTTACATTTGCTGTATGCGCGTTTTTGGAACTTGTTCTTGTATGACATTGGCGCGATTCCAAATAAGGAACCATTCCAGCGCTTGTACAACCAAGGGATGATCTTAGGGGACAACCACGAAAAGATGTCCAAATCCAAAGGCAACGTCGTCAACCCAGATGATGTCGTTGAACAGTACGGGGCAGATACATTGCGCTTGTATGAGATGTTCATGGGCCCATTGGATGCTGGGATCGCCTGGAGCACGACTGGTTTAGCCGGGGCTCGCAAGTTCTTGGATCGGGTCTATCGCACCTTCATTGATGATGAAGGCAAGATGCGTGATCATATCACGACCTTCAATGATGGCAAGCTGGACAAGGTATACAACGAAACGGTGAAGAAAGTCACCACCGACTTTGAAGATCTGCATTTCAATACCGCGATCTCGCAAATGATGGTCTTCATCAATGAAGCACAAAAAGTTGACGTGCTGCCTTATGAGTATGTTGAAGGCTTCGTGAAGATGTTGGCACCGATCGCACCGCATTTGATGGAAGAGATCTGGAGCAAGTTGGATCACGACCACAGCTTGACTTATGAACCTTGGCCAACGTTTGACCCGCAAGCATTAGTCACTGATTCTTATCAAATGATGGTACAAGTCAATGGTAAGCTGCGCGGCCATATCCAAGTCGATGCCGGTACTGACGATGACACGATCAAAGCGGCGGCTAAAACAGTCGAAAACGTCAAGAAGTTCATCGCCAACAAGACGGTCGTTAAAGAAATCGTGGTACCAAAGAAAATCGTCAATATTGTGGTGCGGTAAGTTTTAATTGCCTTAATAAAAGCGTCACTAATCCAAAGTTTAGCCTCAAAACGCCGATGACTCGCGCCGTAAGCACGCTGGTCATCGGCGTTTGCGTTGCCGTTAAGCGCTGTTTTTGGCATGGAAGTTTTATAGGTGCAGCGTGACACAAGGCGGGTTGGCGTTGAAAGGGGGCGGGCTTTCAATTAAAATATAAAGTATCTGGCATTGTGAGGAGCGTCCTTTTTAAATGGATAAACATACACCTGCAGCCCACGTTGAACGGTCTGCAAAGGAACAGATGCTGCGGGGATCGGCGTGGATGACTGCCGGCAGCATTCTTTCCCGGATCCTAGGGGCGATCTATATCGTCCCGTGGCGGATCTGGATGGGCGCGGCTTTTTTGACCGCCAACGCTTTATTTACCAAGGGTTATCAGATCTACAGCGTTTTTTTGATCATCAGCACTGCGGGGATCCCGAGTGCGATCTCCAAGCAAGTTGCCCATTATAATGCACTCAATGAATATAAAACTGGATTTAAACTATTTTGGAACGGGGCCTTATTGATGTCGGCAATGGGCCTCATTTCTTGTGGGGCCTTATGGGCGTTGGCGCCATGGTTGGCGGTCCATGATCCGGCGCTGACGCAGGTGTTTAGGTCGTTGGCTTGGCCGTTGTTGATCATTCCGCTGATGAGTTTGTTGCGCGGCTTTTTCCAAGGCTATAACGAAATGGCGCCTAGTGCGATCAGTCAGTTCATCGAGCAAGTTGCGCGGATCATTTATATGTTGCTGATGACGTATGTGATCATGCGCTTAGGCAATCATAATTACGTCGATGCAGTGTCACAATCAACTTTCGCAGCGTTTGTGGGGGCAGTTTTTGGGCTCAGCCTCTTAGTGATCTACTTATTCCGGCAAAAGGAACGGTTTGCTGGGCTGGCGGCGCAAAGTGCCGACCAGATCCAAATTTCCGTCGGTCAGATTTTGATCGATATCTTCAAGCAAGCCATTCCGTTCATCGTGTTGGATTCGGCAATCAATTTGTATTACATTGTCGATCAATATACGTTCAATCCCTTGATGCAGCAACGGTATTTAGTTGGGAAGCCGCGCCTCGACGAGATCTATGCCTTGTTTGCCGGCAATGCCAATAAATTGATCATGATCGTCGTCAGTTTGGCGGTGGCCATGGCCGTCACGGCGTTGCCGTTGCTGGCGGCTGCCGCCACGCGCGGCGATCGGCGTGAGGTCGCCACCCAAATCACCAATACCTTGCAGTTGTTTTATATTGTGATGGTACCGGCCGCCATTGGCATGGCCGGGATCGCGACGCCGTTATACGTCTTGTTTTATGGCTATGATGCCTTGGGTATCCATATGTTAGAGCTATCGAGTCTGTTGGCGATCTTACTAGGCTTATTCACGGTATTGGCGACGTTATTGCAAGGGTTGTTTCATAATAAATTGGCAATCGGTGAAATGCTGATCGGCTTTGGCGTCAAGTTTGCCTTGCAGTGGCCATTGATCTTCTTTTTCAACGTTTATGGCCCGACGTTAGCCTCCATGGCTGGGATGCTGGTAACCAGCGGCTTGATGCTGCATTCGCTGCGGGTCCGCTATCACTACAAGGACAAGCAGACATGGCGGCGTTTGATCGGGATCACTGCGTTTTCATTGGTGATGTTTGCCGTGGTGCGCATCATCGTGCAAACGCTGAGTTTGATCATGAACCCCGCTTCTGCCATTACGGCGATCGTCATGATCGTGATCGCCTTGCCATTAGGAGTCGGCGTTTATGCCTATGCAGTGTTGAAAACGCGACTGGCCGATTTGATCATTGGTCAGCGGATTGCTGGGTTACGGCGGCGGCTACACATCAGGTGAAAAAATGCGATTAGATAAATATTTGAGTCACATGCAACTGGGGTCGCGCAGCGTCGTGCGGGCATTGATCGCCAAGCGGCAAGTCTTGGTGGATGGCCAAGTCGTGCGCGATGCCGGCTTGGCAGTCGATGCCACCAACCAGATCAGCGTCAATGGCCAAGTGATTAGCGGTCAGCTGGCGGTAACTTATTTGCTGAACAAACCGGCGGGGGTGATCACCGCCACTAACGATGCGCATGCAAAAACGGTGTTAGACTTGATCGCACCAGCTGATCGCCGCCCAGGGTTGTTTCCTGTCGGCCGGCTGGATAAAGACACCACAGGCTTGTTGCTGTTGACTACAGATGGCGCATTAGGACATCAGCTGTTAGCGCCCAAGCGGCATGTCCCTAAGACTTATGTGGCCACGCTGCAAGCGCCGGTGACTCCGGCGATGGTGGCTGAGTTGGAAGCGGGGATCGCGTTTAAAGATTTTGTGAGCGCACCGGCGTCGGTGCGGGTGCTCGCCGCGCAAAAAGCTGAGATCACGATTCACGAAGGCAAATTTCATCAAGTCAAGCGCATGTTTCATGCGGTCGGGACTGAGGTGGTCACGCTGCAGCGGATCCAAATGGGGGCATTGCGCCTGCCAGCTGATCTGCCATTAGGCGCCTATCGACCATTGGCGCCTACTGAAGCGGCAGCGTTGGCGGAATAAAAAAGGAGGGTGACAACCGTCACCCTCCTTTTTTGTCCGCAGTGCAGGTTGACTGCCATTAGTCGTTTGCTGAAGCGGCGGCCATTTTGGCCATGTAACCAGGCAGTGCTTGGATCACCATGCTGGGTAACGCGACGTAATGATCGCTGGCGATTAGATCAGCCACCGCGCTGTGGGTGTAAACCGCCGCCAAAATACTGGCGTCGCGATGCCCAAATTGCCCGACAAAAGCGGCAATGATCCCGGTCAAGGTATCTCCAGACCCGCCGGTTGCCATCGCTGGGCTGCCGACTGGATTTTGATAGCTTCGTGTTGGCGTGAAGATCTCGCTGCGATGGGATTTGACGATCACGGTACCCGGCAATTTTGCCGCAGCGGCTTGATTGGCTGCTGGCGTTTGCGCCGCAATGGCGATACCGCTGAGCCGCTGCCATTCCATTTGGTGCGGGGTCCAGATGAAGCGCGCTTTTGGCAGGCGCATGTGATGAGTTGCCACCAAGGTGATCGCCGAACCATCAATGATCAAGGTTTGCTCAGGGGCAACGGCTTCAAAGACGGTATTTAAAACCTTTAAGGCCGTTTCGTCGGTTCCCAGGCCAGGGCCGATAACGATGACGGTCATAGACTGGAGCAAGTCAGCAAGATTAGCATCATCATAAGGGATGATCATGGCTTCTGGCAGGCGCGCGTGTAACGCATCGCGGTTGACCGCGTCAGTGGCGACGCTGACCAAGCCCCCGCCGGCATAGACCGCGGCACTGGCTGAAAGGATCGCAGCCCCGCCAAAGCGGGCATTCCCGCCGACGATCAAAATGCGGCCGTAGTTGCCTTTATAACTAGCGGTCGGCCGCGGCTGGATCACTTGTTGAACGAGTGTTGCTGAAATTAACTGCATGTGATCACCTCAAGGTTTATTTTACCGCAGATGATAGGCGGGTGTCGCAATCAGTCAGGCAAAAGGATTTTTTTGCCCATGCCGTTGCTTTTTACGTGGGCGCTTGCTATAATATTTTATGTTGTTGCCGCAATGGCGGAATTGGCAGACGCGCAGTGTTCAGGTCGCTGTATGGTTATCCATGTGCAGGTTCGACTCCTGTTTGCGGCATCAGGTAATAACGGATCTCTTGGCTGTTTAGCTAAGGGATATTTTTTTGTCCCCATCGTGGCGCTGAAAAGGCCAGCGGTTTGATTTTCAACGTGACGGCGACTGGGGGAACTTGGTACAATGAACCAAAGGAGGGGATCATGATGAAACCGGGGATGATAATTTTACTTGGCGTGGCGGTGCTGAGCTTCGCCGGCTGTCGCCAAGCGCAGCCAGCCCAGCCTGCTTCAAGCAGCCAATCAGCAAGCAGCCAATCAGCAACCAGCAGTCAAGCCAAGCCGCAAGCACCAACGGCAACGATCAAGGTCTCACTAGATCAAGCCTGGCAGCATTTTCTGCAACAATTTCCGCAAGCGCATGTGACCAGTGTGGAATTGGAACCAGCACAAGGGCGTTATCATTACACGCTTGAAGGCCAAGATCCACAAAATGAAGTGAAGTTGACGCTGGATGCTGAAAACGGCAAAGTGTTGCAACATAGTCAAGAAAGCTTAGAAGCTGATGATCAAGAAGCGGCGTTGAGTCGCTCGGGATTGGTCACGCGCCAACGCGCCAGCAAGATCGCTATCACGCAAGCTGGCGGCGGCAGCGCCGTTGCTTGGCAATTGGATCGTGATGACGGGCAAGTCGTGTGGGAAGTCACGGTGCAGACGACGCAAGGCAATCATGAGGTGACCCTGGATGCGTATTCAGCCGAAATTTTAAGTGCTGAAAATGACGATTGAGTGATCAAAGCCACAAGATGTTGTGGCTTTTTTTGATGGCGATCTACAGATTGTGCTTGAACCTCAGCGACAAGTCTGGGTATAATCGTTCTTGCAGTTATTTTTCAGAAAAGGACGTGGCATTTTGAATTCAGCTTTAGATAATGAAAAAGCGATCACGAGTATCTTCGATCCGCGGTGGTATGTGAGCCAAATGCGAGGCTGGACGTTTTCCAGCTACATGTTATTGATGTTTGGAATCGGGGTGATCATTGGTACGACGATCGTCGATAAGCTGACCTTATGGACAGTATTGGCGATGGTTGCTGGGGTGTTAGGATTTACCTGCACGATTTCCATTACCAATGTGCGTCCATTGAATGGCGTGTTTGGTTTGGTCAGTGCGGTGATCTATATCATTGTTGCCGCACGCTCACGCAACTTTGCTGATGTGGTCTTGCAATTCAGCTATATCATCTTGTTAGATATCCCTGTGTTGGTGATGCCAAGTTGGGCCAAAAATGTCGGCAAGCGGGTGCGCAAGCTAAGCGAAGTCGGCGCTAAGGGGTATCTTGGGACAGCGGTATTTTTCGTGTTGGTCTTTGCGCTGCTTTACTTGATGGACACGCATTTATTCATTTCACCACGGCCGATCGTTGATGCCTTGGCTGGGACTATTGGGATCACCGGGTCACTGCTGGCGACGCTGCGTTTTTCTGATCAATACTATTTCTGGATCGTTCAAAGTGTGGTGTCGATCACGTTATGGGGGATCACAGCAATGCAAGGGGACGCGAATTTGACGCTGTTCTTCACGTACATGCTCTATTTTGCTAATGATATGGTGTCGTTATTTGATAAAGGTGTCGCTTGGTTCCATAAAGCCAACTACCTCGCCAATCAACATTAATCCTGGCTAAGCGGTCGCAATGGCGGCCTGAGATCAGTTAGCCCGGTATTGACCGCAGGATTTTGGCGGGAGATAGCGGGCTATTTTTTTGCGCTAAAACCGAACAATAATAGAATGATGAGAGCTAATGGCGGTGGTTATGGTAGAATGTAACCATCATTAGAAAAGGCAGGATAAACTGATGCAAGTAATCGTGACGGTTATCGGAACAGATAAAGTTGGGATCATTGCCCAAGTGACTACAAAGCTCGCAGAATTAAACGTGAATATCCTCGATGTGTCGCAAACGATCATGCAAGGGGCATTCACGATGATGTTATTGGCTAAATTGCCTGAAGGCGCAGAGTTTGGTGCGGTCAAGCACGATCTGCAAACTCTTGGCCAAGAGATCGGCGTTGATATCAAGATCGCCCGCCAAGAGATCTTCGACGCAATGCACAAATTATAATGGCGTAGGGGGACAGTATGGAAACCAACCAAATCAAAGAAACGATCCAGATGATCGCCGAAGAGAATCTGGATATTCGGACAGTTACGATGGGCATCTCGCTGCTTGATTGCATTACCGATGACACTCAAAAAACCGCTGCAAAAGTCTATGACAAGATCACGACCAAAGCCAAGCAATTGGTGCCGGTGGCGAATGCGATCTCTAGTGAATATGGGATCCCCATTGTCAATAAACGCATCAGTGTGACGCCAATTGCCATGTTAGCCGGTGCAGATCCGCACCCGGATTTTTTGCCCCTTGCTAAAGCCATGGATGACGCTGCTAAAGCAGTTGCTGTCGATTTGATCGGCGGTTTTTCAGCAACTGTGCAAAATGGATGTACACCAGCCGATCTGGCGTTGATGGCGCAGATCCCAGCCGCACTTGCCGCTACCGATCGGGTGTGTGCGTCTGTGAATATCGGTTCCACGCGCAGCGGGTTGAACATGGATGCCGTCAAACGTATGGGTGCAGTCGTCAAAGACATCGCGGCCATTGATCCCAAACTCGCCATGAAGCTGGTCGTTTTTTGTAACGCTGTTGAGGATAATCCGTTCATGGCCGGCGCTTTTTGGGGTGTCTCTGAAGGTGACGTCGCAATTAACACTGGCGTTTCTGGTCCTGGCGTGGTGCAGCGGGCGATCGCCAATCAGCCTGATGCCAGCTTTGCTGTTATTTGTGAAACGATCAAACAAACTGCATTTAAGGTCTCGCGCATGGGCCAATTCGTCGGCGAAGTCGCCGCTGAACGCCTCAATGTGCCATTTAACATCGTGGATCTGTCTTTGGCACCGACCCCAGCCAAAGGGGATTCTGTGGCAGAAATCTTGGAGACGTTAGGCTTAAGCCATGTGGGCACACCAGGAACGACTGCCGCATTGGCCTTGTTGAATGACGCCGTCAAAAAAGGCGGGATCATGGCCGCTGAGCGAGTGGGCGGATTATCTGGGGCGTTTATTCCGGTTTCAGAAGATGCGAACATGATCAAGGCTGCAGCTGCCGGACACATCACCTTAGAAAAACTGGAAGCCATGACAGCCGTGTGCTCTGTTGGGTTAGACATGATCGCCGTGCCTGGCGATACGCCGGCCACCACGATCTCTGGCATGATCGCTGATGAAGCGGCGATCGGTATGATCAATAACAAGACCACGGCTGTACGAGTCATTCCGGTTCCCGGTAAAGGCGTTGGCGAGACGATCGAGTTTGGCGGCTTGTTTGGCTCCGCGCCGATCATGGCAGTCAATACCGGGGATGCGTCTGTGTTTGTCAATCGCGGGGGCCATATTCCAGCCCCGATCCACAGTTTTAAGAATTAGCCACAGGCTTTGGTCGATCATCAAACGGTTCTGCCATCTAACTGGACGAGTTAGATGGCAGAACCGTTTTTTTTGTGGGGAGCGATTCTTCAAATGCGCATCATCGCAACAGAGGTGCGGGGTAGTTTACGCTCTAAACGCGTTCAACAAGGAAATGGGGGTGCAGGTAAGTCATCCCGGTCACGCCGCGTGCCGCGACGCACCCAGGCTGCCTTACCTACACCCCTAAAAGCGCGATTAGTCACGCTCTCACGACAAAGACACGTCCAGTGGTGTGCTGACGTGTCTCGGGCGATTCCTTGCAGGGCAAGGCGCGGTTGCCGGACCGCGGTTTGTTGGGATACGATGCCTAAGTTTGCGCTCAGGGCTTGGCCGTTTTTGCCTCTTGGCAGGTCTGAGCCTGCTTTGAGGGTGGTACGCCAGTGTCTCGCCCGTGCCCGAGTCTTTCCAGGCCATCTTCGGGATTTATCTCTTAGCGTGTGTGAGGCCCAGGTTGCCCCGGCTGGCTGCCCCACTGTTGATGTCTGGGAAAACTTATGGAGTGCGCACCACCATACCCAGCCACATGATCGTTTGATCAAGATACCATGTTTTACCGAATTTGTAAATAGAAAAAGTAAGCCTTTACAAAACTTTTACACAGTGAATTTGGTCAATGCGCTCAACTCTTGATTTCCGAGATTAGAGATAAGCAGCACTTGTTTGCGAAATTGCTTGGTAGGAGGTGAGCCTATGTTTGTTGCGATGGATGAACGTGCGCAATTGGTCACTTTAGTTACGCATGAACAGGCGGCCAAATTGCGCCAGCATCAGTTTGTTTGCCCCGCATGTCGGCGCCTTGTGCGGATCAAAAATGGTGCCGTCCTGCCAGCCCATTTTGCCCATGTTGGGCCAGCATGCCAGGCTGCCAGCGAAGGCGAAAGTGATGATCACTTACGAGGTAAACGCTGGCTGGCAGAGCTTGGCATGAAGCTTGGGTATCAGGTGGCTTTGGAGACGTATTATCCGCAGATCAAACAACGCGCGGATGTCGTTTGGCAACGCTTGGAGACAACTATGGTGATTGAGTTTCAGTGCAGCCCGTTGAGTCCTCAACGACTAGCAGCGCGTACCCGCGGGTATCACAAGCTGGGGTTAACGGTGGTATGGGTGTTAGGGCCAAGATATTACTCCAAGCGACCAGGAATGATGCAAGCGCGCTTCTTGCAATATTCGCCTCGCTACGGTTATCATCTTTGGTTTAGCGATGGCAGACGGTTCTTAGAGGTGTGGCAATTAGTGGAACAAGGCTATTTGGTCCGTCGTTTCGGCGCCGATCCACTGCGTACAAAACGGATCGGGGTGGGCCGCTCGAAGTATAGTGCCGCGCGGATGATCCAAAACCAGCTGCATTATCGAGAGCCTAAAGCGTTGGCACTGCAAGCGCTGGCCTATCAACAAGGCCATCACCTTGCCGGTTTGCCATGGATCGTTCATGAGCGTCCGCTGGCGCTGCTAGGGCTGAAAGTGCCAGAATGGCAGGTACGCACCAAGTTTTTATTGACGTTTGGCGATCGCGATATTTCCCGGGAAATGTTTGTTGAATTTTGGCAGGCACAAGCGGCGCCGGAATTGACCCCGTTGATCGACCAAGGGATCTTGATCGATCTGGCAGCCAGACGATGGCTTTCGGTGTTGCAAGACGCACATTTGCTGATTGCGATCGCAGATGGCTGGCGTTGGTGTGCAATGCCAGTTTGGTATCCTGACTTGACTCGAAAGCTGCAAGCATTGCAGTGACAGACAAATTCCGTGGATAAAAACGGCGCATTCGCGACCCATGTGTCATGGGAGCGGATGCGCCGTATTATGTGCTTGGTCGATTAATACCGCCAAATCATTATAAAACATGTAACGAGGCTTTTTTGGGCTGTGGGGTATGGGCGATATTTTCGCACACGCTCTTGAAGCGTTCATAATTACCGAGGTTGCCTAAGCGCACCCCAGGAGCTTGTGGCTGGGTGGTATCAAACAAAACGGCACAAGGCGTTTGTTCGACGCCCATCTCTTGGGCGATGTTTTGGTCGGCGATAAAGCCGTTGGCAGCTTCGCGACGGTCGGCTTGGAAGGTCTCCCAATTGAGCCCGTAGCCTTTAACGCACGCTTGAGCGAATGCGAGGTCGTAGTCATAACAGCCATCCGTAAACATCTCTTGTTCTGCCATTAGCAAGGTGCGGGCTTTTAAATTTCCTTGATACTGGGCCGCTTGATAATCAAGCGCGACTTGATAGGCGGCGTCAAAAAGGCGATTGCGCAGTGCCAAATCAAGGGGGTCAAACCCCAACCGCTGCATATATTGGTCAATGACTTGGAAATTCAACAGTAAGACGAAGTGTAAGTCGATTTGGATATCGGTTTCTTCAGACAGCCGGGTCACCGCGGTTTCAGCTTCGCGACACCGCATCCCGACGGGGTTGACAAAAAGGAAAACTTCTAGCACGGCTTAGCCTCCATTAGTTGGGTTATCTTAACTTTACCAGAATCTGCAGATAAGACAATTATTTAGCTTGTGATTAATTCACATTTTCGCTGGCGCGTTGTATTTTATTTTTCGGCTTGGCATTCCGCCAGCCGAACTGGCGTTGCAAGGTTTGCCAAAAAGGCAATGCCAGCGCGTAATCGGAATATTCTAACTCAACTTCCCAATCTTGATTGCCGTTAGGATAGGCCGTTTGATCCAAGGTCAACAAACCTGCTGGCAAATTGGCTAAGCGCCGGGTGGTGGTGGCTTCAGCAAAGCAAAAAAGGCTGCTCAAGGTAATGTTGACTGTCGCCAGTTGGGCAGCGACGGTACCGCCGGCGGCCAATTCCCCGTTAGCGATTGGATCGGTATATTCTAACAACTGGCGATGGGGGCCAGCTGGGATTTTCAAAGTTTGTTCGCTATGATCGGTAAATTGGCGGATCCGCAGTCCCCAACCTAGTTGCCGGAGGCTTTGATCCTGCGTGTCATAATAGCGATTGGTTTGGGTAAAAGGTGCTGCGAAGGGATAATGTGCTTGCAGTTGCGTAGCTTGGGTGGCGGTGATCATTGCTTTAAATTCTTGTTCGCGAGCGATCGACATAGCGGTTCCTTTCTGGTCATGGGGTAACGGCGTATGTTTCTATTGTATGGTAAAATGATTAGAGGTTAAATCACAAATATGGAGGTATGGCGATGCAACGCGACTGGGATAGCTTTTTAATGCCGTATCAGCAGGCAGTCAGTGAGTTAAAAATCAAATTCCGGGGCATGCGCAAGCAATTCCAGCAAGCTAATGAGCATACGCCGATCGAGTTCGTGACCGGGCGCGTGAAGCCGATCGATTCGATCATCGAAAAACAAGCGCGTCGCTACATCCCTGATGACTTGTTGGAACAGGACATGCAAGATATCGCTGGGTTGCGGATCATGTGCCAGTTTGTGGAAGATATCTACCAAGTGGTCGATTTGCTACATAAGCGCACAGATATGAAAGTCGTTGAGGAACGCGATTATGTTACCAATAATAAGCCATCGGGTTATCGTTCCTATCATGTGGTGATCGAATATCCAGTCCAGTTGGTCCACGGGGAAAAGAAGTTATTGGCAGAAGTCCAGATCCGGACCATGTCGATGAACTTCTGGGCGACGATCGAGCATTCTTTGAATTACAAGTATCAAGGTGAGTTTCCAGATGAATTGAAGGCCAGGCTAAAGCGGGCTGCTGAAGCCAGCTTTATGCTGGACAAGGAAATGTCGGAGATCCGTGAAGAAATTCAAGAAGCACAACAATTGTTCTCCTATGGCAAGGGCCAAAACGTGCCCATGCCTAAGGACACGGAGAAGAAGAGGGACTAGCGATGCGCATTGCCATCATTAAGAATTCGAATGCTCAATCTAAGCTGGCGGCCGGGTTGTTGACCCAAAAGCTGACTAAAAATGGCTTTACGCTGGATACACACAATCCTGATGTCGTGATCACTATCGGTGGTGATGGCACCCTTTTAGGCGCTTTTCACCGCTATGCGCAGCAGTTGGATCGCGTGCGCTTTATTGGAGTGCATACTGGGCATCTGGGTTTTTATACGGATTGGCGAGATTATGAAATCGATGATCTGGTCCAAGCCCTATTGAAAGATTCCGGGCAAAGTGTGAGCTACCCGCTGCTGGATATTTTAGCGGATTATGAAGACGGCACCAGTTCACATTATTTGGCGTTGAATGAAGCAACGCTAAAGCGATTGTCTGGCACGATGCGCACGGATGTGTATATTCGAGATAACTTTTTTGAAAGTTTTCGTGGTGATGGGTTGTGTGTCTCAACGCCCACCGGATCGACGGCTTATAGCAAGTCAAATGGCGGCGCGGTGATCCATCCGCGATTAGATGCCATGCAAGTGACCGAGATCGCATCTATCAATAACCGGGTCTTTCGGACGTTAGCAGCTCCTTTGATCTTGGCGCCGGATGAATGGGTCGTGTTGCGCCCGGAACCGTTTCAAGATTATTTGATGAGTATCGATCAATTCAGTATCACCCCGCAATTGGTCACCGCGATCCGTTTTCGCATCGCTGATGAGCGCATTCATTTTGCCCGTTATCGCCATATGCATTTTTGGGATCGCGTTGAAGACGCGTTTATCGGCGCTAAGCAATGAGGCTGCAGTGGACGTATCAAGCGGCCCCAGCCAAAGTCGGCACATTTTTGCGCCAAATGGGGCTTTCGCGGGCCCAGATCAAGCGGATGAAGTTTCATGGGGGCCAATTGCTGGTCAATCAGCGTGAACGGCACACCAATTATCTCTTGCATCCTGGGGATCAAGTCATCATGGTCTTAGCACCCGATACCGTATCCGATCAAGTGTTGCCATATTCGGCACCATTGGATATCGTTTACGAAGATGAGTGGTATTTAGTGGTCAATAAACCGGCGGGCAGTGCATCGATCCCAGATGTTGCCAAAAGTCCAGATACGATGGCTAATCGCGTGAAGGCATATTTGATCGCGCAAAACGCTGAAAGTACAGCGATTCATGTGGTGACCCGCCTGGATCGTGACACCAGCGGATTAATCTTATTTGCTAAACACAGCGTGGCTCACAGCTTGATCGATGCGCAATTGCATACCGAACGCTTTGTCAAACACTATGTGGCGTTGGTTTCTGGCACCCAACCGCTGCCAGCGCATGGCTGGATCATTCTCAAATTAGGCCGTACGACTGATTTTTATATGCATCGCGGGGTCACGGCAAACGGGAAGCCTTCAGTGACAGAATATCAAGTCCAAGCGCAAACGCCACAAGCCGCGCGGGTATGGGTGACGCTGCATACCGGGCGGACCCACCAGATCCGGGCCCATTTTGCTGCTTTAGCGCATCCTTTATACGGGGATGATCTGTATGGCGGCCCGCTGGTAGGTATCCAGCGCCAAGCCTTGCATTGTGCTGCATTGGATTTTTGGCATCCGCTGCGCCAGGAGATGATCCATTTAACCGCGCCGTTGCCGGTTGATATGCAAACTTTAGCAACGACCTTAGGTTTAGCTTTCCAGAATTGACCGCTGCGGCGGTTTTTCTTTTTTCTTAATCCGGCCATCGAATGATGGTAATCTTGGCGAGTATCGGTATACTGAAAATGCTGGGATTTTCAGACTCGGGGGATCAGCCCCGTGACACTAGGAGGAAGTTATGTTAGACATTTTCAAGGCCGTGATCATTGGGATCGTAGAAGGGCTGACGGAGTTTTTGCCGATCAGCTCAACTGGACATATCGATCTCGTCAGCCAAGTCGTTAAGATCAACCAAAACGCTGATTTCATGGCGATGTTCGAATATGTGATCCAATTCGGGGCAATTTTAGCGGTGATCTTGCTTTATTTCAACAAGCTCAACCCCTTCAATTTTAAGCAGACGAAACAAGCCCGGCAATCGATTTGGGTATTGTGGTTCAAGGTGATCGTTGCGGTTTTACCGTCAGTGGTGATCGGGTTGCCATTGAATGATTGGATGGATGCCCATTTACATACCCCTCAAGTCGTGGCGACTACTTTGATCATCTATGGGATCTTATTCATCGTGATCGAAAATGCTTTCCGCGACAAAGCGCCTAAGATCACTAAATTAGCAGATCTAAGTTTTCAAACGGCATTATTTATCGGCCTGTTTCAGGCGTTGTCCATCATTCCTGGGACCAGCCGCAGCGGGGCGACGATCTTAGGGGCCATCTTGTTAGGCACCAGCCGCTATGTGGCCACTGAGTTCTCGTTTTTCTTAGCGATCCCAACGATGATCGGGGTTTCGATCCTCAAAATCGGCAAGTACATGCTCAATGGCAACAGCTTCAGTGGCGAACAGTGGGCGATTTTGGCCACCGGGATGATCGTTTCTTTCATCGTTGCGGTGATTTCGATCAAGTGGCTGCTGAAATTTGTGCAAACGCACGATTTCAAGCCATTCGGGTGGTATCGGATCGCTTTGGGGATCGTGGTATTATTAGTCTTGTTCCTATAACTCGCGTTGTCGATGGAGGTCAATATGCTAAAAGAAGTCTGCATTGAAAATTTTACGGCATTGCCAAAAGTGCTTGCAGCAGGTGCACGGCGCATCGAACTCAATGATAATCTCGCAGTTGGCGGGACCACAGTTTCCAAAGGGGTGTTGGCAGAAGCTACGCGCTATATTCATGAACATGATGCCAGTGTGGTGGCCATGATCCGGCCGCGCGGCGGCAACTTCGTCTATAATGATTTGGAATTGAAGATCATGGAAGCAGATCTGTTTGAAGCCCAAGCGCAAGGTGTCGATGCGGTGACATTTGGGGCGTTGACGGCTGATGGCTGGCTGGATGAAGAAGCCATGGAAAATTTGCTTGCGGCTTCTGCAGGCATGACGGTGGTGATGCATATGGCATTTGATGCGATTCCAGAAAATCGGCAAGCAGAGGCAATCGACTGGCTGGCTGAACATGACGTCAGCCGGATCTTAACGCATGGCGGTCCCTTGAGTCAGCCGATTCAAGCTACCTTGCCGCACTTGCAAAAACTCGTGGCTGATGCCGGCGATAAATTGACGATCTTGCCTGGCGGTGGGATCACCGCCGATAACGTGGCGCAGATCACGGCTCAATTAGGGGTCCAAGAAGCGCATGGGACCAAGATCTTGGCATATTGAGCCAATGAACAAAACAGTCTCGCTTAATGACCCTTGAAGGCCAAAAAGCGGGGCTGTTTTTGCGTCCAGACCCAAGCTAGTCGCTAAGGAAAGTGACATTAACGGCTTCTGGAGCAGGAATGTCAGCCACCAAGGTCGTCAACTTGCCAGAATCTGCATCACGTCGGTATAGCGTGGCGTTATCGGTATTTTGATTCACTGCCAGCAGATACTTTTGACTGAGATCGAGGTTAAAGTCGCGCGGGAACTCGCCATGAGTCGTGATCTGCTGGACCAGCTCTAAGTGCTGGCCGTTGGCGGTGACGGCAAAGACCGCAATGCCGTTGTAGCCGCGATTGGATACGTACACAAACCGGCCATCAGCGCTGATACGAATTGCAGCTGCGCCATTATGTGCGGTCCAATCCGCCGGAATGGTCCGCCGGGTTTCCCCTAAAGTAAACTGCCCAGCATGGTACTCAAGGACGCTGATTTGGCTCGAAAGCTCACCAACCAGATAAGCGATGTCGTCATGACCGGGTAAAAAGGCCAAATGCCGTGGTCCATACCCGGCAGGCAGATGCAAGGTGGCGGGTTTGCCGAGTTTGCCATCTGCCGCAACGGGATAGCTGGCGACGGTATCATTACCTAGATCCACAACGGCTAAGCGGCCATCTGGGGATAAGGCCGCATAATGCACATGACTGGCCGTTTGTTCTGGGCGGGGGCCATGGCCGCTATGCACGGCAACGGCGACAGGCTTAAGCGTATGGTCGGCTTGGATCTGGTACACATTGACGCGGCCGTCATGATAGAAGCTGGCAAAAACCAGTTGACGGTTTTCATCGATACTAATGTGGGCAGGCGAGCCGCCAGGGGCTAAGCTGCGATCCAATACCACGCCAGGGGTGTGGTGCAAATCGATGGTCGCCACACCGCCTTTGCCATCGTCTGCAGCCACCGCATAAGCGAACCCGGCTTTAGATACAGCTAAATAGGTCGGGGACTTAAGGGTGGTGACATAAGGGGTCGGAGTCGTTAAGGTCCCGGAATCGGAATCAAAGGTCGCTTTGTAGATCCCTTGACCGGTCTTGCGCGTATAGCCGCCAAGTAATACGATTTCTTTCATGCGTTGCCTCCTTGAATGTTGGCTCTAGTATACCACGGTTGTAACCGGATACGCTGAGGCGAAAACATGTTAGAATAGAAGTAATATTGCTCGTGGGGTGAGTCAGCTTGAACCAGGCGCACGTCATGAAACTTTGTGGTGAAAAGGAGTCTCTAATGAAAACGACAGCAGTTGTGACCGCGATCGGCGCCCACGCTTTAGATCCGGCAGATCCCCTAGTGATTTTGTTTGATGAAGACGCAACAGCGGCATTGCGGGATGTGACGGTGATCCAGCGGTTCAATGATCCGCAGCAACAAGCCAGTTTGACCGTCAAACCCGGGGATCATTTGGCACTTGCAGGGCACACTTATGAGATCATGCGCGTGGGGCAGTTGGCCAATACGAATCTCAGGACGATCGGCCACGTCTCATTGATTTTCCAAGCGATCCCTGCACAACCGATGGAAAATGCACTGTATTTGGAACCATTGCAAAAACCAACCTTGGCAGTCGGCGACGAGTTGACGTATATCACAGAATAAATTTAGTAAGGCGTGCAAAAAGCGCGGGTGTCATCCGATCCATTGATCAAGATCGGTGACAGCCGCGCTTTTTGTATTGGGCTAAGGATCAAGCCTCACCAAGATGCTTTGCGCACCCCAGGGATCTGGCCGGCATGTGCCAGCTTGCGAAAATTGAGTCGAGAAAGCTGAAACTTGCGCATATACGCATGTGGTCGGCCGTCTAAAGCATCGCGGTGATGCATCCGCACTGGACTAGCATTGCGCGGAAGTTGTTGCAATGCCGCATAATTGCCTGCTGCTTTATATTGGGCCCGCAAGTCAGCGTATTTGGCGACTGTTGCCGCGATTTTGTTAGCTTTTGCGATCTTTGATTTTTTTGCCATGAAATACCTCCAGGTGATTTACTTACTTTTCACCAGTAACAACTTATCTAGGATAGCATGGACCCAGTCAAAAGGCTAGTACTGATCGCCATTAAAAATCGAATTCTTAACGATGACGTAATCAACTTTGCGTAAGGCGCTCAGGTTGCGGCCGCCGGCATAAGACACGGCGGATTGGAGATCTTCTTGCATTTCGATCAAGGTGTCTTTGATACTGCCTTTGATCGGTAACAAGATTTTTTTACCTTCGACATTGTGATGAGCTCCTTTTTGATACTCGGAAGCGGACCCGTAGTACTCTTGGAACATTTTGCCATCGACTTCAACATGTTTGCCAGGGGTTTCTTCATGCCCGGCAAACAAGCTCCCGATCATGCAAAAAGTGGCCCCGAAGCGCAGCGACTTGGCGATATCGCCATTATTGCGGATCCCGCCATCGGTAATGATCGGCTTAGAAGCCGCTTTAGCACACCACCGTAAGGCTGCCAGCTGCCAACCGCCAGTCCCAAAGCCGGTTTTTAATTTAGTGATGCAAACTTTACCAGGACCGATCCCAACTTTAGTCGCATCGGCACCGGCATTTTCAAGTTCCCGTACCCCTTCAGGCGTCCCGACGTTACCGGCGATCACGAAAGCATCAGGCAAGTATTTCTTGATGTGTTGGATCATGTCGATCACCACTTGAGAGTGGCCATGGGCGATGTCGATCGTGATGTATTCCGGGGTCAGCTGCGCGCCAGCGAGTTCTTTGATAAACGCAAATTCTTCCGGCTTGACGCCGACAGAGATCGAGGCAAACAAGCCTTTTTGATGCATGGCGGTGACGAAATCACGCCGCCGTTCGGGATTGAAGCGATGCATCACATAAAAATAATCATTTTCAGCGAGCCATTGGGCGAGCGGTTCATCAATGATCGTTTGCATATTAGCGGGAACGACAGGCAGTCTGAAGGTGCGCCCACCGAATTCGACAGTTGTGTCGACCTCCTTGCGAGAGCGCACGATACATTTGTTAGGAATCAGTTGGATATCTTCGTAATCAAAAATTTGCATACCTATCGTCCTTTCGTAAAAGCCGAACATTATCACGGCGGAACGTAAGATCATTACGCCATCAGCTAATATAGAGGATGTTCGGGTAAATGTCAAATTTTGGTTGTTAATGAGTTAAAATGTTCGTCTATTGTGCCATCCTATTTGGTGTCAATCAAAAATGCCGGTACCTGCCGCCCGTTGGCAGGGTGGCAGGTACCGGCACGCAGTTTTGGCAGCAAGGTGAGTTCAGAAATACTTTTTGCGCCAAAATTGAAAGCCCAGCAAGACGCCGATCACCACTGAAATAATGATCGTGATCAACCAGCTGATATGCATATTTGCCCAAGGCAGTTCAACATTCATGCCATAAAAGGAAAAAACTAATGTTGGGATCGTCAAGATGATCGAATATGAGGTCAAAAATTTCATCACACCGTTCATATTGTTATTGATGATAGAAGAATAGGTGTCAGAAGTTTCATTTAGGATCGAATTGGAAATCTGAGCCATTTCTGAGCCTTGCTGATTTTCGATAATAATATCATCTAACAGATCCATGTCGTCTTCGTCTAAGCGCAGCGGGTTGGTCCGCCGCAATTGGTCCAATACATTCCGGTCAGTTTTGATGCTCATCATGAAATACACTAACCCACGTTGGATCCCCATCAAGGCATATAGTTCTTCGTTTTTAAGGTTATTTTGCAATTTGTTTTCAAGGGCCTCACGCGCTTTGTTAATATCGCGCAAGTAACTCAAATACGCTGCCGTCACTTGATAAAGCAGCATCAAGGCGGCTTGCGTACGTTTGGCGGGGTCAAACCCTGAAACGCGGTTTTCGGCAAATAATGCCAGCAATGGTTGCGGTTGCATGTCGATGGTGATCAGTGCGGTTTTGGTGATGATGATCGCCAACGGGACTGTTTTATAAGTCATCCGTTGGCGCTTATCTAACCCAGCAACTGGCATGTCAAAAATCAACAAGTGCGCATCGTCATCAGGTTCGTATTCGTAACGCGCGCCTTCATCAGGATCCATGCCATATAAAAGGAATGATTCTGGGACATGGGCTTTGCGAATCAGTTCTGCGCGCTCTGTTTCATTTGGGGCGACCGCATTGATCCACACGCCAGGCGCGATTTTACCTTGAGTCTTCAACTTGCCGACGGTATCATCGAACTTATAGATAGCGAGCATGAGGGCCTCCGATCTTTTTCTATAGGTCTAGTCTACTTGAAAAAAGCAGTGCTGGCACGTCAAGGAGTGAAAAATGCGAAAAATAAATCAAAAAGCCGAGTGGGCGGCTGCGCAAGGACCCGTATTTGCGTGTCCTGTGTGCCACGAGCCGCTGCAAGCGATTGAAACGAGTTTGGTGTGTGCAGCCGGGCATCGTTTTGATCTTGCCAAAAAAGGCACTGTGAATTTTTTGAATGCACCAGTTAAAACCGAATACACCACCGAAATGTTGGCAGCGCGCCGGCGCGTGTTGCAAGCCGGCTTGTTTGCACCATTTGTGACCCGCATCAAACAAGCGCTGAGCGGCCAAGAGCGGTTGTTAGATGTGGGGTGCGGGGAAGGATCGCCTACCGCTGCATTGGCGGAAACTGGGACAGCAACGATCGGCTTTGATATTTCGGCCCCTGCGATCAATTTAGCTGGGGCATTAGAGACGCCGGCGTTTTTTTGTGTCGCGGATCTGGCGCGCTTACCGTTTTTGACGAATAGCTTTGATGTCTTGGTGGATCTCTTTTCTCCTGGGGCATATGCCGAGTTTGACCGGGTGTTAAGGCCAGGCGGGCGCTTGTTCAAGGTGATCCCAGCAACCGGGTACTTGCGCGAATTGCGGGAAGGTTTATATTCAGGAACGGATAAGGCCACTTACAGCAATGCAGCAGTCAAAGCGCGGTTTTTACAGGCGTATCCTGATGCGGTCGTGACGCCGATCAGCTATGATTTTCCAGTCGCTACTGAACAGTTTGCCGACGTCGTGACGATGACGCCATTGAGTTGGCAGGCGCCGGCAGATAAACGTCAAGCGTTGTTGGCGGCCCCGCCGAGCAGTATTCATGTCGATGTTGAATTGTTACAGATAACACTTTCTTGAGGCAGGGTGTTGCAATTCTTTGTAGCTGGTGTTAAATTACTCTTAAGCATTTTTATTTCTGGCTTTTATCAGGGCTTGCTTTTGGGAAATTGATAAAAGTTAGCGATAGGAAACTTGACTAAAGTACCGTCTCGCCGTGCTAGACACCGAGGCGGTGCTTTTTATGTGCCCCGAAAACGGCGGATACAGCCGCTTTTTTGTTTGGTGGGGAGGTTCATGCTAAACTAGGCGTATTGAAATCATGGAGGCAATTATGGCGAATCACATCGTATTGTTTGAACCTTTGATCCCTGCAAATACTGGGAATATTGCGCGCACGGCGGCAGCCACTGACAGTTATTTGCATTTGATCAAGCCGTTGGGTTTTGAAACCGATGATAAACATCTTAAGCGGGCCGGATTGGATTATTGGAATAGCGTCAAGATCGTGTATCACGATTCGTTAGATGATTTTCTAGCCACGGTGCCGGATCAGCAATATTTATATCTCGTGTCGAAGTTTGCCGAGCGAACCTATTCAGATGTTGATTACACCGATACCAGCGTTGAGCATTACTTCTTGTTTGGGAAAGAAACGACCGGCTTACCGGAGCCGTTCATGCGTGCCAATCCTGAAAAAGCAGTGCGGATCCCGATGACTGATCATGTCCGGGCATTGAATTTGTCCAACTGTGCGGCCTTGGTCATCTATGAAGCTTTGCGACAACAAGCCTTTTTGGGCTTGGAACGCACCCATACCTATGACCATGACAAGTTGAAGTAAAAAGGAGCGGCAATGAAACTCGTATTAGCAGAAAAACCTAGCGTTGGCCAAGAACTCGCGCGGGTGCTCAAAGCAACACAGAAGCAAAATGGCTATTATGAAGGCAATGGGTATCTGGTGACTTGGTCTTTGGGGCATTTGCTGACACTGAAAATGCCTGAGCAATATCATCCGGAATGGGCCGAGTGGACGTTTGACACACTGCCGATGATCCCAGAAAAGCTTGCGATCACCCCATTAAAAGAAACGCGCAAGCAACTGGCAGTCGTGAAGCATCTCGCCAAACGAGCGGATATTGAATACGGGATCATTGCCACTGATGCGGGTCGCGAAGGTGAGCTGGTGGCCAGGTACATCTTTGATTACTTAGAATTCAAACGGCCATTGAAACGACTATGGATCTCATCACAAACCGATGCTGCGATTCGTGACGGTTTTGCGCATTTGCGCCCAGCTGCCGAATTTGAGCATTTATATCAAGCGGCCTTGGCTCGTGCTGAAGCAGATTGGTTAGTTGGTTTGAATGTGTCACGGGCATTGACGGTCAAATACCACGATTCTTTATCTGCTGGACGCGTGCAAACACCAACCTTGGCGTTTGTGGCGGCACAAGAAGCTAAGATCGCACATTTTAAGCCGCAAACTTTCTATAAATTAAACGTCGCCACCCCATTAGGGACAGCTGTGTTGGCGCAACAGCTGACGCAAACTGAAGCTGAACAACTCCGCCAACGCTTGACTGGTCAGCCGTTGACCGTCGTTAAAGCGACTGCTAAGCAAACGGTTGAACAGCCGCCTTTGCCGTATGATCTCAACGAATTACAGCAAGCGGCGAACCAACAATATGACTTTTCACCTAAGCAGACCCTCAACGTGTTACAGCGCTTGTATGAACGGGAAAAATTAGTCACCTATCCGCGAACTGATTCGCGCTATTTGACGCATGATCTTGAAGCAACGATGGGAGCACGCTTACAAGCAATGGGCCGATATTCCAAGACGGCTGCGCAGTTGAGCCGCCATCCCCAAGCACCAGCTTATATCTATAATGACGCTAAAGTAGGCGATCACTATGGTTTGATCCCCACCGAGCAAGCGGTCGACCCCTTGCGGCTGGAAGCAGACGAGTTGAAGATCTATCGCTTGATCGCCGAGCGTTTCATGGATCTGTTTAAACCAGCTTATCAAGCAGAAGTGATCACTTATACCTTAAAATTAGACACGCAAACGTTAAAGGTCAAAACCACCAGTGTCCAAGAACCGGGCTTCAAAGCAACCACGCCATCAACGGCGCCAAAGCTGGCTGTGGGCGCGACGCTGCAAGGTCAAATAACGATCAAAAAACAGCAAACTACGCCACCAGCGCGCTTGAACGAAGCCACGTTATTAGGCAAAATGGATCATTATGGTCTGGGAACACCAGCGACTCGAGCAGATATCATCGATAAACTGCAGCATGCCGGGTCCATGAGCAAGCATGGTCGTGAATTGGTGATGACCCCTAAAGGACAATCCTTATTAAAATTAGTCAATCCAGATCTGGTTAGCCCCGACCTGACCGCCCGCTGGGAGGCACAACTACAAGCCATCGAAAAAGGGCAAACCACGCGGCCGGTTTTCATCAATGAGATCAAAGCAGAAACCAAGCGCCTGGTTTTAGCGATCAAACAAAGTACCACGGTTTATCAAGACCCTAACTTGACCCAAAAGAAGTGCCCCGAATGCGGGCACCGTTTGCGGGAAAGGCCGACTAAAGTGGGGGTCAAGCTGCAATGCAGCAACCCTGAATGCCACTACAGTCGTTTCCGTGATCCCAAGGTGACCAATCACCGCTGCTCGCAGTGCCACAAAAAAATGGTGATCTTATCAGGCGCTAAAGGAGACTACTTCAAGTGTCAAAACTGTGGCAATACGGAACAGATGAGTGCGGCTAAAGGCGGTCGGCATGCCCGCGTGAATAAACGCGAACAACAGCAGCTGCTCAAACAGTACAGCAAAGCCCAAGCCCCAGAAGAAAGTCCTTTGGCAGCCGCTTTGAAAGCCGCCATGGCAAAAAAATAAACCTGTGCGGCACACATTGGTCCTGTCCTTGACTCTGTTTGAGTTAAGCACGCAGGGCTTTTTTTTGCGGGAATAAAGCGGTGCGGCATGGTAAGTTCGACCTTGAGGCTTTGTTCAATCGTGCGTTGCTCGTGTATAATACATGGGTTAGAACCATGAGGAGGCAATTATGGCAACCAGACGCAAAACGACGACCCGTAAGCGGCCAGCGAAACGGCGCACGAAAAAAACCGACCACACCTTGAATTGGGTGGGGCTGGTGTTTGTGGCGCTTGGCGTTTTGGCCATGTTTAAGCTGGGGTTGGTGGGTGCCGTATTGGCGAATTGTTTTCGCTTGTTAGGCGGCAATACTTACTTATTCCCGGCACTTTTGTTGACTTTATTCGGCGCCTGGCTGACCGCCGCCGGTTCGCTGCCAGAGGTGCGGCCGCGGTTTTTATGGGGCGGGTTGTTAAGCTATGTCAGCTGTTTGGTGGTCGTCACCGGCATGACGATGCGCCTATTAGGGGTGCACAGCCATTATTTATTGGCGATCTGGCGCACTTTGCAAAATGATTTTGCCTTGGTGACGACCACGAGTGATGCTGGCGGCGGTTTGCTGGGGGGCTTGTTATTTGGTATTTTTGCCCCTTTGATCTCGCCGATCGGCGCGCAAATTTTGTTTGGATTATTGCTTGTGATCGGGCTTTTGATTATTTTCGGGATCAGTGCAGAGCAGGTTTTCGCGGTGATCAAAAAAATCGCGCAAGGCGTTGCGGCAGGGATCAAGCATGTGCAAGCTGCGTTTGCGCAACTAGCGGCGCACTGGGCAAAAAAGCGCCGCAAGCGCCCACAAGCACAAAAGCCAACACCGGCAACCGCACCACCCAAAGCCAAGGATCTCCCTAAGCCAGTCAGTGAACAAGAACCGGATGACTTCACGATCAACGCCCCGCCGGCAGCGACTCAGCCGACGCCGACACCAGCACCAACGCCTGCACCTGAGCCCGAAGCGCCGGCTGTTGCGGCTGTTTCAGACATCGATACCCAAACGCCTGGGGCTGATTATGTCATGCCGCCAGTGACGCTGTTGTCTCCGGTGCAAGATGTGGATCAATCACATGAATATCAGCTCATCAAACAAAATCGTGTCAAGCTAAAAGAGACAATGGACAGTTTTGGGGTCGATGTGACGGTGAAGTCGGCCACTTTAGGGCCTTCGATCACGCAATATGAAATCCAACCGGCCACTGGCGTCAAAGTCTCCAAAATCGTGAATCTCAGTGATGATCTGGCTTTGGCACTGGCGGCAAAAGACATTCGGATCGAAGCGCCGATCCCAGGAAAATCGTTGATCGGGATCGAAGTGCCAAACTCACAAGTGGCCACAGTCGGCTATCGCGATGTGTTGGAACAAACGCCGAAACATCCTGGCAAGCCGTTGGTGATCCCACTGGGTAAAGACGTTAATGGCAAGGTCCAAACCATGGATCTGACCAAAATGCCGCATTTATTGATCGCCGGGGCGACTGGTTCAGGTAAGTCCGTGATGATCAATGTGATCATCACCAGTATTTTGATGACGGCCAAGCCTGATCAAGTCCGGTTGATGTTGATCGATCCCAAGAAAGTCGAATTGTCGGTTTATAATGGCGTGCCGCACTTGTTGACGCCAGTGGTCACCGAAGCCAAGCAGGCACCGTCTGCGTTAAACAAGGTGCTCAAGGAAATGGAGAAGCGCTATGAGCGCTTTGCTGCAGGCGGCGTCCGCAACATGGGTGAATATAACAAAAAAGTTGAAACCAGTGATGATCCAACACTGCAAAAGATGCCTTATATCGTCGTGATCGTGGATGAATTATCGGATTTGATGATGGTGGCAGGCAATGAAGTGGAAACGGCGATCGTGCGCTTGGCCCAAATGGCGCGAGCGGCGGGGATCCATATCATTATCGCAACTCAGCGACCGTCGGTGGATGTCATCACCGGGTTGATCAAGGCGAATATCCCGTCACGGATCGCGTTTGCGGTGTCTAGTGGGGTGGATTCACGCACCATTTTAGATGCTAATGGGGCGGAAAAACTTTTAGGGCGCGGAGATATGCTGTATAAGCCGATCGATGCCGCCAGCCCGGTGCGGATCCAAGGGGCGTTCATCCCTTCTGCAGATGTCGAAGCCATCGTCAATGCGATCACCGATCAAGTGGCGCCAGAATATATTGAAGAAATGGCACCCAGTGCAGCGACTAGTGAAGCAGGCAGCAGCGAATCTGATGATGACTTGTATGCACAGGCCAAAGCCTTTGTCATTCAACAAAAAGGGGCATCCACGTCAATGCTGCAGCGGCATTTTCGCATCGGCTATAATCGGGCTGCGCGTTTGATCGATGACTTGCAGGCAAATGGAGTCGTCGGTCCCAGTTTAGGGTCTAAGCCGCGGCAGGTATTTGCCCAGCCAGATTCAGCCCCAGAGGATCATCAAGGTTGATTTAGGAGAAAATATATGAGAATTGAATTGACGCAAGGGGTCGGCTTAACGGTCGTGCCAACCAAAAAATTTAAGACGACCCGCATTGCGATCCATTTTTTGACGCCTTTAGCGCAAGCTGATGTGGCCGCACGAACACTTTTGACCAGTGTGTTAGAAACCTCAAGTGCAGATTATCCCACCCAAGCGGCGTTGTCGGCATATTTAGAGTCGCTTTTTGGCGCCAGTTTTGGCATCGGTGTCGGCAAAGAAGGACATTGGCACCGAGTGACCGCCGGGTTGACTTTACTGAATGATCAATTTGCACAAGAAAACCTGTTGCAGCAAGGCGTCGCGTTTTTGGCCGGGGTGTTGAACCGGCCGCTGCTGCATGCGGGTCAATTTGATGCTGACGTGTTCACTCGAGAACAGCACAATTTGCATCAATATTTGCAAAGCCTGGCTGAAGATCGCCAAACGCAAGCCAACTTAGGGTTGCAGGCGGTGTATTTTGATGATGACCCATTGCAAGCGACCCCGTCGTTTGGCACGCCCAAGCAGTTGTTAGCCGTGACTTTGAACAGCTTGTTGCATGCCTATCAACAAATGTTGGCCCAAGATCGCATCGAGATCGTCGTGTTAGGGGATGTCGCCGTAAGTGATGTCGAAAAGCAAATGCAGGCTTTAAAGTTCGCCCCGCGTGTGATCGCGTCCGTGGCCTTGCCGGTCAGCGGGGACGCGCGGCCCGAGCGGACCAAAGTCGAAACCGCACCGGTGAATCAAGCCAAATTGAACTTAGGCTATCGCGCTAATTTTGCCTTATATTCTCCGGCGCATTATGCCGCCATCGTCGCCAATGAGTTGTTTGGCGGGTCGGCATTGTCACTGTTGTTCACCAATGTGCGGGAAAAAGCGAGTTTGGCCTACTATGCCTCCAGCTCGTTAGATGCGATGCGCCACTTGGTGATGGTCCAAACAGGGATCGATGCACAAGCGGCGCCGAAAGTCACGCAGCTGATCGCAGATCAACTGGCGGCGGTGCAAGCTGGGGCGTTTTCCGCGGATAAATTACAGGTGATCAAAGACGGCTTAGTGGCCAATCGCCAAACGGCTTATGATTCGCCACGATTCTTGGCCAGACAAGCCTTGTTGCAAGCACTGCTGGCAGCGCAGCCACGGGAGTTGGCGCAATACGTGGCAGGCGTGCAAGCGGTCACGAAAGCACAAGTGATGGCACAAGCGGCAACATTTAATTTAGAGGCCCAGTATTTGCTGACAAAACAGCCAAAGGAGTCATGATGGAGCAACACATTTATTCAGATGTCGCAGAGACGCTGTACACGCAGACGCTGCCCAATGGCTTGCGGGTCTTAGTGGTCAATAAGCCTGACTATCACGAGACTTATGCCTTATTGGCAACTGATTACGGTGCGATCGATACCCGCTATGTGCCAGTCGGTGCCACAAAATTCGTGCAAGATCCTGCAGGGATCGCCCATTTTTTGGAGCATAAATTGTTCGAAAAGGCTGATCATGATGCCTTTGATCTGTTTGGGGCGACTGGTGCCAATGCCAACGCGTTCACTAGTACCACCCGGACCGCATATTTGTTCAGCGCAAGTGCACAAGTTGAAAAAAACCTCACGATCTTATTGGATTTTGTCCAAGATCCGTATTTTACGGACAAGACAGTCAATAAAGAAAAAGGCATCATTGGCCAAGAGATCCAAATGTATCAAGATGATCCTGGCTGGCGGAGTTACGTTGGGTTGTTAGGTAATTTGTATCCGCATCATCCCGCCAGTGTCGACGTCACAGGCACCCAAGCTTCGATTGCACAGATCACACCGGCAATGCTGTATCAAGCACATGCCCGGTTTTATCATCCCAGTAATATGACGCTGACTGTGGTCGGCAATTGTGATCCTGAGGCGGTTTTGAACGTGGTGGCAGCCAATCAAGCGCGTAAACAGTTTCCGGCAGCGACGCCGATCATTCGCGGGGTACAGCCGGATCTGGACGTTGTGGACATGCAGCAAGCAAAAACGATTCAATTACCCGTGGTGCGCCCCAAAGTACAAGTAGGAATCAAAGGCACGCAAGATGTGGATGATTCAGCTGCCGGCGTCTCGTTTCAAATCGCCGCCCGTCTGCTATTAGAAGCGCTATTTGGCGATTCGTCACCGTTGTATCAAAAATGGTACGATGCTGGCTTGGTCGATGATTCTTTTGATTACAGCTATGATGCCCAACGCACCTTCAATTTTGTGGCGCTAGGCGGCGATGTCAGCCAGCCGCAGGCCTTGATCGCTGCCATCAAGGCCGTGATCGCCCGCAAGTCGGCGCAGCCAGAGCTGAGCCAAGCGCGGTTTGACCGGCTCAAACACGCGGCATTGGGCAAGTATTATATGTCCATGAATTCCTTATCTGGGATCGCCAACGCGCTGAGTGCGCAAAGCTTTGCGCAGACCAATCTCTTTGATTATGGCCGCTTGCTGCAACAAGTCACGCTTGCAGATGTGCAAAAAGCGGCTGAGCAGTTGTTTAACTTGGATGCGGTCACCAGTTTTGTGATCATGCCCAGCCAAGGAGGCAAGTGACATGCCAGCAGCTTTGATCATGGGGGCTTCTGGTGATATTGGTGGTGCGGTGGCGCGGCAACTGGCCAAAAATGGCTGGTCGCTATATTTGCATTACCATGCGCATCAAGCCCCAGTCGCGGCTTTGATGCGTGAGTTAGCGGCGGCCTATCCCAAACAAGACTTTATTCCAGTCGCGTATGACCTGACAGATGCGACGGGCCTGAGTCAATTGACCCAACAGCTTTTTAGCCTGGATGCGGTGATTTTTGCTGCAGGGCAGACCTATTATCATCTGTTCAAAGACACGACGGTCCAGGAGTTAACGGCGCTGATGCGGGTGCATCTGTTAACACCGATGGCTTTGTTGACGCAATTGCAAGATAAGCTGGCAGCCAGCGGGCGCGGACGTGTTGTCTTCATAGGTTCCGTTTATGGCGGCGCAGGCTCGGCCATGGAAGTGGCTTATTCCACGGTCAAAGGCGGCCAAAGCGCCTTTGTGCATGCCTATGCCAAAGAAGTGGCCAGTTTGGGCATTACTGTCAATGTTGTTGCCCCTGGTGCAGTGGCGACTAAAATGAATGAGATGTTTGATCCGGCAACTTTAGCGGCCGTGCAAGCCGAGATCCCGGCGGCGCGCTTTGCACAGCCGCAAGACGTCAGCTTTTATGTTGCCATGTTGTTGCAACCGGAGGCGGCATATCTGACTGGCCAGACGTTGTATGTGACCGGGGGCTGGCTGCAATGACGTGTGCAAACCCGCTTTTGCGGCGCTCTAAACAATTTCTTAATTCATGCAGACGTTATTTCATGCTATACTGAAAACAGACATTAAAAACTTAGCGGGTGAAGAAAACAAATGGATGAAATTGGGCAAAAACTGCGCACAGCCCGAATTGAAAAGGGCTATACCTTGGATGATCTGCAACAGATCACTAAGATTCAAAAACGTTACCTGATCGCGATCGAAGAAGGCAATTTCGATGCGCTGCCAGGCGACTTTTATGTGCGTGCGTTCATCAAACAATATGCGGACACGGTGGGGCTGGATAGTGATGCCTTACTGACGCAATTCCAACAAGATATCCCGGACACCCAGCCACAAGAATATGTGGAACAATCTGTTGAAAGCAAGACCCGCGCGACTCGTGCAGCCGCGGCCAGCCCTGCTAACAAGATGCGCCGGCATTTGCCGCAGATCGCCTTGGCGGTATTGGCGGTGATCATTATTGCAGTCGTTTATTTCATTACGTGGCGGGCGAGCGCAGACAATAAACAAGCGATCCCGGCAGATTCTTCTTCAGTGGTCGTTTCCAGCAAAAAAGAACCGTCTGTCAGCAAGTCCTCGGCAGCCAAAAATACGGCGAGTGCCAGCAGCAAGGCTTCTTCGTCTGCGGTTAAGAAGAGTTCGTCCAGCAAGAAATCTTCTAGCAGCAAAACCAGCGATAAATTAAGCGTTGCGGTGGGCACGGATGCCAATTCAGTGCAAGCGGTGACGGTGAAAAATTGGCCAGCCAAAAGCAACACCGTGACGTTAGCGGCCAAAGACTCTGCTGCTTGGGTTTCAGTGATCATCAATGGGACGACCACTTGGCAAGGCTCTTTGAGTGCAGGGCAAACGCATACGGTGTCCTTACCAGATGGCACGACGGCGTTTTCGGTGAAGTCCGGTAATGCGACGGCGACGACGATCAAGCTGAATAAGACCAATGTCGACATCAGCAATGGGACCAGCATCGTGCGCACGATTAACTTTACGACAGAAAGCGCAGGTAACTGATCGTGAACCTTCCCAATAAATTAACCTTGATGCGCATGATCTTGATCCCGATCTTTACGTTACTGTTGGTCTTAGACTGGCCCAGCGGCAGTATCACGATCGCCGGTACGTCGGTGGCAATGAGTTGGTTCGTCGGCGTCTTGATCTTCATTGTGGCGTGCATCACAGATTTTGCCGATGGCCAAATTGCCCGCCGCAATCATTTGGTCACGAATTTTGGTAAATTCGCTGATCCGCTGGCAGATAAGCTTTTGGTCATGACGGCGTTTATCTTCTTAGCGACGCGTGGCAGTGTGCCGGCTTGGGGTGTCGCGATCATTTTGTGGCGAGAACTCGCGGTCACTGGGTTGCGGTTGTTGTTGGCCAATGGTGGTGAGGTGATGGCTGCCGCTTGGCCAGGTAAGATCAAGACCAATGCGCAAATGTTTGCAATCATCTTTTTAATGGTGAATAACGCCGGTTTTGCGGCCTTGCATTTTCCATTGGCGACCATTTTGTTTTACATCGCGGTATTCTTTACCATTTATTCAGGCGTGGAATATTTCTACAAGAATCGCGCGGTTTTCTCAGACAGCTTTTAATTTAGGTAACGGGTCGTCTACGCGGCCCGTTTTTTTGTGACTGCGTGGTAAAATGAGGCCGGATAACGAATTTAATTAAAAGGGGTCATGAACGTGAAAGCAGAAATCATTGCGGTGGGCACAGAGATCTTACTGGGGCAGATCGTAAATTCTAACGCCAGTTTTTTGGCACGCCAATTCGCCGATTTGGGCATCGACAGCTTGAATCAACAAGTCGTCGGCGATAACCCCCAACGGTTAGCAGCGGCGATCCAATTGGCTGCCAGTCGCGCTGACTTAGTCGTGTTGATCGGCGGCTTAGGGCCGACAGCAGATGACATTTCCAAACAAGTGTTGGCCAAGCATCTCGGTGTGGATTTAGCCAATGACGAACCGGCACGGGTCAAATTAGCCGCTTATGCCAAGCAGCAGCAAAAGCAAATGACCCCGAATAATTGGGTGCAAGCGCAATTGCCGGCAGGGGCGCAGCCTTTGATGAATCGCGTCGGCTTAGCCGTTGGCGCGGTGGCCAAAACCGCGACCCATCAATATGTGCTGCTGCCTGGGCCGCCAAAGGAATTTCAACCGATGGTCTTGGAACAGCTGGTACCCTATTTGGCGGCGGAAATTGGGGATGCCCCGATACTGGAAAGCGAGGTGTTGCGCTTTTTTGGGATCGGCGAATCGGCTTTGGTGACAGCGTTGCAAGATCTCATCGAGAGGCAAACGAATCCGACGCTTGCGACTTATATCAAAGATTGGGAAGTGACGCTGCGAATCACGGCTAAAGCTGCCGATCATGCAGCGGCCCAGAATTTGATCGCGGCGACTGAAGCGGCGATCCAAGCGCGGGTAGGGGAATATTTTTATGGCTATGGTGACGATAACTCCTTAGCCCAAGAAGTGGTCAAAGCGCTCAAAGCCACGCAAACGACTTTGACGGCGGCGGAAAGCTTGACTGCAGGCGCGTTTCAATCGGCCTTAGGCGCAGTGGCGGGTGTTTCTGAATGGTTCAAAGGCGGATTTGTCACGTATAGCAACCAAACCAAAGCAGATTTTCTGGGCTTGGACAAACGCCAGATCGATGCAGACGGCGCCGTCAGTGCAGCCACTGCCAAAGCGATGGCAGTCGGTGCGCAACAAAAGACGCATGCCAAGATCGCTGTCAGTTTTACTGGTGTGGCTGGACCTGGGCCTAGTGAAGGCCAGGCAGCTGGAACCGTTTGGATCGGTTTGGTGCAAGCCAGCCAGGCGCCAACTGCGACACTGCTGCACTTACCAGGGAGTCGTCAAGACGTGCGCGGGAGAGCCGTTAAAGCAGGATTGTTTGCGGTGCTGAAGGCGTTGCAAAATAAATAGAACGTTTGTTCGATTTTTTCTTGCTATTCGCTGGCGGCTCTTGTAAAATTAGGCATAGACAACCGCGGTGGATACGCGGGCTAGAGGAGGACGTAACGTGGCTCAAGATAAAGATCAACGGGCGGCAGATGCGCGGCAAAAGGCGCTAAATGATGCCTTAAAAAAAATTGAAAAGAATTTTGGGAAAGGCTCCATCATGCGGATGGGTGATAAAGTCGAAACGCGGATCTCAACGATTTCCACAGGTTCGCTTGCCTTAGATGATGCGCTGGGCGTAGGGGGCTTTCCGCGCGGCCGGATCGTTGAGATCTATGGGCCAGAAAGTTCCGGTAAGACAACGATCGCGTTGCATGCCGTCGCTGAAGTGCAAAAAGCCGGCGGGACCGCGGCTTATATCGATGCTGAAAATGCGATGGATCCGAAGTATGCAACAGCGCTTGGCGTGAATATCGACGAGCTGTTGTTGTCACAACCAGATACCGGTGAACAAGGCCTGGAAATTGCTGACGCCTTAGTGACTTCTGGGGCGGTCGATATTGTCGTTGTCGATTCTGTGGCGGCTTTGGTACCGCGGGCAGAAATCGAAGGCGAAATGGGCGATGCCCATGTTGGTTTGCAAGCGCGGTTGATGAGTCAAGCACTGCGGAAATTAAGCGGCTCGATCAATAAGACCAAAACCATCGCATTATTTATCAACCAGATCCGTGAAAAAGTCGGGGTGATGTTTGGCAACCCTGAAACTACCCCAGGTGGGCGAGCATTGAAGTTTTATGCTACGGTCCGTTTGGAAGTGCGGCGGGCTGAACAGATCAAAGACGGCACCAATGTGATTGGGAACCGGACGAAGATCAAAGTGGTCAAGAACAAGGTGGCCCCACCGTTCAAGGTAGCTGAAGTCGATATCATGTATGGTCATGGGATCTCACAAACCGGTGAGATCATCGATATGGCAGTTGAAAAAGATATCGTTGATAAGTCAGGTTCCTGGTATTCATATGGTGACGAGCGCATTGGCCAAGGCCGCGAGAATGCCAAGGCGTACTTGGATGATCATCCTGAAATGAAGTCAGAGATCAGAAGCAAGGTCCGCGCCGCCTATGGGATGGACGGTGTCGGCACTGAAGACCCTGAAGAAACCGTTGAAACTGATACCTCGGCAACGGCAGCCAGTGAGCCGACGATCTTTGATAAATCAGATGACAATGCAGCCGATTAATGTTGCCAAAAAAGAAACCATTCTTGGTTTCTTTTTTTATGCCGGCAAGCGCAGCGGCCTTTGGTCAAGTTGACACCTGCAAGGGCATTCGCTACAATCAATTAGTGTAATAAATTTCAAAAATAGCATCAGTGAATGTTTGATTAAAAAATTGAACCATCGCTTAGATGATGCGGAGGTGAACAGATGAGCTCAGGAATACTGGTCTCAATAATCCTCGCAGTCGTCATCGCTTTAGCGGTCGGATTATTGATTGGTATCACGATTCAGAAGAAAAACCATCATAACAGCCTACAACAGGCGACAGACTCTGCCGAAGGCATTATTGAGGCCGCTAAAAAAGAAGCAGCGACACTCAAAAAAGAGACCTTGATCGAAGCAAAAGACGAGGCCCATCGGTATCGAACTCAGGTGGAACAAGAACTCCAAGAACGGCGCAGTGAAGTGCAAAAAGCTGAAAACCGTAATGTTCAAAGAGAAGAGACACTGGATCATCGAGATGACACGCTGGATCGTAAAGAACAAAGCTTGGCAGATCGAGACGCTAACCTTAATCAAAAACAGCAAACGCTGGATGAACGCGAAGCCAGCATTGCGACAGTCATAGCCGAACAACAAGCCGAACTAGAACGCATCGCGGAGTTGACGAAAAATCAAGCTCGCGATCGGATCTTAACTGAAACCAAGGCGGAACTCGCTCATGAGCGCGCGAAGCTGATCAAAGAAAGTGAAGAAGAGGCCAAAGATACTGCTGACAAGCAGGCGAAGGTCTTGATCGCCAACGCGATCCAACGCTCTGCTTCTGATGTCGTTGCAGAATCGACGGTTACCGTCGTTAATCTGCCTAATGACGATATGAAAGGGCGGATCATTGGGCGCGAAGGCCGGAATATTCGTACTTTGGAAACGCTAACAGGGATTGATCTGATTATTGATGATACTCCTGAAGCCGTGGTATTAAGCGGCTTTGACCCGATTCGTCGCGAGATCGCCCGCATGGCCTTAGAGAAACTGATCCAAGATGGGCGGATCCATCCAGCCCGCATCGAAGAAATGGTCGACAAGGCGCGTAAAGAGATGGATGATCGGATCCGTGAAATCGGTGAACAAGCCATTTTCGACATCGGGATCCACAATATGCACCCAGACTTGATCAAAGTCTTAGGGCGGCTTCACTTTAGGACGAGTTATGGACAAAACGTACTGGATCACTCCTTGCAAGTGGCTAAATTAGCAGGGGTGATGGCGGCTGAATTAGGCGAAGATGTGACCTTAGCGAAACGCGCGGGATTATTACATGACATTGGTAAGGCACTTGATCACGAAGTTGACGGTTCTCACGTTGAAATCGGGGTCGAGTTGGCAACAAAGTATAAAGAACCAAGCGTTGTGATCAACACGATCGCGTCACATCATGGTGATGTGCCTGCAACTAGTGTGATCGCCGTGTTAGTAGCTGCAGCAGACGCGATTTCTGCAGCGCGCCCAGGCGCGCGGTCAGAGTCGTTGGAGAATTACTTGCATCGTTTAGAGAAGTTGGAAAGTATCGCTAACGCCTTTAAAGGGGTGGATCATAGCTTTGCCATCCAAGCTGGACGTGAAGTGCGCGTGATCGTGCAACCAGACAAGTTGTCTGATGAACAATCAGTGGTATTAGCGCGTGACATTCGCAACCAGATCGAAAAAGAACTCGAGTATCCAGGCCATATCAAGGTCACAGTGATCCGCGAAAAGCGCACTGTTGAATACGCGAAATAGCTTTGCGGCCCAGCAGCGATGCTGGGCTTTTTTATTGCCAAAATTATGACAACCTTTCGTAATATTACTATTCGATAACAGACGCTGGCGATTTGTTCTGTTGCCAGTCTTTTTGACGTATACTGACAATACCTTAGAGTTTATTTAAGAACGTTTTGAATTAGTTAATATTGTTAATGACATAGGGGTTGAAAAACATGAACAAAAAAACGGCACAGCGCTCGGTGTGGGGGGTCGTCGGATTATTTTCGGCACTGATCCTAGCCAATCAAATGAACACGGGCACATTGTATCCTGACGCTAGTACGGATGCTGCCGTCAGCACAGCCGCCGCGACAAGTACTGCCAGCAGCCAAACGACGGCTAATAGTCAGATCAAAGTGACCAATGATCAAGTCAAAGCGGCGGCCACTGTCGCTGAGGCGGCATTTTCTTTGACCAATCAGCACAGTAATCAAGGCGTTGAAACCGTCACCGATCACAGTATGGGCACCGTGATCAGTGATGATGCTTTAAAAGCAATGACCAATGAATCGGGCTCGACGAGCAAAGAACATATTTTACGGATGCCAGCAGGGCTGGATGAAGTGACCGCCGCCAAATGGCTGGTTGTGGCCAAAAAGAACGCGGAAGCAGATTACCAAAAAACCGGCCGCAGTCAGCAAATCATTCAAGTTGCAGCGACCGCTTCGACGCTGACTTTTGCGATCGGCAATACGTCGGTACCTTCAGTTGACGCAGTGGACGTGGCTTCATACCAGAACTGGATGGGCCAAGCGCAATATAACCAACTTAAGGCGCTGGGCGTTAAAACTGTGATCGTGAAAGTTTCTGAAAGTACCAACTACGCTAACGAGTATGCGGCTAGTCAGATCAAATATGCTCAAAACGCCGGTTTGAAAGTAGCAGTTTACCATTTTGCCCGCTTTGGCAATGCGGCGACGGCTGCGGCAGAGGCCAATAAGACCGCTGCTACCATGCGGTCATTAGGACTGCCAAAGTCAACGCTGGTCTTTGCAGACATGGAAGCGTCCGAAACTGACACTAACAATGTTGGCGCTAATTTGAATCAATACTGGGCCACATTGAATGCGGCCGGCTATACCAACCATGGGGTCTACACCGGCGGTTTGTTTGGTTCAACGTATGCGAATGCCACTAGTGGCACTGTGGGCGCTGCGAAGACTTGGTTTGCCCAATACCCATATACCCCGTCGAAAAATGATCTCTGGAACACCCAATATGGCGCTTGGCAATTTTCTTCAACTGCTTATTTGCCCGGCCATGCCGGCAACAGCCTAGATACTTCTGTTGATTATCAAGGCCTGTTCACCAGTGCGGCGAAGGCTTATGACACGATCAAGAGCACTAAAGCGGTCAATCTGCCAGGGACTATTGATCAAAACAGCCGTGCAGACGGCTTTTATTCGGCACCATACAATACCAATGCGGCGACGGCCACTGCAAACTCGAATGCCAAGGCGTTTAATGGCCAAACGGTCCAAGTATTGCAAAGTGCCACGACATCTCGCAGTGCGGCAGCAGGAAACACCTTTTATCAAGTGCGCTTCGTGAATGGTAAGACCTATTGGACAGATTCCCGCGCGGTCAAACTCGGCAGTTTTTATGGGATCAGTAATCGACATACCGTTAACTACACGGCCCGGATCAAACAAAGCGGGCGGCATGATGGCTTGTATCCAGGCGGGCCGTATAAGACCAGCTTGGCCAATATCTATCAAAACAGCAATGCGCCGGCGTATGACAATCAAATCGTGCCGGTGACGGCAGAAGCCACGACGGCCACTGGGACTTATTGTCAGATCAAGTTGAATAGCGGCCAAGTTGAATGGATCGACAAACATGGCTTGACCACAGATATTTACGATAAAGTGACGAGTAAAAAGACGGTGGCTTTAGTTGGGAAGATCAATCAATCCGGACGCGAAGATGGGCTATATTCCGCCCCGTATTGCACGAATGCGGCGACCATCACGCCTAACCACAATGCCTTAGGGTATAACGAGCGTGCAGTTGCGATCATTGCTGAAGCCACTACTGATCGCTCAGGCAGTGACGGCAATACGTATTATCAAGTCCGCTTCACGAATGGCCAAACGAATTGGATCAATGCGCGCGGCGTTGCTTTGGTCACATTAAATCAAGTGACGAGTAAAAAAACCGTCAATATGGCCGGCACGATCGCACAATCAGGCCGCGCAGACGGGCTTTACTCAGCACCTTATTACACGGATGTGTTGACGATCACCGAAAACCACAACGCCCAAGCCTTTAACGGGCAAAAAGTGCAAGTGGTGGCGGAAGCGACGACCAATCGGTCCGCCGCGGCTGGCAATACTTTTTATCAAGTGAAATTCAGCAACGGTCGCCTGTTGTGGCTTGATAGCCGCGGGGTCAAGACGATGGGCTTAGAAGCAGTCACCAACACCAAGACTGTCAGCTATGATGCCAAGATCACTGAAAATGGCCGCCGTGACGGGCTTTATGCGCATCCTTATAATAGTGATGCGGATAGTATCTTCAGCAATACTGATGCCTTAGCTTACAATGGCCGCGGGGTCAAAGTCACCGCTGAAGGGACAACATCTCAAGGCACCTACGCGAAAGTCACGTTGCCGGATAAGACAACCAAGTGGATCGATGTCAAGGCATTGACCAAGATCACATACAATCAAGTTACCAGTACCAAAACGGTGGCATTGACCGGTAAGATCAACCAAACTGGGCGTGCTGATGGGCTTTATTCCGCCCCTTATTACACGGATGCCTTATCAGTGTTGGAAAATCATAATGCTGCCGGTTTCAACGGCCAGACGGTCAAGGTGTTGAAACAAGCGATCACTAACCGTTCAGCGGCTGCTGGCAACAAGTTCTATGAGATCCAGCTGGCTAGCGGCAAAACCTATTGGATCGACAGCCGGGGGGTCGCATTGAGCAACTGATCGCCATGAAAACGCAATGGTTTTAAGCTATCCATTTAAACGGCTCTGCCTCACAATCGCAATGGTTGTCAGGCAGAGCCGTTTGGCGTTGATCTGATCAGCGTCAAGGTTTCTTTAGAAACAGTTACACTTTGCTTGGCAGGACCCGTTGTGCTGGCTTCGGGCGTATAATAACGCTCGAAGCCACGTTTGCCAGCGGCTTATGGAGGACAGGTAGAGGACTGTGGTATAATCCATCTGTGTGTCTAAGCAGGCACGAGATGATGACTTGTTGAGAGGGTTTGATTATGAGACAAAAGACTGAGTGGAACGGGTTAAGACGCCTGTTGACCATCGTTGGGGACGTCGCACTCTATAACTTTAGTGTTCTCCTTGGATTTTATGTGCGGTTTGGCAGTGTGTTACCGGATCGCAACTTTTATACTTATGAAAAATCGGCGATCTATATTTCCGTTTTATTCTTACTGATCAATTTCTTGCTAGGCGTGTATATTTTTTACAACCGCCGCGTGAGTGATATCATTTTCAATACGATATTAGGACAGTTCTTAACGACGCTTGGGTTGATGATGATCACCTTCTTTGGCCGCCTGTTCGCTTTTCCGCGTTCAGTGCTGGGATTATCGTTCGTCATCAGCATTGTGATCTTAGGCATCTGGCGAGTTTTCATCTATTACATGTACATTCGCTTTACCAGCGACCGGCGCGTCGCGGTGTTGTCATATGAAAATGAGCTGCCGGCAATTATTGAAAACTTCGATTCCGCCAAGAATAACAAGCACAAAGTCACGATCGTGATCACGGACCACTTTAAAGAAAATGCGCAAAAAGTATTGCCGGATGTGGATATTTTTTACTTGACCAAGAGCTTACATGATAATGATCGGCGTGAGATCATCGACATGTTGATCAAAGAAAATAAAGAAGTCTTGTTGCCATCGACCTTTGATAACTTATTGATGCTTGGCCCGAACTTAATGAACTTTGAAGATGAAAGTGTGATGGGCCTTAGTGCTTTTCGCATTTCACCGGAAAATGCGTTTTTGAAGCGCGTTTTTGATGTGATCGTATCATTATTGATGTTGATCGTGGCGTCGCCATTTATGCTTATTTCGGCGCTTTTAGTCAAGTTGACGTCGCCGGGCCCGGTGATTTATAAGCAAACGCGGATCACCTTGAATCAGCGGGAATTCAGTATTTATAAATTCCGCACGATGGCAGCCAATGCTGAAGCCAAATCTGGACCAATGCTGGCGACCAGCAACGATTCGCGGATCACGCCGGTCGGTAAGTATTTACGCAAGTTCCGGCTGGATGAATTACCCCAGATCTTTAATGTGCTGCGTGGTGATATGTCGATCGTGGGCCCGCGTCCGGAACGGCCGTTTTTCGTCGATCAATTTAATGCGGAAGAACCGCATTATTATTTGCGGCATAATGTCCGCGCCGGGATCACCGGCTATGCGCAAGTATACGGGAAGTATGCGTCTGATTATCGCAGCAAGTTGAAGTTTGATCTTTTGTACATCAAATGCTATAGCTTGTTTCTTGATGCGAAGATCTTATTGCAAACGATCAAGATCTTGTTTGATAAGATGTCGTCTGCCGGCGTCGATGAAGATGAAGAACCAAGTTATAAGAAACTCCATGAAATTGTTTCAGAAAACGATATCAAGCATCTCGATTAAAATTAAGGCGACGCTTTGCGCCGCGATCATTTCGGAGGAATTATGAAACTTGTAATGAGCCTTAAGGCATTTGCCAACGCATTCAAGAAAAATTGGGTCTTAGTGGTGGCCTTGACTGTCATCGGGTTGGTCGGCGGGTATGCTGCGGCGAAGTACTTAGTAACGCCGCAATACGAATCAACGACGGCGATCGTGGTGAACCCAGAAGAAAAGTCTGACAAAGAAACTTTAGCCTCAGCATTGAACCAAAACCAAGCAGATACGCAGATGCTCAGCACCTACAAGGACTTGTTCACCCAGCAATCGATTTTAGATTCTGTGATCACGTCACTGCAAAAACAAGGTAAGCTCAAGGGCTCGATCGGCAATTTGGCCAATGACATCACGGTTGAAAATAACGGGGGATCGCGGGTGTTTACGATCACAGTCAAAACGCCGAATCCGCAATTGTCCGCTGATGTAGCCAATGAACTTGTGGCGGCATTCAAAAATCGGGTCAAAACGATCGTTTCTAATTCCAAGCCGATCACAGTGGCTTCAAAAGCAACGCCGGATATGACCCCGAAGAGTCGGGTCAAAACGTTTGCCTTAGCTGGCGCTGTATTAGGATTAGTCATTGGTTTTTATATTGTCAGTGCCAAAGAGTTGTTTGATCCGCGGATCGCAACGCTTGGCTACTTTAAGCAACAAGATGTCCCAGTAATGGGGGATATCACAAACTTCAAGGCAATTAAGTAGGTGAAGGGATAAATCATGGCAAACACAACAAACGATTTGCTAGCGGTTGCGCCAGCATCACAAAACCAGTTTCGCGCATTGCGCAACGAGCTATTCTTAAAGCGGCAACAAAGCCCGATCAAAACGATTCTGGTGACCAGTCCGATCGATGGTCAAGGCAAGTCCACTGTTAGCGCGAACTTGGCACAAACTTTTGCCCAAAATGGGGATCGCACCTTATTGATCGACGCTAATTATCGCCACAGTGACGTGTCTGCAGCGTTAGGCGATAAAACGCAAGGGTTAGCGGAATTGTTGGCGGCCAATGCGGCGCCTGAGCAATACATTCAACCGACAGCAATTGCTAATCTTAGCTTGTTAGCTGCTGGTGCAGTACCAGAAGATCCCTCTGCGTTGTTCGTGAATCCTGCGTTTGCACAACTCCTTGAGTCGCTGCAACAAGTATTTGCGGTGGTGATCATCGATGGCGACACCTTCTTACAGCATGCTGATATGCAAGTGTTGGCAACCTTGTGTGATTTCACCTTGTTAGTAGTGGGCCATAAGCAGGTCAAAAAAACCGCTTTTGCGGATACGCTGCAAGCATTGAAGACAGACGAAGTGACCCGTTATGGTGTGGTGTATAATCAAGCGCCAAGCAAACGTTCAGACTACGATTATTAAAGCAGCCAAAGGAGAATTAGTGTGACCGTAATCAAAGATCTATCGCAAGCAACACCAGCGCAAATGCAGGCGTTGCAGGCCAAAGAACTTGAGATCCTAAAATATCTCAAGCAGGTCTGCGATGCCAATGGGCTATCATTTTTCTTGGCTGGTGGCAGCTGTATCGGTGCCTTGCGCCATCACGGCTTTATTCCTTGGGATGACGATGTTGATGTGTTCATGATGCGTGAAGATTATGAGCGCTTGGCACGCGATTGGTCAAAACTTTCACCCAATCCGCAGTATGAGTTGTGTCGTTCTGATGCGACCCATAATTATCGGCACGCGGCAATGACGTTAAACGACAGCGAAACCACGTTTATCAACTTTCGTACGGCAGATCAAGATGTGAACCAAGGTATCGGGATCGATATTCTCCCCATGGATCGCTTAGCCACCTCGGCGTTTGCGCGCTTTAAACAGCGTGCCAATGCAGTGATCTTTTCGATTTACATCAACCAACGGCTGCCGGATCATCAAGGCAAGCTGTTGCGTATGTTGACAGGATTGCCACTGGCATTGGTCAAATCCCCAAAGCGGCGCTATCAATTATGGCATCATGCAGAAGCACGGATGATCAAGCCGTCGCTCAAAGCATCCCCGGCGGCAGTCGAGCTGGTGACGGGGTTAAAGGCCATCATGCGGCCTTTGGACGCCGCTTGGTTTGAACAAACCCAGCTGGTGCCTTTTGAAGACACCCAAATGCCAGTTCCGATTGGGTATGATCAATACTTGACCTTGATTTTCGGGGATTATATGAGTTTTCCGCCGAAGTCAGATCAAAAAGCCAAACATCATACAGCGATTATCGATACCGAGCGCTCATATCGTGAGTATAAAGGGCAATATTATCTCGTGGAGGATTAGACATGGATTATGCGGTTATTTTTGCCGGTGGTGTAGGCCGGCGGATGAACAACGGTGCGCTGCCAAAACAATTTTTAGAAGTGCATGGCAAGCCGATCATCATTTACACGCTGGAAAAGTTTGAACATGATGACAATATTGACGGCATCGTGGTGATCTGTGTGGCTGGCTGGGAAGACTACTTGCAAGAAAAGCTGGATCGCTTTGGGATCAAGAAGGTCAAAAAGATCATGACCGGAGGGGCCGAAGCCATTGATTCTCAATTCATTGGGGTCCAATACGTGTATGCCAACTTACCTCATGATGCCCAAACGGCGGTCTTGCTCCATGATGGGGTGCGGCCTTTGATCGATACGGCAACGATCGATGCGAATATTCAGACTGTTCACGAAAAAGGGACCGCGATCACCGTGGTACCGGCAATTGAAACCATCGGGGTCGGCGTAACTGCCGGCAAACTGGATCGATTCGTCGACCGCTCGCAATGTGTTTTGGCTCGGGCACCGCAAAGCTATCGCTTAGAAAGCTTATACCAAACCTTCAAACGCTCCCAAGATGAAGGCCGCCATGATTTCATCGATTCAGCGTCGATGATGCAACATTATGGCGTGGAATTATATACCGTCACTGGAAGCACCGATAATATCAAGGTGACCACGCCGACTGATTTTTATATTTTCCGAGCGATTTTAGACGCGCGTGAGAATTCTCAGATCTTTGGAGGACAGGCATGAGTACCGTGATCGATCCAGTTTTAAGTGGCGCACTCGATGATTTAGTGCAAACCCAAAAAGCACACTTAACAGCTTATAAAGGCAAGCGGGTCTTGATCACTGGCGCGACTGGTTTAGTTGCGCGGATCTTGACCCTGTTGTTTTTACGGGCTAATGATCGCTTGCACCTCGGGTTACAAGTGGTGGCGATCGCCCGGAATCCGCAAAAAGTCACTAGGCTTTATGGGGCGTTGGCCAAGCGGCCTGATATCACATTTGTTTATCAAGATATCAAACAACCTTATGATCAGATCACTGAGCCAGTGGACTTTATTTTTCACGCTGCAGCCGTCACGAGTTCTAAACAACTGATCGCCCAACCAGTCGAAGCGTTTTCGGCGCAAGTTTTGGGCATGATGAACATTTTGAACCGGGCCCGCCAAGACCATGCCAAGGTGGTTTATTTATCTAGCATGGAAATCTATGGGCAGCCGTTTGTTGAACGGCGGGCGACAGAAGCAGATGTCGGCTATGTCGATCCATTGGTGGTGCGTAACGGTTATCCTGAATCTAAGCGCAGTAATGAATTTTTAGCCAGTGCCTTTTATCATGAATTCGGGGTCGATGTCGTCAATGCACGGCTGGCACAAACCTTTGGCCCTGGGGTCGCCGCGGATGATTCGCGGGTCTTTGCCCAATTTGCGCGGAGTGCCTTGAAGCATGAAGCCTTGGTCTTACATACTGATGGCACTTCTATGGGGAATTATTGTTATCTGCCGGATACGATTGCAGCGTTATTGACTTTGAGCATCAAAGGAGCAGCTGGCGAGGCATATAACGTCGTGAATGAAGCCGCGACAGTTTCGATCAAGCAGTTGGCAGAATTAGTCGCGACTAATTTTGGCAATGGTCAAGTCGTGATCGATATTCCTGAGCAAGATATGGGCTATGCCCCGCAAGTGCAATTGCGTTTGAGCGGCAAGAAGCTGGCTGCACTAGGCTGGCAGCCGACTGCAGGGTTGCTGGAGATGTTTGCACAAACCATTAAAAGTTGGGAGGCAATGAAGTGATGGCAGAGACTTTACCCTTGGTGACAGTGCTGCTGTCCACTTATAACGGCGCCCAATATTTAGCGGCGCAAGTGGACAGTATCTTGGCCCAACAAGGCGTGCAGGTGCAGCTGCGCATTCGTGATGATGGGTCAGCTGATGAAACCGCGCAATTATTGCACGCGTATGCCCAGCACGAGAATGTGACAGTCGCTTATGGCCAAAATGAAGGCTGGAAGGCGAGTTTTACTGATTTGATGCACGCTGCACCGGTGATCCCAGACAGCTTTTATGCCTTTGCCGATCAAGATGATGTGTGGCATCCCGATAAGCTGGCCGCGGCCGTCGCCAAATTGGCCGACCAGACGACACCGATGGTTTATCATGGGAATGTGGCAATCATGGATGGTGACATGCAGTTTTTAGGCAACCGGTTTGCGGCTGATTTTGATCCCAATCAACATTTTCCCGAAAGTTTCTTAGACGGCTGGGGCGTAGGGGCCACAATGGTCTTTAATGCGACGATGTTGCGCTTGATTCAAAAATATCACCCGACGCAAGCGACTAATCACGACGCGTTGGTGATGGCGTTGGGCAACTTACTAGGGACAGTCGTTTACGATCCAAAAGCACATATCTCGTATCGGCGCCATGCAGGCACCGCGACTGGTTTTGGCCAAAATGCCAGTGCGATCAAACCGACATTGATGGATCGTTATCGGCGGTATTCAAAAGGGCCTAAGCATCAATTTTCGGTTCGCGCAGCCGCCTTGTTAGCCGGCTGGCAATCACAATTGGCGCCTGAACAAATCCAGGTCTTAACGGCAGTTGCGAGTTATCGGCAACACTTCGGCGCTAAGTTGCGGTTGTTGTTTGATCCGCGTTTTCGCGCTAGTGGGGCGCGCAAAACCCTGCAGGTGAAATATCGGGTACTCATGAACACTTTGTAAGCCGCTGATGGCTTACGATTTTGTGGAGGATTTAGATGATAGCTTTAATCGTACTGGTCATACTGCTGTTCATGGGCACGTTTACTCGGCATAATACGGTGGCGAATCTTGTTGCTTTTGGCGGTTTGGCGTACTTAGTCGGCGCGGCTGGGCCTAAAACGACTGACTATGCGACATATGAATCATATTATCAATCTGTCGGGATCGGCACCCCCTATTTTGAACGCGGCTACACGGCACTTGAGCAGCTGTTCTCAAATTGGGGCTGTGATTATGCAACGTTTCGATTAGCCTTGGCCGTCATTGCCACATTCTTTTTATATATTGGCGTGCGGCGTTTTACAGACAACATGATCTTTTTTGCCATCGCGTACTACCTTTCAGTGCTATTTTTGGATGTTATTCAGATTCGCAACTATGTCGCGATCAGCTTGATCATTTTTGCCATTTCGTTTTTGAAAGAAAAAACCTGGTGGGGCGTCGGGATCGCCATTGTCGGTTGTCTGCTGGCCGCTCAGTTTCATTCGATCGGCTATGTCTTCTTACCGGTGGTGTGCTTGCGCTTGCTGCCTAAGCGCTGGTTAAAACCCGCCTTGATCGTCTTGATGGTGCTCGTGTTGTTTGTAATGATGCTTACTGTGGTGGTCGGAGCCAATTATGTTTCTGCGGTGCTGGGAAAGATCGCTGGCATCGTGACGTCGCGGGCGAACTTGGCGGCGCGGATCACGTCGATGTACACGGATCGCACCAGCTTGTTTCGGATCGTCGGTCTGACTTTTACCGCATTTTCTGGGGCGCTTTTTGCCTTCTTTATTGACTACATTGCCAAATTTTCGAAGCAAGATCATGAGACCTTCAATACGCTGTTGTGCGGCTTTATGATGTCGTTTTACGCGCTGCCGGCGGATTTTTTGGCCTATGATTATTCCCGGATCCAACGTAACGGTTTCTTGTTTTTGATCATCTTGGCGGCGTTTTATTTTGAAAAGCAGCCACAAGCGCGCTTCAAGCTGAAGTTGCATGTCGGGGCGTTTTTTGCCTTGGTTACCGTGACGTATTTCTTCTTTACCTGTTATCTCTGGCGCGTTACAGATATGATCCCATATCTGTTGCTGCGCTGATCAATTAGGAGTGTTTATGGTCAATCAAAATGTCGTGATCTGCATGTCGACGTATAACGGGGAGCAGTTTTTACCGCAACAACTCGACTCGCTGATCGCCCAAGATTACCCTCACTGGCAGCTGCTGGTGCATGATGATGGCTCTGGTGATCACACTCAGCAGATTTTAGCTGAGTATAGTCAACGAGACCAGCGTATCCAAGTCCGCGCTGATACACCCCATTTAGGTGTCGTCAAAGCCTTCTTGTCCTTGTTGGCTGAACAAGATGCAGACTATTATTTTTTCAGCGATCAAGATGACGTTTGGGCACCCAATAAGCTCAGTCAGATGATCGCTGTTGCCAAAGACTTTGAGCCGACGTTACCGGGATTGTGGCACTGCGGTTTTGTCCAAATCGACGCTGATGGGGTCGAGCTGCCAGAACAAAATTGGCATTTGTACAAAGACGCCAGCTTTAAAGGCTATTTGTTGAACAACAACGTGATCGGCTGTACGACGATGTTCAATCGCCAAGCTCGGGATCTCGTAGTCGCTAAGTGGGCGCAAATGGATGTTTCGGCGTTATTCATGCATGACTGGCTGATCGCCTTGATCGCCAGCGGCTTAGGCCAAGTCTTGACAGTGGACCAGCCGTTGGTGGGGTATCGACAGCATGCCAACAACGTCGTCGGTGCGCAAGGCCAGCATCGCTGGCGCAAATTGCTCGATCGCCTCACGTTAAAAAAGAAGCTCAAGATCTGGCAGATCTGTCGTCAAGATCAGCAATTTATGGCGTTATATGGGCAGCAGCTCACCCCAGCAAACCAAGAGCTCGGCCAATTTATGGCAGACTTGTTGCATCGATGGCGGCCGCTCAAGCAAGTGCGTTTTGCTAAGCAACATCACTTGACGATGCATGCAAAGGCGCGCGATGTCCAGTTTAGGCTATTTTTGTGGCTGCCGTTAGCGTTACGCCAGCGCCTTTTTTAGGGGGATCACATGCAAAAACAGACATTTGGTATCGTGGTCGTGGCCTATCAGCCAGATCGGGCTGCTTTTTTGACCAAGCTTCAAGCATGGGCACAAGTTTGTGACCACATTGTCGTGGCCAATAACGGGGATGCGTTGACCATTGATTTGCCGCAAGTGAGGGTTTTGGCGCTTGGCGGCAATCAAGGGATCGCAGCCGCGCATAATGCCGGGATTGCGGCACTTGCGGCTGCAGGGGTGGCGCAGGCGTTTTTGATGGATCAAGATTCCAGTGCCGACGGAGATTTTTTTACGGCGATGTGGGCGCAATGGCAGACACTGCAGCCCCAAGTGCCTCACTTAGGCATGTTGAGTCCCTTGATCCGCGATGTGCACTTGCAAAAGCGTTTGCCGCTGTTTCAAATCAAAGACCACGCGATCACAACGGTGCATCCGCAACCTGCAAGCGCAGGTTATTTGACAGAGACCTTGCCGATCGCTTCGGGATGTTTAGTCGCGCTGCAGGCTTTTGAAGCTGTTAAGGGTGAAAAGGCCGATTGGTTCATCGATTGGGTGGATTTTGAATTTGCCTTGGCCTTGCGGCAGTGTGGTTGGGCAGTGATCACGACCACTGCGGTGGAAATGGCACACCAGATCGGTCGCACTGAACCGCGACATTTTCTCGGCAAGACGATTTATCCCTCGAATGCCCCGGTGTTTCGCGACTATTATTATGTGCGCAATGGGCTTAAGTTAGCGCGTGCCTATGGTCAAGAAATCACTGGATTGAAGCGGTTTGTCTATAAAAAAATTGCCAACCGCTTCTTGTTTGCTTTTTATGAAGATCAGCCGTTCAAACGGCTTGGACGGCTGATCAGCGGGGTGTTTTCAAGTAAATAATACGGCTAAAAACGGCTCTGCACCACGCATCTTAAAGGGCGTGGTGCAGAGCCGTTTCGGCTGTGAAATTTTAATTTTGAGGCAGTTGATAGGGTTTGGTGACGTTGGTGACCATTAATTTCGCGACGTTCAACCAGGGATGCGGTTGAGAAATGTGGGCTTTGATCATCAATGCTGCCTGCCAGCGCTGCCAGCAATGAGCGGCGTGATAATAAGCCAAGTAATCTGCCATTACCGCCGTTTCATGCGCGGTGCGCAAGCGGAGGTGTTGCCGATGCAAAAATTCGTTGAGCAACACGTTGTTAAAGATCTTTTGGCCAGGAAAAGCAAAGGCACTTTGCCAATGTTCACGCCAAGTTTTATGGTGGCCGGCTGCGCCGACAACATTGTGGGCATGCTGGCGATAGCGCACGAGTGGATCAGCGATCCCAATCAGCTGTCCGCAAGCGGCAATGGTCAAGGCAAAAAATGAATCGTGCATGTTGCTGGCATTGATCTCGGCAATCGAAATCAATGCCAAGAGTTCTTTAGCACGAGCATTAAACGCAAATGCGGCCCCAGTGATCCGATAGTTGAAGGAGAGAAATTCATAATCGATCGTTAACTGTTGCCAGTGCGCGACTTGGCTCATTTTTTGGCCAGTGACTTGGGCGTTTTGATCAGCGACCCAAAGATCTGAATATAAGCCGATCGGCAACGCTTGCGTCGTTTGCGCGTAATATTCAAGAAATACTTGGACCTTGTTTGGTTCCCAAACATCGTCTTGGTCCGCCAAAAAATATAATGCGGCATCATTAGGGGCGTGTTTGACCAACTGTAAAAAAGAAGCGCGCACGCCGGCATTACCCAAATCGTCAGTCAGCAAAAAGACGGTGTCGGGGTGGTCATTTGTTAATTGTTGGATAATTTTGAGGGTGTTATCGCTTGAGCCGTCATCTCTGATGTATATTTGGACAGTGAAGGCGGTGCCTCGTCCTGTTTGTGTCAAAATGCTATGGACTTGTTCGGCTAAGTAATGTTCGCCGTTATAGGTGGAAAGCAAGACGCAGATCTTAAGGGCGGTTGAGCTTGTCATAATGGCTTCCTTTTACATATAAAAGTGACCGCATTGGTCCTCAAATAGCCTAACACAAACTGAATCTGGGTGCACGCTAAGGCGTGCTTTGGTATCATGTAATGCGGTGATATTGCGCCGATTGAAGATAGTTGTGGAGAAGAACATGAAAGTCATCAAAAATTTTTTGTGGAATGCGGGTTATCAAGTCTTTGTCTTGATCGTTCCGTTGATCACAGTGCCATATGTCAACCGCGTGCTTGGCCCGACTGGGGTCGGCATCAACGCGTTTACCAACTCAGTCGTTCAATATTTTATTTTACTGGGTAGTTTAGGGATCAACTTATATGGTAATCGTGAAACCGCGTACCGGCGAGATCGACCGGAACAGCTTGCCAAACTATTTTGGGAGATTGCACTGATCCGGTTCATCTGTATTGGGCTTTCGGTATTGATCTATTTGGCGTTTGTTTTTTCAGTCGATCGCTATCGGGTGTTTTACCTCGCCCAAGGATTGATGTTAGTCGCCGCAGCTTTTGATATCTCTTGGTTTTTTCAAGGCTTAGAAAATTTCAGAGTGACAGTGCTGCGCAATATCTTTGTGCGGTTGGCTTCATTGGTGATGGTGTTTACGTTTGTGAAAACCGCCAATGATACCGGACTTTATATTGTGATCATTGCCGGGTCTCAGCTAGCGGGCAACTTGACTTTTTGGCCATCGATCAGGCGTTATGTGCACGGGTTGCCCAAGCTTTCGGAGCTGCATTTAGTCCGTCATCTTCGACCGTCATTGTTGCTATTGGTGCCGCAGTTGGCGACGCAGATCTATCTGCAGTTGAATAAGACGATGCTGGGGATGTTGCAAGGCGTGACTGCCTCCGGATTTTATGATAACTCCGACAAGATCATCAAAATGTTGTTAGCCATCGTGACCGCGACAGGCACCGTCTTATTGCCGCATGTCGCGCATAGTTTCGCTAATGGGGACAAAGCTGCAGTGCATCGCTCACTAGAGACTTCCATGCATGTGGTCTTAGTGATGGCATTTCCGTTAGCATTAGGGATCTCATCGGTTTCAGATACGTTTACGTATTATTTTTTCAGTGCTAAGTTTATGCCAGTGGCGCAACTGATGGCAGTCGAGTCGATCGTCGTGATCCCGATCGCAATTGCCAGTGCCGTTGGGGTGCAGTATTTGTTGCCAACCAATCAGATGCGCCCGTACACCACCTCTGTGGTATTAGGATCAATCGCCAATATCATCTTGAACGTGCCGTTGATCCTTTTGTGGGGAACCATGGGTGCGGTGATCGCGACGATCTTATCAGAATCGATCGTGACGGGGTATCAAGTGTATTATGTGCGCCGCCAGATCAAGTTAAGGCGGTTGTTTTCTGAAGCGTGGAAGTATTTAGCCGCCAGTGTCATCATGTATGCGGTGATCCGTGTCCTTGATCATGTGCTTGGCCAACGCATTGTGGCGCTGGTGATCGAAGTGCTGGTGGGGATGGGCGTTTACGTCGTGGCGTTGTTGTTATTGCGGCCACGGGTGATCTTGGGTTATGTGCAAGAGTTCATGCATAAGCGGCACGCGTAATTGGCAAAACAAGGTCCCTGTTTTACTGCGAATGTGATAATCTATTAGATGTATGTGCCCGGTGACAATGCATCGTCAAAAGGCATTGCACCTTAGGTAAAGAGGAGGATTTTTCGTTATGAAGGGTATTATCCTAGCTGGTGGTTCTGGTACGCGTTTGTATCCGATCACACGCGCGATCTCGAAGCAATTGATCCCGATCTATGACAAGCCGATGATCTATTATCCGCTGTCCACGTTGATGTTAGCAGGGATCAAAGACATCATGTTGATCTCGACGCCAAAGGATCTGCCAAGGTTCGAAGAATTATTTGGCGATGGTCATGACTTGGGGCTGAATCTGACTTACAAGGTCCAAGAACATCCTAACGGTTTGGCAGAAGCCTTTTTGTTGGCTGAAGATTTTATCGGTCAAGATTCTGTTTGCTTGATTCTAGGCGACAACATCTTTTATGGCGGCGGTTTATCCAAGATGCTCCAGCGCGCAGCTGCCAAGCCTAAAGGCGCAACGGTCTTTGGTTATCATGTCAATGATCCAGAACGCTTTGGCGTGGTGGATTTTGATGAGCATATGCACGCCAAGTCGATCATCGAAAAACCAGCCCATCCTGCCAGCAATTACGCGGTGACCGGGCTTTATTTCTACGATAACAATGTCGTGGAAATTGCCAAGAATATTAAGCCGTCTGCGCGTGGCGAACTTGAGATCACGGATGTCAATCAGGAATATCTGCGCCGCGATCAGCTCGATGTCGAGTTGCTTGGCCGCGGGTTTGCATGGTTGGATACCGGGACGCATGAATCGTTGCAAACCGCATCTGCATTCATCGCTTCGATCCAACACCGGCAAAACCTGCAGATCTCTTGTCTAGAAGAAATCGCCTATCGGATGGGATATATCGATATCGCCCAAGTCGAAAAATTAGCGCAGCCCTTGAAGAAAACCGAATATGGTCAGTATTTGTTGCAATTAGTCAAACAGGAGGCTAAATAGTGGTCAAGATCATTCCCACCAAGTTACAAGATGTGAAGTTAGTTGAAACCGATGTTTTCGGCGATAACCGTGGCTTTTTCACCGAGACTTATACTCGTGAAAAGTTCATTGAAGCTGGGATCACCAACGATTTCAACCAAGACAACCAATCGCTTTCGGCAGAAGCAGGCGTCTTGCGCGGGATGCATTATCAATATGGTGATGCCGCACAAACCAAGCTGGTCCGCGTGGTTACTGGTGTGGTTGAAGATGTCTTAGTCGATATTCGCAAAGGCTCACCGACTTATGGCCAGTGGGAAGGGTATTTGTTGAGCGAATTCAATCATCGTCAGCTGTTAGTGCCAAAGGGTTTTGCGCATGGGTTTATCACCTTAACGCCGAACGTGAACTTCTGCTACAAAGTTGAAGGTTATTACGCGCCTGATGCTGATCGCGGGATCGCGTTTGATGATCCTGATATTGGGATCCAGTGGCCCATGTCTGTCGACCATTTGATCATGTCTGAAAAAGACAAGCATCATCCGCAACTGAAAGATGCGGATAACAACTTCGTTTATGGGGAGATCTAACATGAAACTTATGGTAACCGGAGGGGCCGGCTTTATCGGCTCTAACTTCGTCCATTATGTCTATGAAAACCATCCTGATGTCCAAATCGTCGTTTTGGACAAACTGACTTATGCCGGGAATAAGGCCAACATTGAAAGTATTCTTGGCGACCGGGTCAAGCTGGTAGTTGGGGATATCTGCGATGCGCCGTTAGTCGATCGCCTGATGGCTGATGTTGACGCATGCGTTCACTATGCCGCAGAAAGTCACAATGACAATGCGTTGATCGACCCAAGTCCGTTCTTACATTCCAATGTTGTGGGGACCTACACGTTGTTGGAAGCGGCACGCAAGTATGACGTGCGGTTCCACCATGTTTCGACGGATGAAGTTTATGGCGATCTGCCATTGCGTGAAGACTTGCCGGGACATGGCGAAGGCGTCGGTGAGAAGTTCACTACCGAAAGCCGCTATAACCCATCCAGCCCATATTCTTCCACGAAGGCCGCCAGCGATATGCTGGTTCATGGCTGGACGCGTTCTTTTGGGGTGCGGGCGACGATTTCTAATTGCTCGAACAATTATGGCCCGTATCAACATATCGAAAAATTTATCCCACGGCAGATCACCAACATCTTATCGGGGATCCGGCCAAAGTTATATGGTACCGGCAAAAACGTGCGCGACTGGATCCATACCACGGATCATTCCGCCGCAGTTTGGACCATTTTGACCAAGGGCAAGATCGGTGAAACCTACTTGATCGGTGCTGACGGTGAACAAGACAATAAGACCGTCTTAGAAATGATCCTGCGCTTGATGGGCAAAGACCCTCAAGATTACGATCACGTTAAAGATCGTCCTGGCCATGACCTGCGTTATGCGATCGATGCCACTAAGCTCCGCACAGAACTGGGCTGGGCCCCGCAATACACCGATTTTGAAACCGGCTTGAAGCATACGATCGATTGGTATACGGCCAATCAAGACTGGTGGCAAGCTGAAAAAGCAGCTGTCGAAGCCAAGTACGCCAAGAGCGGGCAGTAAGCGACTTAATGATGCGATCAATTGGCGAAGTTAGGCAGTTGCGCCATTAAGGTGGCAATTACTGGAATCATGACGCACAAAGGCGTGCGACTTTTGTCGCACGCCTTTGTGTCAAACGGAGGGAAACATGAAGATCTTAATCACAGGCGCCAATGGGCAGCTTGGGACTGAATTGCGGCATTTACTCGACAGCCGCGGGGTGAGTTATCGGGCCACAGATGCCAAAGAACTCGATATTACCGATGAAGCGGCGGTGGCCGCATATCTGAAGGACTATCAACCAGACGTGGTGTATCATTGCGCCGCTTATACTGCCGTTGATAAGGCTGAAGATGAAGGCAAGGCCATCAACCAGCTGGTTAATGTTGACGGTACGCGTCATTTGGCCAAGGCAGCAGCAGCCGTGGATGCGACTTTGATTTATATCAGCACGGATTATGTGTTTGATGGTGATACTAAAGAAATCTATACTGTCGATGACCAACCAGCGCCGCGCAACGAATACGGCCGGACTAAATACGAAGGCGAACTGGCTGTCCAAAAATATGCCAAGAAATACTACATCATTCGGACGAGTTGGGTCTTCGGTGAGTTCGGACATAATTTTGTCTATACTATGTTGAACTTAGCCAAGACTCATGATACCTTGACTGTGGTCAATGATCAATATGGACGCCCATCATGGACGAAGACGTTGGCAGAATTCATGACGTTTGCAGTGGATCAGCAGTTAGCTTACGGGATCTATCATTTATCAAACGATAACAGCTGCAATTGGTTTGAGTTTGCCACTGAGATCCTTAAAGACACAGATACCAAAGTCTTGCCTGTCACCAGTGCGGAATATCCGCAAAAAGCTTGGCGGCCGCGCCATTCGTTGTTAGACCTCAGTAAAACCAAGGCCACGGGGTTTGAATTGCCCACATGGCAAACCGCATTGCATGACTTTATGGCTCAAATCGAAACCAAGTAGTGATCAAAAAAACACCTTTTGCGACTGCGGCCGCAAAAGGTGTTTTTGATTTGGGGGAAATGCGGTGCCAGAAAACAATTAAATCGGCACTGGTACTTCGACAAATAGGCGCTCGCCCAGCTTGAAGGTGAGCTGGCCGCTTAACAAATCAGTCAACGCCGCTTGCAGCGGTGCAACCTGAGTTTCGTTGACATTGAGGTGAAGCGTGACATCAACGGCGTAATCTATATGCTGTACCGGTTGGTGTTGCGCTTGCAGATAATTTTGTACGGCGCCAAGTTGGGCATAAGTGATTTGAATGGTGACCGCTTTTTGCCATTGGCGTGCGACGATACCAACACTGTGGACCGCTTCTTGAACGCTGTTGCTATAGGCACGGATCAAGCCGCCGGCACCCAGCTTGGTGCCGCCAAAGTAGCGGGTCGTGATCGCCAAGACATCATGTAAGCCCATTTGCTGTAAGGTTTGCAACATTGGGACGCCAGCTGTGCCAGAAGGTTCGCCATCATCATTGGCGCGCTGGATGTGATCATCGTCACCCAGCAAATAGGCAGGGACATTGTGGTTGGCTTTGTAGTGGGTCTTGCGTACGGCTTGGATGATATTTTGGGCATCGGCTTCTGTGTGGATGCGGGCGATGCGGGTGATGAAGCGCGATTTTTTGATGATCAGTTCATGTTCACCATCGGCTGCAATTGTGTGATACGTCATGGAGGGGCTCCTTTGTGGTATTCAGGAATGCAATTATTGGATTCAGAAGTAGATTTTGATACTAGTGTAGCACAGGCGGTGCCGGGATTGGCCGCTGGCCGCTGTCAGCGCTGCGGCCAAAAAGGCTTAGTGGAACTGCCCAGCGGAGATGACTATTGTCCGCATTGCATCAATCTCGGGCGAGTGTCTAGCCAAACGACCCTTTATCGCTTTGCGGCACCACCGTTGCCGCCAGTTGAACAACCGTTGACATGGCAAGGAGAACTGACGCCGGCACAAGCAAGGATCGCAGCGGAATTAGTGGCTGCGGTGCAAACCAAAACAGAGCACTTGTTATGGGCAGTAACCGGAGCTGGCAAGACCGAGATCTTGTTTCCGGCAATCGCCAGTGTGTTGACTGCCGGCGGCCGCGTCGGCGTCGCCACCCCGCGGTTGGATGTGGTCCGCGAATTGGCTCCGCGCTTGCAGGCAGCTTTTGCCCATACTGCCATGGCGGTGCGGTATGGCGGTGTTTCTTGGCCGCAAACGACGGTAGCGTTGACCGTCATGACGACCCATCAGCTGTTAAGGTATTATCAGGCGTTTGATCTGTTGGTCATTGATGAAAATGATGCTTTTCCATTTGTTCATGACCCGGCACTTTGGCATGCCGTCAGCGCGGCCAGCCGCGGGGCAAAATTATGGTTAAGCGCAACGCCGCCGAAGCGATTGCAACAAGCGGCTAAGCACGGGAAAATCGGCTTGAGTATTTTGCCGCGGCGTTTCCATGGTCAGCCGCTGCCAGTGCCTCAGGTGCAGATCCGCAAAGGACAGTTGCCGCATAAAATTCCATCGAAGTGGGTCAAAGCGCTCCAACAGATCATGACGACACGCCAATGCTTGCTGTTTGTCCCAGACATTGCTTGGTTGGCGCCTATTGTCCAGCAACTCAAAGTCGCAGTGACCCCAGCGGTTAGCAGTGTGCATGCAGCTGATCCAAACCGCGTAGAAAAAGTCAGTGCCTTTCGCCAAGGACAGTTGCGCTTATTAGTGACAACAACGATCTTGGAGCGCGGCGTGACGATCCCGCGGTGTGCGGTGGTCGTGTTAGGGGCTGATTCGCAGCGGTTTGATGCGGCTGCCTTGATCCAAATGGCCGGGCGCGCCGGTCGGGCAGCCGACAGTCCTGATGATCCCGTATGGTTTTATGCCCGCCATGATACTTTAGCGCTGCATCAAGCGGTGCATACGATCAGGCAATTGAATGCGAGGAAAAGCCAGTGAAGTGTGTGTGGTGCCAGCAACCGATCCAAATGAATTGGACATTATCGCAGTTATTTGGGCGCCGGCCGTTACAGGTACCACAGTTGTGTGCGGCGTGTTTGCGCACGTTTGCGCCGATTGATGCGGCAACGGCATGCCCAGGATGTGGCCGGCAAGCATCACCAAAATTGTGTTTTGATTGTCAACGCTGGCAGCAACAAGGACCGCTGCTGCATCACCAAGGGGTGTTCGCGTATAATGCGGCCATGAAAGCCTTCATCCAGCGCTACAAAGGCTTGGGGGATTGGCGCTTGCATCGGGCATTTCAAGCGCAATTGATCCCATCAAAACGCGGGGTCTTCGTGCCTTTGACCAGTGAGCCAAAGCATTTTGCCTCAAGGGGATTTGACCCGGTATTAGGCTTATTTGCGCATTTGCCGTTACGGTTATGGCTGCAAAAAGCGGATACGCCGACCCCTCAGGCAAAAAAAGATCGCACCGGCCGGTTGGCGACACCGCAAAGTTTCACCGTACGTGCAGGGGTGGTGTTTGGCCAGGCGAAACGGGTGATCTTAGTCGATGATCTCTACACGACTGGTAGGACTTTTTATCATGCGGCCGCGGCTTTGCAGGCGGCAGGATTTCAAGGTGAGATCACGAGCTTTTCGTTAATTAGGTGAATTATTCACAGTTAAGGGTTTGTGTCTAATGCATCAGTTCGGTATAATGGGTTTAGAGGGATGGAAGGGTTTTATATCCTGCCGACCCGCGTGTTTCCTGAATTTTAGGAGCACGGATGAAAGGGGAGAAGTGTCATGCTAACATACAACGTTCGTGGCGAAAACATCGAGGTCACCGATGCCATTCGGTCTTATGTCGAAAAGCGCATCAGCAAACTGAACAAGTTCTTTGATAACTCGGTTCAAGCGATCGCGCATGTGAATCTGAAAGTTTACCCCGACAAGACGGCCAAGGTTGAAGTAACGATCCCGTTGTCTTATCTGACACTGCGGGCTGAAGAAACCAGTCCGGATCTGTATGCCAGCATCGATCTGGTGACCGACAAGCTGGAACGGCAGGTGCGCAAGTACAAGACCAAGATCAACCGCAAGTCCCGTGAAAAGGGCTTAGAACCGATCCAAGTTGCCGCACCTGATGCCGTGGATGACACGGAAGAAGATTCTTTACAAGTTGTACGGACCAAGCGGGTTTCCTTGAAGCCGATGGATTCTCAAGAAGCCATCTTGCAAATGGACATGCTGGGTCACAACTTCTTCATCTTCGAGGATGCTGAAACCTCCGGGACCAGCATTGTGTACAAGCGTCGCGATGGCCGTTATGGCTTGATCGAAACCGACGAATAATTCAAATTCGAAAGGCTGGCCCAAGCGCCAGCCTTTTTTTGATCGACAAATCGATGACGACTGTGCTCAGAGAATCTCCGGAGATTTAGGGCCACCAGTTTTCAAGCGGCACAATCAATGCTAGAATATATAAGATATTGTCCGGTCGTGGCGCTTTTTTCTATTAGCTGCGACCTGCTGGAGTAGGCTCTCAAGGGCCTCGCGTCATTGGGTACCGAAGTGATCAGCACTTGATCACACAGTTTATGACAAGAAGGGAAATTAATTAATGGCAAATCCACTAAAAAAATGGGTCGAAAACGATAAACGTGAAGTTAAGCGTTTAGGCAAGATCGCCGATGAAGTCATTGCATATGAAGATGAATATGCAGCGTTGAGCGACGAGGAATTACAAGCCAAAACACCAGCGCTCAAAAAGCGTTTGGAAAACGGTGAAACTTTAGATGATATTTTACCTGAAGCCTTTGCGGTTGCCCGTGAAGGCGCCAAGCGGGTCTTAGGCTTATTCCCGTTTCGGGTGCAGATCATTGGCGGGATCACTTTGCATGAAGGGAATATCGCCGAGATGAAGACTGGTGAAGGGAAAACCTTGACTGCCACCATGCCGGTATATTTGAATGCGTTAGCCGGAGAAGGCGTGCATGTTGTCACCGTCAACGAATACCTGAGTGCGCGTGATGCAACTGAAATGGGTGAACTCTATAATTGGCTTGGCCTTTCAGTTGGGCTGAACACCCATGACAAGTCCAGTGATGAAAAGCGTGAAGCCTACAATGCCGACATCACTTATTCGACTAACTCGGAACTTGGGTTTGATTACCTGCGGGATAACATGGTCGTTTACAAGCAACAGATGGTTCAACGCCCGTTGAATTATGCCATTGTCGATGAAGTGGATTCGATTTTGATCGATGAAGCGCGGACACCGTTGATCATTTCTGGCGGTGCTGAAAAGTCCAATGGCTTGTACATCCGAGCGGATCGTTTTGTGAAGACGTTGAAAGAAGACGACGATTATAAAATCGATTGGCCGACCAAGACGATCAGCTTAACAGAACAAGGGATTCGCAAAGCGGAAAAAGCTTTCGGGTTAAAGAACCTTTATGATACTGAAAACACCGCGCTGACGCACCACATGGACCAAGCGTTGCGGGCGAATTACATCATGCTCAAAGATATCGACTATATGGTCAAAGATGGTGAGGTCTTGATCGTTGATTCGTTTACTGGGCGGGCCATGGAAGGCCGGCGTTTTTCAGACGGGTTGCATCAAGCGATCGAAGCCAAAGAAGGCGTTGAGATCCAAGATGAAAACCAAACCATGGCGACGATCACTTATCAGAACTTCTTTCGGATGTATAACAAGCTGTCGGGGATGACTGGGACGGCGAAAACAGAAGAAGAAGAGTTCCGCGAAATCTACAACATGAACGTCATTTCTATCCCGACGAACCGCCCGATCGCCCGGGTCGATGCGCCAGATATTTTATATCCAACATTGGAGTCCAAATTCAAAGCCGTTACCGCTGATATTAAAGCGCGCCACGCCAAAGGCCAACCGATCCTAGTTGGGACTGTTGCGATCGAATCATCTGAGCGCTTGTCCAAGATGCTCGATGAAGAAGGCATTCCGCATTCAGTGTTAAACGCCAAAAACCATGCGCGCGAAGCTGAAATCGTGATGAACGCCGGTCAACGCGGAGCAGTTACTATTGCGACCAACATGGCTGGGCGGGGGACTGATATCAAACTGGGCCCTGGCGTTAAAGAAGTTGGCGGCTTAGCCGTGATCGGGACCGAGCGGCACGAGTCGCGGCGGATCGACAACCAGTTGCGTGGCCGTTCTGGCCGGCAAGGGGATCCCGGCTCAACTCAGTTCTACTTGTCTTTGGAAGATGATTTGATGAAACGGTTCGGTTCAGATCGAATCAAGGCAATGCTTGATCGCTTTAAGCTGGAAGATGATGAACAAGTTATCCGCAGCCGCATGATCTCACGTTCCGTTGAATCCGCCCAAAAACGGGTCGAAGGGAACAACTACGATACGCGTAAAAACACCTTGCAATATGATGATGTGATGCGTGAGCAACGTGAAGTCATTTACAAGCAGCGTCAACAGGTGATTAACGAAGAAGATTCGCTCAAGCCGGTCTTGATGTCGATGATCGATCGCTGCATTACCCGGATCGTCCAGTTGCACACCCAAGGCGATAAGAGCCAATGGCAGCTGGATAAGATCTATGATTACGTCACCAGCAATATGGTCAGCCCGGACACATTGAAGTTAGCAGATCTGGCTACACGCAACCCCACACAAGAAGGGTTGATCAAGCGGATCGAAGAACTGGCTGAAGCCAATTATGAACAAAAACTCAAGCAGCTGGGCGATCGCGCACAGATGCTGGAATTTGAAAAAGTGGTGATCCTGCGAGTCGTTGATTCGCTTTGGACCGATCATATCGATGTGCTCGATCAACTGCGGCAATCTGTTGGCCTGCGCGGCTATGGGCAGATGAACCCGTTGGTCGAATATCAAGAAGAAGCTTATCGGATGTTTGAAGAAATGATCGCGCACATGGATGAAGATGTGACCCGTCTGTTCATGAAGGCTGAAATCCGGCAAAATATTCGCCGCTAGTACCGATCAGCGGTGATCAGGCGCAACCAATCGGTAGAAGACCGGGCTTAGGCTCGGCTTTTTGCTTGTTTAACGAAAATGAAGGAGGCTGTCATGGAAGCAGCAGAAGCGCGCAACACATTGGCGCAATTAAGGACCAAAATAAATCAATTTAGGGGGTCTCTTTGACCTCGATGCCTTGAATGAACGTATCGCTGAAAACGAAGGCCGCATGGCAGAGCCTGGGTTTTGGGATGATCAAGCGGCCGCCCAAAAGGTGATCAATGCGAACAATGTCTTGAAGCACAAGCATGATCAATTTTATGCTTTAAGCGATCAGTTAGATGACTTGCAAGTTTCATTTGAACTGTTACAAGATGAGCCGGATGCGGAAATGCAAGCAGATTTTGAACAGCAGATCGTTGCTTTGCAAACGCAAATGAACAATTATGAAATGGCGCTGTTGTTAAATGGCAAATATGACGCCAACAATGCCATCTTAGAAATCCATCCTGGTGCTGGCGGCACTGAATCACAAGACTGGGGCAGCATGTTGTTGCGCATGTATCAGCGTTGGGCCGATCAAAACGGGTTCAGTGTGGCAGTTGCCGATTATTTAGCTGGGGATGAAGCTGGCATCAAATCCGTCACGTTGTTGATCAACGGAGAAAATGCGTATGGCATGTTGCGCAGCGAAAAAGGCGTGCATCGGCTAGTGCGGATCTCACCATTTGATTCAGCCGGACGCCGGCATACCAGTTTTGCTTCGGTCGATGTGATGCCTGAGTTAGACAACAGTATCGATATCGATATTCGACCAGATGACATCAAAATGGAAGTCTTTCGTTCGAGCGGGGCTGGCGGCCAGCACATCAATAAAACCAGTTCAGCGGTGCGCTTGATCCACATTCCCACAGGCATCGTGGTTTCCAGCCAAGCCCAGCGGAGCCAATTTCAGAATAAAGATACAGCGATGGGCATGTTGAAGGCAAAACTGTATCAACGGGAACAAGAGAAAAAAGCCCAAGAAGCCGCCGCGATCCAAGGACAACAATTGGATGTCGCGTTTGGCTCGCAGATCCGTTCGTATGTTTTCCACCCCTATACGATGGTCAAAGATCATCGCAGCAATTACGAAACCGGCAATGGCCAAGCGGTGATGGATGGGGACTTGAATCCGTTTATTTATGCGTATTTGCAGTGGCAATTAGCGAGTGAAAATCCGGAGTAGCTAAGGTGATAGCGACAACCGCAATGTTACGCGGTCATTTTGTAATCTGTCTGCAATCGTTCTGTTGTATCCGGCTGTTATACTGGACGCAGTTTGAAAAAAGGAGACCATCGACATGATCCAGATGAAAAACGTGATGATGAAGTATGACAATGGCGTCATCGCGATGAAGGACTTGAATCTCACCGTTGAACCCGGTGAGTTTGTCTACGTGATCGGTCCCAGTGGGGCCGGCAAATCAACGTTTATCAAATTACTCTATCATGAACTGACCCCGACTGAAGGCAGCATCAAGATCAATAACTTTGATTTCAGCACCATGAAGCCCAAAGAGGTTCCATTTATGCGGCGGCAGATCGGGATCGTGTTCCAAGACTTTAAGCTGTTACCACGCTTGACCGTGTATGAAAATGTGGCTTATGCGATGCAAGTCATCGAAACGCCGGAAAAAGACATCCGTCCTCGGGTGTTAGAAGTGTTGAAAATGGTCGGTTTGGAGCAAAAGTTGCGGCGTTTTCCATCTGAATTATCGGGTGGCGAACAGCAGCGGGTGTCGATCGCGCGGGCGATCGTCAACAAGCCGCAAGTCGTGATCGCAGATGAGCCAACCGGGAACTTGGATCCTGAAACGGCTGAAGGGATCATGGACATTTTAGACCGGGTCAACAAAACAGGGACCACGGTCATTATGGCGACGCATAATCAGCAGATGGTCGATGAGCACACCCACCGCGTCTTAGAAATCGCGGGTGGGCGTGTGATCCGTGACGAAAAGGAAGGGAGTTATGGTCGTGAAGCCTAATGTATTGAAGCATCACCTCAAAGACTCCTGGAAGAGTCTCCGGCGTAATGGCTGGATGTCTGTCGCCGCGGTTTCTGCAGTGACGGTCACCTTATTGTTGGTAGGGATCTTCATGGCCTTGCTGCTCAACGTCAATCGGATCTCGTCACAAGTCGAAAACGACGTCCGGGTACGGGTCTATGTTGAGCGCGGCACGACCAAGAAGCAAGAAGCCAAGCTGCAAACAGAACTTAAGGCCCTCAAAAATGTCAAAAAGGTCAGCTATCGATCCGCTAAAACGGAACTTGATACGATCGTTGGCAGTTATGGGAGCCAGTGGAAGATGTTTTCAGGGGATAAGAACCCCTTGAATAACGTGTTCATGGTCGATACCAAAGATCCTAAGGCGACGATCAGCGTCGCCAAGCAAGCTGAAAAGCTGAAGCGTGTTGCCGAGGCGTCCTATGGCGGAAGTACTGCCAAGAAGCTGTTTAAGACGGTTGATACCATTCAGCGCTGGGGCGTTGGGTTTACGATCTTATTGCTGTTTGTGGCCGTATTCTTGATCTCAAACACCATCCGCATCACGATCTTGTCGCGTGCAGACGAAATTGGGGTGATGCGCTTAGTGGGGGCGACTAACGGCTATATCCGTTGGCCATTCTTGCTGGAAGGCGCATGGACTGGCTTGTTAGGGGCGTTGATCCCGATGTTGGTCGTTGATATTGGCTACTCGTTAGTTTATCGTAATGCCGGCTTGACCACAGCCGCTAACGGCTACTCACTGTACGCATCAGTACCGTTTTTGATCTGGTTAGACTTGGCTTTGGCGGCGATCGGCGTTGTGATCGGGGCCTTAGGGGCGGTCGTATCAATGCGGCGCTTCTTAAAAATTTAAAGAGCATCAAAGCGGCGCGCCAAAATGGTGCGTCGTTTTTTTACAAAGATTTTACGTCTAAAGGGCAAATGTATCCGCTGTCATTGTGCTAGCGGCAGTGTCGTGCGTTCGGTAAATCACCGTTACATGCTATACTGGGAAAGAACAGGAAGGTGAACCAAGTGCGACTATTAATGACCATATTCGGCCCAGTAACAGGAGTCGGCTTCATCATCGCGATTTTTTGGCAGTGGCGGCGTTTGACCCATGAGCGCAAGGTTTTTTTGACGGCGATCGACCGTTCTGCAATGGGGTTGTGGGCAGGGTTGATCGGCGGCGTCGGCAGTGCGATCGTTGTCAGCTTGATCAGCATCGGGGCAGGCTTGCTGCTTCCAGCAAGCGTCTTGTTGAGCTTGACGCTGTTATCAATCGTGGCCTTGCTGTTATCAGGCTTAGGCTACGCGCCTTGGTGGCTGGCTTTGGCCGGCATTGTAGCGGCACCGCTGGCAAGATGGCAACATTGGCCAGTGACTGCACCGAGTGAATGGGCTTGGCGGCTGTTGGCGTTGATCGCGATCGTGTGGCTGATCAATGCGTTGTTGTTAGCCGTGATCGATCCGCCGATCGATGTGCCCACGATCAAGATGGGTAAGCGCGGTGCAAAGATCGCGGTGTATGATCATCGGCAATTTTACTGGCTGCCTTTGGTCATGCCGGTGAGCGGCGGGATGTTGGCGGCTTTGCCTTGGTGGCCGACGCTTGCGATCGGGGCGACGCATTTTAGCTTGATCGGCTTGCCATTGATGCTAGGCGCAGCGCTGCGGACTAAAAAACAATTACCTAAGCACGTTTTACGACGCTGGGCATGGCAATATTTGGCGGCTGGCGGCGTGACGCTGTTAGCTGCCATCGCCGCTTGGGTCACCCCTGATTTTGCGCAAACCTGGTTGCTGATCTTGGCTGGCAGCGGCATTATTTTAGGGCTCGTCAACGCTTTGACGACGCGCGGCGGCATCAATTACGTTTCACAAACCGGGACAGGCGTGCGGATCGTCGCCGTGCAGCCGCAAACGCCGGCAGCGAAAATGGGACTGTTGGCAGGGGATGTGGTGTTGCAGTGCAATCAACTGGCAGTGCACAATTCGGCACAACTTTACGCTGCGATCCAGCTGCATCCCACATATTGTCGCCTGCGAGTTTCAGGGTTGGATGGTGAGATCCGATTATGTGAAACAGCGATTTATGAAGGGGCCCCACATGAATTGGGCATGATTACTTTTGCGGAGGAACTCGAATGAAAAAGATCCTTGTGGTAGACGATGAACCAGCGATCGTGACGCTGTTGCAATATAATCTCGAAAAAGAGCATTTTGCAGTGACGACAGCTGGTGATGGCGAAACAGCGTTGACCTTAGCCTTACAAGAGCCGTTTGATTTCATTATTTTAGACTTGATGCTGCCGAAACTCGATGGTTTGGAAGTGACCAAAAAGATCCGCCGTGCCGATATTGCCACGCCGATCATGATCTTGACCGCCAAGGACTCTGAAACCGACAAAATTGTCGGCTTGGAGCTAGGCGCAGATGATTACGTTACCAAACCGTTTTCACCGCGCGAGATCGTTGCGCGGATCAAAGCCATCGAGCGGCGGGTGAATGGGCAAGACTCGCCATCAGCAGCTGCCCCAACGCCTACTGCCAGCGCCATGTTGACTGTCGGTGAATTACAGATCGACGCCGACAATTATCAAGCGACCAAACGCGGCCAACGCCTGTCTTTGACCCCTAAGGAGTTTGAATTGCTGGCTTTTTTTGCCAAACGAGTCGGGAAGATCTTGTCTCGTGATGCGTTATTGAATGGCATCTGGGGGTTTGAATATCCTGCAGAAACGCGCATGGTCGATATTCAAGTGTCCCATTTACGCGATAAGATCGAAGATGATCCCAAACATCCGGTTTATATCAAAACTGTCCGGGGTTTTGGTTATCAAATGGAGGTTCCTCATGAGTAGTCGCATAAACCGTCAAGTGATCTGGTCAAGCCTGCTGGCAATAGCAGGCTTTTTCATCATCATCGTTGGCGTCGACCGGTTGTTGTATCATCAACAAACGGCACATCTCAAAGCGGTGTATCAAACCTATTTAGATCTGGATGAAAAAGCCTCTGCGACTTTAGCCAAGGATCAAGCGGTGGTGATCACGCCATTAGTGGGCAAACCGCAAACGCAACGGCAAAAGTTGATGCAAGACTTGATCGATCGCGAACGGACGATCGTCGGCCGGCAGCCAGTCGTCGTGCGGGTGGGTCAAACCAATGAGCAGCTTTACATCGCTGAGCGGCAACACAACCACTTTGTTGGGTTGTGGCAGCCCAAAGCAACATTGGCGCGCGTTGCGCCCACGACTATGGTGTGGTTTACTTCTGGGTACTGGCTGGTGATGTGCGGGTTGTTGGTGTGGAGTTTGCGCCGGCATCGGTATTGGACCGGGCATGTGGCGACGATGACGCATAATATTGCGCGCATTCGGACAGAACATAATGTCAGCCCGATCATCTTGACCCCAGGCTCACCGTTTTTGGCGATGGGCACAGAGATCAACCGCTTGGAGCAAACCGTTGCCCATTTGCGCCAAAAAGTGCTGCTGCGTCAGGCCAGCTTTGACCGGTTGATCGATCATTTACCCCAAGGGGTCATGTTGATCGATGCGGACCGCAATGTTTTATTGAGCAACCAAGCAATGGCGACGTTTGTGGGCCATCCGATCGCCCCAGATGAACATAATTATCTTGATGATGTCAAAACGTATGGTCTGGCGCGGATGATCGAACATACCTTCCGCAATCAAAAGAGCCATCATAAAGAAATGACCATGTTAAACACGCAGCTGTCCGTTGATGCCAATGTGATTGCCTTAAAGGCGCATGCCGATCGTGAACAAGTCTTGGTGATCTTGTATGATGTGACCTATTTGCGGCAAGTCGAACAAATGCAATTAGATTTCGTCGGCAATGTCAGTCATGAACTCAAGACACCAGTGACGGCTATTTCTGGGTTTGCCGAAACCTTATTGGCAGGCGCCAAGGATGATCCTGCCACGTTAGAGCAATTTTTGACGATCATTCATGATGAAAGTACGCGCTTGACGCAGTTGATCACGGATATCTTGACGTTGAGCCGGCCTTCAGACGCACCGGCCAAGCATACCGCAGTTGATCTTGCTGGGTTGGTCAAGCAAGCGCTGACGAGCCTTGCAGAGCCGATCGCAGAAAAAGCGTTGACCGTTGATGTGGCGATCCCTGAAACGCTGACCATTCAAAGCGATGATGTGAAGTTGTCGCAAGTGGTCCGGAATCTGCTGAATAACGCCGTCTTTTATAATCGCGAACAAGGTACTGTGACCGTCACGGCCACCACTGCGGACCATCAATTGACCCTCAAGGTGGCGGATACCGGCATCGGTATCGCAACCGATGATCAACAACGGATCTTCCAGCGCTTTTATCGTGTGGATAAAGCCCGCAGTCGGCACAATGGCGGCACCGGGTTGGGCTTGGCGATCGTGGCTGAAATGGTGCAGCAGCTAGGCGGCGACATCGACTTACACTCGCAAGTCGGGGTGGGCACGACCTTTACGGTGACCTTGCCGTTAGCATGACTTTAGACTCGCGTTTTGCGTTGGTTGGGCGTAAGCTAAGGTTGGGAAACGCTTTCATTTAGGCGAAAGGCGTGTTTTTCACCCAAAAAGGTGGGTTTTACGCCTTTTTTACACACGCCGACGTTAACATTTACAGTGGCTTGGTACACTGAGTGACGATATCGATACGGAGGTACGACGTGAAAAAACTTCTCGGCATTTTCTTCGCCGCCTTGAGCATGGTCACTCTTGCGGCGTGTGGCGCACAAGATAGTAGTGGTGAATCGATCACCGCAGTAGGTTCGTCTGCGTTGCAGCCATTAGTCGAGGCTGCGGCAGAACAATATCAAAGCGATCACCTCGGGGTCTTCATCAACGTCCAAGGCGGCGGCAGCGGCACCGGCTTAAGCCAGATCCAACAAGGCGCTGTTGAGATCGGAAATTCTGATCTGTTCGCTGAAGAAAAGCCGGGGATCAAAGCAAAATCATTGGTCGATCATCGCGTTGCGGTGGTCGGTATCACCCCCATCGTCCATCGAGGGGTGGGGGTCAAAAATTTGACGGTGACTCAGCTGCGGCAATTATTCACCGGTGAGATCACGAATTGGAAGCAAGTAGGCGGCAAAGACCTGCCAGTCGTTGTGGTCAACCGCGCGCAAGGGTCAGGGACTCGTGCCACGTTTGAAAAATGGGTGATGAATGGGCGCCAACCATTAGCGGCGCAAGAACAAGATTCGACTGGCATGGTCCGCTCGATAGTTGCCAGCACGCCAGGGGCGATTTCTTATGTGGCGTTTTCGTATGTGGACAAGACAGTCGCCACATTATCGCTTGCCGGCGTTGCGCCAACGGAAAAAAACGTCACCACCAATGCCTGGCCGATCTGGTCCTATGAACATATGTACACCAAAGGCCAGCCCACTGGATTGACGCACAAGTTTTTGACATATATGCAATCTGAGCAAACACAACAACGCTTAGTCGCTAAAATGGGTTATATTCCCATGACCGCGATGCAAGTGGCACGTGACGCTCAAGGTAACGTGGTTCGCAAGTAGGAGGCGCTCATGGATCCCATTAAAGAAGCAATGCTGCACCGTTCCCATTCAGCTAAATTAGAGCGTCGCGGTCATTTGATCAGTTTGGCCTGTATCAGTTTGATCGTGGTGGTCGTTTTGGCGATCTTTTTCTTCGTTGCTTCGCGCGGCTTGGCGACTTTTTTTACGAATAAGATCAACCTCTTCACTTTCTTGACCAAGAGTACTTGGGCCCCGGCAGTCAAAGATGCCCATGGGATCCCGCAAGTAGGGGCGTTGCCGATGATCGTCGGCAGTTTTGGGGTCACGTTCTTATCAGCGGTGGTGGCAACGCCATTTGCTGTCGGCGCGGCGATTTTTATGACAGAGATCTCCCCAAACTTAGGCAAGAAGATCCTCCAGCCGGTCATTGAGTTATTGGTGGGCATTCCCAGTGTGGTTTATGGGTTCATCGGCTTATCTGTGATCGTACCGGTGATCCGAACGGTTTTTGGCGGTACCGGATTTGGGATCTTAGCCGGGACGTTTGTGTTATTCGTCATGATCTTGCCTACGGTCACGTCGATGACTGTAGATGCCCTCAAAGCAGTGCCGCGGCATTATCGCGAAGCCAGTTTGGCACTTGGCGGCACCCGATGGCAGACGATTTCGCGCGTCGTTTTGCGCGCGGCGATGCCTGGGATTTTAACCGGGATCGTTTTTGGGATGGCCCGAGCTTTTGGGGAAGCCTTAGCGGTCCAAATGGTGATCGGCAATGCCGCATTGCTGCCGAAAGATCTGATCAGTCCAGCGTCGACTTTGACTTCGGTGTTGACGTCGGGGATCGGGAATACGGTGATGGGTTCGCTGGAAAATAACGCCTTATGGTCGCTAGCGCTGCTGCTGTTACTGATGTCTTTGGCGTTTAATCTGTTGATCCGCTGGATCGGGAAGAAAGGGGAGATGAAATAATGTCTGCAAAAGCCATTGATAAAATGATGACAGGCGTGTTGTACTTGATCGCAGGCATTATCGTCTTACTCTTAGCCGGATTGTTGGGTTATATTTTGGTTCAAGGGCTGCCGCATGTCTCTTGGCATTTCTTGACCAGTCCGGCCAAGTCTTTTGAAGCTGGCGGCGGCATCGGCATTCAGCTGTTCAATTCGTTTTATCTGTTGCTGTTGTCGATGGTGATCTCAGTGCCGCTGGCATTAGGTGCAGGGATCTATTTAGCTGAATATGCGAAGAAAAATTGGCTCACCGATGTGGTGCGGACTGCGATCGAGATCTTGAGCTCTTTGCCTTCTGTGGTCGTTGGGTTATTCGGTTTTTTGGTATTCGTGCTACAATTCAAATTTGGTTTTTCGATTCTTTCAGGCGCGTTGGCGTTAACGATGTTTAACTTGCCATTGTTGACGCGCAATGTTGAAGACTCCTTGCGCCAAGTTGGGTTTACGCAACGCGAAGCGGGTTTGGCATTGGGGTTATCCCGCTGGGAAACCGTTGTGCATGTCGTGATCCCAGAAGCATTGCCAGGGATCTTGACCGGGATGATCTTAGGTGCCGGGCGAGTCTTTGGTGAAGCGGCGGCGTTGATCTATACAGCAGGGCAAAGCGCTCCCGCACTGAATTTTGCTGATTGGAATCCGCTGCACATCGCCAGTCCTTTGAATCCCTTTCGGCCGGCAGAAACGTTAGCCGTCCATATCTGGAAGATCAATTCTGAAGGGATCCAGCCCGATGCGGCTGCCGTTTCTGCCGGGGCATCTGCCGTTTTGATCTTGGCCGTGCTCGCCTTTAATCTTTTGGCGCGTTGGGGCGGCAACCGGTTATATAAGCGGATGACTGCAGGCTAAACACCATTGCAAAAGGAGCAATCATGCAAAATTATTCACTCGATGATACCTATATCAAAACGCTTGATCCGCAGACGCATGAATTAGCCGTCACGACCAAAGACCTGCGCGTCTTTTACGGGGATAATGAAGCGGTCCATGGCGTTTCGCTGCCATTTGAGCGCTATAAGATCACGGCTTTGATCGGGGCTTCTGGGTCAGGCAAGTCGACATTTTTGCGCTCATTGAACCGGATGAATGACAACATTGAAGGCAGTCGAGTGACTGGCGAGATCATGTATCGCGGCGTAGACATCAACAGCCAAGCCGTTGATGTCTACGAAATGCGCAAGCACATTGGCATGGTGTTTCAGCGGCCAAATCCGTTTGCCAAGTCGATTTATGACAACATTACCTTCGCACCGCGGCGGTTTGGCGAAAAACGCAAGGAAGTGTTAGATGAACTGGTGGAAACCAGTCTGAAACAAGCCGCTTTATGGGATCAAGTCAAAGACAACTTGTATCAAAGCGGGTTATCGTTGTCTGGCGGCCAGCAGCAACGGTTATGTATTGCCCGCGCGATCGCCATGAAGCCTGACGTGTTATTGATGGATGAGCCGGCGTCAGCGCTGGACCCGATTTCAACGTCTACCGTTGAAGACACGCTGATGGCATTAAAAGAGCATTTCACGATCATCATTGTGACCCACAACATGCAACAAGCGGCGAGAATCAGCGATTATACGGCGTTTTTTTACTCAGGTCAGGCGATTGAATTTGATGAGACGCGCAAAATCTTTACACGCCCGAAGATCAAGGCAACAGACGACTATGTTTCGGGCCATTTCGGCTAGTGGCTAAGGGGTAATTTATGGCAAAAGAAAAAGTGATCACCAGCAATGACGTGCACTTATATTATGGTGATTTTGAAGCGCTCAAAGGGATCGACCTAGACTTCAATAAAAACGAGATCACCGCGCTGATCGGCCCATCTGGTTGTGGGAAGTCCACTTATTTGCGCACCTTGAACCGGATGAATGATCTGATCCCAGGGGTGAAGATCACCGGCGATATTCGGTTGCGCGGTCAAGATATCTATGCGTCTTCGCAAGACGTGGTGCAGCTGCGCAAGCAAGTTGGCATGGTCTTTCAACAACCGAACCCATTTCCTTTTTCGATCTATGACAACGTGGTCTACGGGTTGCGGCTAGCAGGGGTCAAAGATCGCGCAGTATTAGATGAAGCGGTTGAAACTAGCTTGAAACAAGCGGCAATTTGGGATGAAGTCAAAGATAAGCTGCACGAATCCGCCTTATCATTGTCTGGCGGTCAACAACAGCGCGTGGTGATCGGCCGGGTACTGGCGGTGCAGCCAGAAGTGATCTTGATGGATGAGCCGACCAGTGCGTTGGATCCGATTTCAAGTACCCAAATCGAAAATATGTTGTTGGAATTGCGCGGCCAATACACCATAATATTAGTAACACACAACATGCATCAGGCTTCGCGGATCTCCGATAAAACGGCTTTTTTCTTACAAGGACGCTTGATCGAGTTTGCTGAGACCAAAACGATCTTTTTGGATCCCAAAGAGCAAGAAACGTCAGATTACATTAGCGGCCGTTTTGGCTAGCCGGCTGACGATGCGCCTGGTGCGCCAAAGGAGGAATTATCATGCGGCGGTTATTCGAAGACGAGCTCAATGACCTGCACGTCCGCTTTTCAGAGATGGGGATGATGGTCAATGAGGCCATTTTCAAATCTGTCAGTGCGTTCATCAACCATGACAAAGCCATGGCGCGTAATGTGATCGCAGAAGACAAGCATATCAATAAACGCGAAGTCGACTTAGAAAAGCGCAGCTTCGAGATGATCGCCTTGCAACAGCCAGTCACGACTGATCTGCGGATGATCGTCACGGTGATGAAGGCTTCTTCAGATTTGGAGCGGATGGGCGATCACGCGGTATCGATCGCTAAGTCAACGATCCGGGTCAAAGGCGAGACTCGAGTCCCGGAAATCGAAAAAGAGATCGCGGCTATGGCGGCAGCCGTCAAAGAAATGGTTGCCGAAGTCTTGGATGCGTATGTGAAAGAAGATGTGCAGCGCGCCCGTGAAATTGCGACAGAAGATCACGGGATCAATGATTTTTCCAAGCGGATCTATGCTGATTGTATCCAACGGATGCGAGAGGATTCAGAAACGATCGTTGGGGCAATGGATTATATGCTGGTTTCGTCATACCTCGAGCGGATCGGAGATTATGTGACGAATATTTGTGAGTGGATCTTGTATTTGCGGACAGGAAAATTATTGGAATTAAATTCCAATGCGAGCGAAGATGGTTTTTAAATAGCTGTCCCTAATTGCAAATTTAAACAGTGCCTCCTGACGACTCTAAATAAGTCGTGAGGGGGCACTGTTTTTGCCTGGCTGGCTTTACAACTTATTTGCAATATATACCGAACGATGACCGTATCTTTACACAAAAACGTCCGATATTTTTACGCAAAACGATTAAGCTATGAAGTGTACCAAGGATGACAGGACAAGGGGAGATTAACATGAAAAAAACAGTATGGCTGACACTCGCATTAGCAACCACCGCAGCGGTGACGCTGCTTGCCGGGTGCGGTGGGCAATCTGCCACTAAGTCGACTGATGCGGCTGCAAAATCAAGCAGCCAGTCGGCAAAAATCGTTGCTGTGGGCTCTACTGCCTTGCAACCATTGGTAGAACAAGCCGCCAGCGCTTATCAAAATGATCATCCAGAAGTGAAGCTGACCGTGCAAGGCGGCGGCAGCGGCACTGGCTTGAGTCAAGTGGTCCAAGGCGCGGTGACCATCGGCAACTCTGACATTTTTGCCGAACAAGGCAAAGGCGTGGATGCCAGCAAGCTGGTCGACCACCAAGTCGCGGTGGTTGGCATGGCCCCAGTGACCAACAAAGACGTCGGCATCAAGGATCTCAAGATGAGTCAACTCCGTGATATCTTTACCGGCAAGGTGAAAAACTGGAAGCAAGTAGGCGGTAAGGATGAAGCCATCACCGTGGTCAACCGCGCGCAAGGTTCAGGCACGCGGGCAACGTTTGAAGCAGCAGTGCTTGACGGACAAACTGCTTTGACCTCGCAAGAACAAGATTCTAATGGTACCGTTCAAAAAATTGTGGCGCAAACCCCAGGGGCGATCAGCTACCTCGCATTTTCTTATGTGAAGTCTGATGTGCAAGCATTGCATATTGATGGGGTCGCACCAACGGCTAAGAACGTGGCGACAAATGCTTGGAAAATCTGGTCGTATGAGCATATGTATACCAAAGGCAAACCTGATCAAGCAACGGCTTCATTCCTGAAGTATATCAATTCTTCGGCGGTGCAAAAATCGTTAGTGACGAAATTAGGTTATATCTCCATCCACGATATGCAAGTGCAAAAATCCGCAGACAATCAAGTGACAAAGAAGTGATCTGAGGAGGTGAGGACATGACTGTCCTTATCTGGATCGGCGCGGCGATCATCGCTGCAGCCATCACTTATTGGGCGATGCTAGGCAAAGCCCAGCAATTGATCGCCCGCAAACATCACCGCTAAGCTTGCGACTCTGGCTGACAAGCCACTAATTGTCAGCTAGAGTCGTTTGTTTTTGCGCTTGGCCAATGGGGTATCAGTCGTCTGTCCGATGTGCCTAGAGCAAAATCAACCTTAGGACCTATGCAATCAAATCGGGAAGCAGTCATACTAGACTTACACAAGCAAGCCAATTAGGTGGAGGTAATCTCATGAATGAACGTGAACGGATTCTCGATTTGGTTAAGCAAGGCGTGATTACAAGCGAAGAGGCCTTGGTCCTTTTAGAGAACCTGGCGAAGGCAAAGACCTCTCAAGAAGATCAAGCACATCCTGACCAATCACAGGCTGATCGTGACCAGCCTCAACCACAGCCACGATCGCAAGCCGATGATGAAGCGGCTTTGACGGCATTGAACACTCAGATCGCTGAAGTGGCAGGCAGTTTAGATGCTGCAGTGGCGCAAGATAAAAGCATCGCCGCCAAAATCACAGCCAATGACGAGCAGATCATTGTGCTCGACACCATGGAAGATTTAGACACGCTGACCGAAGCAAAATACCAAGAACGCGGTGAGCTCAAGCAAGAAAATCAAAAATTACAAGCACAACGCGAGGCATTGACCGCGCAAATTACCGACTTGAAGACGCAACTGGCAGACCTTAACCGGCAAAAACGGCAATTGACTAAGCAGCGTTTTACCGACAAAGTGTTACCAGACGATTGGCAAGACCAAGCCAAAGATGCGCTGAACGATTTAGGCAAAACAATGGAAAGCGCCACTGGGCAGATTTCCAGTTTGATGAAAAAGACGATGAACAACGTCTTGGATAATGTTGATTGGAAAGATGTCACGGTCAAAGTCCCAGGCTTGGCAACGGAGAAGTTGACGCACACCTTCACGTATCTCAACTCGCAAGCCAGTGTTTTGGATTTGAAGGTTGCCAATGGGGATGTGACGTTGCGTACTTGGGAGCAAAATGATATTCAAGTCGATGCCACGATCAAATTATTTGGCAAGATGCCAGCCGACACCCCGCTGGATGCTTTCATCGACCGCAGCCGGATCGATGTGAATGATGATCATTTCGTCTTTCAGGTGCCGAATCGGCGGATCCAAGCTGATTTAGTTGTTTCCTTGCCCAAGCGGGTCTATGATCATGTGACGGTCCGACTGCTCAATGGCGGCGTCCAAATGCAAGGGGTCGAAGGCAAAGATTTCTATGTCAAAAACGCCAATGGCGACATGAACTTCGCCGGTGTCAAGGCGACGATGCTAGAGACTCAAGGCGTGAATGGGTCTTTTAAGGTCAACGGCGGCGACATCCATGAGCTGCTGATAGAAACCGTCAATGGGGATATCAAAGTCCACACCACCCCGGACACGCAGTCTTTGCAAACCGTGAATGGCACGGTGAGGATCACCTTGGATCATGATTTTGAGAAGCTGACTGCCAGTTCGGTTAACGGCAATGTTAAATTAGCGGTACCGCAAAGCATCGCCTTGAATGGTGATGTGAAGACCCGTTTTGGCAGCGTTAAAAGCCGCATGAGCGGGTTGGCTGCGCCGACGAAAAGCAAGCATGTGACGCTAGATCGACCAGGGACTGGCGAAGGGGTCGTGACGATCACCACAACCAGCGGCAACATCCAGCTCAAGGATGCTGACGACTAAGGATTAAGTGAAGGAGAACGACTATGCCATTTTTATTGATCCCGATCTTTTTGATCATCATTGGCATTGTGATGTTGATGATCATTGCGATAGTCTTAGGCTTGATCCATCTGCTGTTTTGGCCGGTGGTGATCGGGTTGCTGATTTGGTGGCTGTTGCGGCGTAAGCATCGCCAAGGCTATCGTGCGCACACGCGCACGCATGCGGATTGGCAAACGGGTTTGCATCAGCGTAAAGAGGCCCATAACGTCCATGAAGAGACGCAACGGTCACACCATGATGATGATTGGAGCGATTTTTAGTGACGTTTATCCGTAAAGTTTTACTCACCACGATCGTCTTTGTGTTATATGCCCAATTCTTCCCAAGCCAACTGTATGTTGCGGGTTGGGCAACGGCACTGGTCGGTGCATTAGTGCTAGGGGTGCTTAACGGGTTGATCCGCCCGATCATCAAATTGCTGTCACTGCCTTTGACGATCTTGTCTTTTGGATTGTTTCTCTTTGTGATCAATGGGTTTATGCTGGAGATGATGACCTGGTTCGTCGGTGGGATCGCGTTTTCTGGCTTTGGCAGTATGATGCTGTTAGCCTTGGTGATCAGTTTGGTGAACTTATGGTTTGGCGAATCAAGCGACTAAGCGACTGGCTCAAACAAGCGACTCAGCAAGCTCACTGGATGGTGAGTAAAGCTGAGCCGTTTTTTTGATGAAGCGCAAAGCACGGCGGCTTGCCGTGAGCGCCGTAATTGGAATGAGGAGGCAAAGCGGCTTGCAACCGGTTGCCTCTGTTAAGTCGCCGCCAGGGATGGTAAAATTGAACTAACTATGGGAAAGACAGGTGGAGACGATGGCAGATAGTGTAACGGTCGCGCAGCTGGTGACCGACGCGCACCTCAATGTGCTAAGCGGTGAAGAGTATCTGGAAGAGCGTCGAATCGTCGTGAGCGATATTTCACGTCCGGGACTGGAGCTGACTGGTTATTTTAACTACTATCCGCATGAACGGATCCAGCTTTTTGGCCGTACGGAAAATGCGTTTGCCGGGAATATGACCTCAGAAGAACGTTTGACGATCTTGAAGCGGATGTGCGCAGAAGACACGCCAGCGTTTGTTGTTTCGCGAGGAATGGCGCCTTTGCCTGAAATGACGACTGCTGCGGCTGCCGCGCATATTCCGGTTTTAGGCTCCAAGCTGCCGACGACGCGATTATCCAGTTTGATCACTGACTATCTGGATGGCCGCCTGGCAGAACGGCGCAGCATGCACGGGGTCTTGACGGATATATACGGCCTTGGGGTGTTGATCACGGGTGATTCTGGCGTTGGCAAGTCGGAAACAGCCTTAGAGCTGATCCAGCGCGGACATCGCTTGATCGCTGATGATCGCGTGGATGTCTATCAACAAGATGAACAGACGATCATTGGTGAAGCGCCACAGATCTTATCGCATCTGTTGGAGATCCGCGGCTTAGGGATCGTCGATGTGATGAACCTCTTTGGGGTCGGTGCCGTTCGGGAAAAAACCTCTATCGATTTGATCGTGCACTTAGAAGCATGGACGCCAGATAAGCAGTTTGATCGCCTAGGGTCTGGTGAGCAAAGCCAGCAGATCTTTGATGTGGCGGTGCCTAAGATCTCGATTCCAGTGAAGGTCGGGCGCAACCTCGCATCGATCATTGAAGTTGCGGCGATGAACTTCCGGGCGAAGTCCATGGGCTATGATGCGACAAAGACGTTTGAACAGAATCTCAATAGTTTGATTCAGTCCAATTCAGAAGAATGAATTGTATGCGTGGGTGTAAAGCGCGGGTATTAGCCGGCGGTTTTTGCACCCACGTGTGCGTTAAGGAGTGAAGACATGTTAGCAGCGTTGAATCCGATCGCCTTATCGATCGGGGGACTAGAGATCCATTGGTATGGTATTATCATTGCTTGCGGGGTGTTGCTAGCCGTGTGGTTGGCTATGAAAGAAGCCGTGCGGCGCGGGATCAATGATGATCACATTATGAATTTGGTCTTGTGGGCGTTACCGTTTGCCTTGATCGGCGCACGGGCGTATTATGTGGCATTTGAATGGCCTTATTATGCCGCTCATCCCGGCGAGATCATTGCGATCTGGCATGGCGGGATCGCGATCTACGGCGCCTTGATCGCCAGTGTCATCGTGTTTTTGATCTATTGTCGAATCAAGTGGCTGCCAGCTTGGCTGGTGCTTGATATCGCCGCGCCTACCGTGATGATCGCACAAAGTATCGGACGTTGGGGCAACTTCATGAATCAAGAAGCTTTCGGGGCCAAAACGACACTCGCTTATTTACGCGGGTTGCATTTGCCTGAGTTTATCATCCAGCAGATGAATATCGGCGGCGCTTATCGCCAGCCTACGTTTTTATATGAGTCATTATGGAATTTGACTGGGTTTATCTTACTCATGAGCATTCGCCATCATCGCGGGTGGTTCAAGCAAGGCGAGGTCTTTTTGAGCTATGTGATGTGGTATGCGTTTGGGCGCTTTTTTGTTGAAGGGATGCGGACAGACAGCTTGTATTTGATGCCGGGTTTGCGGGTCTCGCAAGCGTTGTCGATCATTTTGTTCGTAGCGGCCTTAGGCTTGGTCATTTATCGGCGCCGCCAAGCGACCGATTGGTATCTTGATGGGGATCCGCTGACGCGGGTCAATGCTTGAAAGTTGAAGGAGGAACGGATTTGGTTAAGAAAATCGCAGTTTTAGGGGCCGGTTCATGGGGGTCTGTGTTGGCCAATTTGTTGGTTGAAAACGGGCAGCAAGTGGCGTTGTGGACGCACGATCCTAAACAGATCCCAGAAATCAATACACAGCATACGAACCAGCACTACTTACCAAATTTTCAGTTTCATCCCGAGCTGCGAGCGACCGTTGATCTCAATGCGGCAGTAGCTGATGCTGATGTGATCTTGTTTGTCGTGCCGACCAATGCCGTCAGAAGCGTGGCCGAGCAGGTGCGCCCGTTATTAGCGGCTAATGGGACGCAACCGATCATCGCCCATGCCGCCAAAGGGTTGGAACGCGGCAGCAAAGCCCGGGTCTCACAAGTGTTGGCGGATGTGCTGCCAGCGTCTTTGCATAGCGGGATCGTGGTGATTTCCGGGCCTAGCCATGCCGAAGATGTCGCGACTAAAGACATCACGACGCTGGCGGCGGCGTCAGAATCACTGGCGGCAGCCACTGCGATCCAAAAGCTGTTTATGAATCCGTATTTTCGGTTGTATACCAATAGCGATGTGATCGGCGTCGAATTGGGCGCGGCGTTAAAAAACGTGATCGCCATTGGTGCCGGGGCCTTGCATGGGTTGGGCTATGGCGACAACACTAAAGCCGCATTGATGACGCGCGGGTTAGCGGAAATGACGCGGTTGGGCGTCAAACTGGGGGCTGATCCGATGACCTTCATCGGCTTGTCTGGCGTCGGGGATCTGATCGTGACTTGTACGAGCGTGCATAGCCGCAACTGGCGAGCCGGCAATGGCTTAGGCCAAGGCCAAACCGTGCAAGCGGTATTGGCCAATATGGGGATGGTGGTTGAAGGTTATTCAACCGCGAAAGTGGTCCATGAACTCGCCGCTGAATTAGGCGTGGAAATGCCGATTTCCGAAGCCATTTATCAGGTCTTATATCAAGACGCACCGATTCGCGAAGTGATCACGAATTTGATGCAGCGTGCAGGCAAGCCGGAGTTTGATTTTCAAGTGACCGGTTTACAAAAGTGAGCATATCGGTTATGATAGCTTACAAAAGGTAAGCAAAGGAGAGATTACATGCCAAAGTCTTATGATGTGATTGTGATTGGTGCAGGTCCTGGGGGAATGACGGCGGCATTATATGCGTCCCGTTCGAATCTCAGTGTGTTGATGTTGGACCGCGGGATCTATGGTGGCCAAATGAATAATACTGCGGAGATCGAGAATTATCCGGGGTTCAATTCGATCCTTGGGCCAGATCTTGGTCAAAAAATGTATGATGGGGCGACCCAATTTGGGGCTGAGTATGCATATGGCAACGTCACGGCCATTCGGGTCAACGGTGATTTGCGTGAAGTGGATACTGATGAAGGCAACTATGTGGCCAAAGCGGTAATCATTGCGACAGGCGCGGAACATCGCAAGCTCGGGATCCCGGGAGAAGAAGATTACAGTGGGCGCGGGGTTTCTTACTGTGCGGTATGTGATGGCGCCTTTTTCAAGGATCGCGAAGTGGTCGTGATCGGCGGTGGTGATTCGGCGATCGAAGAAGGGACTTATCTGGCACAATTAGCCAGCAAAGTGACGATCGTTCATCGGCGCGACAGTTTGCGGGCGCAACAGATCCTGCAAAAGCGGGCTTTTGCCAATCCGAAGATCAATTTTGTTTGGAATGCAGATACAAAAGCCATTCTCGGTGATGAGAATAAAGTCACCGGCGTGCAGTATACCGATAAAGAAACCGGCGAAACCCATGTGATCCCTGCCAGCGGGGTGTTCATCTATGTCGGCATCATGCCATTGACTGAAGGCTTTGAATCTGTTGGCATCTTGGATGAAGCCGGCTGGATCCCAACAGACGAAACCATGGCGACTAAGGTGCCAGGGATCTTTGCGATTGGTGATGTGCGGGCGAAAACGCTGCGGCAGATCACGACCGCTGTTGGTGATGGCGGCCAAGCAGGCCAAAGTGTCTTTGATTATATCCAATCGTTACAAGACGCAGATCTAAAAGTGAACGCATAAGCTTGAATGGCCATCTCCCGTGGCAAACGGGGGATGGCCGTTTTTTTTACGGATGTTTAAGCGTTTTCGGACGTATTTAGCCGATAGATATAGTACAATTAGAGCGATTGGAACCAGACAAATATGAAATGGAGCTGAGTGCAATGGGTTATCAACAAAATTACCAACAATGGGTGAATGAGCCGAGCCTGACGCCTGACCTCCAGGTTGAACTCCAAGCCATGGCTGACTCAGCCACCGAGCAAGAAGAAGCATTTGCCGCCCCAATGGCGTTTGGGACTGCAGGAATGCGCGGGGTGATCGGGGCTGGGATCAACCGGATGAATATTTACACCGTTCGGCAAGCGACTGAAGGTTTGGCCCGTTTTATGGATACCTTGCCAGAGGCACAAAAGCATGCCGGAGTGGCGATTGCTTATGATTCTCGCTATATGAGCCAAGAATTTGCCCACGAAGCCGCTGCTGTATTAGGGGCACATGCGATCCCAAGTTTTGTGTTTGATGCCTTGCGACCAACACCAGAATTGTCGTTTGCGGTGCGTTACCTGAAGACCTACGCCGGGATCATGATCACGGCGAGCCATAATCCGAAACAATATAACGGCTACAAGATCTACGGTCCTGATGGCGGCCAGATGCCGCCTGAAGAATCAGATCGCATCACCGAATATGTGCGCGGGGTCACAGATATTTTCCACATCGAAACCCTGACGACGCGCGAATTACGGGATCAAAATTTGATGACGCTGATCGGCGAAGATGTGGACGAGGCTTATTATCAAGCCGTTGCCACCGTCACGATCGATCACGACTTGATCAAGACCGTCGGCAAAGACATGTCCTTGATCTATACGCCGCTGCATGGGACTGGCCGCATCCCTGCCCAAATGGTATTGCGCAATGCCGGCTTTGAACACTTCCAACTGGTAGCCAAGCAAGCCGTGGCGGATCCAGAATTTGCAACGGTACCATTTCCTAATCCAGAATTCGCACAAGCTTTTGATATGGCGATCGATCTCGGCAAGCAGTCGCATGCTGATGTGCTGATCGCGACTGATCCGGATGCTGATCGGCTGGGTACTGCGGTTTGGGCAGGGGATCATTATCAGCTGCTGACCGGGAATCAAATCGCAAGTCTGTTGCTGCACTATATTCTTGAAGCCCGCAAACAAGCCGGCACCTTGCCAGCCAATGGGGCAGTGGTCAAATCCATTGTTTCCACTGAATTGGCGACAGCAATCGCCAAAGACTATGGCGTGGCCATGATCGATGTGGAAACCGGCTTTAAGTTTATTGGCGATCAGATCAAGCAGTATGAAGAAACCGGGAGCCACGAGTTCTTATTTGGTTTTGAAGAAAGTTATGGCTATTTGATCAAGCCTTTCGTACGCGATAAAGACGCGATCCAGTCGACCGTTTTGTTAGCGGAAGTGGCCGCTTATTATAAGTCCAAGAACATGACCCTTTGGGATGGGATCCAAGCCTTGTATACCCGTTATGGGCATTTTGCGGAAAAGACGGTTGGGGTGGATTTTGAAGGCGTCGATGGCCAACAACAAATGGCGGCATTGATGACGAAGTTCCGTGAGCATCAACCGACTGAATTTGCCGGGGTGGCGGTTGTTCAAGTGCAAGATTACAAAACCCAAACTGCCACCGCAGCTGATGGCACCCAAACGCCGATCGCAATGCCGGTATCAGATGTCTTAAAGTACGTGTTGACCGATGGGACTTGGATCGCGATCCGGCCGTCAGGAACTGAGCCAAAAGTGAAGTTTTATGTGGGCACTAGTGCCGATAGTGAAGCGGCTGCTGATGAGAAGTTAGCCGCATTTGAAGCGGCGCTGCACGCTTTTCGGACTGAAGCTTAGCCAGTTGTACAGTTAAAATCAGGCGTGCAAGCCGATTCAGGGATAGAATCGCGCTTGCACGCCATTTTTGTGGTTTGGCGGAGTTGCTTGTATTTAAGCGATATTCGTGCTACCATTGGTCAAATTTTAACCCGAGGTCATAGGAGGTATGTGCGATGGGAATGCATCAATTTATTCAAGGACTGAGTAATTTAGAGACATTGCGGCGGGCACCAGGATTCTTCAAGTATGCCGAACATAGCGTTGCCGCGCATAGCTTCAAGGTCGCAGAAATCGCGCAATTATTAGGGGATATCGAAGAACATGCCGGCAATACGGTGAATTGGCAGCGATTATATGAAAAAGCATTGAATCATGATTATACCGAGCGCTTTATTGGCGATATCAAAACCCCGGTCAAGTATGCGACGCCTGCTTTACGCTCGATGCTGGCGGATGTCGAGGAATCGATGACTGAAAACTTCATTCAAAACGAGATCCCAGAAGACTATCAAGCGATTTATCGGCGGCGGTTAGGCGAAGGCAAAGACGATACCTTAGAAGGGCAGATCTTAAGCATCGCCGATAAGATCGACCTTTTGTATGAATCCTTTGGTGAAATCGAAAAAGGCAATCCTGAGCGTGTCTTCGTCAATATCTATACGGAAAGCTTATCGGTGGTGATGTCGTTTGAAAAACGGCCGAGCGTGCGGTATTTTCTTGATGAGATCTTACCGGATATGCTGAATGAGGAATTTGCGGATCGGGACATGCTGACCAAGTTGACCCGGGCGATCATGGCCCAAGCTGACCAATCTTGAGGAAAGTAGCGAAAGTGTGTTCGCTATGCTATAATCGTTGCAGGTAAAAGTTGGGATCTCGGTTCCAACTTTTTTATTGGCACATGTTTAGGAGGTAATCCTTTTGATCGAACGAATGGCAGATCGCAAATTTGATTTAGTCTCACCGTATGCCCCAGCAGGCGATCAACCGCAAGCCATCAAGAAGCTCACGCAAGGGTTCTTGAATGGTGAAAAAGAACAGATCCTGCTTGGCGCCACAGGGACTGGCAAGACGTTTACGATGAGTAACGTCATTGCGAATCTGAATAAGCCGACTTTGATCTTGTCGCATAACAAGACCTTAGCGGGCCAGTTGTACGGTGAATTCAAAGAGTTTTTCCCGCACAATGCGGTGGAGTATTTTGTGTCTTATTATGATTACTACCAACCTGAAGCTTACGTGCCGAGTTCGGATACTTATATCGAAAAAGATTCTGCGATCAACGATGAAATCGATAAGCTGCGGCATAGCGCCACATCAGCGTTATTGGAACGTAATGATGTGATCGTGGTGGCGTCGGTGTCGTCGATTTTTGGTTTGGGCAGTCCGACCGAATATCGTGATCACGTGTTATCCCTGCGCGTTGGGATGCAGATCGATCGCAATACGCTGCTGCGGCAGTTGGTCGATATCCAGTTTGACCGTAATGATATTGACTTCCAACGCGGCCGGTTCCGTGTTCGCGGCGATGTCGTCGAGATCTTTCCAGCCAGTCGCGATGACCATGCGATCCGGGTGGAGTTTTTCGGCGATGAAATCGACCGGATCACCGAAGTAGATGCCTTGACTGGCGAAGTGGTGGGAAACCGCGAACATGTGGCTATTTTCCCAGCGACGCACTTCATGACGTCTGATGATCAGTTGGAAGAAGGGATCCGCCGCATCAGTGCCGAATTGGATGAACGATTGGTCGAATTGCGCGATCAAGGGAAATTGCTTGAAGCGCAGCGGCTGGAGCAGCGGACCAATTATGATCTTGAAATGCTTAAAGAAATGGGCTATACCAACGGCATCGAGAATTATTCCCGGCATATGGAAGGCCGCAAGCAAGGCGAGCCGCCATTTACGCTGTTGGACTTTTTCCCCAAGGACTTCATGATCATGGTGGATGAATCTCACGTGACCATGCCGCAAGTCCGCGGGATGTATAACGGCGACCGGGCGCGTAAGCAGACGCTGATCGATTATGGGTTTCGCTTGCCCAGTGCTTTGGACAATCGCCCGCTGATGCTGCCTGAATTTGAAAAACATGTGCATCAGATCCTCTATGTGTCGGCGACGCCAGGGCCTTATGAAATGGATCGCGTCCCGAAAAAAGACGTGGCTGAACAGATCATTCGGCCAACTGGGTTGCTGGATCCGCTCATCGAGGTGCGCCCGATCATGGGGCAAATCGATGACTTGGTTGGGGAGATCAACCAGCGCATCGAGAAACACGAGCGGGTCTTCGTGACGACTTTGACCAAGAAAATGGCGGAGGATCTGACCGATTACCTCAAGGAAATGGGGATCAAAGTGCGTTATTTGCACTCGGATATCAAGACGCTTGAACGGACTCAGATCATTAGAGATCTGCGGTTAGGCAAATTTGATGTATTGATCGGGATCAACTTATTGCGTGAAGGCATCGATGTGCCTGAAGTGTCCTTGATCGCGATCTTAGATGCGGATAAAGAAGGTTTCTTGCGCGCAGAGCGGTCGCTGATCCAAACCATCGGCCGCGCCAGCCGTAATTCCCATGGGAAAGTGATCATGTATGCTGATAAGATCACCGATTCGATGGAAGGAGCGATTTCTGAAACCAAGCGGCGGCGGCAGATCCAAGAGGCGTTCAACGAAGCGCATCATATCACCCCTAAGACGATCATTAAACCGATCCGGGATGCGATTTCAAGCGTCGATACGAGCAATGTTGATCAAACCGATAAAGATAAAACCTTTGCTGAAGTCGATTTAGCCGATATGACCAAGAAAGAACGGCAGCAATTAGTCGGCAACCTTGAAAAGCAAATGCAAGCCGCCGCCAAGAAGCTTGACTTTGAACAAGCCGCGACCTTGCGGGATACCATCTTAGAACTTAAAGCGGAGATGTAATATGGCAAATGATAAAATTGTGATCCACGGTGCGCGTGCGCATAACTTAAAAGACATTGACGTGTCGATCCCTCGCAACAAGCTGGTGGTCATGACGGGCTTATCCGGCTCCGGCAAATCCAGTTTAGCCTTTGATACGCTTTATGCTGAAGGCCAGCGCCGGTATGTTGAAAGCCTTTCTGCCTATGCCCGCCAGTTTTTGGGGCAAATGGATAAGCCTGATGTGGACTCGATCGATGGCCTCAGCCCGGCAATATCGATCGACCAAAAAACCACGTCGAAAAATCCGCGGTCGACAGTCGGGACGGTCACTGAGATCAACGACTATCTGCGCTTGCTTTGGGCGCGTATCGGCCACCCGATTTGTCCTAATGATGGCACCCCGATCACGAGTCAAAGTGTCGAACAAATGGTCAATCGAGTCCAGCAGCTTGACGAACGAACGCGCATCCAGATCTTGAGCCCGATCGTGCGCCACAAAAAAGGTGCCCACAAGAAAGTCTTAGAAAAGATCATTCGTGAAGGTTATGTGCGCATGCGCGTCGATGGCGAGGTGATGGATGCGACGGCTGATATCGAACTGGACAAAAACAAGAATCACGATATTGATATCGTGATCGACCGGATCGTCGTGAAGCATGATGATACTGACGCACGCAGCCGCTTGTTTGATTCGTTTGAAGCCGCTTTGCGTTTGAGCGAAGGCTACGCCACAGTTGATGTGATCGGGGCAGAACCGCTGATTTTTTCTGAACATTTTGCCTGTCCGCTTTGCGGCTTTACCATTGGCGTTTTGGAACCGCGGCTGTTTTCATTCAACGCGCCGTTTGGGGCATGCCCTGAATGTGACGGCTTGGGGATGAAGCTGGATGTGGATGTGGATCTGGTGATCCCAGATCCTGCGTTAACGATCGCGCAAGGGGCAGTGGCGCCATGGAGCTCGGCGACGGCTAATTACTATCCGTCGATGTTGCGCCAAGCATGTGAGGCATTTGGTGTGCCCATGGACAAGCCTTGGCAAGACTTGACTGCTAAGCAACAGGACTTGGTTTTATATGGCAGTCAAGGCAAGGAATTCCATTTTCATGCAGATAGTGATTTTGGCGTGCGTGACGTGGATGCGCCTTTTGAAGGGGTCATGAATAACGTCGAGCGGCGTTATCACTCTAACAATTATGCCTTCGGGTCTGATCAAATGCGCCAATATATGACTGCCTTGACTTGCCCGGTATGCCATGGGAAGCGGTTGAACCGGCAGGCGTTGGCAGTTAAGGTCCAAGGACGCGATATTGCCGAAGCGTCCAACTTATCGATCAAAGAGGCCTTGCCGTTTTTCCAAGGGATCAGTTTGTCGGAAAATGAACGAGTGATCGCCCAGCCAATCGTGAAGGAAGTGAATGACCGGCTCACGTTCTTAGAAAACGTTGGGTTGGATTATTTGACCTTATCGCGTTCTGCAGGGACCTTGTCTGGTGGCGAAGCCCAACGCATTCGCTTGGCGACGCAAATCGGGTCAAACCTCAGCGGGGTTTTGTATATTCTCGATGAGCCTTCGATCGGGTTGCATCAGCGGGATAATGATCGCTTGATCCGTTCCTTGAAGAAAATGCGCGACTTAGGCAATACCTTGATCGTGGTCGAACACGATGAAGACACCATGCTGGCTGCGGATTATCTCATTGATGTGGGCCCAGGTGCAGGGGACAATGGCGGCCAGATCATGGCGGCTGGGACGCCAAAGCAAGTGATGCGTTCACGCAAGTCGCTGACAGGGCAATATTTGGCAGGGAAGAAATTTATCCCTGTGCCCACGTCCCGCCGTCCTGGTAATGGCAAAACGATCCGGATCGTCGGGGCTGCCGACCATAATCTCAAAGCGATCGACGTTGATTTTCCCTTAGGCAAGTTCATCGCCGTTACCGGCGTGTCTGGGTCAGGTAAGTCGACGTTGGTGAACTCGATTTTAAAGCGGGCCTTGGCGCAAAAACTGTACCGCAACTCGAACAAACCGGGGAAATTCAAACAGCTGCTCGGATGGGAAAACATCGAGAAGCTCGTGGATATCGATCAAAGTCCGATCGGCCGCACACCGCGTTCGAATCCGGCGACTTATACCGGGGTGTTCAATGATATTCGTGCGCTTTTTGCCCAAACTAACGAGGCCAAATTGCGCGGTTACACCCAAGGACGATTTTCCTTCAACGTTAAAGGCGGCCGCTGTGAAAACTGTAAAGGTGACGGTATCATCAAGATCGAGATGAACTTCTTGCCTGATGTTTATGTCCCTTGCGAAGTGTGTCATGGCAAACGGTATAACTCTGAAACCTTGGAAGTGACTTACAAAGGCAAGAGCATCGCAGATGTCTTGGATATGACGATCGATGAAGCCGTGCAGTTTTTTGCCCCGATCCCCAAGATCGCCCGGAAGCTTCAGACCATCATCGATGTTGGCTTGGGTTATGTGACGATGGGGCAAAGTGCCACGACATTGTCCGGCGGCGAAGCGCAACGGATGAAGTTAGCCTCTGAGCTGCAAAAATTATCGACTGGGAAGAATTTCTATATTCTTGATGAACCCACGACTGGCTTGCATACCGATGATATTCGCCGGTTGTTAGATGTTTTGCAGCGGTTGGTGGATGAAGGCAACACCGTGTTGGTGATCGAACATAATTTAGATGTGATCAAGACGGCAGATTGGCTGATCGATCTTGGCCCTGAAGGCGGCGACGGTGGCGGTACGGTGATCGCAACCGGCACGCCTGAAGCGCTGGCGAAAGTGCCAAACAGTTACACCGGCCAATATCTGGCCCCGATCTTGGCGCGCGATAAAGCACGGATGGCGGCACAAAGCACGCATCACTAAATTGAAGCAAAAGACAGCGGGTGAGTCAGCAATGACTGACTCGCTATTTTGTTGCTTCGCGTGACTGCCCTGGCAGGCTTGATCATGATCAAGACCGAAGAGGTTTGTATCCGGTTAAGAGATTGGGTATGATGAAAGGGTAAAAGAAAGCAGGGATATGATGTTTAAAACAACACATTTTGGGTTTGACTGGGGCGAATTTATTACTGGGATCGCCTTATTGATCGCCGCGGTCGTCATGTTGCGGCATCCAGGGGCGACGATGCTGACATTGAGTTTTATCTTTGCCATTATCGCGATCATTCGGGGGATCGCCACTCTGGCTGCTTTCAGTAAGCTGCATGAGCTGACTGGGGTGCGGGCATGGGTTTCGCTAGTTGCCGGGATCATCGATCTGTTAGTCGGCGTCTTGTTCTTGTTTGATCTGGAGTCGGGCGTGATGGCGTTAGCGTACTTTTTTGCCACCTGGTTTTTGATCGACAGCATCGCCAACTTGCTTAATGCCAGTCATTTACGTGATGCCGGCTTGCCTTGGCTGATCTTGAATATCTTATTTGATTTGCTGGCCATCTTGATCAGCTTGTTGTTGTTCATGCAGCCGGTTTTATCAGCAGTGGGGATCGTCACGATCTTAGCGATGTTCGTGGCAGTTTGGGGCGTCAACGCGCTGGTGCTCGCGTTTGGCCGCCGATACTTATAAACCTGATGCGGCATGTCGGAAGCGACATTGCCGCTTTTTTTACATGCCGGGCGTATCAATGACACGCCCGGCATGTTATACTAGGCACATTACCTAAGGCGAGTCGCCTAAAAAGAGGAGATAATATGACAGATCAACCATTAAACCTCGTTGTGATCACCGGGATGTCTGGTGCCGGGAAGACGGTGGCGATCCAATCGTTTGAAGATTTAGGTTATTTTTGCGTTGACAACATGCCGCCTGCATTACTGCCTAAATTCGGTGAGTTGTTGAAAGAATCAGGTAAGATCACCAAGGTGGCTTTAGTCGTGGATCTGCGCAGTCAGGCGTTTTATGACCAAATCATCGATATGCTGGCCAATCTTGACAGCACTGCCTTTGTCACGACGCAGATCTTATTTTTAGATGCCACCGATGCGGAATTAGTTTCCCGCTACAAAGAAACGCGGCGCAGCCACCCATTAGCAATGGAAGGACGTTTGATGGATGGGATCAAAAAGGAGCGGGCATTGCTCACTGAGCTGCGCAACCGCGCGCAGGTGGTGATCGATACGACCAATCTCAGCCCGCGCCAATTGCGTGAGAAGCTTTTTGTCACCTTTAAATCAGCCAGCCACCCGACGTTTCATTTGGAAGTGATGTCATTTGGGTTTAAATACGGCTTGCCGATCGATGCCGATATCGTCATGGATGTGCGCTTTTTGCCCAATCCTTATTATGTGCCAGAATTTCGTGAACAAACCGGTAAAGATCAGCCTGTGTATGATTACGTCATGAGCAAACCGGAGGCGGAAAGTTTTTACGCGAAATTCTATGGCATGTTGACGGAAATCATGCCGCAATACCAAAAAGAAGGCAAGACCAGTGTCACGATCGCCATTGGCTGTACCGGCGGCCAGCATCGCAGTGTCGCCTTTGCAGAGCGTTTAGGCCATGATTTTGAAGCCGCCTATCCAGTCGATATCACGCATCGCGACATCAACAAGCGTAAAGCGACGGTGAATCGCTCATGAGCGCGAATACGAATAAGATCATTCGAGTGATCCGTGGCCGCCGGCCGAAAGTCGTGGTCATCGGCGGCGGCACGGGCTTACCGGTGATTGTCAAGAGTTTGCATGAACAAAATGCGGATATCACTGCGATCGTCACGGTTGCCGATGACGGCGGCTCAAGCGGCGTGATCCGCGACTACATCAACGTGGTGCCGCCTGGCGATATCCGCAATGTGTTAGTGGCATTAGCCGACATGCCAGGATTGCAGCGGGATGTGTTTCAATATCGGTTTGATTCCAGTGACAGCTTCTTCGCCGGGCATGCGATCGGCAATTTGATCATTGCGGCCTTATCTGAGATGAAAGGCGGCATTTTCCCAGCGATTCAAGCCCTGTCGCAGATGCTCAATGTGGATGGCCACATTTATCCGGCATCTAATACCCCATTGACGCTGCATGCCGATTTTGCCGATGGGACGAGTTTGACCGGTGAAGCGGAGATCACAGCAGCAGGCAAGCAGATCAAACGCGTTTCTGTTGGCCAAACCGATCCGGCAGAGACTCACGAGCCAGAAGCCGAACAAGCGGTCATTGATGCGATCATGGCAGCAGATGTCGTGGTGTTAGGGCCAGGGAGCTTATTCACCAGTATTTTGCCTAACTTGATGATCCATAACTTAGGCGAAGCGGTGAAAAAGACGCGCGCCGAAGTGATTTATATCGTGAATATCATGACGCAAAAAGGTGAAACTGAACATTTTACCGATGCCCAACACGTCCAAGTCTTGCATGATCATCTTGGAGAGCCTTTCGTGGACACGGTATTAGTGAACATTGCCCCAGTACCAGCAGATTATTTGGATCATCAAAAATATAACGAGATCTTAAGCCCAGTCGAATCGGATTATCAAGCGTTGCGGCAAATGGGGTGTCGGGTGATCTCAGCTGATTTCTTGCAGCTGCGTGACCACGGCGTCTTCCACGATGGCGATAAGGTGGCTGCTGAGATCTTAAATCTCGCGTTTCAAGTCGGTACCATGAAAAAGAGGTGACATTATGGCCAGCTTTGCCAGCCTAGTTAAAAAAGAACTGACGCAACTCGAAGTCCATCCAGAACACGCCAAAGCAGAATTGTCGGCGCTGATCCGGATGAATGGCAGCTTGGGCATCCAAAACCATCAATTTGTGTTGAATGTGCAAACTGAAAATCCAGCGATCGCACGGCGGATCTATGCCCTTTTGCGGCAAGTGTATGCTGTTGAAGCGAATTTGATCGTCCGCCGTAAGATGAAACTAAAGAAGAATAATCAATATGTCGTGCGGCTGGCGGCAAAGGTCAATGCGGTATTAGCTGATCTGGACATTTTGGATGCCAGCGGCTTGTCGATCCAAACGGCGGTAGGCCCTAAAGTGATGGACGAGCCGCAACGATGCCGCTCGTATTTGCGCGGGGCGTTTCTTGCCGGCGGGTCCGTCAACAACCCGGAGACGTCACGCTATCACTTAGAGATCTACTCCTTGTATCAAGACCATAATCAAGACATTTTGACCATGATGAATGGTTTTGGGCTCAATGCCCGCACCGTCGAACGCCGCAGCGGCTACATCGTTTATCTCAAAGAAGCCGAAAAGATCGCTGATTTTCTGCAGGTGATCGGCGCGACGAATGCCATGTTGAAATTTGAAGATGTCCGCATCGTTAGGGATATGCGCAATTCAGTGAATCGCTTGGTCAACTGTGAAACTGCCAACTTGAATAAGACAGTCGATGCGGCCCAGCGCCAAATCGAAAATATCAATTATCTCAAAGACCATGGCACCTTAGACAGCTTGCCGGAAAAGCTGCGGGAAGTGGCCATGCTGCGGTTGGAACATCCAGACGTATCGTTGAAAGAATTAGGCGAAATGGTGCCAAGCGGGGCGATTTCTAAGTCTGGGATCAACCATCGTCTGCGCAAATTGAACCAAATCGCAGAAGGCTATCAACAGCCGCAAGACGCGTAGTGTTTGCACAAGCAAAATAATCGTGTACAATAATATTGATCTTTGAAGGAGGCTTTGGGTATGGTGAAACCGATTCATTTAGATGAACAGTTGTGCTTTTCGATCTATAAAGCACAAAAGCAGTTCAATCATTTTTATGCACAGGCGCTAGCGCCGTTTAAGCTAACGTACCCGCAATACATCACCTTGTTGTCGCTGTATGAACATGGGACGATGTCAGTCAAAGAAGTCGGCCAGACTTTAGCATTAGATAGCGGGACCTTGACACCGTTAATGAAGCGTTTAGAAAAAGATGGTTGGATCACCCGCAAACGTTCTGCAGTCGATGAACGCCGCGTGGATGTGAGTTTGACTGCCAAAGCCTTGTCTTTGCGTGACGAGATATACGAGCACGTCGGGTCTTGTGTCAGTGCCATCGATTTGTCGCATGATGAGTTTGAAGCAGTCAAAACCGGCGTTGATAACGTGGATGCCAAGCTAACTGCCGCTATTACCCAGCCAACACGTTAAGAAATCACAGAATATACTTGCATTGTGGCCCCTAATCACGTAAGATAATTAGGTACTTGCGCGGTTAGTGTAATGGATCGCACGTGAGATTCCGGTTCTCGAAATCCGGGTTCGACTCCCGGGCTGCGCAGAATGCCCTGCAATTGGGGCAAATAGGGAACAACAAACGCCTAGAAATAGGCGTTTTTATTTTGCGGAAAAGTGGGGAATTTTAAAAAAGGTGGCAGTTCTGGCAAGATCTTTGCGAACATCGGTTTGTTAATAATCTAAATGAGCAATGGCATACTCGGCTTCTGCTGGGGTAAAACCTTCACCATATTCGGAAACAAGTTGCGCATAGATTTTTGCTTGGGACATGTTCATGCTGCTTTGGTAGGTGCGTGCTGTGGCTAAAGCGTTGGCATTGTAGTCAACACTGATATGCGCCAAAGCATAATTGGCGGCGTCTGCGGAGAATTGTGCCCCATATTCTGAAGTGAGTTGTTTGTAAGGGCGCGTTTTAGACATGTGCATCATATCTGCATATCTTTGTGCCGTGATCACAGCATTTTGGTATTCTATAGGAATACTGGAGCTGCTGGATTGCACAGAGGTGGGTGCATCAATTGTGTTTTGTGTATCTGTGTGATCACTTGGCGCATCGCTGGCGGCTGTCTCGGCTTCATTGTTGCTTTGATCGGCTGCTTTAGCGAGCTTTTGCGTTGGCGCGGGTTCAGGCGCCGGTTGGTTGAGCTTGGACCAAGGGGTACCCGCCAAGCCCAAGCCGATGACTGCACCAACTACCCAAAACCAAACGCGCCTGTAAAACGGTTTTTTCATCTTAGCCCTCCGCTTGAATCTTCACTGAAGCATCATTCAGCTGCTTGAATGTTAGATACGCAAAAAATCGCGTTGCCGCTTCTTTGTGCAAAAAATTGAATGAATGTGCTATGCTTAATTCGAAAAAAAGTCGATCTTAACGTTTGACCTTTTTTGACTTTTGACGTATGCTTAGCACTGTAATTAATTGAGTGCTAATTTGGATGACGCACTATAGGAGGTTTCTCTATGCTAGTACCGACAGTCGTTGAACAAACCAGCCGTGGCGAACGCGCCTACGACATTTATTCTCGCTTACTCAAAGACCGGATCATCATGTTATCCGGTGAGATCAATGATCAAGTTGCCAACTCCATCATCGCCCAATTGCTGTTTTTGGACGCACAAGATTCCGATAAGGATATCTATTTGTATATCAACAGCCCAGGTGGTGTGATCACTTCTGGATTAGCGATTTTAGACACCATGAACTTGATCAAGTCTGATGTGCAAACCATTGCCATTGGGATGGCTGCCTCGATGGCATCCGTACTGTTGGCTTCCGGGACGAAAGGCAAGCGCTTTGCGCTACCACATTCTGAAGTCTTGATCCATCAACCTTTAGGCGGGGCACAAGGGCAACAGACCGAAATCGAAATCGCTGCGCAACAGATCTTAAAGGCGCGTGAAAGCTTAAATGGGATCTTATCTGCCGCCACTGGCAAAGACGTTGAGACGATTAAGGCCGACACCGAACGCGATCATTATTTGACTGCGCAAGAAGCTAAGGATTACGGCTTGATCGATGACATCTTAGTGCAAAAAGCAGATCAAAAGTAAAACTAGCATCACGGCGGGCCGATTTTCGGCCTGTTTTTTTTGGTTCAAGCGGTTCAAGGCGACGGAGCGCTTGGCAAAATGCTGGACAAAACCGCGTTAAAATGAAAATTCAGTGAGCTTTAAGCCGAACGCTTTCATGAAATTAAAGCTCAACCACGAAAACGAAAGCCTTTGCAACGCGAATGGTCAGCCTGGGTCTAAACAAAACATTCCATTGTAGCAAAAGCGTGCGTATTCTAAGGCAAAAAACTTGCGCGGGTTTTCAGGGATTGCTATAATAAGAATCGTTGGTAAGGAAGAACAGTCACTCACTGGAATTCCTAATTTTTTTGCCCAGCATGGGTCGCTTAGCGACACAGGTGGACATATAACGACCCACTGAAGAAGGATACAACATGCAATCTGAATTCGCCTGGATCGAAGCAATCGCGCCTGACTTGGTTGGTGTCGTGACCAAACGGTACCAGATCCTCCAATACATCAGCTGGTTAGCCCCAGTTGGTCGTAGGACGCTGGCTGACCAACTGAAGATCTCTGAACGGGTATTGCGGACTGAAACTGATTTTCTGCGGCAACAAGGGTTGCTGGAAAGCTCAAAATCGGGAATGGTCTTGACCGCTAAGGGAATCGACGTTTTTCAAGGACTCGAACAGCTGATGAATCAACTGCTGGGCTTTAAGGAAGACGAAAAACGGTTAGCCGCCAAATTAGGGATCGAACATTGCATTATCGTCAACGGGGACGCCGATCAAAGCGTGCGCGTGTTAGACGAAATGGGTAAGGTCTTGGATGACACCTTGCAAGTCTTGTTACCTGCTGGACGGTTGACCATTGCCGTAATGGGTGGCAGCACGATGGCGCGCGTGGCCGGACAGTTGACGTATAAACTGTCCACGGGTCGGGAATTAACGTTTGTGCCTGCCCGCGGCGGCGTTGGTGAAGCTGTGGCGATCCAAGCAAATTCGGTTGCTGCAAGTATGGCGGAAGCGACTGATAGCCGCTTCCGCGTACTATACATTCCTGAAAACGTGAGTGCGGAAACTTACCAGCCATTATTGAAAGAACCAGCCGTTCAAGAAGTCTTACAAATGATTGACAACGCGCAGGTCGTGATTCATAGTATAGGTGACGCACTGGTGATGGCTAAGCGCCGTTCAATGTCACCGCAGGCCTTACAGAAACTCAAAGCACAACAGGCAGTTTCTGAAACCTTTGGCACGTTTTTCAACGCCCAAGGAGAGGTCATTTACAAGATCCCAAGAATCGGTTTGACGATCCCGGATCTTGATCATATTCCGTATGTCTTTGCCGTTGCCGGTGGCCGCAGTAAGGCCCAAGCAATTGCCGCATACATGCACAACGCACCAACTCGTACGTGGTTGATCACGGATGTTGGTGCTGCAAACTCGATTTTAACTGGGGAGACCCGTTAGAATAAAACTCTTATTTCCTAAAGGAGGAAATTTTAGCATGACTGTTAAAATTGGTATCAATGGTTTCGGCCGCATCGGTCGTTTGGCTTTCCGCCGCATCTTCGAATTAGGCGCACAATCTGGCGACATCGAAGTTGTTGCGATCAACGACTTGACAAGCCCAGCTATGTTGGCTCACCTGCTGAAGTATGATTCCACTCATGGCACTTTCCCGGGCGAAGTTAGCGCGACCGACAACGGTATCGTTGTTAACGGTAAGGAATACCGCGTTTATGCTGAACCTCAAGCTCAAAACATTCCGTGGGTTAAGAACGACGGCGTTGAATACGTCCTCGAATGTACCGGTTTCTACACCTCTGCTGAAAAGGCCCAAGCTCACTTGGACGCTGGCGCACAACGTGTTCTGATCTCCGCCCCAGCCGGCAAGATCCGTACCATCGTTTACAACGTCAACGATGACACTTTGACCGCTGATGACAAGATCGTTTCCGCCGGTTCTTGCACAACCAACTGCCTTGCACCGATGGCTTACTTCCTGAACAAGGAATTCGGTATCGAAGTTGGTACCATGACGACGGTTCACGCTTACACCTCCACACAGATGCTGCTTGACGGCCCTGTTCGCGGTGGTAACCTCCGTGCTGCTCGTTCCGCTGCTGTGAACACTATTCCTCATAGCACCGGTGCTGCTAAGGCTATCGGTATCGTTATCCCAGAACTTAACGGCAAGCTCCAGGGCCACGCACAACGTGTCTCTGTTGTTGATGGTTCTTTGACCGAATTGGTTTCCATCTTGAAGACCAAGAACGTTACTGCTGACCAAGTCAACGAAGCGATCAAGAAGCACACTGAAGGTAACGAATCCTTCGGTTACAATGCTGACCAAATCGTTTCCTCTGACGTTATCGGCACGACTTATGGTTCGATCTTTGATCCTACCCAAACTGAAGTTACCACCGCTGGTGACTTCCAATTAGTTAAGACGGTTGCTTGGTACGACAACGAATACGGCTTCACTTGCCAAATGATTCGTACCTTACTGAAGTTTGCTACCCTGTAATCTCTGATTACGAGTAACTTCTTCTGAACCGCATGAAGAGGGCGGAGGGAGTTTCTCCCTCCGCCCTTTTTCTAAGCGGTGGCATCGTGACTGATGGCTTAGTCGCGGTGTTTAAATGAGCGCGCACTGGCGTAAACGTTCATTTAAGCACCGCGGTTTGGTCATGAGTTTGGCTTAACATACAAAGTATTCCAACTTTATTAGGAGGGTTTTATTCAATGGCGAAATTAATCGTTTCCGACTTGGACGTTAAGGACAAAAAGGTCCTAGTTCGTGTCGACTTCAATGTGCCGATCAAAGACGGCGTCATCGGTGATGACAACCGTATCGTGGCGGCATTACCAACGATCCAATATATCATCGACAATGGTGGCAAAGCGATCTTGCTTTCTCACCTTGGCCGGGTAAAGACTGAAGAAGACAAGGCTAAGTTGAGCCTGCGTCCAGTGGCAGAACGCCTTAGCGAACTGCTGAAAAAGCCGGTTACCTTCGTTCCTGCAACTCGTGGCGCAGAACTCGAAGATGCGATTGCTAAGATGAATGACGGCGATGTCTTGGTTATGGAAAACACCCGTTTCGAAGACCTTGACGGCAAGAAAGAATCTAAGAACGATCCAGAATTAGGCAAGTACTGGGCTTCTTTAGGCGATCTGTACGTGAACGATGCGTTCGGTACCGCTCATCGTTCCCATGCGTCTAACGTTGGGATCTCTTCTAACATGCCACAAGCAGCTGCTGGCTTCTTGATGGAAAAAGAAATCAAGTTCTTAGGCGATGCAGTTGAAAACCCTAAGCACCCATTCGTTGCGATTTTAGGCGGCGCCAAAGTTTCTGATAAGATCGGCGTGATTTCTAACTTGATCGAAAAAGCGGATAAGATCATTGTCGGCGGCGGCATGACTTATACCTTCTACGCTGCTAAGGGCTTGTCTATCGGTAAGTCTTTGGTTGAAGCAGATAAGATCGACTTAGCCAAGCAGATCATGGCTGAAGCTGGCGACAAGTTAGTCTTGCCAGTTGACAACGTGGTTGCCACCGAATTCTCCAACGACGCCCCGCATAAGGTTGTCGAAGGTGACATTCCTGACGGCTACATGGCATTAGATATCGGCCCGAAGTCTGTTGAAGACTTCAAAGCGGTATTGAAGACTGCTAAGACGGTGGTTTGGAACGGCCCGATGGGTGTGTTCGAAATGCCTAACTATGCCAAAGGCACGCTTGAAGTCGGCGAAGCCCTCGGCGACTTGACGGATGCTACCACGATCATCGGTGGTGGGGACTCGACTGCTGCTGCTAAGCAACTTGGCATCGCCCCTAAGATCACCCATATCTCCACTGGTGGCGGCGCTTCGCTTGAATACCTTGAAGGTAAGGAATTACCTGGTATCGCTGCGATCACCAACAAATAATCATTGCTGATGCGTCACTGATTGACGCTGTGATGATGCTATTGGATCCGTTCAATATCAAAGGAGATAAAACATGCGTACACCGATTATGGCCGGGAACTGGAAAATGAATAAGAACCCGGAAGAAACCCAAGCGTTCTTAGATGGCGTCAAGGGCAAGTTACCAGAAGCCAGCAAGGTCGAAACTGTGATCGCAGCCCCTGCGATCGATTTGACGACTTTAGTTGCCGGCGCACAAGGCACACCGTTGAAGACTGCCGCTGAAAACTGCTACTTCGAAAACGAAGGGGCCTTCACTGGCGAAACCAGCCCTAAGGCATTAAAGGAAATGGGCCTTGACTATGTGGTCATCGGCCACTCCGAACGCCGCGGCTATTTCCACGAAACTGATGAAGACATCAACAAAAAGGCTAAGGCAATCTTAGCCAATGGGTTGTTGCCGATCATCTGCTGTGGTGAAAGTCTTGAACAACGCGAAGCTGGTCAAACCAATGACTGGATCGCTTATCAAGTTGCCGGCGCATTAGTGGGTTTGTCTGCTGATGACGTGAAGAAGAGCGTGATCGCTTACGAACCAATCTGGGCGATCGGCACCGGCAAGACCGCTTCTGCTGATCAAGCACAAGCAGTGGTGGCACACGTGCGGGCAACCGTGAAGAAGCTTTATGATGCAGAAACTGCAGATGCTGTCCGGATCCTTTACGGCGGCTCGGTCAAGCCTGCTAATGTGAAGGAATTAATGGCCAAAGAAGACATCGACGGCGGCTTAGTCGGCGGCGCTTCGATGGATCCTGAATCCTTCATCGCCTTGGCGAACTACCAAGATTAATTGCCAGCTGTTGCTGACTGTTTCGCGCACCATTTGACGCTTTTGCCAGAGTCGCGAATCTGGCAGTTGAATCGTTGAATATACGCAAATTTTCCAACCATAAAAGGAGAGAAATTTATGTCTATCATTACTGACGTTTTAGCCCGCGAAGTCTTGGACTCCCGTGGCAACCCTACTGTTGAAGTTGAACTTTACACTGAAGATGGCGGCTTTGGCCGTGCATTAGTGCCATCAGGTGCATCTACTGGTGAACACGAAGCCGTTGAATTACGTGACGGTGACAAGGATCGCTTCGGCGGCAAAGGCGTCTTGAAGGCCGTTGGCCATGTCAACGACGACATTGCTAAAGCTGTGATCGGCTTAGACGTAACCGACCAACGCTTGATCGACAAGACCATGATCGACTTAGACGGTACCCCTAATAAGGGCAAGTTCGGCGCCAACGCCATTTTAGGTGTTTCCTTGGCTGCTGCGCGTGCCGCTGCTGCTGAAGTGGGCTTGCCATTGTACGAATACCTTGGCGGCCCTAACGGCCATGTGCTTCCTACTCCGATGATGAACGTTATCAATGGTGGCGCTCACTCTACTAACACGATCGATTTCCAAGAATTCATGATCATGCCTGTTGGTGCCAAGACGGTTCGCGAAGCCATCCGCATGGGTTCCGAAACTTTCCACGCCTTACAAGCCCTCTTGAAGTCTAAGGGTGACATCACTTCCGTCGGTGACGAAGGTGGTTTCGCACCTAACTTGAAAGACAACGAAGAAGCTTTTGAATTCTTAGTTGAAGCGATCACCAACGCCGGCTACAAGCCAGGTGTCGATGTTGCCATCGCCTTTGACGTGGCTTCTTCTGAATTCTACGATCCAGAAACCAAGCGTTACACCTTGAAGTGGTCTGATCCTGACACTTCCTACAGCACTTCCGAATTTATCGACTTGATTGCAGGCTTTGTTGCTAAGTACCCAATCGTTTCGATCGAAGATCCTATCGACGAAAACGACTGGGAAGGCTGGCAGGAAATCACCACTAAGTTGGGCGACAAAGTGCAACTTGTCGGTGATGACTTGTTTGTTACCAACACCGATTACCTGAAGAAGGGGATCGACATGGGCGTGGCCAACTCCATCTTGATCAAGCTCAACCAAATCGGTACCTTGACCGAAACCTTCGAAGCTATCGAAATGGCTAAGGAAGCCGGCTACTCTGCCGTTGTTTCCCACCGTTCTGGTGAAACCGAAGACACCACGATCGCTGACTTGGTGGTTGCAACCAACGCCGGCCAAATCAAGACTGGTTCCATGAGCCGTACCGACCGGATCGCGAAGTACAACCAACTCATGCGGATCGAAGACGAACTGGGCTCCTCTGCACAATACAAGGGTCGCCAGTCCTTCTACAACGTTAAGGAAGTTAAGAACTACAAGGGTTAATACCCAAACTTTCGCTGAAGCACTTCTCTGGACGCAGAGAAGTGCTTTTTTTCATGCCCTTTCGCCGCTATAATGGAAGTAGTTTGTTCGATGGGGGAAAAGTATGCACAGTCATTTGCCAAAAATCGATACCACACGATTGAAATTTGTGATCCAAGGGCTAGGCGTTGGCTTATTGACCGGGGTCGTGATCAGTTTGTTTCGCTTATCGATCGAAAAGATCCTGGCTTTCATGCAAAGTGTCTACGCCCAACCGACCCCGATGCGGCTTTTGTTGGTGGCCGGCGGCAGTGTGGGGTTGGCGCTGGTGGTGGCATATCTGTTGCATGCTGAACCGAATATCTCCGGTTCTGGGATCCCTCAAGTTGAAGGCCAACTGCAAGGCGAGCTGGAATTTCACTGGTGGTCGATCTTGTGGAAAAAATTCGTCGCTGGCATCTTAAGCATTGGCCCAGGGCTGTTTCTCGGTCGTGAAGGGCCATCGATCCAGCTTGGCGCGGCAGTGGGTCAAGGGGTCGCAGAAGGCTTGCATCGACATGGCAGTGATCGCCGGATCTTGATCGCTTCCGGATCTGCGGCGGGGTTGGCGGCGGCGTTTAATGCGCCGATCGCCGGGACCTTGTTCGTGTTGGAGGAAGTGTATCATAATTTCAGCCCATTGGTTTGGATCACGAGTTTGGCCTCCGCTTTAGGCGCTGATTTTATTTCGTTGAATGTCTTTGGTGAAGTCCCAGTGTTGCACCTGACTTATACGCGTAGCATGCCGGTGGCTTTATATTGGCATTTGTTATTATTAGGTATTTTGCTCGGGGTTTTGGGGTATGCGTATCAGCGCGTTTTATTGGCCATGCCTCAGCTTTATGCCAAAACGCATCTGCCGCGGTATTTGCAAGGGGTGGTGCCGTTTTTGTTGGTCATTCCCATCGGCGTCATGGCCCCTGGGATCTTAGGCGGCGGCAACGGGATGATCATCGGTTTCGGCAAATTGGTGCCGAGTCTGGGGATCTTATTGGCCATTTTTGCCACGCGCTTTGTTTTTTCGATGATCTCCTATGGTTCCGGTTTGCCAGGCGGGATCTTCTTGCCGATCTTGAGTTTAGGGGCGGTGATCGGGGCGATCTATGCGGTCTTTATGGTGCAGATTGGCTGGCTGCCACCGGTATATGTGATGAATTTGATCATTTTCTCAATGGCAGGGTACTTTGCCGGAATCGGCAAAGCGCCGTTTACGGCGATCTTGTTGATCACAGAAATGGTTGGGAATTTAACGCATTTGATGCCGATGGCAGTCTTGGCGTTAGTGGCGTATGTCGTCGTGGATCTATTGGGCGGCGCCCCGATCTACGAATCCTTATTACGCCGGATGACGGTTCCTAAGCAAATCGAAGCGATCCATCGGATGGATCGCCTCGAGCTGCCAGTATTTGCTGGCAGTCCGTTAGAAGGCTTGCAAGTTCGGGATTTTTCTTGGCCGAAACAGACGTTGTTGATCGGCATCAACCGCGGTGAAGATCAAGTGATCCCCCATGGCGATACCGTGATCCGCGCAGGGGATACGCTGGTGTTATTGACCGATGCGGCCAAGCGTGCGCAAGTGCGCCAACAGATCCATCGCCTGGCGGCAAAGTTGGCGCGGCGAGGGTGAGACCCATCGATTTTCGGCCAGGTGCTAGTCACCGGCTGTGCTTTGTGATACCCTACTATTAGTAGTCTATCCGCGCGGGCACACCGCGCATAGGAGGAAATAACTTGCAAGGTCTATTCACAAATTTGCTTATCATTGACTCGATCTTGATCGTGATCGCGACTTTGATGCAACCAAGTAAGCAACAAGATGCCCTGAGTGCGTTATCTGGTGGGGCGACCGACTTATTCGGGAAGCAGAAGTCACGGGGATTTGAAGCCTTCATGGAGAAAGTGACCGTGGTTTTAGGCGTCTTATTCTTCGCCTTCTCGTTGGTGTTGGTGTACCTATCATCTCATTAACGAAAGTCTCCTAACTATGGGAGACTTTTTTTACAGTTAGGAGGATGCGCGTGTTCAGACAGCCGCAATCATTCGAAGAAGCAGGGGCCGATGTCGGGATCGTTTTATTGCATGCCTATACTGGCAGCCCTAATGATATGCGTTTATTAGGAGCCGCCTTGGCACGGGCTGGTTATGGGGTGTATGCGCCGAAGTTTACGGGGCATGGCACCATTGACCCGCAGCAGGTATTGGCGGCCACACCGGCGCAATGGTGGGCAGATACGCAAGCAGCAGTTGCCCATATGGCGGCGCAATATCCGCGAGTCGCGATTTTTGGCTTATCGCTAGGCGGGATGTTTGCCATGAAGGCCTTGCAAGAGCTGCCTGCCGTTGCCTTAGGCGGCGTGTTATCGTCGCCGATCGTGGCAGGGAAGCAAAATATCGTGCCGAATTTTTTGAAGTATAATCGCTACATGCGGCGCTTGGCAGAATTGCCGGATAACAGTGAGCGCGTTAAGCCGCAAGTACAAGCGCAGTTAGCGGAGATCGCTTTGTTTGCCAAACCGGTGGCAGCGGCGTTAGCCACCGTGAAAAAGCCGGTGTTTATTGGCCAAGCCGGGGCAGATCAAATGATCGACCCTAACCGGGCGGTGGCGTTGCGCAAGCAGCTGGTCAATGCTTCGGTCAGCTGGCATTGGTATGCTGGCGTCGATCATGTGATCACCGTCAACGCCGCCCACCATCAATTAGAAACTGATATTATTGAATTTATGAAAACGAGGGACAAATAAATGACCACAGTCGGCCACATGAGAAATGAATTACTCGCCGCTTTTAGGCGCAACCCGCAAATCGCCTTTAGTACCGCCAGCTTGAATCGGGCCTTAAAATTGACCGGGGCAGAAGACTTCAAAGTGCTGGTACAAGCGTTGACGGGATTAGAAAATGATGATCTGATCCATGCCACCGGGGAGAGTTTGTATCAATTAGGCGCGAAACCGCAAGCGTTAGAAGGCGTTTTTCATGGGAATGAAAAAGGCTTTGGATTTGTTGCGGTTGAAGATCAAGAAAATGATTATTTCATCGCGCCGCCAGCGACGCACTTTGCCTTAGACGGCGATACGGTTGAGATCCAAGTGACGCGCCAAGCGCGGCCAGGCGATTCCCGCGGCTCTGAAGCGCAAGTGGTCAAGATCATTGAGCGCAAGCTGAGCCGCTTAGTCGGCGAATATACCCCGTTAGCTGATGCTGAGGCACAGCGGACCGGGTTTATTGGCATGGTCATCAGCCATGAAAAGAAGTTGAAGAACTTCCCAGTATTGATCAAAAATACTGGCATGATCCCAGAATTGGGCGACATGCTGATGGTGGAGATCACTGATTATCCTGATGCGGATCATCCCAAGCAAATGCGCGGGATCGTCAGCGAAAACCTAGGGAATAAAAATGCCCCAGGGGTAGATGTGATGGCATTGGTTTTGGCCAATGATATTCATACCGAATACCCTGAAGACGCAATGGCCCAAGCCAATGCGATCCCAGATCACGTGACCGATGAAGACCGGAAGAACCGGCGTGACATCACCGATCAGCCAGTGGTCACGATCGATGGCGATGACTCAAAAGACTTTGACGATGCGGTTGTCGCTTGGCAGCTGCCCAATGGCAACTATCATCTTGGCGTCCATATTGCCGATGTGTCCTATTATGTGACAGAAGGCTCACCGCTCGATCATGAAACTTATGAACGCGGGACGAGTACTTACTTAACCGATCGCGTCATCCCGATGCTGCCTTTCCGGTTGTCTAACGGGATCTGTTCGTTGAACCCGGATGTCGATCGCTTGGCGATGTCGTGTGATATGGAAATCACCCCTGACGGCAAAGTGGTCAATCATGATATTTACCAAAGTGTGATCCGCTCACATGGACGTTTAACTTATAACAACGTCAACAAGATCTTGACGGACAAAGATGAAGCGGTCCGGGCCCAATACAAAGACTTGGTGCCAATGTTAGAGCTGATGGGCGATTTGCATCAGATCTTGTATAAAATGCGGCATGATCGCGGCGCCATTGACTTTGAAGAAAATGAAGCCAAGATCATCGTGGATGAAAATGGTCATCCCACAGACATTGTGCTGCGCGAGCGCGGCTTGTCTGAACGCATGATCGAATCCTTCATGCTGGAAGCCAATGAAACCGTTGCGGAACACTATAACAAGCTGCATCTGCCATTCTTATACCGGGTGCATGAAACACCAGATGACGATCGGATCAAAGACTTCATGGAATTTCTTGCCACCTTCGGGATCCAGATCCCGATCAAAAAAGGCGCCAAGCTGACGCCTAAGATGCTGCAAGAAGTCAATACTTCTGTTGCCGGGACACCAGAAGAAATGATGGTCAATGTGAAGATGCTGCGGAGTTTGAAGCAGGCGCATTATTCTGATGATCCGCTTGGCCATTTTGGGATCGCGGCGCCTTATTATTGTCACTTTACCAGTCCGATCCGGCGCTATCCGGATCTGATCGTGCATCGCTTGATCCGCAGTTATGCCACACAAGGGGCTGGTGAAGACGTCCAAGCAGCTTGGGCGGAAAAGCTCCCTGACATTGCCGTGCAAACTTCTGTGCGTGAGCGGCATAGCGTCGACGCCGAACGCGCAGTAGACGACTTGAAGAAGGCTGAATTCATGGCCGATAAAGTCGGTGAAGACTTCGATGCCGTCGTGTCTGGCGTCGCTGGATTTGGGATGTTTGTCGCCTTACCGAATACGGTTGAAGGTTTAGTGCATATTTCGCGGATGAAAGATGACTACTATGCGTTTGTTGAAAATCAAATGGCGTTAGTCGGCGAACGGACGCACAAGACCTTCCGGATCGGCCAAACTTGTCGGGTACATTTAGACAACGTGGATGTCGAACAACGGCAAATCGATTTTTCTTTGATCCCAACAGATGATATCCCAACCAGTGATATCGAAGTCAAGCGCGAAACGCGCAGCCGCGGGCAAAAGCATAGCGATGGACCGCGGAACAACCAGCGCGGCGGCCAACATGGCAACAATAATAATCACAACAGTCGCGGCAACAATAAGCCGTTTAACGGCTTAAGCAGCCAACTCAAGCAAAATCACGGCGGCAACCGCAAACGCTATAACGGCAAGCGCGATCCAAAGTAACCTGCGGCGGCCAGTTGGAAAAGAGGGGTCCTCATGGCAAAGAAAATGAAACCAAAGCCCGATAACCTTTTGGCCCAAAATAAAAAGGCCGGCCACGATTATAATATTCTGGAAACTTATGAGGCAGGGGTCGCATTGACTGGGACCGAGATCAAATCGGTCCGTGCCGGCAAAACGACCTTGCGCGACGGCTTCGCACGGATCCGCAATGGGGAAGCTTGGCTGGAAAATGTCCATATTACCCCGTATAAGGAAGGCAATCAGTTCAACGTCGATCCATTGCGCAACCGCAAGCTTTTGCTGCACAAAAAAGAAATTCGCAAGCTAGAAGAAGCGCTGACGCAAAAAGGGCTGACGGCAGTCCCTTTGCGGATGTATCTTAAGCATGGCTATGCCAAAGTCTTGATCGGCGTCGCGCAAGGGAAAAAGAATTACGACAAGCGTGAAAGCTTAAAGCGCAAAGATCAAGAACGCGACATTCAACGGGCGATGAAAGAACGTTATTGAGCGCAAAAGATGGGCATGCTGCCCATCTTTTTTTGTGCGACGAATTGTCAACTCAAGTGCAACTTTTTGCCTAGGTAAACCTCAGATGGTGTCTTCCAGCCTAAGACCTTGCGTG
>NZ_RHOI01000049.1 GCF_003946165.1 Lacticaseibacillus baoqingensis | reverse complement strand
CAGGTGTCTTTTTGTTATCTAAAAAGGGTCTAGCATCTCCAGTGTTGATTACTACCAACACCAAAAATTCTAGACCCCAAAATCGTTGATCTGAAATTCTGCCAGTAACGGGTACCGGTCAAAAAAACGGTTCAAGACGTTTTGCCAAACGACTTTGAAGCCGTCGCTGCCGGTCACAATGTTCAGTTCTGATTCCTTGTGATCGGTCGGCTTCATGATCACTTCGAGGTCACCGGAAGCGACCACCCCGATATGAACGGGATGGGCGATCGGTTGGGTCGCTTGATATTTGAAATGTAATTCTTCCACGATGGGACTCCTTTCATGATAAGGCTGCGGAGAGCTCGCGCTTTTAGGAGGCCAGCTAGCCTAGCCTAACGCTTTGCCGGTGTTCTTTGCCGGCGAGGCGTTAGGCGTAGCTAGATGCGCCTCCGTTGCGAGCTCGGAGCGCAACTAGATAAGGCTGCAAAACGCGGTGAACTTAGCCCGTCGACTAGCCTAGCGCAAGTCATTGCCGGTGTTCTTTGCCGGCGAGCTCGTCACACAACCAAGATAGACTGTTGCGCCGCCTTAGCTCCAGCTTCTGAACTTTGCCGGTGGGTTGTACAAACCCTTAGACCAATTGACCAGGTCTTCCATGTTCCGGGCCGCAAGCAGCGAGCGGGTCGCCTGGTTGCGATGGACGCCGAGGTCTTCGGGAAAGGCCACGATGCCGCGCTCGCGCAGGTCCTTGACCACGGCCGGATTCGACCGCAAGCCCACTGGGGTGACGCCGGCGATGGCTTCGATCGCGGCTTGGCGTTCGGCCATGGAATCAGTTTTGTACAGATAAGCGATCCCTTCTTCGGTGACGATGTGGGTCGTGTCTTCGGAATAGATCATGATCGGCACGTTTTGCAGCTTGGCTTCTTTGCGCACTTCCACGGCATCAAGAGAATCGACAAAGACCGGGCGCTTGTTTGACCCAAAAGTTTCAACCATCTGCACGACCAGCTTTTGGCCTTTGCCCAGCGGATCGTCATCAGCGCGCAGGCTCTGCCATGCTGGCGTGGAATGACGCCGGCCGCTTGGGTTAGAACCCATGTTAGGCGCGCCCCCGAAGCCAGACAGCCGACCGTTGGTGACGGTCGAGGAGTTGCCATACTGATCGATTTGAAGCGTGGAGCCGACAAACATATCCAGCGCGTATTGGCCAGCAACCTGACCGAACGCACGGTTAGAGCGCATGGTGCCGTCTTTGCCGACGAAAAAAACGTCAGGCCGCGCGGCGATGTATTGTTCCATGCCGACTTCGCCACCAAATGAATGGATCGACTGGACCCAGCCGGATTCGATCGCCGGGATCAGCGTCGGGGTCGGGTTCACTTCCCAGTTAGGCACGATCTTGCCTTTCAGTCCCAGCTGTTGGCCGTATGTCGGCAACAATAATTCGATGGCGGCGGTGTTGAAACCGACCCCGTGGTTGACGGACTGAACGTTGTGTTTTTCATAGATCCCACGAATCGCCATCATCCCCATCAGGATCTGTAGCTCGGTGATGTTCTGAGGGTCGCGGGTAAACAGCGGTTCAAGCTGGTAAGGTTCGTCGGCTGGAATGATGACATCGATCCAGTCGGCCGGAATATCGACCCGCGGCAGCTTGTCGACGACTTCGTTAGCCTGCACGATGACGATCCCGTCGTGGAAGGCTGCGGCTTCGACGATGACGGGGGTTTCTTCTGTGTTGTAGCCGGTGTACAAGTTACCGTCTTTATCGACTTTGTCCGCGGCCACCAAGACCACGTTGGGGATCAAGTCGACAAACAGCCGGGCGTACAGTTCCAGATAGGTGTGAATGTCCCCGACTTGCAGGGTGCCGTCTGCGATCATCTGTGATACCCGCGTGCTTTGCGGGCCGGCGAAAGAAAAGTCCATCTTCGAGGCGATCCCGTCTTCAAAAATATCCAAGTGTTCCGGCCGCGAAATGCTGCTCATGATCATGTGCAGATCGTGGACTTTTCCGGGGTCCACCGACGCCAGCGCTTTTGATAAAAATGACGCCTGCTTTTGGTTATCCCCTTCCAGCACGACCTTGTCGCCGGAAGCGATCAAGCCTTCCAGGATGATCTTGGCATCGCTTGTTTTGGCAAACTTGCCGGACAGCTTGTTGCTCACAGCTGAGAGCTTTGCCGCCTTGGCTTGGCGATGCGTTGTCCAATCACGTTCTTCGCTCATTAATAAGTACCTCTTTCCCATTTATTCAACAAAAATACGGCGTCTGATACGCTCATTTGATCCAAATTGATTTGGTGCAGGTCGCCGAACTTCTGGCCTAAGACCTTACGAAACGGCCGCCCGGGTGAAAAGTTCACGATACTGTCCGGGGCGTAATCGCAAGCGACGCTCATCATCGCCTCAAAATACACCGGATGGACCAGGTTATTGCTCAGGTCTTCTCGCACCGGCGGCACCTGCCGCACGGCGCGGCCTGAGTAGTTCGTCAGGTAGATGCCGTTTGGCTTGGCCAGCGTAACATCGGCCAGCACGGCGGCTAAGCGGGTGCCAACTTCTGCCATCAACGGCGAGTGCGACGGTACCGGTACTTTCAGCCGGCGGGCAAGGACCGCCCCGGCCTGCTTGGCCAAGGCCACGACCCGATCGATCGCAACCAGTTCACCGGACAAGGCCGTTTGATCTTCAGCGTTTTGGTTCGACGCGAACACCGGGTGTGCCGGATCGTTGACTTGTGCCACCAGCGCTTCAACTTCTGCGCGGGTCAAGCCGACGATGACGCCCATGCCGTAACCATCAGGATAGGCCCCTTGCATCAGCTCTGCACGCCGCTTGACCACGCGGAACAAGTCGTCTTGTTGCAAACTGCCGATCGCATACGCCGCCGCAAACACCCCGAGGCTGTGTCCAGCAACCAGGTGTGGCTTGCGGCCTGCCGCTTGCATCGCGTTGACCTGCGCCACTTGTTGAAGGGCAATGCTGACTTGGAGCTGGACTGAATCTCGGTAGCCCTCATCGCTATCCAAAAGCTTAAGGTTCAGCAAGTGCTCCACATGCTGACGCAACGCGGCATCGACCGGTTTGAGCATGCCGGCACTTTGCCCCCCTTGACCGGGGAAAATCCATAATGAATTCATGATTGACCTTCTCTCTTGATGATCCGATCGCTCTCACAAGGTTACTGTAAGCCAAATTAATAACGGTGTATAATGAGTTTATCTTATAGGTATAACCGTTAGTTATTAATCGGAGGACGCTCATGAATCTCGCACAGCTTCAAGGCTTCGTCTATACCGCGCAAACCGGGAGTATCACCCAAGCCGCACGCCAAGCCCACATCAGCCAGCCGGCCATGACCAAAATGATCCAAGAATTGGAAAAAGAACTCGATGTGCCGCTGTTTGATCGCGTCGGCCGCGGGATCCAGATCAACGATGCCGGGCGGTTGTTTTTGAATTATGTCGAATCTGGTCTCGACCAAATCGAAGAAGGCGTCGAGGCCATCGCCAAACCGACGACCACCAAGCGCCCGATCCGCCTGCTGGTCGAAGTGGCGTCAGCTTTGATCCCCGACATTATCCGCACGATCAATGAGATCTACCCGAGCGCGTCGATCCAGTTGACCCAGCGCATCACCGCAGTCAACGAGACCCGGGAATTTGATTTCACCATCTCCACCCGGATCCCGCGGCCCGACAGGCGGTCTGTGCCGCTTCTCAATGAAGAGATCCTGCTCGGCAGCGCCGGCCCCAAGCTGACGGCACATCCGTTTATCGATCCAGCCGAGCTTGCCGGCCAACCGATCGTGTCGCTGGGTTACCACACGCCGTTGCGAAACACCTTGGATCAATACTTTGAGACGCGCGGGATCGATCTGAATTACCAATACGAATCCGACGACCCCGACAGCATCCGTGCCATGCTGGCCGCCGGCATCGGGATCGGTTTTATTCCTTCAGTCACTTGGGCGGCAACAGGCAAACAACTTCACCTCGCGCGAATCACCCCTGACCCGCCGTTTCGCACCATCTACTTGACCGAGGGCCAGGCCAAAGAAGACGTCCGCACGCGCAAGGTCGCCAACGCCTTGGTGGCCTTGTTTGTTGACGCCCGGACACGCGCATTGACCATCTGACGCCGACAAGTTTTGCTTGCAAACGCACGATTAACTCGTTACACTGACGTCGACGACTCCCACCGATCGCCTCTCACAAATCCGAAACAAGGTGGGATAACCTAATGAGTGAGACCAAACCGCTCGAACCAGCCGCCGATATCGGCGACTATTTAAAACTGGGCGCATGTACTGCCGTCATGTCGCAACCGATCATGAGTTACGCCTTGGCGGCCGGCCCCAGCATCGGCGCGCAAACTGGGATCGCGATCCTATACGATCTCGTCAAGTACACCGCGCCAGCCTTTATTTTTGGCATTCTCTACACGACGACGCGAACGACTATCGCCAACCGCGAACTGACCTATGGCCACTACTTGAAAAACATGTGGCACGCGCTGTTCGTCCCGACCATCTGGTGGACGCTCATCTATTTACTCGTGATGCCGCAGATGCAACAGGTCGATCAGTATCATGACCTGGGCTCTTTTTTGTGGCACTTTATCAATGGGAACGCCGCCCCACACCTGTGGTACAACACCATGATGTTGCAATTCATCATCTTGATGCCGTTATTTTGGGCGATCGGACACTGGTGTGGGCACAACGCCAAGCGTGGGTTGGTGACGGCCGGCGGTGCGATCGTTATCGCAGCACTATGGCTATGGTTTTATGACACCCAGGTCTTTAACGGGCCGCATGCAAGCGACTGGTACCTGTTTGACCGGTTGTTCATCAGCTTCTTTATCTACGGGATCTTTGGCATGCTTGCTTGGCAATACCGCGACCGCTTTAACCGCGCCATCATGACTTGGTGGCCAGCGATCGCGATCGTTTTCATCGTGACTTTCTGGTGGACCAACCACGAATTGTTCAGCTACGGCTTCCCGGTTCAACTCGGCAACGCGCCGTATTACAAGCCTTCGATGACCCTTTATGATCTCGCGGCGATCGGCTTGTTCTCAGCGTTGTGTCTGTATCAGGTCAAAGCCCAGCGCCCGTTCACCAAGTTCGTCCACAAGTTTGCCGATTTTGCTTACAAAGCATATCTCTCCAATGTGTTTTGGTCCCAGTGCCTGTGGCTGGCATTCGGCAAAAGCCTTGCGACAAGCAACACCTGGGCCGGGATCCTGGTCGTCTACGTGCTGACGTGGAGCCTGTCGTTTGCTTCTGCATTCGGCCTGCACGCCGTGTGGGTCCGGGTCAAACCAATGCTTTTTAATTCTAAAATAAAAGCCGTCGATCCGACCACAAATGATGATTTAGCTGAGTGATGGGCAGACGGATCCGAACGCTCACCCGACGCAACTGGGCTACCTCAAACTCTGGACCCCGATTTTTCGAGCCCGCCTGACGCAACTGTTGGATTAGCGCGGATCAAAGCCAGTTTTCCGTAAGGTTTCTCAGCGCCGAGAAGCCTTTTTTCATTGTGATTTTGGTTAAGCTTGCCTGCGTCCGCGTCAACTCAAGACTGCTGGTGCTGAAGACCGCTTGTTCTTGCCTTTCCATAAGCAGATCATGGCTAAAGCACTCCCTTATGCCATCGGCGGCCGCATTGGCCAATCGCGCTTGTGCATGATGCTGTTAGGCCGGGTTTACGAAGACGAAGTGCAAGCCAGGTTTGGCCGCAGGAAATGATCGATCAATGCGAAGCCGACAACATTTTGCTGTAACACCAAAAAAAAGCCTAGGCCAATCGGCCTAGGCTTTTTTTGGTCCTTCACTTAGCGGATCGCTGCGAGGTCTTTTGCCCGTACATAATAAAAGACATCGACAAAATCCGGGTCTTCTGGTGCCGCCGCCACCGCCGCTAACGTGTGAAAAACTGCCATGTAACCTGGGATCGCTGGTGCGTGCAAAGCAGCAAAGTACGCCGTTGTGCGCGCTTGCCATGGCTGGTAAGTCACTGTTGGCACAGCAGCGGTATAATCGATCAGCGCCGTGCGCGTAAATGCTAATGTCGTATGCGTCGGGGCTTTTAAGGGTTGGCGGGAATAGAACTCTTGGTAAAGCACCGTTTGCGTGACTTGCCGGGTGAGATCGCGCTTAGCCACACCAGGCGGGTATACCGGGCTGTGCGGGTCATAAGGCACGATGGCGATCCCAGCTTCATGGCCATCTGGGCGCACCTGCACGGTTTTGGGATAATGGCGTGCTGAAGAGCGCGGTTGCGCCTTAAAACTGATCCCAAAGGCATGCTCAGTTATTGCCCCATGCGGTTTGTTGGGCACCAATTTAAAGCCATGCTGTTTGATCACTTGTCTTTCCATCTTCGGACCCCCTTTGTGCAACTGCTAACGACTTACTCTTAGCATACCTAAAACCGCCTCAACCGGGTCAAAAGTGGTCCCCCCTGCAGGCTATTATGCCATTTTGGCATAGATGGTCCCGGCTTTTGCCGGCTGCCAAGCCCATTAAAACCGCATTTGACATCGACTGTGAACCCCCTATACTGAAGGTAACTTACCTTTAATAAGGCAAAATCCAATGCTTAAGCCGCTAGGAGGCCACTATGTCAAACTTTACATCCCCACTTACCTTCAGATCCGGCGTCACCCTTGCCAATCGGTTGGTGATGTCGCCAATGACCACGCAACAAAGTTTTTATAACGGGACGGTCACCCGTGATGAGATCCAATATTATGCCGATCGTGCCCAAGGGCTGGGGGCGATCATCACCGGCGCCGCTAACGTGCAAGCTGGCGGCAAAGGGTGGCCCGGTGAGTTGTCCATTGCCGATGACCAAATGCTGCCCGAGCTGAGTGCCTTAGCCAAAGCGATCCAAGCCCATGGCACCAAAGCCTTCGTGCAGATCTTCCATGCCGGGCGGATGACGAATCGGGCCACTTTAAGCGGTGAACAGCCCGTGTCTGCTTCTGCAGTTGCCGCAGTACGGCCTGGCGCTGAAACCCCGCGGGCGATGACCGTCGAAGAGATCCATGCCACCATCCAAGCTTTTGGCGCCGCCACGCGCCGCGCGATCCAAGCGGGTTTTGACGGCGTGGAATTGCACGGGGCCAATACTTATTTGATCCAACAATTCTTCTCCCCGCATTCCAACCGCCGCGATGATGACTATGGCGGCACCCGCCAAAAGCGCTATCGTTTCATCGCCGAATTGCTCCAAAGTGTGTTTGCCGCAGTCGATCAATATGCCACGCGGCCTTTTGTCGTCGGCTATCGCTTTTCACCAGAAGAGTTCGAAACACCTGGCATCCGCTTTGATGATACCTTATGGCTGTTGGACCAATTGCGCGCCAGCCGGTTGGATTATCTGCATGTGTCCTTAGACCACTACGACCGCGTGCCTAGAGACTCGGCCCATCATGACCGCTCGATCTTGGCATCTGTGCATGCGGCACTGCAAGGCCAAGTGCCATTGATCGGCGTCGGCGGCGTGCGGGATCGCACCGATGTGACCAATGTCTTAAATGATGCCGAGTTGGTGGCAGTCGGGCAGCAATTGCTGTATGACCCGACTTGGGCCGTCAAACTCGCCAATGGGGCCGATGATGCCTTGATGGCGGCACCATTTTCTGAAGCTGTGGCGTTTACCCCGCTGAACACCCCATTATACAATTTTGCCGCCGCGCGCTACGGCAAGCCAACCAAGCCATAAGCTTCAGGCGTGAGCAGATTGCTTGCGTCGCTTGCCGGCATGCGCTACTATCATGTTAGTTGAAAGCGTCACGGATCCTTAGTCCCTACTAGGCCCTAGGTGAAGTGACGCTTTTTTGGTGGAGACTGGATAGAAAGAAAGTGACCTGATGTTTACGATCATCATGACCCACACCCATGGCAAAGCCCGCATCGCTTTTTTCCTGGCGCCTGCGATCATGCTCGGCGAAGTCTTGTGTGATTTGCAACAACCCACGCAAATGGCGCAGATCATTGACCATGGCTTGGCTCAAGGGGATGGCCATTATGTGCTGATGCATGCCAGCTTGATGTTAGGCTTTGCGTTGTTAGGCCTGATGTGCGGCGCGACTTGTGGCACCTTAGGCAGTTATGCGTCGTTGAAAATGGGCGAAGCGCTGCGCAGCGAAATGCTGACGATCGCCTTGACCAGCCGTGATCCAGCCGGATTGGCCCCGGCGACGTTGATCACGCGGATCACCAACGACGTCACCCAAATGCAAAACTTGGTGATGATGGTCACGCGCGGCTTGGTGCGCTCACCGCTGTTATTGATCGGCGGGATCGTGATGTCCACGATCGTCTGCCCGGACTTAGCGCCGATCTTGTTTGTGATCATGCCTTTGTTAGTGGTGTATCTGCTGGTGATCGTGCGCCGGTCGCTGCCGTTATATACGGCGATGCAACAAGCCGTCGACCGGGTCAACCGCAGCATGCGCGAAAACCTGCAAGGCGCCAAGACCATCAAGTCTTATGTGTTAGAAGACCACCAACTCACCAGCTTCAATGCCGACAACACCCATTTGCAAATGACCAGTCAAAAAGCCGCTTTGGCCACGGTCACTTTGGCGCCGGTGATCCAGTTGCTGTTGAACCTGGGGGTAGTGATCGCCTTAGGTTATGGCGGCAGCTTAGCGATCGCCAAAACCATCAGTTCCGGGCAGATCATCGCGTTTGTCAATTACATGATCCAAATCACCACCGCTATGATCCAAACGGTCAATATCATCACCGCTTTCTCCCGTGCCATCACCAGCGCCGCTCGCGTGCAAGCGGTCTTAGCAGAAAATCCGCCTGCCGTCAGCGCCACCGGCATGCCGCCAGTCGACGCCGCCATCGATTTTCACCAAGTGAGCTTCGGCTATGACGCCGCCGAGCCGATCTTAGCCAACATCAACTTGCACATCGATGCCGGCACCACTTGCGGGATCGTTGGCCCAACGGGTTCTGGCAAAAGCTCTTTGATCAACTTATTGACGCGGTCATTTGATCAATACACCGGCACGATCACTATTGGCGGGGTGGATATTCAGCAGTTGAGTTTGCCAATGGTCCATCAACAACTCAGCGTCGCATTGCAAGATTCGGTTTTGTTTTCAGGCACCATCGCCTCAAATCTCCGCTTTGGCGACCCGCAAGCCAGCGCCGCGCAATTAAGTGCGGCTGCTCATACTGCGGTTGCCGATGAGTTTATCGAGCCATTGCCAAAGCGTTTTGACGCACCGGTCGCACAACGCGGGAAGAATTTTTCCGGCGGACAGCGCCAACGCTTGAATCTGGCGCGGGCCTTTGTCCCCGACCATGCCATTGTGATCTTAGACGATGCCACCAGCGCCGTGGATCAAACCACCAACGCCCAGATCAAATCGCGCTTAGCCCAAGCGCGGCACGGTCAAACCACGATCATCATTTCCCAGCGCGTGACCAACGTGATCGCGTGTGATCAGATCATCGTTTTAGACGCCGGCAAGATCACCGCGCAAGGGACCCATGAAGAATTATTGACCCGCTCGCCATTTTATCAACAACTGGTGGCAACGCAGTTAGGAGGTGGGCGCTATGCAGCTGAATAACCGCCCGCACCGCAACATTCACCGCGAAAAAATCACCGTTGGCAACTGGCGCCCCACGGTCAAGCGCCTGTGGCATTATCTAGCTGACAGTCAAAAGCGCTTGTTCATTGTCTTCTTGCTCACCATCGTCACCACCGTGGTGACCATTGTCGGCACGCGCATCAACGGGATCGTTATTGACCGCTACATCGCCCATGCCCGCCTGCAGACCTTGTTGGCGGTGTGCGCCGCCATGGCTGGGGTATACGTCATCGCCAGTGTGTTTGTTTATTTTCAAAACAGCATCATCATCAAAGTCGCTCAAACCACCAGCACCCAGATCCGGCATGATGTCTTTGCCAACTTGCAGCACTTGCCCATGACTTATTTTGACACGCATGACAACGGGGATGTGATGAGCCGCTTGACCAATGATGTCGACAACATCAACACCGCTTTGATGCAGACCTTCGTCCAGTTATTCACCGGGATCATCAGCATTGTGGGGATGGGCGCGGCGATGTTGTGGCTGTCGCCGGTCTTGTTTGCCATTACGCTTTTGGCTACTGGGGCGACGTATTTGTTTTCACGCGGTGTCGCGCGGGTGACGCATCAGGCTTTTGCCACGCAACAAAGCGCTTTGGGCAGCTTAAATACCCAAATCGAAGAGTCAGTCTCTGGCAAGTTGGTGGTGCAATTGTTTGATCATATTGACGCGACGATGACGCATTTTGATCAAACCAATCATGACTACACCCAAGCGGCTTTTCGCGCCCAAGCTTTGTCCAGCATCATTGGGCCGTTCAACAACATGACCAATAATGTCGCGTATGTCTTGATCACCGCAGTCGGCGCCGTGTCGATCCTCGGGCATTGGGGCAACATCACCGTGGGCGTGATCTTCACATTTTTGATCTATCTGCGTAATTTTACTGGCCCGATCAACAACTTGTTGGACTTGATCAATACCTTGCAGCTGTCACTGGTTTCTGCCCAGCGGGTGTTTGCTTTGATCGATGAACCGCAAGAACAAGACGCCGCCAATGCCCGGGCTTTGACGCACACCGCTGGCAATGTGCAATTCGACCACGTCAGCTTCGCTTATCATACCCGCCCGATCTTGACGGATATCAACCTCACTGCCCATAGTGGCGACGTGATCGCTTTAGTCGGGCCGACTGGGGCGGGCAAAACCACGATCATGAACTTGCTGACCAACCTCTACCCGTTACAAGCTGGGCGGGTCTTGCTGGATGGCATCGATGTCACCACGATCAAGCGCGCCGACTTGCGCAAGCTGATCACCGTGGTCCAACAAGAATCTTACCTATTCACCATGAGCATCCGCGACAACATTCGCCTCGGCCGCCCCACTGCCGATGACGCCGCCATCATTGCCGCTGCTAAAGCCGCCAATGCCCACACCTTCATTACTCAGCTGCCAGACGGCTACGACACGATTCTAAGTGAAAATGCCCACAGCCTGTCGCAAGGCCAGCGGCAGCTGTTAAGCATCGCCCGCGCATTCATCACCCAAGCGCCGATCTTAGTGCTTGACGAAGCGACTGCGGCGATCGACTCCAACACCGAACGCCTGGTGCAAAGCGCCATGGCAAAGCTGATGCAAGACAAAACCAGTTTCGTGATCGCGCACCGCTTATCGACCATCCAAGCGGCGGATCAGATCTTGGTGATCGACAATGGCCAAGTGATCGAATCCGGTACGCATCAAAGCCTGCTGGCACAAAACGGCTTTTATGCACGGTTGTATAATAGCCAATTTGAAACGCGCAGTTGATCAAGCTGCCTGCCCGGAAGCACGTCTTCTTGGCAGGCAGCTTTTTTCGGTCAATTGCGCCCTTCAGCACCATCAATGAAGCCGTTTTATGCTAGAATAGTTCTAATTTATCCTTTTGGAGGCCCCATATGACACCGCAATTTGAACTGACTGGCATCCGTTACGTCGCAGACGCCCAAACCATCCTTCATGACATTGATTTAACCGTCGCGCCAGGGGAATATCTCACCTTGGCTGGGCCGTCTGGCTCTGGCAAAAGTACCCTCTTGCGCCTATTGGCGACGTTATTGACGCCCACCAGCGGCACCATTACCTATGCTGGGCAGCCGCAAGCCAGCTATGATAAGATCGATTATCGCCGCGAGGTTTCCTATTGTTTCCAGCAGCCGAGCTTATTTGGCGAAACTGTCGCTGACAATTTGCGGTTTCCTTTTGAGATCCGCAAACAAGCTTTTGATGATGCGCAAGCCACATCAGCCTTAGCCGATGTGGCCTTGGCCCCAACGATGCTGGAAAAGCCGATCACGAGCCTTTCTGGTGGTGAAAAACAGCGCGTGGCGTTGATCCGCAACTTGCTGTTCACGCCAAAAGTCTTGTTGCTGGATGAAATCACCACGGGCTTGGACCTCGACACCAAAAACATCATCCATGCCTTGATCACCAAACTCAATGCACAAGGCATCACCATCATCGCCGTTACCCATGATGAAGGCGAGATCCAAGCCGCACACCGCTTGATCCATCTGGTCAATGGCACAATGGAGGCACAACATGACTAATAATTTGATCGTCAGCCCGACCGCGCTGTTATTTGCTGTTTTGCTGGTCGTGATCGCCTTAGCGATCAACTTCAAAGAACATATCGGCTTGGAAAAAGACTTGATCACCGGCGTCATTCGCGCCGTGATCCAATTGACGGTGGTGGGTTACGTGTTGACCTACATCATCAAAGTCGACCGCGTTTGGTTGACCCTGTTGATGGTGGCGATCATCATTTTTAACGCCGCTTGGAATGCCCGCGGGCGCGCCAACGGCATTCCGCATGCCTTTGAGATCAGCTTGCTGGCCGTTTTCACCGCCACTGGCGCGACGTTAGTCTTGCTGGTATTAGCCAAGGCGATCCGCTTCACGCCTAGTCAAGTCGTGCCGATCTCGGGGATGATCGCCAGCAACACCATGGTCGCCACCGGTTTATGCTACCGCAGCTTGAACACCAGCTTCCACGACCAACGCCAAGCGGTGCTGGAACGGCTGGCCTTAGGCGCAGATCTCAAGCAAACGTCGATCACCTTAGTGCGCACCGCGATCCACTCCGGCATGGCGCCAACCATCGACTCGGCCAAAACTGTCGGCTTAGTTAGTTTGCCAGGAATGATGTCCGGGTTGATCTTTGCCGGCGTCGACCCGACTAAAGCGATCATGTACCAGATCATGGTCACCTTCATGCTCCTAGCCGCCACCAGCGTCGGCAGCGTCATCGCCTGCTACCTGGCTTATCCGCAGTTCTACAACTCCGACATGCAGCTTCGCTAAACCCAGAGCGGAGCAAGCCGGGTTTAGGGGTGTGGGTAAGGCAGCCTGGGTGCGTCGCGGCACGCGGCGTGACCGGGATGACTTACCCGCGACCCCGTTGGCTTGCGCAGCTCGACGA
>NZ_RHOI01000048.1 GCF_003946165.1 Lacticaseibacillus baoqingensis | reverse complement strand
TGATCTTATCTTGAACAGAAAACTGCATAGTAAAACCCCCTGAGTTAGATTTCCTCCAACTCAGAGGGTTCAGTTCACTTTTGGACTAGCAGTTGAGTTTTTTTATTTGCGGTTAAACCCCTTAAGTCAATGCTATTGCCGCACGAGTGCATCAAATGCGCTCAGCGCTGCCGTAGCACCAGCACCCATGGCGATCACGATCTGCTTATAAGCCGCATCGGTACAATCGCCGGCAGCAAAAATGTTGGCAACATTGGTGGCGCCTTTTTTGTCCACCACGATTTCATGATGGGCATTCGTGGTCAAGGTGTCTTGCACCCATTCCGTATTCGGCACTAAGCCGATCTGGACAAAAACCCCATCCAGCGTCAAATGCGTGCTGGTGCCAGTCGCCCGGTCGGTATAGTCTAAGCCATTGACGCGGCCATCCCCGGTAACGGCGGTAGTTTGGGCATTGGCGATCAGCGTCACATTTGCCAACGAGCGGGCTTTGGCCACTAATACAGCGTCAGCGGAGATCTCTGGGGCAAATTCGAGCACGGTGACATGCTTGGCAATGCCAGCCAAATCGATCGCCGCTTCGATCCCAGAATTGCCGCCGCCAACGACGGCAACATCCTTGCCTTTATACAATGGGCCGTCACAATGTGGGCAATAGGCCACCCCTTTATTGCGGAACTCATCTTCACCAGGCACGCCAAGGTTGCGCCAGTGCGCCCCGGTGGCAACGATCACGGTTTTGGCTTGCAGCGCCGTATCACCGGCTAATTGCACCTTGACTGGAGTCCCTGGGGTGATGCCGGTCACCGTTTGGCCGCCTAACAGCGTCACGGCGTATTTGGTCAGCTGCGCTTGGATGTTTTGCATCAAGTTTTCGCCTTCGATATAGTCAGTGCCAGGGAGATTTTCGATGCCCACGGTTTCCAGCGGCTGACCGCCAATGTGATCGGCCACGATCGCCGTCGCCAAGCCCTTGCGCGCGGTATAGATTGCCGCAGCGCCAGCGGCTGGGCCGCCGCCGATGATCAACACATCATAAAGCTTCGCTTGCGCGCCTGCATCAACTGGTGCCGGGCCAGTGTGCCCCGCCACTTTTGCCAGCAAGTCGCTTAACGTTGCGCGCCCATTATGCCATTCCTCACCGTTTAGAAAAACCGTCGGCACCGCCATGATGTCTTTGGCTTCGGCTTCAGCTTGATACATGCCGCCTTCGATCATGGTATGAGAAACATGCGGGTTCAAAATGCTCATGATGTTGAGCGCTTGCACGACATCCGGGCAGTTGTGGCAGCTTAAACTGGCAAAGGTTTCAAACTGCAAGTCAGAATCGATCGCCGCGATTTGCTGGCGCTGGGCATCCGTGATTTTCGGCGCATGGCCGGACACTTGCAACACCGCTAACACGAAGGATTCAAATTCATGCCCCAACGGGATCCCGGCAAAAACGATCCCTGATGGCTCCGCCCCCACTTGATCGACGGTGAAGCTGGGCTGGCGTTTTAACGCCGCTTTTTCTAAACTCAATTTCGGATCTAAGGCGACGACTTCATTCAAGAAATCTTGCAACTTTTGGCCGTTGTCATCGGCTTGCGCATCATAACGGAAAACAACCGGCTTTTGCAAGAGCTTGAAATAAGCCGTCAACTGTTGGGTCAACGTCTTGTCCAGCATGTTAGATCTTCCCCACAAGATCCAGGCCTGGCGTCAACGTTTCGGCGCCTTCCTTCCACTTGGCTGGGCAAACTTCACCAGGATGCGTTTCAACATATTGACCGGCTTTGATCCGATCAATATATTCACTGGCGTTGCGGCCAATACCGTCTGCGTTGATCTCTAACGATTGCACGACCCCGTTTTTATCGAGAATAAATGTGCCGCGTTGGGCCAAGCCCGCTTCTTCATCAAGCACATCAAACATCCGCGCCAGCTGGTGCGATGGATCGCCGATCATGGCATATTGCAGCTTGCCCACGGCGTCGGATTCATCATGCCAAGCCTTATGAACAAAATGGGTATCCTCAGAGACAGAATAGACCTCGACCCCTAATGATTGTAAGGTCTGGTATTGGTCTTGCAAGTCTTCCAACTCAGTCGGGCAAACAAAAGAAAAGTCTGCCGGATAGAACATGACAACACTCCAATGACCCTTAAGATCCGCATCTGTCACGGTGACAAATTCCCCGTTAAGATATGCTTGTGCGCTGAATGGTTCGATTTGCTTTCCTACTAAACTCATGTGAAAAACCTCCTTATGTTCGATACGCCTCTATTGTACATTAGAATGATTATAAATCAACCCTTGACTTTTTTCGTGCACACGAAAAGCGCTTTACGTCCGATTATATCGGCCGTCATTTATTTTTTTATCACCATCGCAACTGCTTGATCAGCCAACAGGCAGACAAATCTAACCCCTCACATGCCAGCTATGGATACTGATCAAAAAAAACACCCCCTAAGATTTTAGGGGGTGTTTTTTTATGCGCGCGGCGTCAGTCCTAACAGCAGGAATTCGACTGCTTCTTGGGTCACGTGTTCTTTATCAACTGGCATATCATCCATGATCACATTAGGGATCATGTACCCGATCAGCACCGACGTCACATAACGCATGATGCGCATCGACTCCCATTGCACGAGTTCGCCTTTATCTTGATACACCTTGAAGACGTCGTTGAACGATTCGCGCAGCGCATCGGCCAACATATTCGTCATTTGCACCAACAAGATGGGATTTTTGCCAATTTCTTGGATGAAGATCTTCATCTCTGGACGATTGGCGGTGACGAAATCGATTCGATCACGAATCCCATACGCCAACAGGTCTTTAAAATGAGGGAAGCGCTTGTCTGCCAAGTCAGAAACAAACTCTCCGGCAGCTTGCGGGATCACTTGATTCAAAAATGGTTCTAAAATCGCCTGCAAAAGCCCTTCTTTGGTGCGAAAGCGTTTGAAGATCGTGCCTTCAGAAACGCCGGCCTTGTGCGCAATGTCCGCCGTTGAGGTCCCATCATAGCCTTGCTCTGCAAACAAAACCAAGCTGGCATTCAAAACCGCCTGTTGTTTGCGTGATAGTCCCCGATTGTCGAGGGCTTGACCGAATATTGTTTGCATATCTAACCCCATCTTACTCATCATCCTCGCTTGGCTTCTTGCTATTAAATATAGCACGCACAGCCAAGCAAGGAACCGCTTTTGGGCATTTTTTATAAAAGTTTAGCCGACACTGACAGCCGCTTTTGCCAAATGCTTATTGGCAGTCGCTAACATCAAGCGAATGCGGTTGAGCTGATTGACGACACTAGTCCCTGGATCGTAGTCGATCGGTGAGATATTTGCGCCTGGGAATTGCCGCCGCAACTCTTTGATCATGCCTTTGCCAACGATATGGTTAGGCAAGCAGCCGAATGGCTGCATGCAGATGATGTTAGGCACGCCGGACTTCAACAGTTCGATCATTTCACCGGTCAAAAACCACCCTTCACCGGTTTGATTGCCTAAGCTTAAGATCTTGGACGCATCGTCGGCGATTTCTTTGATCGCTTCGATGCCTTCAAACCGCTTAGAAGCGGTTAATGCCTTTTGCATCGGTTGTTCGCACCAGCGGATCACACCCATGGCAAATTCAGCAAAGTACTTGGCACTGGCTTTTGCACCTAAGTGTTCGTACTTGTACAGCTGGTTGTACAAGCTGTAGTTCATAAACCCGACAATATCTGGCACAACGGCTTCGGCACCTTCTTTTTCCAGTAAGCGCACGATGTTGTTGTTGGCGATCGGGGAATATTTGACTAAGATCTCCCCGACGACCCCTACTTTTGGCTTCACGGCGTCAGTGAGCGGCACCGTATCGAAGTCTTTGACGATTTGGGCGACGTTTTGCTTAAATTCGCGGAACGACCCTTTTTCAACCGATGGCCGCACGAGTTTTAGCCAGTTTTCGTGCATCTTATCGATTATGCCTGGTTCGGTTTCATATGGCCGCGTGCGATAAACCACGCGTTCAAACAAGTCCCCGTACAAAAAGGCGATCGCAGCACGCTTTAACAGCGGCAAGGTGAACTTGAAGCCTGGAGTTTCTTCGACCCCTTGATTGCCAAGGCTTAATGACACCACCGGTACCTGGGCAAAACCGGCGTCTTTTAAGGCCTTGCGAATCAACGGGATATAGTTGGTCGCCCGACATCCCCCGCCAGTTTGCGTCATCATCACCGCCGTTTTGTTGAGGTCATATTGACCGCTTTGCAGCGCTTCGAGCATTTGCCCGATGGAGATGATCGCGGGGTAACAAGCATCGTTATTGACAAATTTTTGGCCGACATCGACGGCTTTGCGGTCATCCATAGGCAAGTTGACCACGTTGTAGCCGCTGGCTTGCAAGGCCACATCGACCAAGCCGTGTTGATGGATCGGTGACATCATCGGCAGCAATAAGGTGTATCCTGCCTTGCGCATGTCTTGGGTAAAGTCGACTGGTGTTGGGTCAGCAGACAGCTTTTCTGGCATGATCTTGCGCTTGGTGCGTTCGGAAACGGCGGCTTTTAAGCTGCGCAGCCGAATGCGGATCGCGCCCATGTTCGTGCCTTCATCGATCTTCAAGCTCGTATAAAGGCGGTTGTATTGATTCATGATCTCTTCGATTTGATCGGCATCGATCGCATCGATCCCACAACCAAACGAATTCAGCTGCACAAATTCAAGCTGCGGCGTCTTCGCCGCGATACGCGCAGCAGCATACAAACGGGAATGATACGTCCACTGGTTGACCACCCGCAAACCTTGGACATCGCCTAAGTGCGCGATCGAATCTTCGGTCAGCACATGAAAGCCTTCTGCCGTCATCAACTGCGAAATGCCGTGATTGACTTCTGGATCCAAATGATACGGCCGTCCGGCTAACACAATGCCGTGTTCACCCGTATCGCGCAGCATCCGCAGCGTATCTTCGCCGCGATTGCGGATCTTTTGCTTGAAGTTTTCTAGTTCGGCATAGCCGGCGTCTAAAGCATCGGCAATTTCTTTTTCGCTGATATCAAGGTCTTTGAAGCATTCATACAGATTCTTGACGCAGGCTTTGCGATCGGCCAAATTCAAGTAGGGATCGCGGTAGTCGATGCTGCCGTTGGTGATCTCATCCACATTATTGCGGATCACGGCTGGATAGCTTTGCACGATCGGGCAGTTGAAGTGGTTGGCTTGGTGTTCATCTTCTTGGACTTCATACACCACTGCCGGGTAGAAAATGCGCTTGTAGCCTTTATCGATCAAGGCTTGGATATGCCCGTGCACTTGCTTGGCCGGGAAGCACACCGTATCAGACGGAATGGTTTCCATCCCTTTTTCATATTGGGCTTGCGTGCCTTTGGGTGACAATTCTGCACGAATGCCTAATTTCGTGAAGAAAGTCTGCCACAGCGGGTAGTTTTCATACATGTTCAAAACGCGCGGAATGCCGATCACGCCGCGCGTGGCCAGTTTCTTGCGCAATGGGCGGTAGGAAAACAGCAGCTTGTACTTTTCTTCGATCAAGTTGATCTTGCCGTTTTCTTTGGTGAGGTGTTGGCGCAAGCCGCGGGCTTCACCTTTTTCACAGCGATTGCCGGTCACAAAGCGGCGGCCGTCATTAAAAATGGTGATGGTCAATGCGCAGTTGTTTTCGCAGCCGCCACAATGCATATATTCTTTGGTAAAGCTCAGATCATCCAGTTGATCGACACTCAACAAAGTGGTTTCATCCCCGGCGGAATAAGCATCTTTGGCGATCAAAGCCGCACCGTAAGCCCCCATCAAGCCGGCAATGTTTGGTCGGATCACATCGACTCCGGCAATTTTTTCAAATGCGCGCAAAACGGCTTCGTTATAAAATGTGCCGCCTTGGCAAACGATATGGTGCCCCATGTCTTCGGCTTTGCGCATCTTGATCACCTTGAACAGCGCGTTTTTGATGATCGAAACCGACAGCCCCGCGGCGATATCCCCGATGCTGGCGCCTTCTTTTTGGACTTGCTTGACCTTAGAGTTCATAAACACGGTACACCGTGAGCCAAGATCAGACGGATGCTTGGCCAACAGCGCTGCTTGGGCGAAGTCTTTGATGTCATAGTTCAAGCCGGTGGCAAAAGTCTCTAAAAATGAGCCGCAACCACTAGAACAAGCTTCATTAAGCTTGATGGTGGATAACGCATCGTTTTTGATCGTCATGGCCTTCATGTCTTGGCCGCCAATATCTAAGATGAAATCGACATCTGGTTGGAAGTGATGCGCGGCCCGATAATGGGCCACCGTTTCAACTTCGCCGATATCGACCATCAGCGCATTTTTGATCAAATGCTCCCCATAGCCGGTCACCGCCGTTTTGCCGATCGTCACACCGGCTGGCATGTGTTGGTGCAGATCCCGCAAGATCTGCTTGGTTTTTTCCAGCGGATCGCCATCATTGGAGTCATAATACGTATAAAGCAGCTTATCGTCGTCTGACATCAACGCGACTTTGGTCGTCGTCGACCCGGCATCGATACCCAAATACGCCACCCCGCGATAGCTTTGCAAGTCCCGCGAATCGACGCGTGCTTGAGCATGGCGCTTGCGGAATTCTTGCAATTCATCATCATCTTTGAATAACGGCGCCAATGATGACGTCGGGTGCATCCCCGAGTCATCGCCATGCTCCAGCTTATCTTCTAAGGCCACCAAAGTCGTTTGCGGCTGGTCGCTGGCATACAACGCCGCGCCTTTAGCCACAAACAGTTGCGGGTCTTCTGGGAACACCACTTGCTCCGGGGTCAAGTGCAAGGTTTCGATGAAGCGTTCCCGCAATTGATCCATGAAGTACAATGGCCCGCCTAAAAAAGCGACATTGCCGCGGATCTTATGGCCAGCTGCTAAACCGGAAATCGTTTGATTGACCACGGCTTGAAAAATGCTGGCGGCAATATCTTCTTTATGCGCCCCATCGTTGATCAATGGCTGCACATCAGTTTTGGCAAACACCCCACAACGGCTGGCGATCGGATACAAAGTTTGGGCATTGCGGGCCATTTTGTTCAACCCATCGGCATCAGTTTTCAACAAGGTCGCCATTTGATCGATGAACGCGCCGGTCCCACCGGCACAAGAGCCGTTCATCCGCTGTTCCAAGCTGGCGCCGAAAAACGTGATCTTCGCGTCTTCGCCGCCAAGTTCGATAGCGACATCCGTTTGCGGGATCAGCTCTTCAACAGTCTTGGTGCAGGCGATCACTTCTTGAACAAACTTCAATTGCAATAGGTTCGCCAACCCCATCCCACCAGAACCGGTGATGGTGCAAGCCAGCGACACATTCGGCCCCAATTCCTCGATCGCTTCGTCCAAAACACGCTTGCTGGCCGCTTTGACATCCGAATAGTGGCGTTCATACCGCGCAAAGCGGGTGTGATGTTGCGCATCCATGACCACAAGTTTCACCGTCGTCGACCCAACATCGATCCCACCATACAGTGTCTCTTTTTGCATCTTATCACCTCAAAAATTAGTTGATCCCACGGGCACGATTAAATCGCGACCGGCGATTAGATAGTAAGCACTTACTCGCAGATTAGTGTACACCCAAACCGTCAAGAAAACATAATTTTTTGGTCAGATATAAACAATTTATCTCAGTGTCACACTCAAGTAAGATATGACCAATTGATCACTATCATTTTCAGGCATCAAAAAAGTGATCAAGGCCAGTCCCTGATCACTTTTTTTGGCTTAACCGATGTGGCGCCACTGCCGATCCATGATGATCCGCGCCGCCGCCAAGCCCAAAGGCAACGCCACGACGATCAATAAGGCTTTCACCAGCCAGCTGGCGCCAATGTCAAAATGATTCAATCCAAGATTGAACATCGCGCGATACATATATAATCCCGGCACCATGATCACAATGGCTGGCACGGTCAGCGAGATGCGCGGATAACCTAAGCGGCGATTCAGCGGACTCGCCAACAAGCCGGCTAACAATGCCCCTAAAAATGCTGCCGCTGCAGCCGGCACCGTCAAATCGACTAATTCCAAGCGCAAGGTATTGGCCAATGCCCCGACGATCCCAGCGATCGCCGCCATGCGCACCGGTGAGTTGAACATGATCGAAAAGCCAAACACCCCACACCAACTGGCCGCTAACCGCAACCCCAATAAGGTCGCTGGCCCCAGCCCTAAGGGGATAAAGTTGGCCGGTTGCAAATGCACCAACATCGCCACGACCCATCCGGTCAAAGTCGCGACCGTGATCACCATGATCGCAAACGTCCCGCGCTCCAACCCCGAGCGCATGTCTTGCTTGGCGATATCCAACCCACTGGTGATAAACGGAAAGCCCGGGATCACAAACAACATCGCGCCGATATAGCCGGCTTCATGCGTTTGCGACGCGCCTCCCCCCCAAGCCAACACCTTAAATGTCAGCAAATACACCAAACACGCCGCAGCGACTGACACCGCCGTCGACGCTGCCACCGTGATGTGATGGGCACCCATCAGCCGCCGGATATAATTGCCGACTCCGGCGCCAAAAAAGCACCCGACCATTTCGATCGGCCCGCCGCCCAGCAAGAACACGAAGGCGGCACAGGCTAAACCAGATGCCAACCCAGCTTGCAATGCAGTAAAATTGCCAGGCTTTTTTTCGATCGCATCCAGCTGGTCATGGATCTGATGAGCGGTCAATTCAAGCGCTGTTTCGGCAAACTGCGCCACATAACGCTCTAACGTGGTCAACTTGTCGGTATTGACGCCACTGGCAGGCAAGCTGAGCGTTTGGGTGTAATGATGACCATGATCAAAGCAGGTATACGACAACGAGATCAAACCGACATCGGCAGCACAAGTCAAACCCAGCGCCCGCGCAATGGTATCCATCGCCGCGCGCACCCGCCACGCCCCAGTGCCGCAGCTGAGCATCAATAAGCCGATCCGCCCAACGATCGCCGCACGTGCGGTTAAGCTCGCCGCTTCGATCGGCGTATCTAATGCCGCGAAGCTATGCCAATGAATGGTCATATGATGTTTTGAAGATGGGGCAAAATGATATTGCCGGTTGTTTTCAACAGCCAAAGCCAAGTTTCCTCCTATCAGTGCGATTGCGAACGTCTCTTTTACGGTAACACGGCATGCGCTTTGAGGAAAGTTTTCATCCGCGCTCACCCTTGGTCACTGAGCTTTTGATCGCGATCAAACCAATTGGCCACGATCGCCAAGCCGACGATCACCACGGTGCACCAATAGATCCCATGCAGCCCAGTATACAAAATGTGCCGCAGCGGCGTCACCACCGCAGGCGCCAATTGCTTGGCTTTTTGCGGATCGATCAATTGATTGAGCATATCCAGCTTCAACCCGGGATGAGCCGCAACGCCTTGGGCCATTTTCAAATTCAACACGACCCCGTACACTGAAACCATCAGCGTCTGACCCAAGGTGCGGCACAAGGTATTGAAACTGGTCGCCACCCCAACGACAGCCTCAGCCACCACCGCTTGAGCACGGACCGTCGTGGTGGTGATCACATTCCCAAAGCCAAAACCCAAGCCGCAGGCGATCGCCAAAAAGGCCCAGTATGGCGTGGTTTGAGGAACGAGCGCCAACAAAATGCTGCCTGCCAATAACACCCCTAATGCCATGGTCATGATCTTTTTAGGCGTGGTCACCACTAACAGCCGGCCAGCGACGAATGACCCCACGATCCACAACATTGAACTTGGGGTGATCGCAAAACCGCCTAGTGCTGCACCTAAGCCTAAGATCCCTTGGACCCACATCGGCATATACGCTTCATAGCCGATCACAAACCCAGAGATCAACGCGGCAATGACATTAGTGATCACGAACGCGTGATTCTTAAACAGCGCCAAGTCGATGATCGGATCGACCGCCCGCTTTTCTTGCCGCCAAAACAGCGCCAAACACCCGCCTGCTGCCGCCAGCCACCCCAACAAGGCCCACACCCCATGGGTGCCGGCCAGGGCTTGAAATCCTAACAGCAAAAACAGCAGTCCTAACACCAGCCACAATGCGCCAAAGTAATCGATCGGGGCTTTTTGCGGGTGGAAGTCTTCATGATGATAAACGGCCACCAATACCATTGTAAGCAAGCCGATCGGCACATTGATAAAATAGATCCAATGCCAAGACAGCCGCTCGACGATGAAACCGCCTAATAAAGGTGCGACCAATGCCGCGATCCCCCATGCCGAACCATTGAAGCCCAAGACTTTTGCGCGCTTTTCAAACGGATAGATATCGGCAATGATAGTAAACGTGACTGGCATGATCGCCCCGGCACCGATGCCTTGCAGCGCCCGCATCACGATCAAAACCGGCATCGAGTTGGATAAGCCGGATAAAAGTGACCCGGTGACAAAAATCGCCAAACCGATCAAAAATACCGGCTTGCGGCCGCTGCGATCGGCCAGCTTGCCAAATACCGGCGTTGCCATGGCATTGGTCAGCAAGTAGATCGAAATGATCCAATTCATCAACTGCACGCCATGCAACTCGCCGACGATCGTGGGTAAGGCAGTGGAAACGATGGTCCCTTCGATGGCAGTCATGAACGTCGCGATAAAGATCGCGATGGTCACCGCCACCACATTGGTTGTTTTTTTCGGCATATTACCGTCCTTTCTATTTTTCCAAAAAAATAGCAGCCACTACCGGATCCTCCGGTAATGGCCGCCTCTTCACTCGTTTAATCTAAGTACTTAGCTAACACATCGACTTTATCGAGGTGTTCCCAAGGAAGATCAACATCTGTACGTCCAAAATGACCATAAGCCGCCGTTTGTTTGTAAATCGGCCGGCGCAAGTCAAGCATTTGAATGATCCCTGCAGGGCGCAGGTCAAAGTTTTCGCGAATCGCTTGTTGGATCACATCTTCGGCAACTTTATTCGTGCCAAAGCAGTCGACTGACACAGAAACCGGCTGAGCCACGCCGATCGCATAAGCCAGCTGCACTTCCATGCGGTCAGCTAAGCCGGCTGCTACCACGTTTTTGGCGATGTAACGCGCCGCGTATGACGCGGAACGATCCACCTTAGTGGCGTCTTTACCAGAAAAACAGCCGCCGCCATGCCGGGCGAACCCGCCATAAGTATCCACGATGATCTTACGCCCGGTCAAACCAGAGTCAGCTTGCGGCCCGCCTAACACAAAGCGGCCGGTTGGGTTCACATAGATCTTCGTTTGCGCATCCAACAAGTTAGCCGGGATGACCGCACGAATCACTTGTTCCTCGACGTCTTTGCGGATCTGCTCTAAGGTCGCTTCTGGATCATGTTGCGTGGAAACCACGACGGTATCCACACGCACCGGCTTTTGGTCATCGTCGTATTCAACGGTCACTTGCGCTTTGGCATCTGGGCGTAAGTAGCTGATCTTGCCAGTCTTGCGCAATGCCGCGATTTTTTGCATCAACTGATGCGATAACGCGATCGGCAATGGCATATATTGGTCGGTTTCGTTGATCGCATAGCCAAACATCATCCCTTGATCACCAGCACCGATCTTATCCAGCGGATCGGATTGGCCTTCACGGGCTTCGTAAGAGTCATTGACCCCTTGCGCAATATCAGGCGACTGTTCGTCCAGCGCGACCAGTACCCCGACAGAATCAGGATCAAAGCCGGATTCTTTGGTATAGCCGATTTCGCGGATCGTTTCGCGCACGATTTTTTGAATATCGACATAAGCCGTCGTCGAGATCTCCCCAACGACCAACACCAATCCGGTGGTAACTGTGGTTTCACAAGCAACATGGGCTTGTGGATCTTCAGCCAAAATGGCATCTAAGATCGCATCGCTGATTTGATCAGCAACTTTGTCTGGATGTCCTTCTGAAACAGACTCCGACGTAAATAAGTGACGTTCCTGCATAGTTTATGTTTCCCCCTTAAAATTTCGGTTACAAGGCATGTCCGCAGTGCGGACCCCATCGGGAATTGTATTGCAACTCCATAAGCATACCATTTTTCCATTAAAATGGCGAAATATCTTTGCCTAACGTCGTTTGCTTTTGTACCATAGAAGAGATTACGAAAGGACCGTCTGTATGTTAGTCAAAAAGCTCTTCCTCGGCACGACTCGTTTTCTTCAAGTCGCTGCTTTCCCGATTCTCTACACCTGGGGCAGTCTGACTTGGTCTTGGCCACTTGGCTGGGCGCTGGCGATGACTTTGGCGTTAGCGCTGATGCACCCTCTCAAGCAAGTGGCTTGGGGGTGTGGGCTTGGGCTCGTCTTTGGCGTCTTGGCTTGTATTGGGCAATGGCGCTTATTGCCGCTTGTGATCGCGCAAGTCGGTTTGGCATATCTCTTAAGTACCCAAGCGCTCAAGCCGCGCTGGCAAGCAACGCTTTGGTTCATCCAGGTGTATTTTAACCAGACCTTGCTGTTAGTGGTCCTCATGCACGTGCTCACCCCGATGAGCTTGCTGGTATTGGCGTTATTGTCCTTGCCGTTTATTCTCGCCATGTGGAGCGACCAACTACCTATTTGGGGCGTATTAGCCGCCTTATTGGCGGTGATCGCGGCAGGCTATTGGACCCAACAGTTGACCTTGATCGCTGCCGGTTGCCTGTTAGTGATCCCTTGCTTGATCAGCCCAAGAGTCACCCCAATGCGGCCGATCATTTATGACTGGGCCAGCATCATCATGATCGTGATCTTTAATTTGACCCGGCTCCATGGTTAACCTTTAGCCTCGCTGCGGCGAGGCTATTTTTTGACCCTAAAGTCAAAAAAACACCCACCGCCAAACGGTGAGTGTTTTTTATATGCCGGTTCCAACGAGACTCGAACTCGTGATCTCCTGCGTGACAGGCAGGCGTCCTAACCAACTAGACCATGGAACCGTAATCAGAATAAAAAAAATGGAGGATATAGGGCTCGAACCTATGACCCTCTGCTTGTAAGGCAGACGCTCTCCCAACTGAGCTAATCCTCCAACTAAGTGACCCGTACGGGATTTGAACCCATGTTACCGCCGTGAAAGGGCGGTGTCTTAACCACTTGACCAACGGGCCATATGCAATCTACGGAGAGTAAGGGATTCGAACCCTTGATACGGGTAAAGCCCGTATACATGGTTTCCAACCATGCTCCTTCGGCCTCTCGGACAACTCTCCATGCAACTCCGGATGTCAGGCTCGAACTGACGACACCCTGATTAACAGTCAGGTGCTCTACCACTGAGCTAATCCGGAATAAAATACAGCGTGGCGACTTCCTACCCTCGCAGGCAGTTGCCCACCAACTACTCTCGGCGTAGAGAAGCTTAACTTCTGTGTTC
>NZ_RHOI01000047.1 GCF_003946165.1 Lacticaseibacillus baoqingensis | reverse complement strand
AACTCAACTCATCAAAGATAACAGTTCATCTCACGGTGTCGTGCCATGGGGTGGCTAACTTGTTCTTGCAATTTGCGATTTGGCGATGAAGAATTAAATCGCAACAAAAAAAGCTAGCGCCTACTTATCAGCAGCTACTAGCACATTGATATACCAATATATTTAAGTTGTATTAGGTACTTACTTTGTCGGACAAATTATTCACTGTCAATACCAACAACTTGGTGCTTCACCCATCAATAATCAAAATGATACCCTTGCACCTTGCAGACATCTTCAATGATCTGCTTTTGCCGTTGTAATTCCGATGTGATCAATTCCCGCTTTTCAGCAGTATAGCGGAACTTAGGCACTGTGACACTGATTGCCGCTTTGATTTGGTCATCAACGACCAAGGGAACTGCTTGGCAGCATATTTCGTCCTTTGATTCTTCCTCTTCGTGTGCCATTCCTGACTCTCGCACCTGAGCGACTTGTTTGATCAACGCGTCAACATTGGTGATCGTGTTGGCCGTATATGGCTTAAATGGATAGCCTTTGTAAAGACTGCGGATCTCATCATTGGTTTTGCCTGCCAACAAAGCCTTCCCTAACCCAGTGGCATAAGCGGGAATGCGCGCACCCACACTGCTGCGGATCGAGATCGCATTATCCGGATTTTCCTTTAAGAGGTAAAAAACATCCAGCCCAGAAAGAATCCCCAGCTGGCAGATCTCACCCACGGTGTTGACCAGTTCCATCATGCGCTGCTGAACCATAGCCAATAGATCCGTATTGCTCCCATATTCTAAGCCCAACTCGAAGGATTTGAAGCCGATCGTGTACCGACCATTATCGTTGTTAAAATGAAGGTATCGCAACTCTGCCAGCGTGCGTAAGATCGGCGACAAAGTTCCCTTTGGCACCGCAATCGCGCTGGAGATGTCAGTTAGCGTTAACCCAGACTTCGCGCCTGCATCCACCAATGCTAATATTCTCAAGACCCGTAATGTCGGTTTATGTAATTCCATCATCATCCCTCCAACCCATAACGTATATCCGAACGCAATTCGATTATAGCATAATATGACTTGACTGTATCTAAAAAGCCACCGAATCAGCCGATCCGGTGGCTTTTGCAAGTGTCAAATTAAACCGTGACACCGGTCTTAAACATCGTGAACCCGTGAATGTTGTACTTTTCATTGTTCGTCTTAGTCCCACTAGCTACATCTAAGACTTTATCAATGAACTGTTCAGACAACTCGGCCATTGGCTTTTGCAGCAACTGTCCCGCATCAAAATCGATCCACCGCGGCTTCTTTTCAGCTAACGGCGTGTTCGAAGATACTTTGATGGTCGGCACAAACGAAGAGAATGGGTTCCCGCGGCCGGTGGTGAATAAGATCATCTGGCAGCCGGCAGCCGCTTCAGCAGAGACGCACACAGGGTCGTTACCTGGCGCTTCCAGCAAGGATAAGCCTGGCGACTTGATACGTTCAGCGTAACGCAGCACATCGGTCACTTGAGAACGACCGGCCTTTTGCGTGCAACCTAAAGACTTATCTTCAAGGGTGGTGATCCCGCCTTGATAGTTGCCTGGTGCCGGGTTTTCGTAAACCGGCTGCTTATTTTCGATAAAGTAGTCTTTGAAATCATTGATCAAGGAAACAATTTCATTGAATGTCGCCTTGTCTTTTGCCCGCGACATCAAGATCGTTTCAGCACCAAACATTTCTGGTACTTCAGTCAGTACAGCAGAACCGCCTTGCGCGGTAACAAAATCTGTGACGTGCCCAAGCAATGGGTTCGCAGTGATCCCAGACAAGCCATCAGAGCCGCCGCATTTCAAACCGATGCGCAATTCACTCAATGGTTGCGGTGTCCGCACGTCATTAGCTGCGGCATCATTGAGCTCTTCCAACATGTTCAACGCAGTGTCATATTCATCATCAACTTTTTGCGAGACTAAGTGCTTGATCCGAGTATTATCGATCGGCCCGCCATTAGCCTTCTCCAAGGCTTCAAGGTATTCATCCATTTGATTGGTTTCACAGCCCAAGCCGAATAACAAAACCCCGCCAGCATTTGGATGCAAGGTCGCGTCGATCAACATATTACGGGTATTTTCAAAATCCCCGCCTAATTGGTTACAGCCATATGGATGCTTCAACGTCATAATATTATCAAACGAGCCATTATCTGGATGCAAGGCTTTGAATTGTTGCACCACGATATCCAACAGCGCATTCACACAACCAACCATGGGGATCAAATACAGATCATTGCGGATCCCCACTTTACCATTGGCACGCTTATAGCCCATGAATGTCCGCGAATCCTTAGGGGCATCATTTTCATCAGGCACTGGGTCGTAAGTATAGTCCAAAGTCCCTGAAAGATTGGTCTTCGTGTTGTGGGTATGCACCCATTCGCCTTTGGCAATATCTTTGACAGCATGGCCGATCTTGAACCCATACTTAATCACATCTGTGCCTTCAGGAATATCCTGCAAGGCAAATTTGTGGCCGCGTTGAATATCATCTTTTAAGACGACTTTGCCTTTCGGAGTATCAAACTGATCGCCTTTATGAAGGTCACGCAATGCAACTGCAACAGAATCCTTTGGGTTTAAAATATGATACATATTCATACTCATAATCAATTTCCTCACATTCTATAGAATCAAGCAGGACTAATTATTGACGTGTGTTAAGGTTGGCTGTGCTGTCTCCTTTTTGACCAAGGAAGGCTTGCTTTTACCGTTTATCTGCTTATCGCTCGTTTTAGGCTTATCCTTTTCACTACCAAACTTCTTGGCAATGAAGGCGGTGACAAATGGTACCAAGATCGCGGTAACCACCACCGCTGCCGCAACTTGCGCCGTCGCTGCGGCGACATATGGGTGCCATGCTTTATCGATCAGTGCAACCGCAGCAGGCGTGGCCACAGAGTTACCAGAAGCCGCAGAAGTCGCTGCGCCGGCATAACCAGGACGCCGGTTGATGAAGCGATCGAAGAGGATGCAGACAAAACCACTGATCAAGACACATAAGAAGCCAAGGAAAATACCGCTCAACCCTGCAGAAAGGATATTCTTGAAGTTGATCCCGGCGCCTAATGCAAAGGCGAAGCACGGAATAATGATCGCGATCCCAGGCTGCAAGAATTCTTTGATGTCTTTATCGATGTTCCCCATGATGATCCCAACGATCAGTGGACCAACCGCGGCGACCAAAGACATAAACGGAATATGCGCCAAGCCCGTCGCCCCTAATGCTAACATTGTTAGGAAAGGACCATCTTTAATATTTAAGATACTTAACGCAGCCACATCGGTGGCATCGCCATAGTCGGTAACCAGCGCAGTATACAAACCACCATTACCACTGGCGATACAACTCGTTACGGCTAAAACGGAAAGCCCCATGAACCCGGCTGGGCCAAAAATCTTGGAAACCAAGAACCCAAAACCACCGCCAGCAATAAACTTAGCTAACAGTAATACGGAGCCCCGCTTTAAGGCTTCTGGTGCTTCTCTGATTCTTAACTGACTGCCAATGAACACCAACGAGATCCCGACTAAGGTATTGGCCCCTGCACTAGAGAAAACTGCAGTGGTAAACCCGCCAAGCTTCAAAATACTCGGGAAAAACGTGTTCATAAATGCCCCTAACAGCAAGGGAACAACCATTGTCCCACCAGGTATTTTTTTCACAGTAGCTAATATTTTCATTTTTCCACCCTCAAATGAATTCACATCATTGCATCAGCTAATCATTGATTCAATTCATCCTATTTTGCGTTTTGAGACCACGACACTGGGTTTCAAAAACTCATCGACAACTTCATCTAATAACTTCTCAGCCTGTAAATATTGGCCTTCATCAACAGCGGTAAATGGGAAAAGCCCTTGAGCAGAAATGGCAACGCCACGATGTTTCATCAAGCGTTTTAAAATCACCGCTGGATTGGTGCAAACATCATAGATCGGCATCAACCGCTCGATCAGCCCAAACAATTGCATGGTTCTTTGATAATTGCCTTGATTATTCGCAACGACTAACGCGTGCCAAATATCTGGCACGACATTGGCTAAGGCACCAATGCATCCTTGACCGCCGCTGGCAATGTTGGCCAGGAATTGATCATCAAACCCAGAATAGATTTTCTGCTGAACCGGGGCGATCGCCTGTAAGATCATATTGGTATGCCCTGGTGTGGTCACAGAATCTTTCAGCCCAGTAATATTTGCATGCTTTTTCATCAGGGTATTGACAGTCGCTGGATCGATCGAGACACCGCTTCTTGCCGGGAAGTTATAAATATAGATATTGCCATTGATCTCATCCGCCAAGCGATCATAAAATTTTTCGACTTCAACTTGAGAAATCGCGAAATAATAAGGTTCAATGACGACCGCAGCTTCATAACCCATGTCCAATGCCGCTTGGGTCAACTGCTTGGTTTCGGCATAACTGACACAACCAGTTCCGGCCAGGAGTTTCACTCTCCCGTCGACATATTCAGAATAAAAATCAAAGAATTCAATTTTTTCCTTCAAGGTCAAATTTGAAAACTCACCGGCAGAGCCCAATACCAAGATCCCATCCACGCCATTGCGAATTAGATAATCAATGACGTGTTGGTTTCCTTCATAATCAGGCTTTTCATCTTTATCAAACACGGTGACCACAGGCACAATGATTTCTGCCATAAACTCTCCTCCCAACAGGGTCCTCGCAATCATTCATTGCGCGAAACATAATTATTGCTCATTTATTTACAGCATGGATTTTATGATATTTCCGCAATGGTCCGCTATTCCCGGGATAGGCAGGCCTTTATTACGTATATACGAATCTTGTTCGTGAACCATGCTACAAGTAGAAAGTATCACCTGTGAGATCACGTGTCAACGCTTTCAAGACATTTTGTTCGCTAATTCATTGATGTTATGTATATCCGAACAAAAATGAGTCGCCAACTGATTCTGTCCATCGCCATCATCCTTATTCAACGGATTGGTATACCTATAGACAAAGGTCATTATAAGCCGATATCATCCCTATTGGCAGAAATCAAACTTAAATGACTCCGTATTGGCATATTTCATGTGATTTGAAATCAGCGCCGCCAAATTATCCCGCCAAGAAGTTTCCTCCCTGCCTTGCCCTCACCCCTGAAACCGCTTAAACTAACCTATATACCCCAACAAAGGAGCTCCCCCAACATGCCCACATACGCGATCTTCCTAGACATCGACGGCACTTTGGTCAACCACACCCAACAACCCACCCCTGCAACTTTGGCGGCGATCGCCAAGTATCGCCAAGCGGGGCACCACTTCTTCATTGCCACTGGGCGGGCGCTGTTTTCTGCGCGGCGGATGGCGGCGAGGATCGGGCCAGGGGTGGATGTGATCGGGTCTAATGGATCAGTGACCATGATCGCCGGCCAAGTGGCGCATGTCAGCTTGTCGGCTGCAGCCTTGCGCGGCATATATGCCGTTAGTCAGCGCTTGCCGGTGCGCACGCACTTGTTTACGACCGATCGGGTGGTGTATCTTGGGCCGCCTGATGACCAGGTGGGGTTAGACACCATGAATCGCATCGCCAGTCGAGAAGGCGCAGAAACGGTCGTGATCACGCAAGAAGCACAGTTATTGCGCTACGCCGGGGCGATCACCAATGGCTTGACCGTCAGCGACGAGCCGACGGTGTTAGCGGCTGCTCAAGCACAGCTGCAAGCCATCCCCGACTTAGATCTTTCCAGTTCCGGCGCGCACAACATCGAGCTCACCAAGCACGGCATCAACAAAGCCGCGGCCATCAAGCAAGTGTGTGCCCAACTTGAGATCCCGCTGGCACACACGCTGGCTTTTGGCGATAGCGATAATGATTTGGAGATGCTTACCACCGTGCATTATGGGGTCGCCATGGGCAATGCCAACGCCCATGTGCGCGCCGCGACCGCATATGCGACGCGTGATGTTCAACATGATGGCGTCGCGTATTACTTGCAGCAATTCTTCGCTGACTAAGCGATCAAACCACACAAAAGGCGGGTGCTGAAGCATCCGCCTTTTGTGGTCTGATCAATCCACGATCAGTTCAAGTTTCAGTTGTAGATCATTGCTGCCTCCCATTAACTGCATGTAATCTGCCGTCAGGACCTCGCCGAGGTGGAACTCGACTGGTGCGTTCGCAAATTGCTCGAAGTTAAAGGCTTGGCCTAGCATTTGCTGGGCGCGCGGATTGACCGCATTAATGGCAGCTGCAGACGGCATTCTCAGCGCTTGGGCATAGCTGGTGGCGTCATCATAGACGCTGATCGCCCAATCACCTTGACCATCCCCGTTGAGGTGATAACGGCCAGGAGGAAAATCGCGGCCGACGATATAGTTGCCGCGGCCGATCAACATGCCGCTTGGCTGCAGCGGCTCTAAGTGCAGCTGCGCGATATCCACCCCTTGCACTTGATCTCCTGGCATCAACAACAAACGCAACGGCGCCGCCTGTGGCTGCATGCGCCATTCATGGATATTGTCACCCACCGCCCGCCGCACATTCAACAAGCCTGGCGCCCCCGTGTTCCCCATCGTCACCGCATAAAAACCCGGTTTTAGCGCTGCGGCTTCGGCCACCGGCAGCCATTCATTAGGCAAGTCGATCGTCTCCGCCACGCTTTGTTCAGCCAGATCATTGATTCTCGCGATCAACACATGCGGATCCGGGTGGAAGAGATTGATATGCCGCAAGAGTTTTTGATGCAACACGCGCTGATAAGTGAGCGCTGTGATCGGCTGGGCGTGAGTGGTCAATTCAGCGACATCCACATCGATCCATTCCGTGATCCGATCCCACTTTGCTTTGGTCACCGCATAATCTGTTTGGCCTGGGGACAGCTGCAAAGCCAAAATGGCGCTGATCGGCAGCACATTATCCGTAGGCGCCTGCAAATGAGGTTTCGCCCATTGATATGGCCGCACAATTTGCCAATATTGCGGGATCGCGTCTGGCAGCGCACGGTATTGTTTGGCTGAAAGCGGCTTGGCATGCATCACCAACGCTGCTTCCGGCACGAATAACGCCGTCTGCCACATCGCCGCAAACACCCAATATCCGCGCACCGGATAGGCGTCACGCGGCGGCTGCGACGTCAGCAGGGTCACCTTCGTATGCGCGGACACCGTCAACACCTGCTTGGGATGCGACAATGTCATCATCGGTTGATCTGCGGTCAGTTCATAATACCTTGGCGTGTCCAAATAAACCGCCGGCTGCTGGATCCCTAAGTCAAGGTGTTCCGGATCGTCGTCTACTTGTTCTGGCAGCGCCAGGCGCTTAGGCAGCGGCCGCGGCGAGATCGGGTGGGCTTGTTCGATCAACATCGCTACTTCAACGTTCACCGGCGTCCCCGCTTGATCAAACACCATTGGGACCCAAATACTCAACTCAGTAAGGTTCAGTTGCGGAAAATCACTGACCTGCCCCACCGCCTTGGCAGGCAGCTCAAGCGGCTCTTTATTTTCCCCGACGGCATCCATTGTGTCTTTAAGCTCCCAAGTCTGCGCCATCAATTCTGGCGCCAAAGCTTCTTTGGCCACGCGCTGACAATACTGCGTCATATCAGCGACTTGGACAACGACCCAATCGTATCCTGGCAATAACCACGCAAAAACCGTATCGGCTGAAAAATTCAAGTGCGGCTCTGGGATCAGCACCATCCCCGGCGTCAGGATCAATGCTTCTTGAACCTCCCCCGTGCCGGTGAATTCATGTTCGACTTGCATATAGATCGTCTGCTTTTCTAACATTTTCTCCTCCTCCTACGCCCACGCCTCCCCTACATTGTCAGTGTACACTGCCAGTGCCCCATCACCTAAAAAGATGCTCAGCGCACGCAAAAAAGGCGCCGCCACGCCTTTTACAGGGGTGGTGGCGCCAGAAGTATGTACGTTTATTGCACCATGTACTGGCCGCTGCCTAACTCCCAGTCGAAACTGGGATTCAGGGCGTTTTGTTGCGTTTCGAAGTTATCCAATGCCGCATGCGGCAAGTCGAGGCTGGCGCGCATTTCATCTGACGCGCGCTGTAATTCCTTAGTCGAAACAACTTGGAAGGAAGCTTCGTTGATGATGGCTTCGACGCCTTGGATGTGGTCTTGCTTGACGGTACCGATCGCCCCGCGGTAATTGGAGAACAGCGACACCATTTCATTGAAACTCAAGTTGGTGCGCAAGTTGCTTTCCACTGACTTCAACAGCGCCTTGAAGTGCGTCAGCGAATTCAAGCTGGTCGCCGACTTCAACACCGACATGATGATCTGCCGCTGGCGGGCTTGGCGGCCATAGTCGCCTTGCGGATCGTCATAGCGCATCCGGCTATAAGCCAAGGCAGTGGCGCCGGACATGTGCACTTTTTTGCCTTTGGTGAAGGTATAGCCTGAATAAGAAAAACTCAGCGTCGGCGTCACATCCACGCCGCCCAGGTCATCAACGACTTTAGTCAAGCCGCCCATGTTGACCACCGCATAATAATTGATCGGCACGTTGACCAAGCGCGCCACCGTGTTGACACACATATCCGCGCCGCCGATGGCATAAGCGGTATTGAGCTTCTCCACATCCAGCTGCGACTGGCCGATCATTTGCGTCATCGTGTCGCGCGGGATCGAGGTCATGCGCGTGGTTTTAGTCTTTGGGTTGATCGTTAATAAAATGATCGTATCGGTGCGCCCGCGCGCTTCTGTACGGCCGAGGTCGCCGGTATCCGTCCCCAACAGCAACAAGCTCAAAGGCTTGGTCGCCTTGAGTTTGGCACTGGTTGCCGCGGATTTTTTCTTCAGCGGCGTGTAAGTCTTTTGCACTGAGTTGTGAACGCTGGCATACAGATAATACCCATACCCGCCGATGCCGAGTAACAATACGACGATGATGCCCACGACCCACCGCCACCAATGCCGTGGCGGGCGTTGCTTAGAATGCGCTTCTTCTGGCATAATACTTCCCCCAAAATGATATCACTACGATTGTATCAAAATCTCACGGGGAAAATGAAATTACGCTAAGTTGGCATCAAAATGACACGAACTTGTTACAGAAGCAAACCCGCCGCGACCTGCAGTTTCTCGGCAAACTCCTGATCATTCAAGAGCCCTTGATCATGCAAGGCATGCAAATGCGCTACCAGCTTAGGATCAAGCTCAGCTGTAGCGGCTGGTGCTTCTGGCCGCCACAGATAATCCTTATACAAGGTCTGGTAGATCGCTTGATCCATCAACACGCTAATGGCGATCGGCGCCCCGCCTGCCACCGGCGTCAAGTCTAACAAGCCATAGCTGGCGATCTCGGTATCCGTGGTCGTCGATTCAAACTCCCGCGCCTGCGCACTGCCAATCGTCGCGCCGACATTGCCTGCAATCGCCGCCCCCACCATTGCACTGCCAGTACGGCCATTGATCTTCCCGGCAGTGGTATGCTCATAGCGGCCTTGATATTGGATCACCATCAGCTGATACTGCGGCTGCGGGGTCTCAGACTCGACGTAAAAATGGACTGTCCCATCACTGCTGCGCACCAGCAACAACTTGGCATCTTCCTCTCTGCTGGTCAAACCCAGCTTTTCAAGATCATCAGCGGCGACTTGCACCACCTGCCAGATGAATTCGGCCGGATAGCCCCAGCGCGCTTCGTTCTCTTGCATCGTCTGCCAAAACGCCTCGCGCCGCTTCTTCACCGCTAAGCGCTCGGCTTGATTGTCGGCACTGATCTGCTGGATGATCAACCACGCGATCACGCCGACAGTACTCATTGCAACTATAATTCCCATCATTTCCCCCAAAGAAAGTTATTCCATGCCAGCATTAATATAAATAACATCATGATTATATTTTGTCCATTAGATATGCAGCATGTATCTATATATAATAACAGCCGTTGTCGAATCTGCCCACAGTTTAGCGCAGATTCTCATGAAATCTTGAGGGAGTTTTCACCGGGGAGCAAAAAAGCGCTGCCGGCGGGCAACGCTTTTACTTTGATTGATTTTGATGGTGAAATGTCAAATGTTCGAACTTATTGCGCAAGGACTTCCAGTGACCCGTCAGCACGCTTGCAATAACGACAATAATCACTAACGCGACGAGGACTAAGATAGCCGGCACAATCACCGAATGTCTTTGCAACAAATACAGCAGTTGCCCAGATGCAGTAGGATGACCATATAACACCCCAACGATGGCTATCAACAGAAGTGTTAAGAAGACAACTGCGGTCACCTTACCACTAACCTCATACGGGGTTTCCGTTAACTTCCCGATACCACTCAATAAGGCAATCAGTAATAAATACACCAGAGTCGTTGCCACTGCCGCAAGAAAAATCGCATTGCCAATATCTTCTGCCGCCAGATCATTACCCCTTCCAAGCAAACCAGAAATGACCTGAACACCGCCAAATAACGCGAAAACGATTGACGTGAATATCCCCAACACGGTCGTAAACTCAATCGAAATCCTCTTCGTGCGTCGAGTCAAAGCCGCGACTTCTTTTCTCTGAGCTTCGACCTCTGCCTTCTGAACTTCTACTTCATTCTTCTGCGCATCGATCTCCGTTTTCTGGGCCTTTACTTCTTCTTTCTGAGCTTCAATATCCTCACTCAGTTGTTTTGTGTCACGACGAGCCTGATCAAGGACACGGGCAAATTCGCGTTTCTGAGTAAATGCCAGCACCGTGTGGTTGGAGATCTTATTCAAATAATGAGTGAAGCGTGATTTAGTAGTCTCGTCAATCGGCTCACCATTCTTTGTAGAGGACTGACCGATTTGATCGATATTATTATTTACACGTGCAGCATCGTACTTAATATCACTTTGGAAAATAATGGCAGTCATCACATCATAGGGAATCTCATTAGTTGAAATATCCTGATCCAGCTGGAACGCGCGAATAAACAAGTTGATATCTTTCTTCGTCAAGGTCGTCTCTAAAAACTTAGGATAAATCTCCGACACCAATTGCTCCACCACTGACAATGGTTGTTTTAAATATCGAGGTTCAGCCACGATTTTAACCCTTCCTGCTTAAGAAATTGATAGATCTCGTTGTTTTGATATTTGATGTGCAAATGCCCCGATTTGATTTCATTTTCAGCTTCTTTCCAAGCAGGCTCATCATGGGTCTTTTGAACGAGATCAAAAGGCTTCTGCTGGTAGTGATCAAAGATCGCTTCACTGACCTTCCTAATCCGTTTTAAAGTATCTGAATCAGTGATCTTATCTTGGTAGTAATGACCAGAATCAAGTTTAGCCTCAGACGTCAAAAAATCATCGATTGTTTCGGGTTCAGGTGCTGGAATCGCTTGACTGCCATATTTACGATAAGTCTGATACACCTCAGGATCGACCGGTCCATAGCTCCACTTCTCGAAATTATCGGCGATCAAAGCCTCTTCCCCGTTAGTCGCGATCATCTTATCGGCATTCAAATAATATAAAGTCTTTTGCAATAACAAGTTTTGGATATGTTTGTCTTGAGTGGCCAGATATTCAATCACTGCATTTGCAACTGTCATGCCAGATAACATCTGCCATTCCTCCTCCTCACGGAACTCCGTAACAAAACTATAACAGACCGCACGTTCGCTTCCAAGAAAGACTTAAATCTAAAATTAAAAAAGCGCTGCCCGCAAGCAGCGCTTCTCACCTTATTGATTCTGATGCACGACATACCCGCTGCCATTCGTCCCGCTCCAGCTGAAGTTGGGATTCAAGGCGTTTTGGCGGGTCTCTTCGTTGTGGACGGTCGCCTTTGGTAAGCCAAGGTTGCTGCGGATCTCATCGGAGACGCGCTGCAGCTCCTTGGTCGACACGACTTGATACGACGCGTTCAAGATATTGGCGCCGACGCCTTGCATATGATCTTGCTTGACGTTTTTAGCGGCGCCGCGATAATTGGAGAACATGCTGGTCATATCATCGAAGGTCAGGTTGGTGCGCAAGTTGCCTTCGACTGAACTCAACAGCGTCTTGAAGTTCGCCAACGACTGAAACGACGGCGCGGCCTTCAAGATCGACATAATGATCTGCTGCTGGCGCTGCTGGCGGCCATAGTCGTTGTTCGGATCTTCGTAACGCATCCGGCTATAAGCCAAGGCTTGCTTGCCATTCATGTGGATCGCTTTGCCCTTAGTGAAAGTATAGCCGCTATTGGTAAAACTCAGCGTCGGCGTGACATCCACCCCACCGACGGCATCGACGATCTTCGTCAAGCCGCCCATGTTGACGACGGCATAGTAGTTGATCGGTACATTCAACAAGCTGGTCACTGAATCGACTGTCATCTCAGCGCCACCCAGATTATAAGCGGCGTTGATCTTTTGGATCTCGGTGTTACCCGCCCCGATCATTTGCGCCATGGTGTCGCGTGGGATCGAGGTCATGGTGGTTTTTTTCATCTGCGGGTTCAGCGTGATCACAATCATGGTATCGGTGCGCCCACGTGCTTCAGTCCGCCCTAAGTCGCCGGTATCCGTCCCTAACAGCAACAGCGAGACTGGCTTCTTGTACTTCAGATCAGAAGTCGAGGTCTTGCCTTTCTTCAACGGAATATACGTCTTATTCGCCGTGTGCTGGACACTGGCGTAGAGGTAATAGCCATAGCCGCCGATCGCCACCAGTAATAACACCACGATGCCGACCACCCAACGGAAAATGGGATGGCGCTTGCGGCGGGGATGGTGATGATGGTGGTGATGATGATGTATCGGTGGTTGCGGTTGCTTTTGATCTGGCATGAATTAACTCCCTCGTAAAATTGCAAAAGCGGCGACCGACTTGCGTGGGCCGTCGCTAATATGTTCAGCAAGCTGCTGGCTGTTTTGCCATTCAGCTAAGTTTAGTACGCACCATTAGGTTTCACAACGATCACAAAGGTCTTCAAGATGATCTTCAGATCTTCTTTGATACAAGCATGATTGATGTACTCGATATCCAAGCGCACCATTTCATCAAACCCAACATCGCTGCGCCCAGAGACTTGCCATAACCCAGTCGCTCCTGGGGTGACAGAAAGCCGTTGCTTGTCGTAATCCGTATAATCGGCAACTTCGCGCGGCAATGGCGGACGCGGCCCAACCAAGGTCATGTCACCGATCAGCACGTTAAATAATTGCGGCAATTCATCAATACTATACTTGCGAATAAACCGACCGATCCGCGTGATCCGCGGATCATCCTTGATCTTGAACATCGCGCCAGTCACGTCGTTAGACGCCACCAGCTGATCGACCATCTTATCGGCATCAGCCACCATCGAACGGAATTTCCACATGCGAAAAGGCTGACCATCAGCGCCAATTCGGTCTTGTGAATAAAAAACTGGGCCTTTGTGATCGTCTAATTTGATGATGACACTAATAATCAAAAACGGAATTGCAAGCAACACTAAGCCAGTCAAACTGGCGACAATATCAAATGTGCGCTTCACGAACAGGTAAGTGCGGGACCGTAACTCCGGCTGCGCAATCACCTGCTCATGGCGCGAGGCAAAACTAGTAGTTTCCATTAACAATTGTTCCCCCGAACGTTGTGTAATGTACACGGAATGTTTAGATAAGTTTAGTATATTTTTAAAGATTTTTCAACGAATATTCCACAGTTTTCTGATATTTTCATTTGCCATTACGCAACGAGTCCATAACCTGTTGGCCAGAATAGAGTATAATCCAACCACGATAACTGAACGATTCATACAGAATAATAGATCGATTAACAACAATCCGACGTTCAAATATTTCCCGCTAATTAAGCTAATCAATCCCAGCTAATTCAGATCTTTGAAAAATATTAAGAATTACACCTAGAACATCATCAATTTACTCTTAGAATTAATTGCGTGTTTCACCCGCATCTTGTACAAATCTATATCTTGCAGAGAATTGCAAAACTAGCGCTCAAAAGCAGAGCCTACAATGTCTTTCCTATTCCCAATTTTGCAGGTTTTGAGGCGTACGAAAAAATATGCTCAACAATGTTGTACCGCTGTACCCTTCTCGCAATATTACAAGATGTTGAAGCGTGCTAATCCCGATGTAAGTCTAATCCTGCTAACCGAAACTATTTTATTTTGCACCATCGTCATATCGTACAGCTTTGGCAATCTTTAGAAACATAGTGCAGATCGCATCTATCCTAGAATCCACCCCTGAGAGCTTAAACAGCCAAATACGTAGCAAATCTAAACCACAGAACAATAAGAATAATGCTACTGTCGAACCAAGAATTACTGATATTAGTACGATTACGGATTCATTGGCAAGCGGAGAAAATAAATTTGGCAAAACGTATGTATAAAATAAAGAACTATCAATGATGTACACACCCAGAGTGGCTGGAGAAATAACACGCAGCACCTTCTGAACAATAGGTTTGTTAACCTTTATTCTAATCAGCGAAAGAAAAACGAGAATCGATTGTGAAAAAACAATAGGAGAATTGTAAGAAATCATTATATCCCGCGTTTTACAATCAAGTTAGCCACTATCATTAGCACTCAGACAAAATAAAAAACACCAAGTCGATACGACCTGT
>NZ_RHOI01000046.1 GCF_003946165.1 Lacticaseibacillus baoqingensis | reverse complement strand
GAACACAGAAGTTAAGCTTCTCTACGCCGAGAGTAGTTGGTGGGCAACTGCCTGCGAGGGTAGGAAGTCGCCACGCTATTAGCAGACCAGTCTTTTGACTGGTCTTTTTTTATTGAAAAAAAGAGCTGAAAAAGCCATTAAAAAGGGGTTTACAGCACCTTTTTCCTCCTGTATAATTACCTTTGTTGTTTAGAAGTGATGCCGTCTTAGCTCAGTTGGCAGAGCACTTCATTCGTAATGAAGGGGTCGCTGGTTCGAATCCAGTAGACGGCAGAAAAAAACACCTCCCAATTTTGGGAGGTGTTTTTTTGCCTTAACCGCCGATCAAAAAATCCAGTACGTTCATGCCGGTGGTGGTGTTTTGCCGATACAGTTCGGTGAAGCCGCAACGCGTACAACTGATCGTAATAAACTTTTTGTTCTGGACATCCAATAGCTTGGCAAAAGTCCCCCCAGTCGCTTGGAATTGATCGCTGTCATATTGATGATTATGGCATTTAGGACATTCATAGGTTTGCTGTGCCATCGCTCAACGCCTCCTTTTTTTGCCATTATACAAGTTAGGCGGCGACTTGGCGACTAACGAAAACGTAAGCGATCATCCGGCTCGGGGGCGGCTTGGATCGGTGGAGCTTGCCAATAGTAAATGTCGGCGGTGTGGGCATCATAGATATGATACGTAATGCTGAGCTCATCCAGCGTATGTTGCATGATGGCAAAATAGACAGGCATTGGCGCGCCTTCTAGGCCCCCAGCCACGACGAGCATGTATTTGCACATATCCGTGAAAGTCGGCTGCGTGATGGCTGCGGTGATCTTAAAGTCCAAGTCAAGATAAGCGAGGTCACTCGTATCGCGAACGAGGCTCACTCGGTTGATCGGGAACCCGCCAAAGCTGCCGGTTTGACGTAAAAATTCGACGATATGTTGGATCTGCGGCGTCAAAAAGGCCGGTTTTTGAAACATCAGGTGCCACGTTGCCAATATGAGTCACTTCCTTATAGAGATTGATCTTGTGGTATAATAACGTTCGAGCATTAGGGGGTAACAAAATGAAAACACGGATCTGGGTCTTGCCGATCGTTGGGCTTGCCTTGTTCATGGCAGGGTGCCACAACAATGATGCCAAGCCTGCTAAACAGACATCAAGTCCCAAAACAGTCGTTACTAGTAAGCAGTATACCACGGCCCAACTGCAAAAACGCTATACAACTGTCGTCGATATCGTCGTGAAGCCATTGACGATGGCCTCTTATTCGCAACCGAATAGTGCGGTGAAAAAGGCTGCCCAAGACGGTGTGGCTGAAGTGGAAAAAGTGCGGTTACAACTAGTGGCAAATAACAGTCAGCCAGCACAAACCAAAGCATTGATCGCGCAAGCGCAAGCCGCCGAAACGATGCTCAAGGCCATGGTGTCAGGAACGGATCAAGCGGCGTACAATGCCGATGCCAAGACGTTCATGTCGCAGACTAACGCCATTGCGAAGACCTACTATAATGGTGTGATTCCTAAGAGCTTGGGAACCTATAGTCAGCGCATGGCCGCCAAACAGGCTCTCAGCAGCAGTAGTCAGCAATAAGACGGTTGTTCTTCATCAAAATCTCATCTGCCATGCGGGTGTTCGGCAACCGCTAACAGCCGTTAACGATCACAAGACGAAATAGCGGTTTAATGAGATATTTTGGGGCGAATCACACGGCGCCCCTTTTTTGTGTGGGTAATTTGTAATCATTTTCCTGCTGGCGTATAATTGAATAATGATTCTAGCTATTTTGAGGGAAGTAGCGATGGATGTTCACTAGGTTTGGTTACGAAACCCTAGTGAGAGGATGTTTTATAATTGGATAAAAAAGGAAGCGACCACTCGTTTCTAGGTCATCCGCGAGGTCTGTTGACCTTGTCGATGACTGAATTCTGGGAACGATTCAGTTACTACGGCATGCGCGCCATCTTGATCTACTACATGTATTATGCAGTCAGTCAAGGCGGCTTAGGCTTCGACAAGCCCACTGCGTTTTCGATCATGTCGATTTATGGGTCGTTAGTATACTTAAGCTCAACGATTGGCGGTTTCATTTCCGATCGGTTATTAGGCAGCCGCCGCACCGTCTTTTGGGGCGGGGTTTTGATCATGTGCGGGCACATTGTGTTGTCATTGCCGTTTGGCGCTGATGCCTTGTTTGCCTCGATCGCTTTGATCGTTTTAGGGACCGGGTTGTTAAAGCCGAATGTCTCTGAAATGGTTGGCAGTTTATACCCAGAAAATGATACGCGTCGCGATTCTGGGTTCAGTATCTTTGTCATGGGGATCAACTTTGGCTCCTTGATCGCGCCGATCATTGTGCCTTGGGGCCAAGCAAAATTCAATTTCCACGTGGGCTTTTCTTTTGCGGCCATCGGGATGTTTATTGGCTTGATCTTTTATGTGATCGATGGTCGCAAGACGATCAATCCGGTGGATAATGTGGCGCCTGACCCGATCAGTACCGCAGAATTGAAACCGTTGCTAGTCAAAATCGGTATCGGGTTAGTGGCGTTGTTGGCGATCTTAGGGGCGATGGGCGCCACAGGGGCGTTCAACATCGACAATATCATCACCTTGATCACGATTTTTGCCATTGCGGTACCAGTCGCTTACTTTGTGGCGATGTTGCGCAGCAAAAAAGTGACCAAAGTCGAACGCTCCCGGGTCTGGGCTTATATCCCGCTGTTTGTTGCGGCAGTGATCTTTTGGGCGATCGAAGAACAAGGCTCAGTGGTGTTGGCGGTGTTTGCGGCTGACCAAACGCAGTTGCATATCGGCGGGTTCAACATCTTGCCTGGCAACTTCCAATTACTGAACCCATTGTTCATCTTGATTTATGGGCCGATTTTCGCTTGGCTGTGGGTCCGCTTAGGTAAGCGGCAGCCAAGTTCACCGCGCAAGTTCAGTTACGGCTTGGTATTTGCCGGCTTATCTTATCTGGTCATGGTGATCCCAGTCGCCTTATTTGGCGCCAACACGCGGGTATCACCGTTATGGCTGGTTTTGAGCTGGGCGATCGTCGAAATCGCTGAAATGCTGATTTCACCGGTAGGCTTGTCAGTGACGACCAAACTTGCGCCTAAAGCCTTTTCGAGCCAGATGATGAGTATGTGGTTCTTAGCGGATGCTGCGGCGCAAGCGATCAATGCGCAGATCGTGAAGCTTTACTCACCAGAAACTGAGATCATCTATTTCGCCGGGGTGGGGATCGCGTCGATCCTTTTTGCCATCGTCCTCGCGTTTATGGTGCCGCGCATCGAAAAATTGATGCAAGGGGTCAACTGATCAGCTTCAAAAGGAATGTGCCTGTCACTAGGGACATTCCTTTTTTTTTGCTGGTGGCGACCGGTGACACATGGCGCGGCTTGGGCCAAGGGGTATGGTATGATTTAAGGGATCGCTCAAATGGTATGCGCACTGGTCAGTTTGAAGGCCGGCAGCTGTTGCTTGGCAACTGAGCTTAATAGGAGGGGTTAAGGGATGCGGATTGCAGTTAGTGTGGATGATCATTTAGATGTGAACAAGCTCGACTGGCAAGCCTTGGTGCCACGGCAAGCGGCGTATTTGCGCGCGCATGAGGCCGCTGCTTATTTGAATGCAGGGGATACCTTCAACGACTTCAATAAAAGTGTGACGTATTTTCACGCCTTACAAAATGCCGTCGGCTCTGAGCTGCCTGTGCGGTTTTTGGCCGGCAATCATGACTTAGTCAAAGGCATCACTTATGCGCAAGCCCAAAGCGCAGCAGACCCGTTGTATCTGCATGAGCGGACGCTGCGCTTGCCAGGAAGCGACACGGTGATCATTGGCAACAACGGGTGGTATGATTACTCGCTGGCGCCTACAGATTTAGCCAAAACGCCTGCTGAGTTTGCCCAGTGGAAACGCGCATATTGGCTCGATGGGGCGATCGACCAACCGCTTTCAGACGCAAAGCGCATGGCGCGGGTGTTGAAGACAACCGAAGCGGCGTTGCAACAAGCCGGCAGCCAAAAAGTGATCTACATCACGCATTTTGTACCGCGGCGGGACTTCATGGTGTATGCTCCAAATCGCCACTATTGGCAAATGGCGACGGCGTTGATGGGGTCATCAGCTTTAGGCAAGTTGTTAGAGCAATACCGCGTGGCGGATGTGGTGTTTGGCCACTTGCATATTCGCCAGCCGGATCAGACCTTTGGGCATACCACGTATCACCATCAGCCAGTGGGATATGGGTTGCGCCGGTTGAATGAATGGGTCGGCAATGACTTTTTTACCGAGTGGGTGCAGACCTTGGTTTGGCTTGAAGTATGAACGCTAAAATCCATGTTTGCTCGGTGAAAAAAAGGTTGCGTTCACCAGTGATTTTTTGTATATTTATATTCGTTGATTGCGCCAGCAACCACATGGAGGATTAGCGAAGAGGCTAAACGCGACGGACTGTAAATCCGTTCCTTCGGGTTCCTAGGTTCGAATCCTAGATCCTCCATTGATTGGGGTATAGCCAAGCGGTAAGGCAACGGACTTTGACTCCGTCATGCGCTGGTTCGAATCCAGCTACCCCAATATTTTGTCTCCGGCAAGTGCCGGGGACTTTTTTTATCTGCGCTGGTGGTGTTTTCCACATTGACACCAGTGAGTTCGCAAGTTAGGCTAAAAAGAAACGGTTACAGGGGGCAAAGGCATGCAATTAGGTTTTATTGGCGCAGGCAATATGGCGCAAGGGATCATCGATGGGTTATTGAACGCCGAGGCACTGACGCCAGGCGATATTATTATTCATGGTGGTCATGCGGCCAATTATGAAGCTTATGCGCAAAAAACAGGCGTGCAAGTGGCCGCCAACAACAGTGCCGTGATCGCCGCCAGCGACATGGTCGTGTTGGCCGTCAAGCCGCTGATGGCCAGTGACGTGATCGCCGAGATCTTGCCGGCGTTACAGGCGAAAACCACGCCGCTGTTGTCGTTATTGTCAGGGGTTTCGTTACTCCAGATCGAAGGGTATCTTGGGACCAAGAATTATCCTTTAGTCCGCGTGATGCCTAATCTTAATGTGGCGATCAATGCAGGGATGACAGCTTATGCGGCTAATGCTGCCGCCCAAGCCGTTTTACCAGCAGTGGTGAAGCTGCTAGACGCTTTAGGGGAAACAATCGAGCTGGCTGAACAGCATTTTTCCACCTTCGTCGCCTTAGCCGGATCGAGTCCGGCATTTGTCTACATGTTCATCGATGCCTTAGCGCGTGCCGGAGTCAAGCACGGGTTGACGAAGAAGCAGGCGGATAAAATCGCGGCCCAAGCCGTTTTAGGCAGCGGCGCGATGGTGTTGCAAAGTGATGAAAGTCCCTTTGACTTAGTCGATAAAGTCTCAAGTCCTGGCGGCACGACAGTAGCTGGGTTGTTGGCGATGGAAGCGGCGGGCTTCATGCCGTCAGTCGTGGCCGGCGTTGATGCGACGATCGCTAAGGACCAAGAAGAGCAAGATTAGGGCCGTTGCTTTTTCGGTCTATACCAGTTATAATGAGGGAGAATTATCACCACGGAAGGAACGAGTCATTTGGAATCTCCAGTTTACATTCAAATTCATAACAAGATCCGCCAAGATATTGAAGCTGGTAAATGGCAGATCGGCGACCGGATCCCTAGCGAACGAGACTTGGCCGTGGTTTTCAATGTGTCGCGGATGACGCTGCGTCAAGCGATCCAAACCTTGGTCGACGAAGGGATCTTAGAGCGGCGCATTGGGGCCGGGACGTTTGTGGCCAATCAAAAGGTCCAAGAAAAAGTCTCAGGGGTCACCAGCTTTACCGACGTCATGATCGCCCAAGGCAAGCAGCCTTCAAGCAGAACGATTTCTTATCACATTGCCAAGCCGTCGTTATCTGAAAGCGAGAAGCTGCATTTAGATGATGGCGCGCAAGTTTTGCGCATGGAGCGCGTCCGTTATGGCGATGCGATCCCGATCAGTTTTGAAGTCGCGACAGTGCCTTATGATTTGGTCAAAGACTTCTCTAAGTCTGAAGTCACCAAGTCGCTGTATCATGCGTTAGAAAGCAAAGGCGGTTTTGTGCTTGGCGGTGCGCAACAAATGGTGAGTGCGATGTTAGCCAGTGAGCGGATTGCTGAATATTTGGAGATCAAACGCGGCAGCGCCATTTTGCGGCTGCGTCAAGTGTCGTTTTTACAAGATGGCCGGCCGTTTGAGTATGTGCGGACCCAGTATGTCGGCGAACGCTTTGAATTTGTATTGGAACGGTAACATGCAACAAGGCGGGTGACCAAGTCACCCGCCTTGTTTTTATGCATAAGATTTTAAGAATATTCAAAAAAAGTCAGTTGTTTATTGAAAAATTGGCCGATCTTACATTGACAAAACACTGATAATTCTGTAAGTTTTATTTGTTACCGGTCAAATGTCTAGACATTGTGATTTGTAATTTAATACATAAGTGATTGATAAGGGAGGAGCAAGTCTGGTACCGAGCCGACAATAGGTGCAAGCTTATTGATTAGGGGTTGCCAGTTTGCATAAGGATAAAATGGCGCAATCAGTTGTAGAGCTTAAGTGTCCAGGGTGCGGGGCACCGGTATCAACGGATCAGCAAGAGTGCCAATGGTGTCATAGTCCGATCAATATTGCGACATTCAATAGTGTGGCGAATATGACGATGCCAGAGCTGGGCAAATACTCGCGCAGTTATCAACAAGCCTTAACAACGCATCCGGATGATGCGACGTTAAACAAGTCGATCGCGTTAGTTTATCTCAAGTTGAAGATGTACGATAAGGCGGCGGCTGCGTTTGCCAAGGCCGTTGAGGACAATTTCGATGATTCCGAGAGCTATTTTTACGCGGCATGTTGCTTGCTCAATGGTAAGAAGGCATTTTTAAATAACCGGCAAACCATTGACCAATGTACAGAATACATCAATGCTGCGTTGATGATCGAGCCTAAGGGGATCTATCACTATTTTCTGGCGTACATCGGTTACGACTACTTTGCCCGTAAACACTTGCGGACTTCGCCTACCTATCTCGAATCACTACAAGCCGCGCGCAGTGCTGGGTTATCGAATCACGATATCGGGCAACTGTATGCGATTTTGGGGGTCGCGCGGCCTAGCAGCTTATAAGCAACACTAATCTGGGGTTAAAATACATAAAAGGGAGCTTATTATTATGGCAGGGATTTTAGTAATTATTATTGTTGCGGCAGGTGTTTACTACAAGATGGTTTATGCGACACCTAACGCCAAGGCAGTGCGCCAATTGACGCGCGGCAAGAATGAAGAACAAAAGAAAGTCATCGAATATTTCACCCGTCAAGGCTGCTTAGTCAAAACAATGTCTGATGCGGAATATCTGGACTTGATCACTAAAAAACGTGATTCATTGAATTTGCGTGATAAGGCGATCAGCCGGATTGGCTTGGATGAAGATGAGATCAAAGAAATCAGCCCGATTCGTTTGGAAGGTCCTGTTTTCAAGAACGCTTACTCCAAGAAAATGGATAATGGCAAGTTCACCAGTTCCCGTTACCAGGTCACTTGGATCTTCTTCAGCAAGACTCAGGTGCATTTGTATACTTACACATTCGATATGGATGAAGATAAGAAACAAGAAAGCACTGAAGAATACTTCTATCAAGATGTCACTTCCTTTACCACTTCCAATATGACTGAAACTGCGAAGTATATGGATGGTCAAGTTGAAAAGACTCGCGAAGTCGAAACCAGCAAGTTCAAGATGGTCGTGCCTGGCGATCAAATGTTAGTCGCGATGGATGGCGATGTTCAAAGTGCTGAAGAATCCATTCAAGGCATGAAGTCGATGTTGCGCGAAAAGAAGAGCCAACAATAGCATCAGGCTTTAGATGCTACAAGCTTAAAGGCGATCTTTGTGAATTCATTTCGCAAAGAACGCCTATTTTTGAAAATAGGGGTGTAAGGTGATCAAAAGACGCGCAGAAACCTTGATCCGCCCGGCGCCACATTATCGCCAAGCAGCAATCTGGGCCATTTTGGTGGTCGGGGCGACGATGCTGCTTGCCTGGCTTTTTGCGCGGGTCACAGGCTGGTCGTGGCAGCACTGGTGGCAGTGGTATTGGCCGCTGCAAATTGCAAGCGTGCTTGGCACGATGAAGTGGACGTTGATCTGGTTGATCCGCTTATATCAACGCTATGCCCCGGCACAGATGCGCTTGCGGTGTTGTTTTACGCCAAGCTGTTCGGAATATGCAATCTTGGCCATCAACAAGTATGGCTGGGTGATCGGCGGTGTGAAGGCAATGGACCGGCTCAGCCGCTGTGGTTCGGAACATGGTATCGATTACCCATAGCGGTAAGGAGGAGAAAATGGCATTATTCGGACGAAATGCGAATGAACAAAATTTCGTTGGCGGCAAGAAACATTGGACTGATGTGATCAAAAATCGCGGTGACGGCCGCTTGTTGATCTACAAACAGCCTGAAGAAGATTTCAACACGAATTCGACAGTGATCGTCATGCCTGGGGAACAGGCGATCTTCATCAAAGACGGCACGATCGAGCAGGTTTTTGATAATGGGAAGTATACGTTAAGCACCGAAAACTATCCTTTCATTAGTCGTTTACGCAATGCGTTTTCTGGCGGAGTCAGCACCTTCAATTGTGTCGTCTATTTCGTGCGCAAAGCCGATAGCGAAGAGATCTTGTGGGGCACGCAAACCCCGATCCATGTGCGCGACCACGTCTGGGGGATCATGACGGATGCACGGGTGCGCGGGGCGTATAAGGTACGGATCACGAACCCTGCGAAATTACTTGAAAAGCTGATCGGGAACAATGTTTTTTATCAAACTCAGCCAGAGTTGAATAAGTATTTTGCCAATGAGTTTCAAAGCAAGATCAAAGCTGCGGTTTCGCGGTTTATGAATGACCTAAAGCAAGAATTGATCGGCTTGGATGCCTATATCGATGAGCTTGGCGATCAAATCGAACCAAAAATCGATGCGATCGTGGCTGATTATGGTTTGAAGTGTGTCCGCTTTTCGATCGCGGGATTAGACATCGACACGGCCAAATATGACCGCATCGATCAAGGCCAGATCGGCGCCCTTGATAAGCAGCGTGAAGCACAAGGGGATAAGGCGCGTATGGACATTTTAGGTCAAGATTGGGCCAAGCAGCAAGCCGCCAATATTATGGGCTCACTGGCTGACAACCCTGGCGCTGGCGGTATTGGCGCGATGGGTGCCGGCATGGGCATGGGGATGGCGGCAGGCAATGCCATGGGTAATATGGCCAATGAGCTGTTTACCCCAGTCAGCGGCCAAGCTGAACCAGCAAAACCTGAAGCAAAACCAGCAGCAAAGCCAGCAGAGGATCCCTTTGAGACCTTGAGCAAGCTCAAAAAAATGCTTGATGCTGATTTGATCAGCCAAGAGCAGTATGATGCCAAGGCCAATGAGATCTTAAGTCAGATGTGAGGAAGCTTATGAATAAGAAAACGATCCTATGGTTGCTGTTAGACCTTGTCTTTTTAGTCGTGTTCAATGTGATTTTCTTTGCTGCCGGCGGTTCGGATCATCCGACTGCGGTATGGCTGAATTATGGGTTTATCCACTTTGCGTATGTGATGTTGCTGGTCACGCCGTTTTTGATCCGCAACAGCAGCAGCGCGGCGTTGTTTGGCTACACCTTGTCAGGGATCTCCAGTACCTATTTCTTTGCGACCTTGATCGCAGGCGTGGGTTTCATGCTGCTGGCCAGCGATAATTTCAAGCTGAGCTTGATCGTGCAAGTGGTGTTGACTGGTGCGTATGCGGCAGTTTTATTATCTAACATGATCGCCAATGAGCAGACAGCTGACAGCGTCGCCGTGCATGAAGCCGAACTCGTCTACGTGAAAACAGGCGCCGCCAAGTTGCAAGCGGCCATGAACCAGATCACCGACGACGCCGACTTGCAGCATAAATTCGAACAAGCCTATGACTTGGTCCATTCAAGCCCCAGCAAAACAGTGCCGGCGGTGCGGTCATATGAAGAAACCGCATTGCAGCACATTGACCTGGCGGCTGAGGCGGTTGAAGTGGGAGATTACACCGCGGCTGACAAAGAAGTCACCGCCGTGCTGAAAGCGGCCGAAGCGCGCAATGTGCAGCTGCAAGCGAGTTATTGAGCTAGCGACTGAGAAGTAAAGCGCTTGGGGACCGCGATTCGTTTGTAGAATCGCGGTCCTTTTATTTTACCCGGACGATCGTCACGACGGGTACAGGCACGATAATGAGTGGAAAAGGGTGACGATTTTTATTTTCATAATCAAAAAAGTGATAAACCGTTGACAAGCAGATGCGGCTTGGCTATGGTTATACGGTAACAACATCATGATTAGGGATGGAATACATAATGAAAAAGATAATGGGTATCACCACAGTCGCATTGGCAGTTGTATTGCTGGCCGCTTGTGGACAGCAACAGTCACCAGCCAAGTCATCATCGGCTAGCAAAACCAGTCAAACTTCGTCGTCAAAGCCCAAAAAAGCACCGAAGCCAAAGCAGACTGCCATGGATCTGGCCGCGATCAAACGCGGCAATTATACCAGTCTGGTCGGTAAGTGGTCGGCGATCGGCAGCCGTAGCAAAAATGCGGCTTTATCAACTGACGTCCAATCGCAAATGACGGCGACCAAGCAGGCGCTGACGATTGGTGCGGTGCAATTATCAAAGAAGACGCTGACCGTTGATGGGGAACAACACGCCTTGGCCTTCAAGGAGACACAAGGGACCTTAGTTGCCTTGTTGGCGGATGCCGATCAAGCGGCAATCAATTGGTCGGTGACGTTTTACCCTAAAAACACCACCACTGAATTTCAAACCGTTACTGGCGAATCCGGCAAAAACCAACATAATCTAGTGGCATTATGGACAAGCAACAATGATATGACCATCGTTTACGGGGAAGGCATGCCGGCTGCCGCACCGGCGGCTGCCAGCACCAGTAGCGCGGCTTCTAGCAGCAGTAGCAGTACGGCCGCTTCCGCCCCTGCCAAGCCGGCCCCAGCGGCTGCTGGTCCGGCGCTGAACCTTGATCAGTTGGCGGCCAATAATTTTGCCAGTCTGGTCGGGACCTGGAAAAATCCGACGACCGGCGATACTTGGGTCGTCACTGGGCAAACCGCCACTGCGCCTGCAGGTGCCAATGTTGACCCGAATGTCGGGGCAGTGGTCAGCGGCCACGACAGCAATGGCCAGCCAATGGTGATCACCGCCGGCGCGCGCTTAACGCAAAATGGCACGCCAATGGGCAGCTTTGGAACCTTTACGACTGGTCCAGGGTCGAATATGGCGCCGTTAGCGATCTTGCCAAAAGGCGTTAAGGGCAGTGCGGCAGATGATTCCGATAGCAGCAAGGATCGTTTGATATCAGGTGGTGGCCAAGCTGGGTTTGCGGCTTCGGCTTATTATCGGGTTAATTAAACTAATTAGCAGGTTGAAGATAGGATGCGTCATGGTTCATTTAGGTGAAAGCCTAGGTGGACCTTTTTTTGGCATCATAGTGTGATTTAAGCTGAAAACAGCCTAGGTTAAACTAATAAATCAATTTATAACCATTATTTCAGTGATCTTTTAGTTGTTCAGACTATCAATAAAGCGTATTCTTTGATTTAATGAATAGTGTACCTTTGGGGGTAAGTGCCGCTTTAGCTGGTAAAGTCAGGTGGGGCACTGATGAAATGGGGATGTGGTGTGAATGGATGAATTTGGGTCGTTGAGTATCGCTGCCAAAACGCTGTGGGCCAAGAAGCGATCTGAAGACGGGCATGAATATTGGCTGCCTTTAGTCGCACATTTAAACGATACAATGAGGGTAATTCATTGGTTAGCAAATAATTGGTTAGCTGATGGTCAGCGTGATTGGCTGGCGCAATCACTTGGGGATGAAGGGGTGGATCGTCTGGTCAACTTTTTGGGGTTCACGCATGACATTGGCAAGGCGACCCCGGCTTTTCAAATCAAACCTTCCTATGATGGTAATCAGTCGCTAGATCAGGAACTATTGGAGCAGTTGATGCGAGCCGGTTTTTCTGGTTTGGCTGATACAGCGTTGGCCTCTGAGCGGCAATCGCCGCATGCGCTGGCCGGCGAAGCCATACTGGAACATTTTGGTGTGCCAGCAGCAATTGGTGCGATTATTGGCGGTCATCATGGCAAACCGGAATCACGACCGCCCCGAGATCAGCTTTCCGTTTATACCGCTAATTATTGGCAAAAAGATCATGATCCTGCGATCCAGCAACATTGGCAGGCGGTCCAAACTGAACTTTTTCAACAAGGAATGAAATTGGCCGGTTATCAGGCTGTCGCGGAACTGCCAGTTATTGATCAACCCCAAGCGGTCATGTTAGAAGGATTATTGATCATGGCCGACTGGTTAGCTTCTAGCGAATCATTGGGTGATGATAGCGTGCTGTTCCCGTTGATCTCGATCGAGCAAGACTTGAATGACATCGATTTGACTGGCCGGTTTGAAAATGCAATGGGCAACTGGTATCTCGGCGAAGATATTGCACCGCAAGGGATGCCTGATCGCGACACGGTTTATGCAGAGCGCTTTGGCTATCAACCACGACCGGTGCAGCAAAAACTGACGACAGTATTGGATGAAACCATTGATCCAGGGATCGTGATCATTGAAGCGCCCATGGGATTGGGCAAAACCGAGATCGCTTTAGTGGCTGCGGAGCAATTGGCGTATCGCAGCGGCCGACGAGGCTTGTTTTTTGGCTTACCAACACAAGCTACTGCCAATGCTATGTTTGATCGCGTGGTCGCTTGGTTGCAAGCATTGCCAGGGACTGAAGCAGCGGTGCGCTCGATCGAACTGTTGCATGGCAAGGCGCGCTTTAATCAGCATTTTCAACAGTTACCGGATGCCGCCAACATTGAAAGTAAAAATGCCGTTAGCGTCAACAGCTGGTTTTCCGGTAAAAAGCGGATCCTCGATGAATTTGCTGTAGGCACGATCGATAACTTGCTGGTCATGGCATTGAAGCAAAAGCATCTGGCATTGAAGCATTTGGGCTTGTCAAAAAAAGTCATCATTTTAGATGAAGTACATGCTTATGACGCCTACATGAGTCAATATCTTTATCGTGCCATTCGCTGGTTAGGCGCTTATCACGTCCCAGTTGTGATCCTGTCGGCGACTTTGCCGAAAGCTAAGCGTAATGCCCTATTGGCAGCGTATTTTGCTGGTAAGTATGGCCGTAAACTAAGTGCCAGTGCTGCTGATCTCAGTGCGTTGCCTGCAGATTGGGAACAATCAGAAGCTTACCCATTAATGACAATGTTGGATGGGCGAAAAGTTGTCCAAATCACGAAATTTGCTGGGGTCAGCGATCAGCTGCCGCAAGCAATCACGGTCGAAACTGATGACGCCGAAGATGCTGTGTTGATCAAGCAGGTTATCGATAGTATTGCTGCTGGTGGAGTAGCCGGCGTGATCGTCAATACAGTTAAACGTGCCCAAAATCTAGCAAGGATGGTGCCTGATGACATCCCGCTGATCGTTTTGCATTCGGCGTTTTTGGCACCAGATCGAACACGGCAAGAACAGCAGTTACAAGCGGCTATCGGCAAACTTGGCGCCCGTCCTGCGCGCATGATCGTCATCGGGACCCAAGTACTTGAACAATCGTTAGACATTGATTTTGATATTTTATATACCGATATTGCACCACTAGATTTATTGTTGCAGCGGGCAGGACGGCTCCATCGTCATGCGATCACCCGTCCGGAACAGTTGCAGCAACCACGCATGATCGTGATGGGGATCCAAGGGCCGGGAAAATTTGCTGATGCGGATGAATTGATCTACAGCCGGTATTTATTGCTGAAGACTGTCCATTATTTGCCAGCAGTGTTGCAGTTGCCAACGGATATTTCGTGTCTAGTCCAATTAGTCTATGATCGCGAGCATGAGCCGGAGATCGTGGGCTTGCAGGAAGCTAAGGCAGAATTTGATGCGCAAATCGCGACCGCACAGAAAAAAGCACAAGTTTTCCAGATCAAAAAACCTGATCGTGGGCGGCGAGCGACATTACACGGTTGGTTGGATCGAAGCCTAACGTCTGTGGATAAGGATGAACAGCGTGCGCAAGCAGCTGTGCGTGACATTCAAGAAACGTTGGAGGTGATTTTGATCCGGCACACGGTGGTGGCAGATCAGTTGGTCGATGGTCGGCCATTGGCGCAATGTACGTCACAAGAAATCGCGGCACAAGTCGTGCGTTTGCCAAGGGCAGTGAGCATAGATATCAATGCTGCGATCGCAGAACTTGAAAAAACCACTCACCATTTCTTTAGCCAGTGGCAAACGGATAAGTGGCTGAAAGGGGCGTTGGTATTACCATTAGATGAACATTTAACCGGGACCTTGGGTCGATGGCGATTAACGTATTCGCCAACGCTTGGTTTAAGTTATGAACCAATGGAGGTGGAAGCTAGTGAAGCAAGCATTTAATTTGACGACCGATGCGTGGATCGATGTGATCGATGCTGAAACGGATACGGTACAAACGGTTTCGCTAATCGAATTGTTTGCCAATGCGCAACACTATCGGCGTTTGGCGGGGGATATGCGCGCACAAGATTTTGCCATTTTGCGATTGCTATTGGCCATATTACTAACGGTGTATTCTCGCTTTAATGCGCAGGATAGGCCTTATGACTGGTTGACGATCGATGATAAAACGATGCGCGTATCAGCGGCAGTTGATGATGACGATTTCGAACCCGATGATCTGTTTGATACTTGGCAGACATTAGCCGAACAAGGCCATTTTACCGCTGTCGTCAGTGACTATTTACACCGGTATCAGTCACGGTTTGATTTTTTTGGCGAGACGCCATTTTATCAGTCATCAGCTGCCGACTATGACGCCTTAGTACCAGCTAAGAAGCGCGTCGCAACTGGAACCGGGACAGTAGCGATCAAGCAGATCAATCGCTTGATTTCTGAAAGCGGCAATACACCGGCAATTTTTACGCCGAAGACAGAATCCGTGAAGAACGCGGTGACTTTGCCAGAGTTGGTGCGGTGGCTGGTCACGTATCAGAATTTTACCGGGGTGACAGATAAGACCAAAGTGACCGCGCCAGAAAAGTTTGCAACGCCTGCTGGTTGGGTTTACCGCTTGAATCCAGTGTATATTCAAGGGCGTACGTTGTTTGAGACGTTGATGTTGAATTTAACTTTAGTCCAAGATGAAGGCTATGTTGTGCAAAAACCAGTCTGGGAGTATCCCACGATCAATGAGTATGTGGCTGAGCGGCAACAACTTCTGCCGCCGACAAACTTGGCGGGTTTATATACCGTCTGGTCGCGGTTATTGCACATTGAGTGGTCAGAGACGGGTGAAGCGACGATCTTTAGTGCTGGAATCCCGATGTTTGATAGCGAAAATGCCTTCGTCGAACCGATGACGGTGTGGCGGCGCGATACCAAAGCACAATCACAAAGCTATAAACCAGCAATGAAAGGAACCCGGTCGTTGGGGATCGCCATGTGGCGGAATTTTGGCCAATATGTGCAGATCAAAGCCGATGATGATGTGCATCAACCTGGCGTGGTGACTTGGCTGCATCATTTGCAAGATCTGGAATTGATCTCGGATGATTTGCCGATCACTTTGGTATCAGTCGCATTGATCAGTGATGGCAACGCCACTTCACAAGCACCAGTGGCTGAAGCCGTCGATGATATGACGATCGCGCCGGATGTGCTATTTGATCCTAATACGCAACAATTTTGGCCGCAAAGAAGCGGGTCTAGAATTTTTGGTGTTGGTAGTAATCAACACTGGAGATGCTAGACCCTTTTTAGATAACAAAAAGACACCTG
>NZ_RHOI01000045.1 GCF_003946165.1 Lacticaseibacillus baoqingensis | reverse complement strand
ATAACAAAAAATCCACTCCGAAGAGTGGACCTTTCAAAAGATAAAAACTATTAATCAACACCATTTGACACAGAGCCAAACAAAGGCGCCTTCAGTTGCAACAAGGCATGGTTGATGTTGCCGGACTTGGCGTCATGGTTGTCTGACATGCCAATATAGCCAACCTGATATTCGGCAGCCAGCTTGGCCACTGCCGGACGGTTGCCGTCATCGGCGATCACAATATGCACCAAGGCCTGATCTGGATAATCTAAAAACGTCGCCGCATTCACCGTTTTACGCAATAATGCCACGTCTTCGTTATGCGTGACAATGATAATGTCCACTGCCGGCAGCGGCACACTCGGCGCAAATTCCGGCGTGTCTGCCATGGCTTGCGTCTGATCGCGGCCCACCAGCAGATTAAAAGCAACTAATAAGTAGGCGGTGAAATTTGAGATCACTTCACTGATCACCAGCATCAAAGCAAACACCAGCACCCAAAAATGGGCATGCCAAGGGATCGTAAAAAACACCCGCCAAAGCAAATAAATGACCGACAACCCGATCGCCAGCGAATAAACCAGCCGTTTTTTAGTTGACATGGGCAGACCCTCGAAAGACGAACCGCTTTTGGACCTGGTAGCTGATCACGAATAACACCAGATCCCACGCCATTTTGACCACACTCAATAGCCACACCACGCCATGCGGATCAAGCCGGGCCGAAAACAGCGTAGTCCCCAAACCGGACAACAACGTCTGCACCACAAACAAAGCCGCATACCGCCACATCGCATGGCGCTGGCCGCGCTGAAACACCACGCGCCGATTCAAGGCATAATTGATCCCAGCCGAGCCTAAACGCGCCAAGATCGTCGCGATCATCACCGCCGCTGCCGCATGCCCTTGCAGCAAGCTGACGAGGCCGGTAAATAAGCTGATGTCGACTAAAAACGACAAGAAGCCGCTAAAGGCAAAGCGGAAAAACTGGGCATAAATCGACAAAGAATCCCGCAACACCCGAAAATGCGAGGTGGCATTCTGGTCCAAGTAAATCGTGGCGATCGGCTGCTCACTGATCTGGATGTGATGCTGCTTGGCCGCCAATAACATATTGAATTCGAATTGATAATGGTCACCGGCCAAATGCAGCGCCGCTTGCGCATAAGCCAGCGGGATCACCCGCAAGCCGGTTTGCGTATCACTGACCGACAACCCGGTCAATAAGCGGACGAGCTGCTCCGTCAACGTATTGCCAAAGCGCGACCGCAACGGCGTTGAGCGGTCAAATCGACGCACGCCTAACACCATTTTGGCCGGTGCTTGCAAGAAGCGGTCCACACACGCACACAAGTCTTTGACAGTATGCTGGCCATCGGCATCTAACGTGGCGATGCCTTGCACTGGCGGCTTCAGGGCTTGATAATACGCAAAACCGGTTTTTAACGCGGCCCCTTTGCCCTGATTGGTCTGATGGCGCAAAAACGTCACCTGATGCCCAAACGATCGTTTTGCCTGCGCAAAAATAGACTGACAAGCGGCATGCGAGCCGTCATCGACCACCACGATATGTAAAAAGCGCTTCGTGGCGACCAACTCAGCCAACAACGCTAAAAGCCGCTGGTCAGGATCATACGCAGGGATCAAAATGCCAACTGTCATTCACAGTTCCCCCAATAACATTTTCTCCGTTGACAACGCCGGCTGAGCAGTCGGCGTTGCCGTGCGTTCAATGATAAAATTGTTCACACTTATATATTAGGGGAGTTTTATGAATTTTTATAGTATTATTTCATAATTTATACTCATAAAGTTCAGCTCTGCATTCACAAAATTATCATATTTTAACGGGCTGCCTTTGACGACACAAAAAAATCGCGGCAGCTGAAATTCAGCTGCCGCGATAGCGCTTGATCTAATGATGTAGTTTGCGGGCGATCACATCGCCGATGAATTGGATGATGAACACCATCACCAAGATGAAGATTAACGCGACCCAGATAACGTCATTTTCATAACGCTGGTACCCAATGGCGATCGCTAAGTTCCCTAAGCCGCCGCCACCGATAGCCCCGGCCATGGCCGTTAAGCCGATGATCGAAATGATGGTCAACACGGTCACCCGGACTAATTCGCCCAAGCCTTCGCGCAAGTACACGCGAAAGACGATCGCCAAGGGGCTTAGCCCCATGGCTTCTGCGGCTTCGATCACCCCAGGATCGACGGTCAGCAAGGCGTTTTGCACTTGCCGGGCGAAAAATGGCGCAGTCCCGCCGATCAACGGCACTAATGCCGCCGTCGGGCCGATCCCGGTCCCGACGATCGCACGCGTCACTGGTGACATGATCGCTAATAAGATGATGAACGGGATCGCCCGTAAGACGTTGACGACTTTATCCAAGACGAAATAGGCTGGGCGGTTGGCCACTAAGCCGTCATCGTCCCATAAGACCAACAAGGCCCCTAAGATCAAGCCGATGATCCCAGCGACGATGGTGGTGACGATGGTCATATACAGGGTTTCGTTGATCGCCTGTACCACGCCGCCGTCGCCGGTCCAGATCGGGACGACGTTGGGGAATAAGTTTTTCAAAAATTGCATGGCTTACGCCTCCTTGTCGATGTGCTGGACTTGGACATCGTTAGCTGCTAAGTATTTGAACGTCTGCTCGATATCTGCTTGCGTCCCCGATAAGACCACGATCAAATTGCCAAACGGCGTGCCTTGCAAGATCTGGATGTCCCCAAACAAAATATTCGCGGTCACGTTGAAGTCCTTATATAACGTCGCGACCAACGGCTGGTCCGTAGACGCGCCCAGATAGGTCAGCCGCACCAATTGATCGGCGCCTGCCAGATGGGCCACAGCCGGCTGCTGGCGGACAGATTCGATCGCCGCATCCAGTTGAATGGTGGTATCGATGAAGTCTTTGGTCAGCTTTTGTTGCGGCTTGGCAAAGATCTCCAGCAAGCTGCCGCGTTCAATGATCGCCCCTTCATCCATGACGGCGACTTTATTGCAGATCTGCTTGACGGCTTCCATTTCATGGGTGATCAAGACGATCGTCAACCCAAGCTTCTCATTGAGCTGCTTGAGCAGATCCAAGATCGCACTGGTGGTTTTTGGATCCAAGGCACTGGTGGCTTCATCAGAGATCAAGATCTCGGGATCAGACGCCAAAGCACGCGCGATCCCGACACGCTGCTTTTGCCCACCGGATAATTCCGTGGGAAAAGCGGTCGCGCGGTCTTCTAAGCCGACTAATTCCAAAAGTTCCGTGACTTTGGCTTGGATCTCTGCTTTTGGCCGCAAGCCCTTCAACGGAAACGCCACGTTATCGGCGATGGTCAAGGAATTCATCAAGTTAAAATGCTGGAAGATCATGCCAATGCGTTTACGCTCTGCGCGCAAGGCTTTCGGCGATAACGCCAGCATATCTTCACCTAACACAGTGACACTGCCTGAAGTGGGGCGCTGCAGTAAATTGATCGCCCGCACCAGCGTGGACTTGCCTGCCCCTGAATATCCAACGATCCCATAAATATCGCCACGTTCGACGGTTAAATCGACGTGATCGACAGCGTGGACGTCGCGATTCTTTTCGTGGAATCGGACATCAACATCTTTTAAGGTGATGACGACTTCTTTAGCCATGTTCTTCCTCGTTTCTGCTTGATTCGCGACCGGTCACGACCGGACATAGACATGGCGATACCCCATAGGATATCGCCAATGCGTGCCTATTTAGTTTACCACACAAACCGCCTGCGAGTTACTTCCAAGCGGGAACTGTTGTGCCTTTGTAGACTTTCTTCATCAATTTAGCCGTTTGCTTGGTTTGATAAGCTTTGACGATCTTTTGATAGGTCTTATTCGCCTTATCTTTTTTCGATTTGGCTGAGATGAAGTTGATGTATGGGCTGGACTTGTCGGTGATCTTTTCTACGGCAATGGAATCTTTGACATTCAGCTTCGCCGCAGCAGCGATGTCGTTGTTGACGACTGCCGCCGCCACGTCATTCATGCTGCGCGCAGTTTGGGCCGCGTCTAATTCTGTCAGCTTCAAATTAAGCTTGTTTTCGGTGATATCACGCGTTGTCGGGGTGGCCTTATCTTTAAGCTTGATCAACCCAACTTGTTGCAAAAGGTTCAAAGCCCGCCCTTCATTCGCCGGGTCATTCGGGATCGAAACGGTATCGCCGGACTTTAAGTCTTTGAGTGACTTGATCTTCTTGGAGTAAGCACGAATCGGGCCGAGATAAGTATCACCGATCGAAACGATGTGGGTATGATGCTTTTTGTTCCAGTTATCTAAGAAGGTATAGTTTTGGAAGGCATTCAAGTCGACGTCCCCATCTTCCAAAGCCTTATTCGGCGTGGTGTAGTCGGTGAACTCGACTAATTTGATGTTAACGTTTTGCTTCTTCAATCGCTTTTGAATATCTTGCCAGATCTCACGGTCATTGCTCATGATCCCGACTTTGACGGTTTTGTTATTGCTGGTGCTTTGATTGCCGCAAGCGGCTAAAGCGAAAACCGGTAAAGCGATGGCGACGGTCGCGACGATTTTTTGCCATAATTTCATGTGATTACCTCCACTATGTAGCCTCGCGATGCGAGACAGACGCCTACTTCCAAGCTGGAACGGTGGAACCCTTGTAGTACTTCTTCAACAGCTTTGCGGTTTGGTCAGTTTGATAAGCTTTCACGATCTTCTTGTAGGTCTTGTTTTGCTTATCCTTAGCGGACTTGGCAGCAATGATGTTGATCCAAGGATGCGAGTTCTTGTCGATCTTTTCGACGGCGATCGCTTTGCTTGGCGTCAGCTTAGCCGCTGCGGCAATATCGTTGTTGACCACCGCCGCTGCGACATCATTCAAAGAACGTGCGGTTTGGGCAGCATCAAGTTCGGTAAACTTCAAGTCCAGCTTATTTTCGGCGATATCCCGCGTCGTCGGTTGCGAAACGCCGGCTTTAAGCTTGATGATCCCTTGTTGTTCGAGCAGCTGTAAGGCCCGGCCTTCGTTGGTGGCATCGTTTGGCACGGAGACAGTGTCGCCTTTTTTGAGTTCCTTTAGTGACTTGATCTTGTTAGAGTAGGCGCGGATCGGGCCGATGTAAGTTTCACCAACGGCAACGATCTTATCGCCATGCTTTTTGTTCCAGCTGTTCAAGAAGTCATAATGTTGGAATGAGTTCAATTGGATGTCGCCGTCTTCCAACGCCTTGTTAGGCGTGTTGTAGTCGGTAAATTCAACGAGCTTGATGTTCACATTTTGCTTCTTGAGGCGCTTTTGAATATCTTGCCAGATCTCGCGGTCATTGCTCATGATCCCGATTTTCACCGTCGAGCTTTTAGGCGCGCTGCTGTTGCCGCAAGCGGCTAAGGCAAAGACTGGTAAAGCAACGGCTGCTGCCGCAACTAATTTCTTCCACAATTTCATTTTGAATCCCCCTAAAATTTTGCTGCAAACCAACACGATCGGCATAAAAAAATGACCGCTCCTAACCTAAGTTAGAAGCGGTCATCCCGCGGTACCATTCTAATTCGACAGCCAAGCTGTCCTCACTAACGGGTCAAACAACCCGCGTGCGAGATAATGGTCGCCACCCATTGCAGCCTTACTCAACCGAGTTCGGTGCACCGATCCGTGAGCCATCTTCAGGTCTGTGCGCTACCCCGCTCTCATTCACCCGGGTTTTCTGTACAGTCTGGCAAGCCTTACTCTCTCACATCGTTCGTTTGTTGCTTTGAATTATCTCTGATGGTACTGAATTCAGTCTAGCTTGTCAACCCCATCATTAAAAAAATATGAGGTTACGCCTTGATCTCTGCCACCCAGTTGTCCGCTTTTTCTGGCGAATTGAGGAGTGCCGGGTCATCGGCAACCAAGTCATTGACCGCAACGATTTCCCCAGACAATGGCGCATCTAGATCCAGCACTGCCTTTTCTGCTTCGATGGCGAGAAATGGTTTCCCGACCGTCACTTTCCGCCCAACTTGCGGCAGATCAGCAAATTTGATCTGGCCGAATGTTTCCTGGGCCCCGGCGGTCAAACCGACCCGGACCTTGTCTGCTACTGTGTCTTGCCAAAAATATTGCGCCATGTGTTTTCCTCCTTGATAGGTTTGATCTCAAATGGGGTTGCGGGTAAGTCGGTATGTTTCGCTCTGTGCTTAGTCGAGCTACTCATGCCAACGGGGTCGCGGGTAAATCATCCCGGTCACGGCGCATCGCGCTAAGGTTTGCGGCACTGCCGTCATTGCGGCTGCGCCACAACGCCGCCAGTACGCGCTAACCTACGCGCTAAGCGCGCCACTCCGCTTTGTTAATCAAAGTTTTCCGATTCGCCGCTGAACATGTAGCTTTGATGGTGATAGCGCATCGATAAGACCATGCCTACTGACAGCATGTTCGCGAGTAAAAACGAGCCGCCTTGTGAGATGAATGGCAACGGGATCCCGGTGAGGGGGAGTAGGCCGATGTTCATCCCGATGTTTTCAAAAACGTGGAATAAGATCATCATGATGACCCCAGTTGAGATGTAAGCATAAAATTCGTTCTTCGTATCAAAGGTAACGCGAATCATCTGATAAATCAAAAGGAAATATAACAAGATCACCACCGCACATCCAATGAAGCCGAAGGTCTCGCCGATGGTCGAAAAGATCATGTCAGATTCACGCACCGGCACCGCCACTTTGATATTGTTGAACCCGCGGCCCGTCAATTGACCAGAGCCGATGGCCTTCATCGATTGCCACAACTGATACGAATCCCCGCTGGTCGCCCCGGAAGGATTGAGCCATGAATCGATCCGGCTGAACTGATAGGCTTTAAACCCAACATGCGACAAGATCGCCCGGCCCCAGCTTTGGGTGACCAATAAGATTGCGCCGCCGCCGATGACCACAAATACGCTGGCGATTGGGGCAATGATCTTCCACGTGGTCCCAGAAACCAGCACCACGCCAGCAAAGATCGCCATAAACACCAACATGGTCCCGAAGTCATTTTGCAACTCCATCAAGACCAATACCGGCAGCGTCCATAACATCATCTCACCGATCAAATGCCAATCGTTAGCCGTCGAGTGTTGATAATTACTGTTATGGTTGGTGACGACGCGCCCTAACATCAAGATGTATGCTGGCTTCATCACTTCTGAAGGCTGGAAGGTGATCGGTCCCATCGAAAACCAGCTTTTGGCGCCGGTACTGGCTGCCACGCTGCGATCATACAAAAACAGCACCGCCACCAGCAAGAAGATCCCTAAGCCGTATAAGATCGGCGCAATGCGCCACAGCTGCTCGGTATCAAATTGCATGACGAAAAAAATGCCGATGCCGCCGATCGCATACCACACACCTTGCATGATCAACGCATGCAACGGCGTCGAGCTGGCACTGGTATCATTGTCGACTGCCATATAGATCGCCGCCATGCCGATCAAGGCCAATAGCATCACCGATAAAATGATCCCATAGTCGATCCGATTTTCGTTTTGATTGTCCGTCATATCTTGTGCCACAATAGTTCTCCCATCGCTTGCTGTGTATATTTGCTGGACATGTTCAGCATTCATTCTCCATTACACCAAAAACCACGCCAGAAAACAATTCCGACGTGGCGAATGCAAGCTATTCTTAACTGTGATGGAGGTGGTATTCGGCGATCAAGAAGTTGACCGCGTCATCCATGGACTTAAAGTGGTTCGCACTCGTGTTGCCAGCCAGATAAGCGTTAAACCGATCGCCAACGGTTTCGACGTAACCGATCTCGTTTTTATTGACGGTCAACACCGAAACGGTATGCCCGTTACGCGTGACGTCTGCTTGCACGACTTGAATTTTTTGTTCCTTAGCCATGTTTCCTCCCATGATAGTGCTCCCAATTCAACGCCTCGTCGATATTTTGGTCAGGATCTGGATTGCGCCGCAGCGTAAAATAATCCGGCACCGGATCGACGCCGCCATGTGCAAAAGGATTGCACCGCAAGATCCGCGCGATCCCCATCAAGCTGCCTTTGAACGCGCCGTGCTTGACCAATGCCTGATAGGTATAAGTCGAACACGTCGGGTAATAGCGACAACTCGGCGGCAATAGTGGTGAGATCGCGATTTTATAAAAGCGCACCAGCGCCATCAACAAGTACCGCATCATTTCAAGAAGTCAGCGATGTGGCCCCATGTACTCGGCAAAAAGACCCGCCATGGATTGCCGCCGCCGATCCCAAATCCTGCCATCGCGCCAATGATCAACACGATCAAGGCGATCAAAATTCCCCAGCCTAACTTGCGCAAGACGCGCTTGGCATAATCTGAACTCATTTTGACCTCCTTGTGCTTAATATTGCTTATGGTGCGCGATGTTATCCAATAATACCCCTGTACCTAACGCCACTGCATCTAACGGATCATCTGCTAGCAACACTGGGACTTTGAGTTCTGCGGCAAACAACTTGGAGATCCCCTTGAGCAAGGCACCGCCGCCAGTCAACATCACGCCGCGATCGATGATATCCGCCGACAATTCCGGCGGGGTTTGTTCCAAGACATCTTTAGCCGCTGCCACGATCTGCATCATGGTTTCATGCAAGGCTTCTGAAACCTCAGCAGAGGTCACGACGACTTCACGCGGTAAGCCAGTGGCGATATCGCGGCCGCGCACTTCGATCGTTTCTTCCGGATCAGCTTCGTAAACGGCGCCGATTTGGATCTTGATCTGTTCAGCGGTATGTTCACCGATCAACAGCTTATGCTTGTTCTTCACATAAGCGGCAATGGCGGCATCCATCTTATCACCGGCCAAACGCAAGCTGCGGCTGGTGACGATTTCGCCCATTGACAAAACCGCCACATCACTGGTCCCACCGCCCATGTCGATCACCATGTTGCCTTGCGGTTGGAAAATATCCAACCCGGCCCCAACTGCGGCGACTTTAGGTTCGAATTCCAAATAGACCCGCCGGCCGCCAGACTTTTCGGCGGCTTGAATGATCGCTTTTTGCTCGATGCTGGTCACATTGGTCGGGGCACAGATCAAGATGTTTGGCTTAGACATAAAGCCTTTGACGTTTAGCTTATTGATGAAATATTCGAGCATCGCTTCGGTGATATCAAAATCAGCGATCACACCGTCTTTTAACGGTCGGATCGATTTGATATTACCGGGTGTGCGACCCACCATCTTATACGCTTCAGTACCTACCGCCAGTACCTTGCCAGTTTTGGTGTCGATCGCAACGACAGACGGTTCGTTCAACACGATACCTTTGCCCTTCACATTGATGAGGACGTTAGCCGTCCCCAAATCGATGCCGATGTCTTTTGCCATTATTACTCTCCTTGATCAGGCTTTTTGGCCCACGCAGGCCAATTTTATTCAACCCTTCGATAATAACATACGCTATCCCTGTCAACAACTAAGAATTCAAGCGGGTTTGGCGTTACCGTAAGAGATACGGCAAGTTGCGTGATGCTTGGATCGCGGCCAGGAAAAAGGAACTGACCAAATAGCCTAATGCGATGGATAAAAATAACATCAAGAGTCGGCTTTCCCGGACGTGATTAGGCCGCAACAATTGGTCAAAACGCACCGTCGTTGACAGCAAGCGAAATGAGATCAAGATAAATAACACATGCGAGATCAGCGTCAACGCCGCTGACAGCCCCATAGATTGATACATAAAATACCTTCCTTTCGTTGTTTGTTATTATACACTATCACTGCGAAGAACGAACGATTCCCATAACGGCCAACCGCCTGCCGTTCGATATTTGCCTGCTGGAATGCGTCACCGCGCAGCTTTTGCCGACGCGATCATAAATGTGATAATATTTTATTGATTATTGTGCACTAAATTGGGCCAAAAAAATGACCTTGCTGCCACTCCATTACAGAGTGACCAGCAAGGTCATTTTGATTGGCCAGATAAGCGCGGCGCATAAATTGCTTATTTGCCGGTCTTAACGTGGATCCGGTTGATCGCACGCTGCAAAGCGACTTGGGCGCGTTGCAGCTCGTCTGGGTCAGCTTTGCTCTTGGCTTCTTCGATACGCCGCTGCGCGCGATCGCGGGCAGCTTGCGCACGAGTCAAGTCAATGTCTCGTTCACGTTCAGCAGAATCAGCCACGATGGAAGCCGTATTATTCGACATCTCCATGAAGCCGCCGTTGACCGCGATCACATCTTCGTGGCCAGGGTTATCGGTGCGTTGCACGCGCACTTCCCCGATCACTAAAGGCGCAACGACGGGTTCGTGGTTAGCCATGATCCCCAATTCGCCGGCGATCGTTTTCACGACGACCAAGTCTGCATGGTGATCATACACTAAGCCATTAGGGGTCACGATGTTGACCGTTACAACATTAGAAAGTTCGGCCAAGTTGCTTCGCCTCCTTAGTTAGCAGCGGCTTGTACGTCGTTTTGGGCGTCAGCTTCTGGATCGAAACCCAGCGTCTTCGCCTTTTCAATGACATCTTCAATACCGCCGACCAGACGGAAGGCTTCTTCTGGATAGTCATCCATCTTGCCATCTAAGATCATCTTGAAGCCGCGCACCGTGTCTTCGACCTTAACGTACTTGCCTGGCAAGCCCGTGAAGCGTTCCGCCACAGAGAATGACTGCGACAAGAAGTTCTGGATCCGCCGCGCACGCGCAACGGTGATCTTTTCGTCATCTGACAATTCATCCATCCCTAAAATCGAGATGATGTCTTGTAATTCCTTGTAACGTTGCAAGACTTGTTGGACCTTCATGGCAACATCATAGTGCTCTTGACCGACAATATCTGGGGCCAAAGCACTGGATGTGGATTCCAGCGGATCAACAGCGGGATAGATCCCTTGCTGCGTCAAACGCCGTTCCAAGTTAGTCGTCGCGTCCAAATGGGCGAAAGTCGTCGCTGGCGCCGGGTCAGTATAGTCATCGGCAGGCACATAAATCGCCTGGATAGACGTAACGGAACCCTTCTTCGTCGACGTGATCCGTTCCTGTAATTGACCCATTTCAGTGGCCAGCGTTGGCTGATAACCAACGGCAGAAGGGATCCGGCCGAGTAAGGCGGAAACTTCAGAACCAGCCTGCGTGAAGCGGAAGATGTTGTCGATAAACAACAGCACATCTTGACCTTCAACGTCACGGAAGTATTCCGCGATCGTTAAACCAGTCAGCGCCACACGCATCCGGGCACCAGGCGGCTCATTCATCTGACCAAACACCATGGCAGTGTTCTTCAAAACACCAGAACCTTGCATTTCAAAATACAAGTCGTTCCCTTCACGGGTCCGTTCGCCGACACCGGTAAATACCGAAATGCCGCCGTGTTCTTCGGCGATGTTATGGATCAATTCCTGGATCAAAACGGTTTTGCCGACACCGGCACCACCGAACAGACCAACTTTCCCACCACGCAGATAAGGTTCCAACAAATCGATGACTTTGATCCCGGTTTCGAGGATCTCGGAACTCGTGCTCAAGTCTTCGAATGCTGGCGCTTCTCTATGGATGGCATCGCGACGGTGATCAGCGGGAAATTCTGGGCCGTTATCGATCGTCTCACCCAAAACGTTGAAGACGCGGCCTAGCGTGTCTTTACCAACAGGCACGGAGATAGGGCCACCAGTATCGGTGACGACCATCCCACGTTGGAGCCCATCAGTAGAGTCCATCGCAACAGTCCGCAATACCCCATCACCTAACTGTAAAGCGACTTCAAGCACAAGCTGCTTGCCGTCATTCTTCTCTAAAGTCAAGGCATTGTTGATACCTGGGGTTTCGCCGTTAATAGGAAATTCAACGTCGACAACAGGGCCGATCACTTGCACGATTTTACCAGTATTGTTACTCAATGAAATCGTCCTCCCTGTTGTTAATTCAGAGCTAAACGTGTGTTGTGCTCTGGTTTCGTCGAGCTTCACGGCGCATGGCCGAACGTTCTAGCTGGTCTTTTTGGCCGGCGGCTGTCGCCTCCATCCACCAAGCCCTGCTAGCCCGCCGTCCATATTCGCGCCGCTGCGCTCTGGTTTTTTTTCGTCGAGCTGCGCAAGCCATCGGGGTCGCTGATAAGTCATCCCAGTCACGCGATGGCGTTGCCATCACGCACCCAGGCTGCCTTATCAACACCCCTAAGGGCGGCTTGCTTCGCTCTGGTTTTATTCGTCGAGCTGCACGGCGCATGGCCGAACGTTCTAGCTGGTCTTTGCGGCTGGCGGCTATCGCCTCCATCCACCAAGCCCTGCTAGCCCGTCGTCCATATTCGCGCCGCTGCGCTCTGGTTTTTCGTCGAGCTGCGCATCGCAACGGCAGTGCGCATAAGTCGTCTCGGTCACGCAATGGCGTTGCCATCACGCGCCCAAGCCGCCTTTTGCACCTGCCTAAAAACGCGATGCTGCGCTCTGGTTTTATTCTAGTGCATTGGCGCCGCCGACGATTTCGGTGATCTCGGTGGTGATGGCTGCTTGGCGGGCCCGGTTATAGGTCACAGACAGACGGGAGATCAAATCGTTGGCATTATCCGTCGCGCTCTTCATCGCAGTTGTCGAAGCAGCATGTTCAGCTGTTTTGGCATCCATGATCGAACCGAAGATCAAGCTTTCCGCATATTGAGGCAAAATTGCTTCCAACACGGCATCAGGATCGGGTTCAGTCAGGTAATCGATGTTTTTGTCCGCAACTTCAGACACATCTAAGTCAGAAATCGGCAACATCTTTTCTGCGCGGAAAGCAGACGTCAATGAGTTGACATGGTGATTGTAACAAACATAAAGTTCATCAAACACACCGCTATCAAACATGGTCACCGCCGTTTTAACGATCTCACGAACTTCGTTAAACGTCGGCACATCGGAAACGCCACGGTATTCATACGCCAAGTCGAGGCCGCGGGCTTTGAAAAAGTCTGCCCCGGTGCCCCCGACGGCTAAGATACAATATTCATCAGGCGACTTGTGGTCGTCTTTGATCATTTGCATCATGGCCTTTAAGATCGTGCTGTTATATCCCCCGACTAAGCCGCGGTCACTGGTAATGACCAGATAACCGGTTTTCTTAACGGGCCGTTGTTGCAAGAGGCTGGCAACTTTGAAGCCTTGCTTGGCGGTATCGCTGTTGCCGGAGCCTTCTTGCATCTTTTCCAGTTGCAGCAATTGCGCCGCAGCCAAATGCGTCACGATCTCGCGGACCTTCGTAGCATACACTTGATAATTGCCAGCGCGCTTTTCGATTTGAGACAGCTTGGCACCGGAAACCATTTGCATGGCTTGGGTGATCTGGCCGGTCTTTTTGGTCGAAGCGATCTGGCGCTTGATGTCCATTAATGATTCAGCCATGCGGCACCTCCTTAGTTAGCGTCGGTGCTGGCAGTGAACCCGTTGGCAAAAGCCTTAACGGCGTTTTCAAAAGAATCGCCTTCAGGCAGCTTGCCGGTGGTCTTAATGGTATTCATATCGTCGGCATCGTTGGAATCCAGATAGTCAGCCAAACCGGCTTCAAAATCTGCAATATCATCGATCGCGACAGAATCAAGATAGCCATGAGTTAAGGCGTATAAAGAAGCCACTTGGTATTGCACAGGCATTGGCTTATGCACTGGCTGCTTCAAGACTTCAACAGTCCGCCGCCCACGGTTCAACTTAGCTTGCGTTGCCGCATCCAAATCAGAACCGAATTGGGTAAAGGCTTCCAGTTCACGGAAAGAGGCCAGGTCCAAACGTAATGTCCCAGCAACTTTCTTCATGGCCTTGATCTGAGCATCACCACCAACACGAGAAACTGACGACCCAGCATCGATCGCTGGCCGCGTCCCAGAATAGAACAAATCACTTTGTAAGAAGATCTGGCCATCGGTAATGGAGATCACGTTGGTCGGAATGTAAGCAGAGATATCCCCTGCTTGCGTTTCGATGATCGGCAAAGCGGTCATCGAGCCGCCGCCTAATTCATCGGATAATTTCGCCGCACGTTCGAGTAAACGAGAATGCGTGTAGAAAATATCCCCAGGATAGGCTTCACGACCTGGAGCGCGCCGCAGTAACAGGGATAATTCACGATAAGCGGTGGCTTGCTTGGTCAGATCATCATAAATGATCAACACGTGCTTGCCGTTATACATGAACTCTTCACCCATCGCCGCGCCGGCATAAGGGGCAATATACAGCATTGGTGCTGGTTCAGAAGGACCGGCAGTCAAAACGATGGTGTAATCCATCGCGCCATACTTCTTCAACGTCTCAACTTGGGTACGGACGGTTGAGTCTTTTTGACCAATGGCCACGTACACACAGATCATATCTTGATCTTTTTGGTTGATGATCGTATCGATTGCGATCGACGTTTTACCTGTTTTACGGTCCCCAATGATCAACTCACGCTGACCACGGCCGATCGGTACTAAGGCATCGATCGCCTTTAAACCGGTTTGCAAAGGTTCCGTAACGGATTGCCGCTGCATAACGCCTGGTGCTTTGACTTCGATCGGACGGGTCTTATCGGTCTTGATCGGCCCCATCCCGTCAACTGGCTGACCCAAAGAGTTCACGACGCGACCGATCATCGCTTCGCCAACTGGGACTTCCATGATCCGACCGGTACGCTTAACTTGGTCGCCTTCATGAATGTCATCGAAATTCCCGAGAATAATGATACCAACATCATTACTTTCAAGGTTTTGGGCCATCCCGTATGAGCCATTGCTAAATTGCAGTAATTCACTGGCCATCGCGTTTTCAAGTCCGGTCGCACGGGCGATCCCATCACCGACATAAGTGACGGTGCCGACTTCTTCAACATCGAGGTCATCTTGATAATTTTCAAGTTGTTTTTTGATCAGAGAACTGATTTCCTCAGTCTTGATGCTCATCCGGTTCACCTCTTTTTGGACGCCCACGACTAGCGCAGGCTCTCAACTATGTTACCGTCATTACCAATCGGCAATGACTTTATTTTGCCAACAATTGGGCGCGCAGTTTTGCCAAACGCGTCTTAACGGTACCGTCAACTACGGCGGTCCGTGTTTGCACCATCACGCCGCCTAACACGTCTGGGTCAACTTTAGTCGTTAATTGGACTTTTTGTCCCCCAAATCGTGCGGTGATCGCTTGGCTCAATGCCTGCTCTTGAGCAGGCGTCAACTCAACTGCGGTCGTGATGGTCGCATCGAGTTGACCGATCGCGTCTGCATAACGCTGCTCAAAATCAGCAATAATTGCTGGCATCGCAGCGATACGGCCGTATTCAAAAGTGACTTGCAACAAGTTTGCCACGAGGCTGGTCGCCTCTTGCTTGAGTGTATCCACTAATTGTTGTTTGTCAGATTGGGCGACGGTCACTGCCGATAAAGTTGGCAGTAAACTGGCGTTTTGCGAGATGATCTCGCCTAACGCATTAAGTTCTGTGTGTACGTTGTCCAGCTGGTCCGTTTCTTGGGCTGCTTCAAACAACGCCCGCGCATAACGCGGTGCTACGACGGCATTAGTGAGTGCCATTGGCATCACCTAACCCTTTGATGTAGCTATCGATCAAGGTTTGCTGATCGTCCGCATTCAATTCCTTGCCGATGATCTTGCTAGCGATTGCCAGCGAGAGCTCAGCAACGTCATCTTTAGCACTGTTCAAGGCATCTTGTTTTTGTTGCGCGATGTCTTGTTGTGCATTGGCCTTCAGAGTCGCAACTTCAGTATGAGCTGCGTCCACGAGTTGTTGTCGTTGCTTTTCACCGTTTTCCTTCGCCTGAGAGACGATTTTAACGGCGTCGGCTTGGGAGTTTTTGAGTTCGGCTTGACGTTTCTCTTGAAGCGTCTGGGCCTCAGTGCGCGCGTTTTCCGCATAGTCTAAGTCATTGTTGATCTTATCTGCACGGGCGTCCATCATTTTAGTAACGGGCTTCCAAGCAAATTTTCCGACAAGGAACATCAACACGGCAAAAGCGACCAGCAGAAAGAGCATATCACCTAATGAAGCCATGGTTGTGCCACTCCCTTCCATTAGTAGTCAAGGCCGACAACGCGCTGTCGCCACCTAGTGACGACAACGCCTTGTATGGCTGTGTGTTACTTGCCCATCAACATGAAGGCAACAACGATCGAGATGATCGGCACGGCTTCGATCAAGCCGACACCGATGAACATCGTGGAGCGCAATTGGCCGGATAATTCTGGCTGACGTGCCATCCCTTCAAGTGTCTTAGAGATAACTTGACCGTTACCATATGAAGCGGCGAGCGCGGCGAAGCCGGCTGCGATAGCTGCGGCGATGTATTGCATATTCTCTTCCTCCTATTATTCAGAAACTACCTTGTGTGACGTATAGACCATCGCAAGGGTGACAAAAATGTATGCTTGGATCGACCCAATGAACACTGAGAACCCTTGCCAAACCATTTCCAACACGAAACCAGCGATGAAACTCGTTGGCCCGCCCATTCCTGAGAATGCGAACTGGCGGATCAGCAAGACCAAAACTTCACCAGCAAAAATGTTCCCATAAAGCCGCATCGACAACGTCACGAAGTTCGTAAACTCTTCAATGATGTTGATCGGCAACAGAAACGGTACTGGTGAAATATATCCCTGCAGATAACCTTTGAAGCCTTTGAAAACAACCCCGAAGTAGTGCGATAGGACCAATACCAACATCGCCAAACTCATGGTGATCACAGGATCAGCGGTTGGCGAGCGGAACCAGGTCTTCCCACTAACATCGACTTGCAAGAACAGCCCGACTTGGTTATTGATAAAGATAAAGACGAAAAGCACGAATGCCAACAGGCCAAAACGATTGCCTTCAGGCCCAGGCATCTGTTGTTTCACGATGCCATTCGTAAAATCAATGATCCATTCCAAGACGTTTTGCTTGCCTTTTGGCCTCAATTGCGGCTTGCGCGATAGCCAAAAGATCAGGCAAAACGCGATCGCGGCAGTCACCAAAATGCCGATATCATTAGTCAGATTAAAGGTTAGCCCGAGAAATTTAACATAGGGATAACTTTCGTTCACAGAATTCACCTCCTTAACCGAAACACAGCCTGCTATGTATCGTCAACCAACATTGGCGGTAGTGATCTGACTATTGTTTCTAAAATCGCGGATTGTCCGGATACTTATCCTTCAAAACACAACCATTACTCTATCACCAAACGATCTAAAAGACAAAGCCCAATGTCACATTTTTGAAACACATTCTTAACGGTTTTCACCAGTATTTTCAACTTAATCGTACACTATTTTCCTATTCTTGACTATTTTTAGACCCCGCCGCTAAAGCAAAGTGTGCCGCCTGACCCACTCTCGAGGCGCTTTGGCTGGGGCCACGTGTCTGTAGGGCTTTGCGGTCATCATTTCCACTAATAAAACTGTACCAATCTAGTTAGATTAATAACTGGCATCAAGCCGGCAATATGCATCAGACCCGAACGATCCTGTGCGCGATATAATTTCATGACAAGGTGTTAAGCCTTCATGTGACAGCAGCCCAAAAAATTGCCAAGCTAAAAAAAACAGCACTAGGTCGCTAGGCAACCTGGTGCTGGTGGTGTGCGTTTGCCCGGTGAGGTGAGCGTTGGGACATCGGCGAGTTGCGCCAGATCAGCGCGAGCGCAAAATAAAACCACCGGCGCTGGGCTGCATGGCAACCCATCACCAGTGGCGATTGTTTTGATTTGCTAAAGGGCTTTGGCACGCTTGGCGTCGTCGAGCTGCGCATCGCAACGGCAGTGCGCATAAGATGGCTCGGTCACGCGATGGCGTTGCCATCACGCACCCAAGCCATCTTATGCACCTACCTAAAACCGCGATGCTCCGCTCTGGGTTTTTTCGTCGAGCTGCGTGGCGCAACGCGCTAGGACTAGCGGCACTGCCGTCATTGCGGCTGCGCCACAACGCCGACAGTACACACTAGTCTACGCGCTAAGTGCGCGCCAC
>NZ_RHOI01000044.1 GCF_003946165.1 Lacticaseibacillus baoqingensis | reverse complement strand
TGTTTAATTCTTTTCATTTAAGAAAAGCCCTATCACATTTACGAAACTTTGTTCAGTTTTCAAAGGACTACCTTGTCCGTTAAGACAACTTTGTTAGTATATCTTAGCCGGTCAGCGTTGTCAACGACTTTTTTAAAACTTGAATATTTATTCAATGCAGATCTCGGTGCGATCAATGTCTCGCACCTGACTTGCTTCGTGACAACAACAAGTATCTTACCAGCTTTTACGTTGCTTCGTCAACACTATTTTCGACTTTTTTCCGAAATCCGCGGTTCTCCGAATACTGCCAATTTGGAACTCGCAAGAATGAATATTCATCACGCCAAAACGCGAACATCGATGCATAAAATCTCTTTAATGTTAATAAAAAGCGCGATCCTAAGATCACGCTTTTTGATCAAGTTGTTGCAAGTATTCATCTACCCAACCCTGCAAGTGGTTGGCGATCGGCGTAAAACCAGTATGCACTTTTCTTGTGGTCCAATAATGTTTCCGCCGTCGATAGGTCGTCATCTCAGGTGCAGGCATCAACGCGCGCAAAGAAAGGCTGATCTTACCAGAAAACTCATCGATGTCTAAGATCACGACTTCAATTGTTTGGCCAATGTGAAAACGCTCGTTGAGTGCCTTAACAAATCCATGTTGGCACTCCGATATATGCACCAGCCCCTGTGTATGTTCATCTAATAGAACAAACACGCCATAAGGTTGTATCCCGGTCACTTTACCAGAGATAATATCGCCAATGCGATAGTTCATATCGTCACTCATCTCTTCTCGCAATATCCAGCAGCGGTTACTCTGCGTCTGTAATTGTGATGCCGGTGATCGTGATGTCGGTTACCGGACGATCTGCTTGGGTTTTGACTTTGCTGATCGCATCAACCACATCAGTGCCGCCGATCACATGACCAAAGACTGTGTGGCGTCCATCCAACCATGGCGTGCCGCCATTGCGATAGGCGTCGATCACGGCTTTTGGATAACCCGCACCTGGCATTTGCGCAAGCATGTCTGGGTTGATGTGTTCATTCGACACGATAAAAAATTGGCTGCCATTAGTATTTGGACCAGCATTTGCCATCGACAATGCCCCTTTTAGGTTAAAGACTTCAGGAGAAAATTCATCTGCAAATGCATGTCCCCAGATACTTTCGCCACCAGCACCGGTGCCAGTAGGATCGCCGCCTTGGATCATAAAGTCAGCAATCACGCGATGAAAAATGATGCCATCATAGTAACCCTGCTTGGCTAAACCGATGAAATTTTCGACGGCCTTAGGCGCTTGTTGGGTAAACAGTGCAAACGTCACGTCACCCATGCTAGTGTGCATCGTTGCTTTTGGTCCTTTAAAATGAGTTAAATCGAGTTGTGGATACATAATTGCCTCCTATAATGATTAATCTTTCCTATTGTACATGAAGCTAGTGCGGAATGCGACATCATGGCCGCCACCGACAAAATATGTTAGTGTAAAGCTGTTAGATTTTAGAAACGAGGTCAAAAGATGGCGACACATACGTACGAGATCACCGTGATTGGTGGCGGACCAGTCGGCATGTTTGCGGCTTTTTACGCAGGCTTGCATAGCGCCGACGTCCTATTATTAGAAAGTTTAGCCGAATTAGGGGGGCAGCCTGGCAACTTGTATCCGGCCAAGATCCTTTATGATATTGGCGGGTACCCTAACATTAGTGGTCAAGCTTTGATCACCCAATTAAAGACGCAAGTCACCCATTTTCATCCCAGCATCCACACCGCAACAAACGTTTTGGCCATCACGCCGACCCCCACTGGCTTCACGTTAGAAACCACGACTGGCACTTACACCACCAAAGCCGTGATCATTGCCACTGGCGGTGGCGCTTTTACCCCACGCAAACTGGCCGTCGACTATGATCCGGCGTTGGAACCTGAACACATCCAATATTTCGTCCAAGACCTTGAGGAAATGCGCGGCTTGGATGTCGCCATTGCCGGCGGTGGCGATTCGGCGATCGATTGGGCCTTGGCGCTTGAACCCATTGCCAAAAGTGTTCATTTGATCCACCGCCGCAACCAATTCAGAGGCCTGGAATCCAGTGTTGCGAAGTTACAAGCCAGCAGTGTGACCTGCCATACGCCGTTTTTGATCGATGCCGTTACAGCAGAAGCTGATCGCATCAACGTGGCGTTGAAAGAAGTCCGTGGGGATCGGCAAACATCGCTTAATGTCGACAAATTACTGGTGAACTATGGCTTCGTCAGTGAGAACAAACAGTTGCGGCAATGGGGTGTGGCGCTAAAACACAATGCAGTGACCGTCAACTCACAAATGGCTACCAGCATTCCAGGAATCTATGCGATCGGTGATGCCGTCACCTACCCAGGCAAGCTCAAGTTGATCGCAAGCGGCTTTGGTGAAGCCCCGATCGCAATCAATGAAGCCCTCACGTATCTGTACCCAGACCGACGCCAAGCAACCCACAGCACTCAGCTTTACCATTAGGAGGTCAATATGACCAATGAAGAGCGGCTTTATCAACATACCCATGCATTATTAGCCGAGCGTGGGGTCAGCGTTGAAGCAATTGGGGAATTAGTGATGTTTCTGCAGGAAAAATTCATTCCAGACCTGACGCTAGCCGACGCCATGCAAAACGTCGAAATCGTTTTGCTCAAACGTGAGGTGCAAAACGCTGTCATGACGGGTATCCAACTGGATAAATTAGCCGAAGCAGGGCAGCTTGAAGCCCCTTTGCAAAATATTATTGCTGAAGATGAAGGCCTATACGGCGTCGACGAGATCTTGGCATTTGCGATCGTGAATGTCTATGGCTCGATCGGCTTTACGAACTATGGGTATATCGATCGTGTCAAACCTGGCATCTTGGCAAAGCTCAATGCCCATGAACCCGGGATCATTCATACTTTTTTAGATGACATCGTCGGCGCGATCGCAGCAGCAGCTGCCAGTCGTTTAGCCCATTCTCATCCAGAACTTGAAGATGATAACTACTAAAGTTTAAGTAATTCTTCACCTTCCTTGATCGTTTTATCCGTATAATGAAGCTATTACATCAAAGGAGTCGGGAATGACGCAACTAATCGATTTTATTCTTCACATCGATGAACATCTGATCACGATCGTCAATAGCTTTGGCAACTGGACTTACCTGATCTTGTTCCTGATGGTATTCATCGAAACTGGACTCGTGATTTTTCCATTTCTTCCTGGAGATTCGCTCTTGTTCGCCGCTTGTGCCTTAGCCGCAAATTCGGCTTATCACCTTAATGTTTGGCTGTTTTTCGCCCTTTTTCTCGCTGCTGCAGTGATTGGTGATACGGTCAACTACGAAATTGGCAAACACTTAGGCTTAGCCGCATCTAATAGCGGCCTGTTTGGCCGTTTGATCAACCGCGAAAAACTGGCCTCAGCAGAGGCATTCTTTAATAAACATGGCGGCAAAACGATCGCCATCGCGCGCTTCATGCCGTTAGTCAGAACATTTGCCCCATTTGTTGCCGGCGGTTCGAATATGCATTATGGCAAATTCATCCACTACAACTTCTTAGGCGGCTTTTTATGGGTCACAATGTGCTGCCTCGCAGGCTTCTTCTTTGGTAACGTACCATTCGTCAAAGCCCACTTTTCGGCAGTCGTGTTGGGAATCGTTGCCATCTCGTTGATCCCAGTACTGATCACCGCCTTGCGCAGCCGCAAACCCGCGCCAGCAGAAGAGCAGTAGCCGATACACCCGCATAAGCTAATAATAAAGGAGCCATGACAAAGTCATGGCTCCTTTATTTATTAGCGCCGACGTGCATCAACACGACCACGCCAGATTCCCCACGCCATCACTGCTTCAAACAAAAGTAAGGCAAGGACAAAACATGCCATGAAGAAATCTTCTGGCAACACATTGATGATCGGGTCAGTGGCCGGATCAAACAGCCAATCGTTATTCCGAAACAACAACTGATGGAAGCGGATAAAAACCGCATCGAAATTGATCGCCATCAATCCGCCCAGGAGGATCGGTACCACTGCACCGATCCAAAACGGCTGCACTAGCCGCCAACGCTGCTGAGTCTGCTTAAGCCGCTGCCATGTTCGCAAAGCCGGAAACGCCGTGACAACTACCACCGCGATATCCAGTAAGAACAAGTGGCGGACATCCCTGAAATGCTGGGCCCCATTAGCTGAGCTCATAAAGTCTGACATGTGCAGGTGTGAGATCCAAGGCACTTGCAAGTATGCTAACAACTGCAAGTAATTGTGGTACAAGCGTTGAAAAGTTAAGCCACAAGCATTCAAAAGGCCATCTTTCACCACAAACACCGGATAAAGTCCATAAGTCAACAAAATCGTGAGCCATACCACTGCGGCAATGATGAATAACCAAAGCGTAAGCCACTCCCAGCGACGCATGTTAAACCTCCCAGTCTGCCAACGTTGCCACTTGATGTGTCGGTTGCACGGCTTGTGCGGCAACTTGTGCACGAGTCGAAATGCCAGTGTACACCAATAACGTATCGATCCCTGCGTTGATGCCTGCTTTGATATCGGTATTGTAGTTGTCTCCGACCATGACCACGTCTTCTTTGGCCAAGCCCATTTTCTTCAATCCCTGTTCCATAATGATGCCTTCGGGTTTGCCAATATAAAAAGCCTTTTGCTGGGTACTGCGCTCGACTAATGCGATCACAGAACCGGCACCAGGCACTTGGCCGCGCTCATTGGGTAAATTAGTATCTGCATTGGTGCCGATGAATTTGGCCCCGCGCTGAATGGCCAGCGTGGCTAATTCAAACTTATGATACGTCACATCATAATCCAACCCAACGACCACATAATCAGGATCAACTTCATTGAACGTCAAACCAATGTCTAATAACGCTTGTTTGAGCCCTAATTCGCCGATCACATACACACTTTTGCCATGGGCATCCCCATCATTATCTGCTTGGATCCATGCTGCAGTCGCCAAAGAGGGCGTATAGACCTGGCTAGGATCCGCATATACATCGTGATTATTTGCCAAATTCTGGCAAACTGCCGCAGGCGATTTAGTCGTATTATTCGTCAAAAATAAAAACGGGATCTGTTTAGCTTGCAAGCGTTCAACAAACGCCTTTGCTTCGGGGATCCGCTCGCGGCCACGATACATGGTCCCATCCAGATCGATCATATAACCTTTGTATGTCAATTCAAAACCTACTTCTCATTAGATTCACGCTTGCGGATCGTAAAATGCCGCTTGCGTGGTTGATTAGCAGCCACCGTTTGCGCCTGTCCGGTGACGGTGGCTGGTGTTGTTTGTCGCTCTTGATAAGGCTTATTCGGCCGCTTATTATTGCGGCGCCGGCTGCGCCCATTATCCCGCCGCGGTCGGCGTCTGGGCTTTGGCTCAGGCACATCAAGACGTTGAATGACAAAATAAGCACAGCCAAAATTACAATACTCTGCCAGATAATCGCCTAACGTACTGATCATTTGGCCTTTGCTGGCATGCCGGCTGTCATTGGCATAAAATCCCTTCAACCGCAACTGGTCATAGCCCCAATCCCCGACGACATAGTCATACTTATCTAAGATCTCTGTATACCGTTTAGCAAACGCCTCACGATCAAACGGCCGCTTGTATTCTTGGACGATCTGATAGCGACGCCCTGAAATCGTCACCATATCTGGCGCCACTTGCGCAACATCGACCAAGGGGGTCACCTCATGAACAGCCGGTTGCGGCGTCTTAGATTGATTCGATTTTGTTTTCGGCATGTGGCACTCCTTTCCAAACGTCTCAGTATACCATTATCGCAACGGGTAATGCGCCGCAAGATAATCAGCAAACACCGTTCGCAGCAGCTTAGGAAACATAAGTTGATTATCACCAACGATCTCGATCGTCGGGAAAAACGGGATAAACAAATAATGATCAAGACCGGTGATCGTATATAGCCGATCGGGATCTAGCGGTTGATTTGCATATAAGACTTGGCGTTTAGGCGTCACGGTCAAGCCTAGCAGCCCCATATCGCCGAAAATATCCCCACGGAAACTCATCCCAACCAAATGAAAATGTTGCAAAAAATGCCGGTTCTTTTCAATTTCCATCACTAATCGCCAAAGATCCGTTCCTCGCAAGGTGATCTTCATCAAATGCATCGCATGTGGCAATAACGCGTGCAGATCCGCTTGGGTCACCAACCCTGCTGGCAGATCCCGCAAAAACAGCCCCGCATTCACCAATGCTGCCTGCGTCTGGCCGCCTTCAGCTACAGCTGCCAAACCGATGTCACGCAACGGTGACGGCCCATCATACGCAATATTAAAAGCGTGTGGCAACATCGCTATTGGCCGGGCCTGCAACATCTGAATTCCTTTGGCCTGCCAAGCGGCAATTTGTGCCTGATCATCTGGCGCTGCTGGCAAGGTTTCAAACGCATGCGTTTGCGCCACCGACGCCGTGATGCGGTGGGCTGCATCCAGTTGCAAGCGGATCTCGCCGACATACTGGCCGTGTTTGCCGGCAGCCGTCAACAAGGTCTGCTCATCAACTTCACCTTGAGCTAACAGATGGTGCGTGTGGCCGCCAACGATCACATTGATCTGCGGAAAATGTGCCGCTAAATAGCGATCCGCATTGAGCCCCAAGTGTGACAAAACGACCAAGACATCATAGCTGCCCGCAATGGCTTGTAACAAGTCTGGAAGCACCGCTTCTACTGGCTTGACTTGCCAGCCATTGGGTTTATACGTTAAGAAAAATGGGGCCGTAAAGCCTAAGATCGCCACGCGCGTGCCATCTGGAAGCACTTTTTTGACCACTGGCTGCGCCCACTTCGGCCGCCGCCCATCTGGTTCGAACAGATTCGCTAACGCAACCGGAAACGCCGCATGATCGTATAAATGCTCAAGTGTTTCATGGCTATTGCCCACCCCTTCATTGTTGCCGATCGTGACAGCATCATACCCCACCGCATTCAGCTGTTGGATATTGAACTGACCATCTGTTGCTTCTGTTAATGGGTGCACGCGATCCATGGCATCGCCATCATCGACGACTAATACTGCCGCGCCGCGCGCGATTGCAGCTGCTCGGCGCGCTTGGAGCCATCGCGCGATCCGGGGCCAATGGTCCATATGTGAATGCAGATCATTCGTATGCAAAATCACCAACTCAGCCATCGAATCCCTCCCTATCCTTTCATGGTAGGCTAGCCGGTGAGCGCGTGCAACTAAAACCCGAATAAAATCTCCTGGTATGGACCGCACCAACACTCAACATTGTCCAGGCCCATCAGGCGCATACTAAATAGGAGGTCAGCATCAAATGCTCACCTCCTTTCCCACCAAATCAAGTCTACTGGACCAACGCTTCAAAGCGCGCAGCCAGTTGCGGCTGTGCCTCAGGTTGCAACAATGGCACTAGCTGTGGCCAAAAGCTCAATCGAAAATAAGCAGAAGAAAAACCGTGACACTCTAGCTTGCGAAAGCCAAGGGTGATCAACCCATTCACTTGTCCTATTTTCGTCGGTTCACTGTTGGCCAAGACTTCTCGTCGCAATGCCTGCAATGTCCTAACATCGACCACTGCCATGATATCACCTCCATAGGGTGTGGTTATAATGACAGTTTATCTAGACTTTGATTAAAAATCAATGTGAAATTATTTATTTTTCAAAAATTCTCGTTTGCGTTCGGCTAATTCATGCACCTCATTCGCCGTTAAAGGACTGCCCCAGGGAATATCAGCTGACAACCACGCCCGTTCCGGGGCATCGACACCGACATTAATATTCTCAGCGATCGGCACCATGCTGTGATGAATATGGCCATGGAGATTCAACGTTTGCTTGGTAATTCCTAATAACAACGGATAGTGCGTCATAATGAATTGCGTATGGTCATCTTTGATGATCGTCCCGACTGCGTGGAAACTAAATTTATCCTCACCATGCCAAAGCGGATCGTGGTGGTGCAAATACTTGAACAAGCTATTGTAATCATGATTGCCTTTAATAAACGCAATGCGCCCATTCAACTGTGCCAACAATTGCCAAACAGCGGCATCTGTGGGCACGTTTTCCGGATTCATCGCAATATCACCCAAATGATAAACCACATCATTATCATCGACCCGCGCATTCCACGCAGCGATCAAAGCCCTATTCATGGTCGCTACAGAATCAAAAAGCCGTGGGGCAAAGTCGTTTTGGCCGAGTAGATCCCGATGGAAAAAATGTGTATCTGCAATAAAAAAATTCATGCTACCTCCTAAACGATCCGCTGGCGCCGCTTGACGACCCAGAGGGTCACCGGCACCGTCAGTGCTACCGCGATCACAGAAAACAGGACTTGAACCAGTTCGCCAACAAAGATCTGATTATTGATGATCGTGGCAAATGAATACTTCAGCTGGGTAAACCAGATGAATAGCGCTGAAAAGCCGCCAAAGAACCCAAAAAATAAGGTGTTTAAAGCCGTGCCGATAATCGTCGTCTGAATCTCTTTGACCCCTGCTGGTGTGGCTTTGGGTCCCAGTTCGATCACGCCTGCAGCGACGGCACTGGCCGCTTCGGCGATCGCCCCTAAAGTGCCTAATAAACCAGTGGCAATCAACACTTGCTCAAAAGAGACCCCAATATAAACTGAAAAGCCTTCTAACGTCTCTGAGTCTTCCGGGCCAAACCCTGCCGTTGCACTGAAGCGGACCCCAATGATCACCACCGCCAAAACGCCTGCCATGACCAATAAAGAAGCGACAAAAGCCGGACCTGCCACATCCATGCGTGTCGTGCTCAAAAAAATCGTCGCCGCCAGCACACACAACCCGATCACCACGGCCACTCCCACCGGGGAAAAGCCGCCTGCCATCAACACCACAGCTAAGATCATTAACAGCGTGTTCAGCCCCAGTGCAAAAAAGTTGCTTAAACCTTGCTTGCCGCCAACGACCACCATTAGAATTAACAATGCCAACGCCAATGCTGTGATCGCACTCATCTGAGCCTCCTGGTTCTGCGCGCCGCCAATGCGGCTAACCCGCTAGTGAGCGGGATCGCCAAAACAATCCCAAATGCTGAGATCAAAGATTGCGCAAATCCCAGCCCCATCACCCAAACCACTGTTTGACTGATCGAATTCCCATTGCGCAGCCACAAGACGCTTTCGGCAAAGGTTTCTGCAATGAAAATCATAAATAAAACGGTGATCAACGGTCCCATCACATTGCGCCCAATTGCCATACCGGCGTGGAACCGCGCTTTGCCCCCGTCGTGAAGCTGAAAGATCGCAACGGCAATATCTGAGCTTTCATCCAACACCGCACCTAGCGATCCGATGATGATCTGCACGAAAAACAGCAACTGAGGTGCTTGGGTCACATACTTGACGGTTTCTAAATGCAGATCGCGATAATTCGTCCAAACGAAAATACCGTACCCTAAAGCAACCCCTAATGCTGTTGCCCCGATCGTCGCACTGGCCACGACTGCCGCCAAGGGCTTGACGCCTACGACAAACACAGTTGTGATCACCGCAAACCCGATCGCGACGGCACTAAACAACAAAAACGCCAAGGTTTGATGACTGGCGATTTCAACATGCAGCGCAACGATAAACAGTAATGCGTTGGCGGTAATTGAAACTAGGGTCAACCACAAATGCCGGCCAACGATCAGGCCTAACAGAACCAACGTGGCCGCCGCCAATGCCATTAAGATGGCATCGCGTTTGATGTTACTGATCGTGTAGCGGCGCCCGGCGTGCGCCAAAAAGACTTGATTACCTGGCGCCAGGGGTGCATCTTCTGCGCCACTAGCCGAATACGTGTTGTGCAAGGTCAGCCGTTGACCCTGTTTAGCGGTATTCAACAAGACCGCCTGCAATTTTTGAGTCACCACGCGATCATGATTTTGGAAGTTATCTACTGGGTGCGCAACCTGCGTGGTTTGGACCGTTTGAATGCGGGCAATGGGCTGTCGATACCAGCCGGCATCAAATTGCATCCCCACAAACACCAAAACAAATGCCAGCACCGGCAAACCCCAGCGCCACCAGCAGCGGTGCCCACTAACCGACATGATTTTGTTTGAGAATGTCGTCATAAGCGTCCCGGATCGCGCCTTCCGGCTTATCCCAAACCTCCCACGCGTCAAGATCCACCGGTGGAACTTGATAGGTTTCATTAATATAGGCTTCATATCGCCGCACAGCAGTTGAGTGCGGAATATTCAACTGCACGATGCGCACGCGCTTGATCAAGTGCTTGATCGCCGCTTTTTCAGCGCGTCCATTCATCAAGATGTTGCCTAATTCGTAATACTGACTCCCATCATTAAGCGTGATTTCTTGGATCAAATCAAACGTCTGATATTCATCGTCCAATGTGATACCTCCTATATTTCTCAAACGATTCGTGCTAAGGTCTTATGCATAAGGAGAGGAATTTATGTCCAAATGCTTACTGTTTACTGCTTGGGTGGCTTTATATGCCTGCTTGTGCGGATTCGTCGTAGTCGGCCATCGCGGCGATCCGCTACAATATCCTGAAGAGACCTTCCAAGGCGATTCTGCGGCATTTGCCGCCGGGGCCGATTATGTCGAATTAGACGTGCAAGAATCCAGTGATGGGGTGCTCGTGATCCAACACGACCCGACACTCAAACGGACAACCGGCGCCAACGTCGCGATCACAGCCGCAACTTTTCAGCAAATCCAGCAATATCATACCAAAAATGGCGAACCGATACACAGCCTGCAAGCACTCTTTGCACATTATCAACAAACCGATACCAAGTTTTTGATCGAAACGAAAATCGAAAAAGGCGTCCCTCATCCCCAAATGGAAGCTAAGATCGCCGCACTGGTCAACACCTATCATATGCAAGATCGCGTGATGTTCCATTCGTTTTCTCTCAGCAGCCTAAAGCGTCTGCAAACCTTGCTCCCTAGTGTGCCGAGGATCTTTATTGTCGGATCGCTCAAACGGATCAACTTTGCGGTTTTTCCTTATGTCACCGGCATCAATGTGTCGAGTGACCTCGTGAGTGCGAAGCTGGTCTCGGATCTGCATCACATCGGCCAAAAAGTATATGTGTGGGATGAAATGAATGAAAACCAAAAGAAATGGCGCTGGCTATCCAACCTCCCGATCGACGGGGTCGTGACCAACTACCCTAAGTTGGCCCACACCTACCAATCGCTGACTCGAGAAGCCCAAGTTCACCCTGTCGACACCTTGGCCACCAATACGAATACCTCTGCCATCCCGATTTACACGAATCCTTATCAGCCGACAGTACGCAAGCAAAAACTGTCAGCACAAGCCGTGGTCAACGTGCAAAAAGCCATTCGCTCTGAGCAAACCACCTACTATCAAATCGGGACCAATGCCTTCGTCGAGGCGACGACTCTTAACTTAGCGCCGCTAGCCGGCTGGGCGCAGCTGCTGCTGGGCCAAAAAGCGACGGTGACTCCGGCTGCTGGCTGGCAAGTCACGACTCGCCAAGCACCGCAGCAAAGCAGTGCGCGCCTTCAAACTCTCGCCAATGGCCAGCAAGTCCAGATCTTAGCAGTGAAATTACATGGCAGCACTGTTTGGTGTCAAACCGCCAACGGTTGGCTCACAGCCAACCAGCTGCAATTACAGCCTCAGCTGAATGAGGCCCGCTGTTGGTTTTTGCGGTTTCATCAAGCGCATGGTCTGCAAGTGCCAAAACTTGGCCTTGGCCAAACACGTACTGGCGTCTTGAACGCGCATGCTTTAGATCTGACGCTTTATTAGGCGTCTTGAAAACGATATGCTATGGTGAAAGTATCTAAAAAAATTAAGGTGGGAATACAATGACAATCAACTGGCAAGCCCTGGCGGCTGACTATCAAACAGACATTTTGCACGATCTGGCAACTTTAGTCGCGATCGAATCAGTCCGCAATGACGATCTGGCGACCCCACAAGCACCTTTAGGAGAAGGCCCAGCAGCTGCTTTGAAGGCGATGCTGGCACTGGCAAAACGCGATGGATTTGCCACCAAAAATTTTGACAACGTGGTCGGTCGCATCGTCGCCGGTCAAGGCCCGGAAGTGATCGGGATCTTAGGCCATATGGATGTGGTCCCAGCCGGTCCTGGTTGGGATAGTGATCCCTTTTTTCTGACGCAAAAAAACCAGCGTTTATACGGCCGCGGGACGGCTGATGACAAAGGCCCAACGCTTGCCGCTTATTACGCGCTGAAGCTGTTAAAAGATCAAGGGATCACGTTAAACAAGCGTGTCGACTTCATTATCGGGACTGATGAAGAATCCGGCTGGTATGGGATGACCCGTTATCAACAAACAGAACAACTGCCGGAATACGGTTTTTCACCTGATGCTGAGTTTCCGATCATCAATGGGGAAAAAGGGATCAGTACCTTGTTGTTGACCTTCAATGCCACCAAGCCTGCCTTGGCCAACCGCCAATTGTTGTCATTCAGCAGCGGCTTGCGGGTCAACATGGTGCCTCAAACTGCCACCGCGATCATCACCGGGACGCTGCCGCCAGATTGGCAAGCGGTCACTGCCGCTTATGCCAAAGCGCATCACGTCACAATCGACACCACGCAAAGCGTTGACGGTCAAGTCTTTACGCTCACTGGCAAAGGGGCACATGCTTTGGAACCAGACGCCGGGATCAACGCGGCCACGCATTTAGCCACACTGTTAGCGCCATGGGTGGACGATCCTGCTGGACAGCAATATTTAACGACTATTGCCACTTATTTACATGACGATTCGCGCGGTCATCGGTTAGGGATCGCGATCACTGATCCAGTCATGGGCGAGCTGACGGCTAGTGCTGATCTGTTTACCTATCAGCCAGATGGTGAACAAAGCATTGCCATCAACGTGCGTTATCCCCAAGGAACTGACCTGGACGTTATCCAACGCCAGATGCAAGCCACACTCGACACCACTGCCACCGTCAGCATTCAAGATCCTGGCCACACCCCGCATTATGTCTCGGCACAAACGCCTTTTGTTCAAACCTTATTGCAAGTCTTTGAAGCCCATACGGGACAGGCTGGTCACGAAAAAGTGATCGGCGGCGGCACGTATGGCCGCATCCTTAAGCATGGCGTGGCCTTTGGCGCGATGATGCCAGGACGCGAAAATGTGATGCACCAAGCAAATGAATATATGCCGCTAGCTGACTTGATCCAAGCCGTCGCGATATATGCCGACGCGATCTATCGGCTCACACGCTAGAAGGAAGCTTATGTTTACACCAGATACGTTACGCGCTTTATTACCTGCTGCTTTACAGACTCTGCCCATTGAAACGTTTACTACCACGACGTCGACCAATGCCGTTGCGGCAACGCGCGTCACTGGTGGCCAAAAAGCGCCTTTTTGGCTGCTTGCTAATGCCCAAACCAATGGTGTCGGCCGCTTAGGCAAGGCATTTTTCTCACCGGCGCAAACCGGCTTGTACATGACATATGCCTTACCTGCCGTTGCCGCACCGCTATTATCATTATTGACGCCAGCAGCCGGTGTGGCGCTGCAACAAGCGATCGCGCAACAGTTGCAGGTCACAACTCAAATCAAGTGGGTCAATGATTTATTGATCGCCAACCAAAAAGTCGCTGGCATCTTGGCATCACGGCTTGCCGATGGCACGATCTTGATTGGGATCGGGATCAATATTGCCCCTGCCGGCTACCGACCCGACGTCGCCATCGACTTGCCGGTTGGCACTTTGCTTTCTGCCCAACCGCGATCAGACATCCGGCCAGCCCTAGCCGCGGCTTGGTTAAGCCGCTTTACCGCATTGCTGGCTGCCCCAGAAACGATCATGCCACAATATCGCCCGGTTGCCGCTTGGATCGGTCAAACCGTTCGCTTAAGCGGCGCCCATGAACCTGTCGATGGGGTCTTGCAAGGTTTTGCCGATGACGGCAGTTTGATCTTGCGCACGGCTAGCGGTTTACACCAATACAACACCGGCTCCATCCGCCTGCATTAGACGCCCACGACCGCCACGCAGGCACGAATAACACCAAATAGCGCCTTGGCCTGGACAAGCATGTTTTCATCCAGGCCAAGGCGCTATTTGGCGGATCCAGCAAACGGTCAATTTGCCGCTACGATCTTCGTTAAATCACTAAACTCACTCAGTTGATACGTTGGCTGTTGCTGGCCGCGATTGGGAATAAAATGCGGATTGAACCAGACGGTATCGATATGCGCATTCTGGCCGCCTTGAATGTCACTGGTAAGCGAATCGCCGATGATCAGCGCGGTTTGCGGCTCGTAATGGGGGGTGCGTTTGGCCACGTAGTCAAAAAACGCTGCGGTAGGTTTAGGCGCACCAACACTGTCAGACACGAACACATCATCAAAATAATCGATCAAATGACTCTTGGTCAGCCGAAACTGTTGCGCTTTTTCAATGCCGTTAGACACCACGAATAGGTGGAAATCTTGCAACGCTGCTAAGGTCTCGATCACATGCGGCAACAAGATCGCCTGCTGATTGACGGTATGCATATAGTAGCGCTCTGCTGCCATGGGATCGCCATTGAGGTGCAGACGCTTAAAAAGGGTTGGCATCCGCGTGGCAAAAATTTGCTCCCGCTGGATCTCGCCGCGTTCATACCGCTGCCATAAACTGGTATTGATCTGCAAATACGCCGCCTCTAGTTGTGGTGTATACGGGATCTGCTGGCGGCGAAAAGTCGCGGCTAAACTCGTCAACTCACCTGCTTCAAAATCCAACAACGTGTCATCTACATCAAAAAATAAATTGCGATACATAACCTACCGTTCCTTTTCCTGGTTTCCTTAACGCTAGCATACTGATCGGGTCCTTGTATATGGTGGATGTAAAAAGACTGTAACATCACGGTTGCCGTGCTTTTATGGTGTTTGCTTCGATCTAATGATAAAATGAGCCATATTGCGCAAATCCAAAAGGTGGGGAAGTATGTGAAGACGCTCATAACGTGGCTTGGGGCCCGGTGGCAACATTGGCTCACCCGGTTGAACGAACGAGCCCGGGCCAATAAGGCTAAAACGATTGCATTACCACCGTTTTCAGCTAAAACTTGGCCATTATATTTGGATATCGTCTTGCAAGCATTCAAGACCATCATCTATTATGCGGTTGCAGTCTTGGCGATCGGCACTGTTTTTGGAATCGGTTTGCTGGCTGGTTATTTTGCCGCGATCGTCAATGACACGCCAGTCCCGACACGCACTGCCATGCAACGCACGTTGAACAATGTGGACCAATCGACCAACCTGTATTTTGCCGACAATGTTGAGTTGACCCACGTCAAAAGCGACTTGATCCGCGATGCGGTGAATCTTGATCAAGTCTCGCCTTGGGTCCAAAAAGCGATCATCGCGACTGAAGATGAAGACTTTTATGCCAACGCCGGCGTGTCACCAAAAGCAGTGGTTCGCGCTGTTTTTAGTGAATTCACTGGTGTCGGCAGCCAAACTGGGGGCTCGACGCTCACGCAGCAAGTCGTCAAGTTGCAGTTTTTAAATTCTGAAACGACCTTCAAACGCAAAGTGACTGAAATCATGTATGCGTTGCGGATCAATCATTTCTTCAGCAAAGAAAATATCTTACAAGCTTACTTAAACATCGCTACTTTTGGGCGTAACAATAAAGGCCAAAATATTGCCGGGATCCAAACTGCCGCCCAAGGATTATTTAGCAAAAATGCCAAAGACCTGACCTTGCCTGAAGCAGCCTTCATTGCCGGGCTGCCTCAAAGTCCTTCTGTGTATACCCCTTACACTGCCTCTGGGACTTTGAAGCGCGATATCAGTGCCGGCATTCAACGCCAACATACGGTTTTGTTTCGGATGTATCGTGCCGGTTCGATCACTAAAAAGGAATACCATGATGCTTTGGCCTTTGATCTGAAGAAAGATTTTCAAGGCCATGACACCGAATCTGATGACGCCACCACAAAATATGCTTATGTTTACAATATGGTGACCAGCGAAGCTAAATCGATCTTAGCACGCCAATTAGCCAAAGCTGACGGCCATACCCAAGCCGATTTGGATAAAGATTCGGCGCTGCAAAACCAGTACTTGACTCAAGCTCAAACCCTATTGACGACCAAGGGTTATCAAGTGCATTCGACCATTAACAAGCAAGTTTATGACAGCATGCAAACAGTGGTCAAAAACAATGCGTATACTTTTGGCACTACCTATTCCAGCAGTGATATCGATCCGGAAACCGGCGAATATACGACAGAATCTGAACCGGTACAAAACGGCTCTGTCTTGTTGAACAACCGTACTGGGGCAGTTATCGGTTTTGTTGGTGGTGTCTCTGGTGAATTGAACCATATTTACACGACCCGCTCGCCAGGCAGTTCTATCAAGCCGCTGGCCGTGTATGGTCCTGCCATCGAAAACCGCGTGATCGGCTCACAATCGATGCTGGCAGACTTTAAGACGAACTTCCCGAATTACAGTGTGACCGATTATGGCGGCCAGATCCAAAACCAGTTCATCTCGGCCACCGACGCGTTAGCAAATTCCTATAATATCCCTGCTGTGAACCTTTACGACAAGCTGCGCCAAAGTGTCAATGTACAGTCATATCTGACTAAACTTGGCATCTCGACGTTAACGGCACATGATTATGCGCAATTAGGGCTTGCCCTTGGAGGCACGGATTATGGGGTCACCGTCGAAGACCAAGCCAGCGCGTACACGACCTTCGAAAATGGCGGTCGGCACACGGATGCTTATGTGATCGATTCGATCATGGATCCTGGCGGTAATGTGATCTATAAGCATCATGAAAATCCGACTCAAGTCTTCACCCCTGCCACCACTTACATCATGCAACAAATGATGCACTCGGTGATCACCAAAGGCACGGCTGCTTCTTTGAATTATCAGCTCAGCTTTGACACCAGCAACTTGATCGGTAAAACCGGGACTTCTAACGATTACAAAGATATTTGGTTTGTCGGCTCGACGCCTGGCGTTACTTTAGCCAGCTGGATCGGCTATGATAACGCCAACGGTACGGCATACAACTTATCCAGCAGTGCGAGTGAAACCAACTTGGCCTATTGGGCCAAGCTCGCCAATGCCACTTACAAGCTGATCCCCAATACGTTCAAAGCCGATGAGACGCCAACAGAACCTAGCGGCGTAGCGCGCAGTACCGTCAACAAACTGACTGGGCAGCATAACGGCAATGTCGACTTTGATGGCACTAACTACGCCGTCAGCGGCGATACTGTCACCAATTTATATAATGGCACCGCCCCGACGACCGCAACTAGTCAATTCGGGATCGGCGGGACGATGGAAAATTACAAACTATTTTGGGAATACGTTGGCGGCAAACGCAGCAACGGCTACGGCAAAGTCACCACTGAATATGGTGCCAACTCCAACCAATGACAGTCCCGCGAAATAACGGCAGCCATGCTCCAACGCGGCTGCCGCTATTTTCGTCACTGCGTCAACCACCCCCGAATGAATTCGAGGGCTTGCGGGGACAGAAGCCTCGCTGACTTCCTTGCCGCAATTTCCACAGATACATTCTGTCACCAACAATAATTCGTCAGCTTCTCAGACTAATTCCTGTGGCTTTAACATCCCCAGGTTGCCATAGGGACTTGGTGTGTTTCGCCTTAGTCCTATAGACACCGAAGGGCCATAGGGACTTGGTGTATTTCGCCTTAGTCCCATGGACACCGTAGGGCCTTAGGGACTTTTCGTGTACTTTGCTTTAGTCATTCCGCAAGCTTGGTAATCCCACGAGCCAGAATGTTCTGTGCCGCATTATGGTCGCGAATGTGGTGTTGGCCGCATTGTGGACAATCCCATTGGCGTTGGGCCAAAGTCAGCTTGTGGGTACCTGCTGTACCCATCACAAAACCACA
>NZ_RHOI01000043.1 GCF_003946165.1 Lacticaseibacillus baoqingensis | reverse complement strand
AACGCTAACCAGCGTTAACCAGTCGGGCTTACCTCCCCTGACTAAAGTCAGAGGTTTCTCGCCAAAACATGTGATGAACAAATTGCACGTAATCCCGATAGTTATTCTGGCAAAATGCTGCATCTGATTGGAGAAGTGTTACAAAGCCTGGAAGATGACGGCAACGTCAATCTTAGGGTGGCCATTAACGGTGAAATTGATGATGTCGTCTTAGTGGAATTTGACGACTCCATTCTGCATGGTGCCCGAATCTTGGAAGACGATTTAGTTACTTTCTATGGGACCAGTCTGGGCACGCAAGATTACGAGTCGACGATGGGCGCGACGATCACAGTATCATTGATCGAAGCGGACAAAATTACAGACAGTGGCAAAGCCCCTGACGATTACGGCTACTAAACGATTATTGCCTACACTCGAACATCAATGGCTTGTTTCCGGTATGCAACTGGAGGCAGCCATTTTTTATTTTTGAGTTGATAACACTGGTCAACCTATCAGCACACTCATGCCACCGCCAATTTCCCTAGCACCTGAAAAGCAGCACCCTCAACGCTGGCATTGATTCTCAAACCATGCGCGACCATCCAACTCCCTTAGCTCTCTGGCCGTTTTGGCTAAGTCTTGTTATCAATAGATGTTGATCGTGCGTAAACGCTATTTTTACGCCGAATCGATGATTTGTCATTGATACCCTGCATGTCCGGCGGTATACTCACTTCTAGAAATTTATAAATTTTCTTTAAGAGATCCGTCTCGCTGACAACAGGAAAAGGCTTCTATATCATTATGCTTTGTCATCCTGTTAGCAGCTGCAGTACGAGTCTTCATCCATATCGTTGTGATACATAGCTTCTTGCAGGAGGAAAATATATTGAAAAAGCTCACCACTTTGACCATCCTTGCCACATCGGCTTTGTTACTGGCTGCTTGTGGCAACAATTCATCATCAAAAGACACCAGCAGCTCAAAAGACAACTCGGCGGCGGTTTCACGCAAAAAAGCAAAATCGTCTTCAAAGCAAAAAGCTTCATCTGAATCCCAAGCTAAAGCTGCTTCAGCGTCAAAAGCCAAAGCCGCGTCACAATCCGCCGCCAGTGCCAAAGCACAAGCTGACTCTGAATCTCAAGTCGCCGCTGCCAGTTCCAGTGCTGCTGCCAGTTCCAGTGCCGCTGCTGCCAGTACTCAAGCTGCGGCAAGCGCTCAAGCCTCGGTCAAGCCGTTAACCGATCGGGACTTTGAAACCGTCGAAACGATCATCTGGTCAGCCGATAAGACATTCGATGAAAGTAAAATTGTGCAACAAGATCAGGTCAATAATAAAATGGGTCCCCAAAGTGATGGCTCATTTGTGATCGACACATCCGATGGGGCTCAGAAGCTAAACGTTTATACCGCTATCCCTAAGCCTAATAACCAATACGAAGTCGTTTCTCAACATGGCACTTTCCAGTCTCAAGATTCACTCGCATCCTGGGATAAAGTCACGAAGACCGTGCCAAATCCTTATAAGCAGTAGAGAGAATCAGATGAAACGATTATGTGTGGTATGAGTCCTTGATCAAAGCCATCAGAAGCAAATCGGGTCCACAGAAACGCAAAATGGCGACCAGTTGATGGTCGCCATTTTGCTAGGATCGGGCATTTTAACTGTCCAAACGATATTGCTTTTTAAATTGTTTCTCGGATACAATGTGGTGATTGGTGAGGTCTAGTACGTCCCCGGGGTAACCCAGTACGTACATGTTATAACCGGCAAAGCCACCGCCGGCTGTGCCCACAGCGCCGGTTTTAAGATTTGACCCTAGTGATGGATTTAAGCCGCTCATCAACACGCGTACATGGCCATCTAACCAAACGATATAGTTTTCGTCGAATGCCTTTTTCACCCAATCAGGCTGCTCATTATGCCTGCCAATTGTCCAGACTTCAGCCGCATTCCCCTTGTAAAAAGCTTTCATCGTCACCCCTCCGTCGCGAAACTAACAGAATACAAATTATGGAAAAGCTCAATTAGGTTTAAAAACTCTGATAAAGAAAACAATGCACTTATTATCACGATCTAAGGGCAAGCACGCCAAGCACGACTGCTACGATCGACGCCTATGGTGAAACGCTGAAAGCAATTCCCCCAATTAGTAGCAGAATCTGTGGCCGTGCAACCAAGCATAACCTTATCTTTGACCTGAAATTTTAATTCTGCGGTGAAGTCTGCTCATATCCTGCAGAAATCTCAAGGCCGGGGGCTTGCCTTAGGCAGATAAAGTAGGCGCTCACTCCAGCGAGCATTGTAAGGATAGGAAGCCAGATAGGTACATAGCCGCCAAAAAATGCAGGTACTAGCAAGACCGTAATGCTACCCAAAATACTAATGCTCCAAACTCCGGATGCTAGCCATCGTACTTGTCGTTTTGTCTTGGGAAGCATAGTTTGCCCTCCTATACTTCTCCGCGCTGTATTCTCGCAAGTTGTTCTGGCCCACGCTGAAACTCGATCATTACTCGATCATTAATAGTTGAATTATTTCAATCGCAGGTCGGTAAACTTATTTAACGTTTGAAAGTGCCAGGTACCTAACTTGATGAGCGTCGCTACTTCCATCGCATCACGCCGACTGAATTTGAATTGCGCTAATTGATCTTGGTTTGGCAAAGCCTACAGTCATATCTTCAGGAGTAGAAATTCGTTTCCGGATTTGGCACCATGCTTGGCAAGGAGATAACCGAAGCCTTGAGCAAAAGCCTTAATTTGACGGGGTAGCACGTTATTTCCGTCTTGCAAAGTCAGCACTCTCTCGGTAGAATTGTAACCCTTTTCATCGGTTGCAACAACAGCTTTTTGGACTCGAAAAATAGAGCCCGCAAACATCTTAAGCCTTATCATGTCAATGTTTGAGAGCCTCTATCAATCAAAATTAAGGAGAGTACGAGATTCGAACTCGTGTGCCGGTATTAGCCGGTTCGACGGATTTAGAGTCACATCCTGATGGTTGCTATAAATAACACCTGATGTTAAATTTATGGGAAGTCAGCACCGCTAGCCTTTGTACAAAAAATGACCCCAGCCCTAAAGTTGAGGTCTATTCTTATGCACTAACCTGCCACAATGCAAGCATCACCATAAATAATGCAGTCGTACTCACTAGAATCAACCGTATCTTTAGTGATCACTCGCATGTTAAACACAGCGTCATAGACACCATTGTCTATATCCGCCTTAATGTTTGAAATGATAATATTATATGCTTTGGCATAGCCGTTACCTGCATTAACAATAGACTTTAAGTTCATCGAAGTAGAGTTTGCATAGTACAATGGCTGTAAATATGCAAAACCATCTGGGATTGAGTTAACACTAATGATATACGGGGCGGTCTTAAAGGAAAACTTGGCAGGGCCAACGTTAGCTGGTCTGGGTTGAGGGTGTTCAGGCTGAACATTCGCAGTATTGAGCTGTGTAGAATCAGGCTGGGTAGTGCTTTGCGGGTTAGCTGCCGGTGTCCCAAGTCGGCTGCGTCTGTCTGCTACTTCTTGTGCCGCCTTTTCTTGCGCTTGTCGTTTGGCGTCTTCTTGTTGAGCTAATACCTCTTGCTGGCGTTGTTCCTCTGCTTGCCGGTATGGCTTTAAGTAGTCTATTAGCTTTTGTATATCTGAAACAGGTATTTCCCCGTTTTCACCTTCAACGATTTGTATGAGTGCTCTTGAATCCTCATAGTATAATTGGGCACGATCACCAACCGGCTCTGTGGTATTTGACAGTTTGAACAACTTGTTAGGATATGCCGTGAATGCAATAATCTTACCAGAAGCATCAAGGAATGACTTTTTGTTAGGCAGGTAGACAGCATATTTGTCATTGACAAGGATTGCTCTGGAAGCGGCCTTTAGAAAAAAGCTCTTGTCATAAGGGTTTAATAACCCCATGCGCCATGTAACGCTTTCCCCGCCTCGCCACTGCTTCATCTCATCAGTTTCCGACTGTTCAAGTACCTCTATGACCTTCTTTAAGTCGGCTAGTCGTTCGCCACTCACATTACTGTAAAAGTTCGCATCAAAATTGGCCATCACGCCACCCCCAAACTTCTATGCCAAAAGCTGTCCAAAAATAGCGCTTATCAGTATCACTAAACTGATAATAAACATTATCCATGAAAGAATCCGTAACCACTTCTTACTTGACCTAACATGCTTGTTAACTGCATTGATATATACACAAGCCCCAAAGAAAATTGTGGCGATTGCTCCCCAAAGTATGTCACTCATTAAGTGTATCTGCTATATAAAATGTGGAAGAATGTCTAATGACACTAGTAAAGGTTTATATTTTTCCTTTCTTAGTTGTACATTCAGTATTTTATTCGGTCCCGTTAACACCAGTATGCTTACGTCGGTAGTCACCTTGCAACATTGACTGGCTCTTGAACCTTTAGGACATAGCCTGCCCTTGAGCATATTGAATCAAGTTCTGTACGGCATTCTCGTCACGCTCAAGTTGAGCACCACAGCCGTAACAATGAAACTCGTGATGTTTCGTGCCGTGAAGGACATTACCAGCTAAGGTCAGTTTATCGTCACCAGTTTTCACTAACCCACAACGACTGCAGCGCTGTGTACTAGGGTAGAACCGATCAACTATCATCAGCTGGCGGCCATACCATTGCGCCTTGTCCTTCATCAGCACTTTGAAACGTCCAAACAACGAGCGATGTAAATTCTTCGCCAGTCGCTTGTTCATCTTCATATGCTTGACATCCAAGTCTTCAATGGCAAGCGTGCCGTTGGCTTTCACCAACATCGTCGTAAACTTCTGCAAGAGGTCACTTTGAATTCGCGTCACTTTCTGATAGGTCCGCTGCAACTTGGTTTTCGTTGCGCGGTAATTGTTAGAACGAAAGTGCTTAGGATTCGCTAGACGTTTGCGGGCCAGCCGCCGCTGGTACAAGGACACGCGGTGATATAAACTGACCAGTTGCTCGGTCAATCCGCGAATTGCAGACATTGCTTCACCATCGTTATAGACGAATTGACCAATGTTGGCATCAACGCCACATACGTGTTGGCTTGCCGGTAACGGCTCAGGCTGACTGACATCGATACTTAGGCAAACATAATAGCCATCCGCCTCTTTGACAACAGCGGCAAGTTTAACAGTTCCTTGCCAACGTGGTTTCTCAGCCAAGCGGATATCATACCATCGATCACGATAGCCATGCGGTTTATCCAACCGCAGCTTACCATTAACGATGATTGCTCGATCAGTCTTAAAGCTGCAGCGGCTGCGCTTCTTTGACTTAAACCGCGGCTTGCGATGTTCTGGCATTTCCGGGTTAAAGAAGTTTGCCCAAGCCTGAGCTAAATCATGCACTGCTAATTGCAAGATCCGTGCAGAACGACGGTATTGCCAGTCTGCTTTGTTGTTAACTAACTCATTGCGGACTTGACGTTCGTTCGGCCGCGCCGTCTTATCTGCCAAAACGACTGACGCGTCATACAGCTCATTCCACGTGGCAAGTGCTTGATTGTAACAATAGCGGCGATAATCGCATGCGTGCTCCAATACGCGGCGCATCGTCGCGTTCGGGTAGCACCGGATCTTGTGCGTTCTCAACATGTTTTCACCTCCAACTTGCTTATAGATATCATAGCAAATTAAGATAAGGAGACCCTGTCGAGACATGATGAAAACCGTCATCATCTGTCCATGCATCAGTCAGCGATTTTTCACGAGTTTATCATTTCGCAGCACTTGGTCATCCTGCCTTCCACTTGATTACCGCAGAACGACTAATTACTACAAATTAACACAATATTCTACGTTATTAATTACTGTTAATAACCTCCCTATCTGATGATCTACGTCAAGTGTACCATCAATTAGCCCAATCAAAAGCCTTAAAGAAGGCCCCAGCCCTAAAGGTTGAGGTCTATTAGTTTGCGTGCGTGTGCCGTAAGCTTAGCCGCCTTTGACACCTAAAGCGACATAGCGGATACCCGTGTACGACTGATCCCGTGCCCATACAATCCCGCCACAACTGACAAAAAGCCGCCCCTTCACGCTTTCCGGCTAGTCTAGGGTGGCTATTATGTCGTTATTTATATATCGACATATTATTTCAGCAGCGGCCATTTTAGTATGCGCGGTTATTTCTTCTTTTGATAGGCGGGGATTAAAAAAACACACTCGTGATCGCGGGTGTGTTTTTGTCCATGAAAATCGATTAGTTATTGCTTTGTCCGTCCCAAGACCAAATCACATTTCCGCCTGTATCCAGCGCAATGGAAAGTGCATCAGCATTGTTGACTGCATCGCCGAATAGCCCAACATAGTTATGTGTCTGTCCGGGATCAATCACAACATCACCAGCATCAATGATTGCTTGTGGCGGTGTCGTCATCTCACTGCCATTTACAACAAGCATAATGGATTCGGGAGAAATTGTAATTGGATGGTCGGTGGTATTCGTAAATGCAAAGCTGCTAAATTGGCTAGCAGGCGTAACTTTTATGTTTGGGTTATTGTTTACCCCTATAGGATCTGAAGTATCTGAGGAAGAAGCACTTTCGCTAGGATCACTGGACGGTTGGGCTTGCTCATTACTGGTCGCTGATGATGGTGTGTTCATCGCAATGAGCTTTTTGTCCGTGAGATTTTTGGATGTAACCCCGCCCTGCTTGTATGCAAGATAACTGTAGGCTAGCTTGTAATCGGAGTTGAGGTAACAAAACGCGCCTGCATCTACAAAATTCTGATTGTTAAAATCTGAAAACAACTCGACAACGTTTCGAGTCTGGTTGGGCTTAATCGTAATTGTCTTTGCCTTATCGGAAGTGATTGGGTCCCCATTTTGGACAATTTCTAGCCACACAACTTTAGACTCATCCAGCTTTACAGTCTTGTTTGATTTATTTGTAACTTGCATATCTACAGTAAATGGAGAGGGAGCATTCTTTAACTGTCCAGATTCGGCTTTGCTTGTATCAGAAAAGGCCTGAAATGCAAACGTAACCTTATCTCTATCAGCTTTAGTCAACTGATGGTAATAGACAGTCTTTGATGTAATTTTGACCGACTCTTTTTTCTTCTCCTGTGATGACGCCACAGCTGAACTTTTGGCTGCCCGTGACTGTTGCAGCTTATCCGCGTTACTGGTACGATGTGCAGCGCATCCTGTTAATGCAAAAATTGTTGCCACTAATAACACTATCTTTTTCAATGACGTATCTCCTAATTTTTAATAGTTGCATACTGGGTGAGGGTAATAGTGACAGATTCAGGCGGAAAATCGAATGTTGTATCGTGAAGAATACCACTTATTTTTTTGCTAAACACACCTGAAACTTTCTGAACATCCATTGATGCGTCGTGAAATATAACATTGTCAGGGTAGGCATCAGTTGATAATCCGTTTACCCACTTAATATTGACACCATCATTCTCTGTGTCCCAAAATCTTGTATAATTGTCTGATTGAGAAGATAGCATGTTTGACAACTCACCAGATGCATTCAGCTGGTCAATGTGTGCTCTAGAATTGGTACCAACAAATAGTGACCCATATCCATTCTTTTTACCGCCAAATACAAAATAACCCGTATCCTTGGCGTTGCCCTTGTCCCCTATTTTGCATATAAATATCTTCCCCTCAACAGCATGTGCCGTATCTGTACCGATGGTCTTATACCATACAGCACCGACTAACACCAATAAAAAGATAATGCAGTATGCAATATACTTTCTGTTATTCCTGTTTTTGATTGCCATGTAAATATTTTCTATTTTGCTCACTCTGCACACGCTTCCCAAATTATCTAATGCACCATTCGTGTCATACTTGATAGTCTCTATGCCAGTGTAGTTAGTGACTATTTCCCCGATATATCAAGAAAAATACTCGTTTATTCACCCATCACACCCCCAAGAAATTGATATGTTAGCGCATTCCAAACATAATGATACCACGTCTATATCCACATGTGTGGATATAGTCACTCAGTTGGGGCCTTTCACTACCTATAGCGTGTTGTGTGCGCTGGTTTGGTTTACTCATTATTTTCAATTAACTATTGACGTCTAAGCCGTTTTCCCTGTTTCATTGATCTGAACACGTTTGTGAATTTGATCGTCATAACACACATATCTGTTAATGACGTTACGAAGCTGAGTCAACGCAAGATCAAATCTGCTGATCCCATGCAAAAAAGCTGCGCAGGCACATCCCCTCTCGGGTCAACACCTGCACAGCTCTTATTATTTAAGGAGAGTACGAGATTCGAACTCGTGCGCCGGTATTAGCCGGTTCGACGGATTTCGAGTTGTAATCTGACGGTTTGGATGACGCCGGTTTATTGATTTAGCGGCATTCTTGATGCGATTGAAACGATTGAATTCGGCTGAATTTGGATGAAGTGGTACTGAATTGGCACGCGAATATACTTGGTTGGTCGTCACTGGTTGGCGGCCTTTTTAATGCGTAGCTTGCCATAGATTTAATCCTTCCAAGGCAAGCGACATCAAAGGCTGGTATTTGAGTAAGAATGCGGTGTATTTTGTAAAGGTCTCTTTAATTCTACCTGAACGCGTATCGTCAACTAAGCTGCTCTTAGTCGTTTGATCTGATTTTTGAACTTCAATGGATTCAATCTTTGAAATCAGCGCAATTATTTCTTGAGATGGATCGTTAATATTGATTGTTGCGTAATCACCGAGCGTGTTTACAGGAGCACCGCCGTTATTGGTGATGTTCACAGTAGTCTGTTTTGCAAGCTTGGGTTCTTCAAATTCGCCGGTAGCTTCCCAAATATATCCTTTATTGGTGACCGTAACTTTTGCAGGTTCTTCAAAAGTCACATCGAGGTTGTAATCTGTCTCGAGACTGCCGTTTGAAACCAATCCGGATGCTTTCATGAAGCGTAATGCGTGCACTTCATCTTTCGTAAGAGATCGAGTCACTTCTCCGTCATCAATTTCATGCATCAGACGAATTCCGGTTAATCGTACAAGAAATCGGTTACCTTTGTCTGACAACACTGGATAACTGTCCGGATCGATAAAAGGGGCCCCACTCTTGGTAATAATCACCTTCGATCCGGAAATCAACCCTTGATCAACAAATAAGTTGAATCTTTTGCCCTCTTTACTGGGAATTCCTCCCTCATTTAATCGCTTTTTTTTAACATAAAGTAACAGTTCTTCATCTGAAATCAATTTTGTTCACTCTCCGTTTCAAATTGTTCCTCTAATTTACGGTAGTTTGGCTTGTGGGACATATCGGGATGCAAGGTAAAAACAACCGTAGAAAATTTTTCTTTGAATCCAAGTATACGTTTCTTGGCTACATGCATTCCAAACATTATCTTAGACGGGAATTGTTCTTCTGAAGAAAAAATATCAAAACAAGTCTGACTATGAGCCTTGAACACACCGTAACCATTCTCTGGAACATTTGCTTGAATTGCCATTCCATTTTTACTGTATGCAACAATACGATTCCCTGACAACCCATTCACCACGTTCATGTTTGCTTGAACTAGGAACTGGTAATCAATCTTGCGAGTTTTGGGATCGACAAATCCCAAATCAAAGAAACCGACATCATGCGGAGACGTATTAATTATCACGAATGTGAAGTGATACGTACCTTCATCATTCACTATTGTTCTACCATCTTCTAAGATGATAAAGTCAATCCATTCACCAGCACAAGTTACGTAGGATGTTAGTGAGATTCTATTTGATCGAAAAACTAACCATGAGAGAAACAAGGACAGCGCGGATATTATTAAGGGTATATTATTCAAAAAGTTTTGAAAGAATTTCATGATTAATCCTATTCTCTCGTTGCGTCTTGATAGAGCTTAGCCAGTCTTGATATTCTTTCGGAGTCGGTCGGATCAGTCAGTCCGTATAGCGAGTCAACATATTTATCTGTACGTTGGTGAATTTTTCTTAGGCTTTCCGGCATGTAATCAGGGTTATACAGATCCGCTAACGAATCGCCATTCTTTTCAAATTCTCGGCGACTAGCAAGTATTAAGTCCCCGTATTTTTCAAGATATTGGTTCTGTTTTTCGGTTAACAGCGGCAACACCATAGTATTGTATACCATTGTGTTAGAGTACCGGAAATCAGCCTTCAGTCGACCACCAACCGTCTTTAACCAAGCAACATGCATCTTAGAGCTTAGTAGTGCGAGCAACCCCGTCGTTGCATCTATTACTTGATATGTTTCCTCGGAAGCGATTGTATTTGAATCGCCAAATCCTATTGGAAGATACTCACGTCGTCCGGAAGAAACTCTCGGCAAGATGAGTATATTTGAGTGCGCATAAGTATCCTTTTGCCAGGTAGTGGGGAAATTTGATAAGCGAGTTGTATCCTTTCCACCCTGAGACTTCCGAAAAGTCGAAACCTCGTGAATCTTCTTGGTTATAATCGGAATTTTTAAAATGCTAATAGGCGCATCGTTCAAATACAGAATATAACGATCCAGGTGGTTCAGAATTTCTTTTGCACCAACGAATTTTTTAATGAATGGCAGCAACTCGGGCTGCTTGTTTACGATATCATCTCGTTCTGCCTTAGAAAGAATATAGAATCCGCCGTCTTTGGGTGAGCTTCCTATTTTCATAGGTGGTAAGTCACTTATTTGCTTTGAACGTGCCTTCAGTTTTATAGGCTGTCCAGGCACAAGATATTCGTTGATTACCTTTGCATTTTTCTCAACCGGATCCGAAGTGAGTGTATCATATGTGAAAAGCTTGGCGTTTTCGATATTCCTTGCAAGTCCAACAATGACTACATATACATTTGCTCCATTGTTATCCCATGCAAAAGTTTGATGTGCAAATTTGATTTTAATACCCTCATCAAGAATCGCAGAAAGAAGTGTTCGAGCCTGTATTCCTTGTGCTAATGAATTTGTCGACACCATACCGGACTGAGTTTGCTGATGAATCTTCATGTACTCGCTGGTCTTAATGTACCAGCCAGCAACAAAGTCAAGCGATTTGATTCCTTTGATACCAGATCCGACTTTTTCGAGCTGAGTCTTCTGCGCATCGGATAACAGCTTAGACCCAAGAAATGGAGGATTTCCAAAAATATAATCAAATTCTGGAGTAACTTTAGGCGAGTTTATTTCTTGCCAATCAGTGGTCAAGGCATTAGCCTCAATTACATTCGCACCCGCATGTAGCGGAATACGCCGAACCAGCTCACCAAACAATTCGCTTGCCTCAACGTTCATCAAATGATCCATCAACCACATGCCAACCCGTGCGATAGAGACAGCATAGGGTTGTATTTCAATGCCATAAAATTGGCTTACTTCAACTTTGATATTTGTAGAAACAAAATCATAGGGCATCTGAAAGCCGCGTTGAAATTCATCTTTCATCAACGTATCGAGGATTTCATGTTCTAATCGGCGCAATTCTCGATAGGCGACAATCAAAAAATTACCTGAGCCACACGCAGGATCAAGAAACTTCAAACCTAATATTTTTGCATGAAGACGACTCAACGCCTTCGTTCTCGCTCCGCCCGCGTATGCTGTATGCCGTGCAACATCCAATTCGTGGCGCAGATCATTCATGAACAGTGAATCAATTACCTTGAGGATATTCTTCTCCGAGGTAAAGTGTGCGCCTAGGTCATGTCGTTTCTCTGGATCCAATGCGCCCTCAAACATTGAGCCAAAGATAACCGGACTAATAACTGACCAGTCTTGATGCGAGGCATCAATCAACGATTGACGAACGTCTGCGTTAAATGTAAGTCCTAAATCAGTTGTGAATTTAGCAATGTCTAACGCAAACAAACCACCATTGATGTATCCAAACTCACGCTTCTGGCCAATCCAATCGTGGTCGCTAGTATTAAGCTGGCGGAACAATACCGTCAACTTCGATAGCAAATCGCTACCATCTTCGGCTGTGTTCTCTAAAAATTCCTGAAAGACACCGTTACGTTCAAAGATGCTGGTATCGTCAGCAAAGAGGCAGAAAACAATTCGAGTCATCAGCAGACTAGCCGCGTTAGGCTGAACTCCAACATCCAAGATATGCCTGTAAATTGTTGAGATTTTACCAGCGGCTTTTGCATTGACGACAGCTTGGTCTTCTTGCAGCTTCTGTTCATAGCCAAGCAGGAATGAGAACTCATCAATGTCTTTGACAAAGTCTTGCAGTGTCGTCGTCCAAACATCCTTCGTCGCTGGATCACGTAAATAAAAGTGTTCAAAATCACACGCCAAAATGTACTTGGGCTTGTTCGCATCGTCGAGCGCGTATGCATAGCGGGCTGCTTGTTCGTATCCAGCATTAGGATTGTCGACAATCTTCACGCCTTGAGATTCCATTTCAATAATCAGCAGTTTTGGTAGTAGCGAGTCAATCCGCTTATCGTGTCCGTCAATTTTTACTCGCCATTCATATCCAGCACGACTAACAGAACGTGAGATTCCAAAAACCTCATAAAAATCGGCCATAAATTCACGATCATGCTGCCGTTCGGTCACATGTCCCTGTTCCACTAAGGGAAGCCAGTTCTTTTGAAACGTTAGTGCCCGCTGTAATAATGCATTCTTTTCCATTTTCCATACCCCAATACTCTGGTTTGATATTGCTGATGAACTGTCTGCGCAAAAAAGCCAGCGAATGCTCAAGATGGTTTTACCATCTCTCCTAATCCCTGGCCTCAAGCGTCTGCCAAACAGGGACGCCGTAATCGTAAGTTTATGACGTTGGTGCCGTCAATCAAATTAAGCTAGATTTTATGCCATGCTCGCTGGGCCAATCGTCAGGTTGAGCGGACGACCCAGCGCATTGGCAAGCTTGGTTAACGTATCGATGGAAGTGTTGTTACCATTTTCAATACGAACGATTGTTGTCTTAGGAACACCGGACTTGTCCGCCAGCTTCTGTTGGGATAAACCAGCTTCCTCGCGCGCTTCGAGCAGCGCCATTGCACTTGCCATTTTGTTTTTTTCTTCATTGTAGACTTCACGGTACGAGGAATCTTTCATCATTTCCGCGAAGTAGGCGTCGAGATCACCGGTGTGTTCCATCGTGAATTCGTGCATGTCTTTACTCATTTGTCGTCTTCCTCCTTGTAGGTTTGATAGAACTCAGCTCGTAGGTCGATTGCATGATCAATTTCTCGCTGTGGCGTCTTGTTTGTCTTCTTCGAGAAGCCGTGGGTGATGACATAATCACTGCCAGATACGTGAAAATACAAACCGCGCTGATAGGTTTTTCCTTGCCGCGAACGCAACTCATATAAATTGGTTGTGAGTTTCTTGACCAGCAACCGTTGAGCTGCTTCTTGTAAGCCAAGTTCTTCCGTAGTATGGATGGCTAACTGTAATTTTGCTCGTTCCTTGAGGGGCAGCGAATCAAGAAATTCAATGAATTCCATGTGGCCGTTCGGCCGCTTGTAAGGTCTAAACTTTGGGTTTTCCATAATTAGATTGTACCATATATTGAACCGATTAACAAATATGTGACCGCGTTATAGCAAATCAGATTATATACTGGAAATCTCAAGAATGCTATTTTTGACTGTCGATGATCGATTCACGAGTTTCCTTTTCCATCTTGTCGAGGTACTCGGTCACATAGCGCCGATCAAGCAAGTGCGCGACGTCACGGAAATGGTCGTTAGTCCACATGTACATCTGAATGATTTGATCTAGAGTAGCACGCTCCAGCTTCTCATCTCCGGCTTTGCGGGCCAGTTCTGCCTCCGCAAACATCTTTTGAACCATTTCGACGTGATCGACCAAACCGTTAACGGAATGGTCTTGGTGTTCAAGCTTCTCTGACTGCCAGCTGCGCCAGTCGGCATCGTTGAGATACAAGTCGTTAGGCGTCACTTGCAACGCCTCACACAGCTGCATAATCGCTTTAGCAGACGGTGCCGAAATTGCCCGCTCAAACTTAGACACGCTTTGCTCAATGCTACCCATTGCATCAGCAAGGTCTTTTTGCGTCATGCCGCGTTCCATACGAATACGCTTAATATTTCTAGCGAGCTTCTTGTCGATACCTTCTTCACTTTTTCCGAACATGAGTTGATTTCTCCTTTTTGTAGCCTTACTTGAAGCTTAATGAAACCCATTGAAAGTGTCAAGGAATAATTAAGCGAAACCTGTTTGTAACTTACCTAAAAAGGTTGATAAGTTTCTTGGAGGATGGTATGATTCAGCCATAGCAGATTATAAACCCATACCTGTTAAATTCAAACCAAAAGAGGTGATTATATGTTAGTCGATAAGAAGATGCTCATGCAGCTAGGATTTTCCGGTTACAAAGCCGGACAGATTATCCATCAATGCAAGCTAAACCTGGTTGCAGACGGTCATTGCTTCTATGCAAACCGCAAGTGCGGCCAAGTCCCACTCCACGCCATCGTCAGTCTGTTAGGCTTCAATCCATTTGAAGATCTGGCAATGGTCACGTAACACCACGCCGCCGCGCGCGGCGTGCAGCGCGAAAGCCGCTAGCGCGAGCGGCGGCGGTCGGCGTTAGCCGGCCGCCCAAGCCCCCGTATTCTAACAGGGGGGCACAAAATGACAACAACAATCCGAAACGAGGCAGAAAACACAGGCGATTCACCGCTATGCACGGCAATCGGCTGTTCGCAGACGGCGAAATCAGAGCACACGAGGTGAGCAATGGACAAAACAATGATGAATGGCCGTGATCATACTGGACACGGCTGGTTGGTGGAATTTCGCCAACAGATGACTGATGCCGGTATCAGTCAAACGCAACTTGCGGCGCAATTAGGCATGACGCGCTCCTATGTCAATCGGCTGTTAAATGGACGCGCTACGTTAACCGAAGAAATGCAACGACGCCTAGGCCACGCGCTCCTTGGCCTGACCAATCGTGATTCGATGTTTATCTTAGTCGATTACGTGCGGGTGCGGTTCAATACGCAAGACGCCGAGTATGTGTTCAAGAAGCTGTTGCCAATGAACAGGGACTTCTTTTCCTTAACTGAAAAGGCATTTTATGGGTTCGACTACACGATTCAGCGTGGCGATATTTCAATCATGAGTACCCGCGTGGGCGGCCCGAATGCCTATCTGGGAACAATGATTGAGATGCACGGCTCTGGTTGCCGTCAATTAGAAGCAGTGCTTGTCCGAGATGGGCTGACTTGGTTCGACTTTTTTCAGGCCTGCGATGACCTAACTGGAATCTACAAACGGGTTGACTTCGCCATCAATGATACCGTCGGGATTATCGACATTCCCCACCTGATTCAAAAAGTCGAAAAAGAAGAACTAGTGAGCTTGTTCAAGAGTAAAGGCGCAATCGAAACCATTAAGAAAGGCCGCGTCGGAAAAACCGTTCAATTCGGTTCACCACAAAGTTTGGTGCAAATGATTGGCTATCAAAAGGACATCGAGCAATATTTCAAAAACAAAATCGACTATCCAGAGGATTCTCCAATCCTCAACCGGTTTGAAGTCCGACTTCGCGACCAGCGTGCTCAAAAAGCCATGAAGGAACTGCTGGCCTGCCAAGACGCCGAAACGGTCGTCTTCGGGATCATTAACCATTACTTGCGGGTCGTAACGCCACAAGGCTCAAAGAAATTAGCCGATTGTCCACTAGATCCAGACTGGCAAACTTTTATCGGCGATAACCGTAATCGCTTGAAACTAGCAATGCGGCCAGAACCAATCACGATGGACAGCGTGCTGAACTGGCTGACCAAGCAAGTCGCGCCCAGTCTGAAAATGGTTCAGCAAGTAGATTCACTCAATGGTACTGACATGATCGCGGATATGATTAACGAGGCTGAATTATCGCCGCAACAGAAGACGTTACTCAAGGAGGTATTTGAACAAGCGCAACATGAAGACGAAAAAAAACAAAGCAACGAATGAACGTGATTGCACGCACCCGATACTTTGCCCTAGACAAGCCAAGTATATCATGGTCAACGACCAAAGCAAGCGTGCCTTCAATTATTTGGAGGTATGAAATGAGCATTACCCAAGCACCTAATGGCACCTATGTTGTCAGTGTCTCCTTTGGCACTGATCCTGTCACTGGCAAGCGCCGCCGCAAGAAGAAGCAAGGCATTCATTCAATGGCGGCTGCCCGCGAAGTTGAAAAGGAGATGATGCGCACTAGCGTCGACCGACTGTTCAACCAAGAAACCGTCACCTTCGACGAATTGTTCGAGCGTTACGTGAACCGCGTTAAGATCCACATTAAGCCGTCCTACTTGCAGTCACAGCGCGCCGTGTACAAGCGCTATATCCAGACGTTCTTCGTCAATGCCGATATTAAGCGCCTCACCAGCGAGCATATCCGTGACTTTCAAGAATGGCTCACCGAAGAACGCGATTTGAGCAATAACACCAACAACAAGACCTTGATTGAGTTGAAGCTGATCCTAGATGTTGCCGTTGAGGAGAAAGTGATTGTCGAAAATCCTTGTATTGGTGTGAAGAAGCTTAAAATTGAACGCAAGAAAATGGAGTTCTACACGCCAGATGAATTTCACGCGTTTACCAAGTTAATTCATCTGCCGGAAGAATTCGACTGGTACGTGTTGTTCTCGTTGCTGTTCTTCTCTGGCCTGCGGGTCGGCGAACTTTGCGCGTTAGACTGGTCGGATCTCGACTTCAAACGCAAAGAGCTGACTGTCAGCAAATCTGTGTTCCGACGCGGCGGCGTGGATATCATTACGCCACCAAAGTCTAAGGCCAGCAACCGCCGCATCAGCCTCAACCAAGGCATGATCGCCTTGCTCCTGCAATGGCGTGAACAGCAACAAGAACTCTTTAAGCACGACTTAGCCCTTGACTGGAGCGAAGATACGCCGATGTTCCAAGCAACGCTGATACGCCGCAACAAGCACACGATCCGCATGCGCTACAAACGTATCTGCAAGCGTGATCCCACGATGAAGCAGATTCGGATTCACGATTTCCGGCACTCACACGTCGCCTTGCTGATCGATCAAGAAACAGAGTACACGATCATAAAGGAACGACTGGGGCATGCCAGCATCGTCACAACGATTGACACTTATGGGCATCTTTTCCCAAACAAGCAACGTGAAACGGCCGATGCCCTCGATAAATTCTTCTAAAAGAAAGGTTTGATCACATGAAATTTCGAACACGTTTGCCGCCAAAACCGGCGGTCTGATTTTTCGAACTGGTACTGCACTGGTACTGGAAGGCCGATTTCGACCCAAACAAGCGTTTGAAAGCAACAAAAAACCGCAACCTCGAAAGGCTGCGGAACGCTGATATATCAACGTTTATGAAGGAGAGTACGAGATTCGAACTCGTGCGCCGGTATTAGCCGGTTCGACGGATTTCGAGTCCGTTGCATTACCACTCTGCCAACTCTCCATGTGGTATCGTACTATTTCAGCACAAAAACTAGTATAGCAAAAAATCCGCTTCCTGCCTAGTGTTTTCTGGCATATTTGGACTTTCAATCCGTCGAACCGGCTTAGACCGGCGCACGCGTTTGAGTCGCAGTAACCAGCCAGAAATAGCACGTTTTTGTCACCTCTAAGACAACATTTTGCAAGGTTGAGAACGGCTGGAGAACTAGTCTCACAAGGGCTTGAGCTCCTACCTCGGAAGCTTTTTGTAGGCCTGATATGCAACATTTCGCAGTTTTTCCTCCAGCTTGTCTCCGCTGGCTCAGTCTTTTAGACCTGCGTTCATAAGAGCTAGAGCGTTATTTATATCTGCGCTATCTGCATCTCCATAAACATCTAGTGTCATTTGAGCACTCCTGTGGCCTGCCAGCTTAGCAACAATCACGGGGCTAACGTGTTGCTTGTTCAACATATATGAGATGAAACCGCCTCGTAAGTCATGGTAGCGACTGTTTTTAGTGAGAACGCCTTGTGCTAACAGCTTTGGCCGCATTTGCCTCCAACAGTGCCCGAAAACGTCCATATCATAGATACCACCGTCGCTAGGCCGTAACCACACCATGGGATAGCGTGTCCCTGTGGCCTGATCAGGCCACAAGGACAACCGCTTTGGAAGTGTGGCTCTATACTCGCGTAGTGCTTCAACAAGTTTGTCGGGGATGCCAACTATTCTGTGTGTGCCGTTTTTAGTACCCTTTTTGACTGTGCGAACTCGCTTGCCAGTCTCATCATGATACCAAATAAGAGTGTGGCGAACATGTAAGGTAGCATGCTCTAGGTCTATATCAGTCCACATGAGCCCCATGACTTCCTCGCGACGTAACCCACATAACAGTGTAACCAGCATCCCCGCCTTAAACATGGGTGGGAGCTGTTCAATAGCCTCTAACACTCTGTCATATTGACTGGCCGTGATTACAGTTTTCTCTCTGTACTCTTTTTGGCGTCCGTCCACCTGTCTACAAGGGTTGAATCCCTTTGGCACAACGTGAGCAGATTGAGCCAGCCGAAAAACTTTGGAAATAGCATGTAAATAGTGGTTTAATGTGTTGTTTGATACACCGCGAGTAGCTTTAATATCATCTAACAATTTGTCAACACACTCTGGAGTTATCGAGTCAATAGGCCTGTTTGCAAAGGCTAGGAAGTCACGGTCAACAACTCGGATACGCGAGCGATATTGTGTGTCCACGCTCTGTAGTGACCCAACTTGCTTGTGAGAAACGGCTGAGCCAGATAACGAGACTTCCTGTTTGAGTTGGGTAAAGAACTGCCCGTCATTTGCGGGGATGTCACCCTGTGAGGTGTAGTCCTTGAAAGTCGGGGATGAACTCACCTTCTGCAAAGCTTTGGCATGTACAACGGGTTCGTGAACGGCTCTGTAAGCTTGTTCCTGCTCTTGCATCCACTCTGAGTACAACTGGCGAGCTTCCTTGTCTGTCTTGTTCTTAACTGTCTTTTGCTTGCGCCATGGCGTTGTTAGATTTGAGCCTAGGCAACACTTAAACACATACACCTCTTTCTTTGTCTTTTGAATCCCAGTTGAAACGGCTTTAGTGTGAATTTTTTCCATGATGATGACCTCCTAAAGGCCAACACCTACAGCTCGCATTGTAGAGAATGCAACGGACTAAATCAAGCTGAAATGGTCCAAAGGGTACACACAAAGGATGTATCCTTGAAGCTTTTAACTGGTGGTTAAAAGCTTTATATAATGGGATTATCGTGAATCGCGATAATTCGACACCGTATTTTCACTTGCTATTAGGATAGGACACAATAGGTTGGAAGAGTGTCAAAAAGTTGCATAGTTGTGACCTGAAACCTGAGCCAGCCAATGGAGAGGTGTTTTGTACCGTCCCTTTGAGCAAGGGTGTCCAGTGTGTGGACTACCTTTCAAAAGCCCCGAAACAGGGCAAGCCTGTCAAACTGCGAGAGCTGAGTTGTGTTTTGGCTGGAGCATTAACTGACCTTAAAATTCGCTGGCGTGTGCGTGAGGCTCTTTGTCGCGATCGCGACAAAAGCCCCCGCCTTTGTTAGGAGATAACCATATATACAACGGGGAACAATTTCTCTCTAACTCCCTTTAAATAGTTACAACTGCAAAGGCTGAGCCCGTGAAATGAAGGGACTAGCCAGCAGTAGAAAAAGTTATTGTGTAAAGTAGTCTCAGTTTAGGCTAAAATCTGCGCCCTACAACTTTTTCCGCTTTGGGAAAAGCTTGATACGACGGGGTTTTCCCACAATGGGAATATAAGAATTTGCGACCCCTAACTATAGTCTGTGACTATGTGAATCCCCATTTATAGGCGTTATCTATAAATGATAGTCAAGATAGGTCAAAAGTTGCATTTATACATATTATCCGTGAAGTGACAATATTGGTATGCGCGGTTACTGTCTTCAATGACGGGGCGGGGATGAAAAAAAGCACTCTCGCGATCGCGAGGGCGCTTTTGAATGGGTCTAGAATTTTTGGTGTTGGTAGTAATCAACACTGGAGATGCTAGACCCTTTTTAGATAACAAAAAGACACCTG
>NZ_RHOI01000042.1 GCF_003946165.1 Lacticaseibacillus baoqingensis | reverse complement strand
GAACACAGAAGTTAAGCTTCTCTACGCCGAGAGTAGTTGGTGGGCAACTGCCTGCGAGGGTAGGAAGTCGCCACGCTGTAAATGGAGGATTAGCTCAGTTGGGAGAGCGTCTGCCTTACAAGCAGAGGGTCACAGGTTCGAGCCCTGTATCCTCCATTGAGCCGTTAGCTCAGTTGGTAGAGCATCTGACTTTTAATCAGAGGGTCGACAGTTCGAGCCTGTCACGGCTCATTTCCATTGGTTCCAAAAGAAAGATCTGCGGGTGTGGCGGAACTGGCAGACGCGCTAGATTTAGGTTCTAGTGGTTAATTACCGTGGGGGTTCGAGTCCCTTCACCCGCATTATGCCGACTTAGCTCAGTTGGCAGAGCATCTGTCTTGTAAACAGAGGGTCGGAGGTTCGAATCCTCTAGTCGGCATTAACTGAATAGAATATGCGGAAGTAGTTCAGTGGTAGAACATCACCTTGCCATGGTGGGGGTCGCGAGTTCGAATCTCGTCTTCCGCTTTTCATTATATATGCCGGGGTGGCGAAACTGGTAGACGCACAGGACTTAAAATCCTGCGGTAAGTGATTACCGTGTCGGTTCGAACCCGACCCTCGGCATTTTTTTGAAGTCGCACCCATAGCGCAATTGGATAGAGTGTCTGACTACGAATCAGAAGGTTGTAGGTTCGACTCCTACTGGGTGCATTCCCTGATCAAAGGGTTCAAGTAAATATTGATGCGGAAGTAGTTCAGTGGTAGAACATCACCTTGCCATGGTGGGGGTCGCGAGTTCGAATCTCGTCTTCCGCTTCATCGGGAAATAGCTCAGCTTGGTAGAGCGCTACGTTCGGGACGTAGAGGTCGTGGGTTCGAATCCCGTTTTCCCGATCGTTAAGTCATTGTCTTATAGACGGTGGCTTTTTTGTTGTTTTTGCGTATAATTAAAGTCAATATTAGTCAAAGCTAAAGGTGGGACGTGATGGCAAATCAAAATGTCTCAGATGTGATCGAGCAATACCTTAAAGCATTGCTCGAAGCAGATGAGCAAGTCGAGATCCGCCGTGCCGCGATCGCGGAGCAATTCAATTGTGTACCGTCGCAGATCAATTATGTGATCAAGACGCGGTTTACGCCTGAGCGCGGCTACGTTGTTGAAAGCAAACGTGGCGGCGGCGGGTATATCCGGATCTTGAAGGTCAAAGTGCGTTCGGGATGTGGATTAGTTGAGTGGATGATTGAACGCTTGCCGCGGCGGATCCGCGAAGAAGATGCGCGCGTGATGATTCAAAAGCTTTATGATGAAGGTATCGTGGAACGCCAGACTGGTAATATGATGCTCAGTGTTTTAAGCCGGCAAACATTGAACGTTGGAGATCGTGAAACTGAAGAACACCTGCGTGCACGCTTAATGCTCGCGTTTCTCCAAAGTTTGCAATATGAAAGATAAAACCGGCTACCGAAAAGAGGAGTGTGCTTATGGATAATCTGTTTACGCCGAGTGCTAAAAATGTGCTAATGATCGCGCAAGAGCAGGCCAAATATTTCCACCACCATGCAGTAGGAACAGAACATCTGCTGATGGCGTTAGTCATGGAACAAGATGGGATCGCCGGCAAAACTTTGCGGCAGTTATCTGTCAGCGAAGAAGATGTGCATGACGAGATCGAACGCTTTACCGGGTATGGTACCGTGGATGTCAGCGCTAAAAACGCTGACACTTACTTGCCATATTCGCCTAAAGGTAAGGAGATCTTAACCTTCGCCGGAGATGAAGCAAAGCGGCTTGGGGCGTTGAAGATCGGCACGGAACACATTTTGCTGGGCTTGTTGCGTGAAGATGATATTTTGGCTGCGCGGATCTTACAAAATTTGGATCTTAGTCTGTCTAAAACGCGTCAGATGGTCCTCAAGAAAATGGGGATCAGCGACAGTGCTGCTAAACAACGCGGTGCGGCACGCCAGCCAAAGCGGGCTTCAGCTGGCACACCAACGCTGGATAGCTTGGCGCGTGATTTGACCCAATTGGCACGGGAAAACAAAATGGATCCTGTTGTTGGCCGGGACAAGGAAGTGCGGCGCTTGGTACAGATCTTAGCGCGGCGTACCAAGAATAATCCGGTGTTGATCGGCGAACCAGGGGTCGGCAAAACTGCGATCGCAGAAGGCTTTGCCGAAAAAATCGTGGCTGGTGCCGTACCTGCTGACATGCGCAATAAGCGGCTGATGATGCTTGATATGGGATCGTTAGTAGCAGGCACGAAGTATCGCGGCGAGTTTGAAGACCGCTTAAAGAAAGTGATCGATGAGATCTATCAAGACGGGAATGTGATCTTGTTCATCGATGAATTGCATACCTTGATCGGGGCCGGTGGCGCTGAAGGGGCGATCGATGCTTCTAATATCTTGAAGCCGGCCTTAGCGCGTGGCGAACTGCAGTTGATCGGTGCGACAACCTTAGACGAATATCAAAAGTATATTGAAAAAGATGCTGCCCTCGAACGGCGGTTTGCAACGATCCAAATCGACGAACCGACTCAAGACGAAGCCGAACAGATCCTGCGCGGATTGCGCGGCCGCTACGAAGCCCATCATGGGGTAACGATCACCGATGATGCACTGCACGAAGCCGTGGTGTTGTCTTCGCGGTATATCACGACCCGCTTCTTGCCAGACAAGGCGATCGATTTAGTCGATGAATCTGCGGCTAAAGTCCGCTTGGATGAAGCCGACAAGCCGACTAAAGCTGACAAACTGGAACAACAGCTTGAAGACACGGTGAAAGAAAAAGAAGATGCTATTTTGCATCAAGATTTCGAAGCCGCTGCAACGATTCGCGAAAAGGAACAGAAGCTGCGCGACAAGGTCCAAGCACTGCCAGAAGCAGCCGATGAAAATGGCGTTCGTGCCGATGTTAAAGTGACCGGTGAAGATGTCGCTGAAGTCGTTGCCCAGTGGACTGGCGTACCTGTCACACAACTGCAAAAGAAAGAGTCCGAACGGCTCGTCAACTTGGAGAAAGTGTTGCATGAGCGCGTTGTCGGCCAAGACGAAGCGGTTTCCGCGGTTTCTCGGGCGATCCGGCGGGCACGCAGCGGTTTGAAAGATCCGACTCGGCCAATTGGTTCGTTCATGTTCCTAGGCCCTACTGGTGTCGGGAAGACAGAATTAGCCAAGGCGTTAGCTGAAGCAATGTTTGGGACTGAAGACGCAATGATCCGAGTCGATATGTCTGAATATATGGAGAAATTCTCCACTAGTCGGCTGATCGGGGCGGCGCCTGGTTATATTGGTTACGATGAAGGCGGTCAATTAACTGAAAAAGTCCGCAACAAGCCATATTCGGTCGTTTTATTAGATGAAGTTGAAAAAGCGCATCCTGACGTCTTCAATATTTTGTTGCAGGTACTGGATGATGGTTATCTGACGGATTCTAAAGGCCGGCGAGTCGACTTCCGAAACACGATTTTGATCATGACGTCGAACATTGGGGCTACCGCATTGCGGGACGAAAAGTCCGTTGGCTTTGGCGCCAAGCAAGTCAGCCAAGATTTCAAGGCGATGCAAGCGCGGATGCTTGAAGAATTGAAGCGTGCGTTCCGCCCAGAGTTCTTGAACCGGATCGATGAAACTGTGGTCTTCCACAGCTTAGGCAAGACCGAACTCCATGAGATCGTCAAGATCATGGCCAAAAACGTCTTGCACCGGTTGGCGGATCAAGATATCCAAGTCAAGATCACGCCAGCTGGTATCGATGCAGTGGCGAAAGCAGGCTTTGACCCAGAATATGGGGCACGGCCGATCCGACGGGCATTGCAGCGTGATGTGGAAGATCAATTGTCTGAGCTCTTGCTCACTGGTCAAGCCAAGGCAGGCGATTTGATCACGATCGGGGCCAAGAAAGGGAAGCTGACCTTTACGGTTAAGACTCCTGAAGCCAAGACACCGGTGAATGCATAACTGATCCAAGACAAGGCAAGCGAGTGATCGCTTGCCTTGTTGGTTTTAGACAGCAAGGCTTTGGCTTGACTTCTGCTGACTGAACGCGTATTATCAATGTAATTGCATTTCGGTTAAGGACACATGTGCTGACGATCTATTGTCCGCCAGCGCGCATATGAGACCCAAAGCGATGGGGCGCAAGGCGCCTTTGAGCTTTTGGGTTTTTGTTTGCCCAAAAGGTCCTGAAACCAGCTGATGTAATGTAAATTTAATAATGTTTACAAACTGTTTACGTTAACGGTGACCGAAAAATCTAATGAGGGGTGAACAACTTGGCAGGACATTTAGTGAACTACGGCAAGCATCGCACACGCCGCTCCTATTCCCGCATCAAAGAGGTTCTTGATCTACCTAACTTGATCGAGATCCAATCCAACTCATATCAATGGTTCTTGGATGAAGGCCTGAAGGAAATGTTCGATGACATTATGCCGATCGAAGATTTCCAAGGCAATTTGTCTTTGGAATATGTTGATTATCAGCTGTTAGAACCGAAGTATACGGTCGAAGAGGCGCGCCAACATGACGCCAACTTCTCTGCACCATTGCACGTGACCTTGCGCTTGACCAACCATGAAACTGGTGAGATCAAGTCTCAAGACGTGTTTTTTGGCGACTTCCCATTGATGACGGATCAAGGGACTTTCATCATTAATGGTGCTGAACGGGTTATTGTGTCGCAGTTAGTCCGCAGCCCAGGGGTTTATTACAACAGTGAGATGGACAAGAACTCACGGATCACCTGGGGCACAACGGTGATTCCTAACCGTGGGGCTTGGCTGGAATACGAAACTGATGCCAAAGACATTTCTTATGTCCGCATCGATCGTACCCGTAAGATCCCAATGTCTGAATTAGTTCGGGCTTTAGGCTTTGGTTCTGACTCTGACATTATTGAAATGTTTGGGGATTCCGATTCTTTGATGCTGACCTTGGAAAAGGATGTGCACAAGAATACGGATGATTCACGTACCGATGAAGCCTTGAAGGATATCTACGAACGGCTACGCCCAGGCGAACCTAAGACCGCGGATTCTTCTCGCAGCCTCTTGTACGCGCGCTTCTTTGATCCAAAGCGTTATGATTTGGCTAATGTTGGACGTTACAAGGTCAACAAGAAGCTGAACCTAAAGACGCGCTTGCTCGGCCGGACGTTGGCTGAGACCCTTGCCGATCCAGAAACTGGTGAAGTGATCGTTGCCAAAGACACCAAGATCGACCGGCATGTGATGGATACATTGGGCGAATATCTTGATAAAGACGACTTCAAGACGGTTACCTACCAGCCTTCTGATCAAGGTGTGGTGACTGATCCAATGACGATCCAAGTGATCAAAGTTTATTCTGAAAACAACCCTGAAAAAGTGGTCAACATGATTGGCAATGGCCATATCGACAAGAAGGTCAAGCATTTGATCCCTGCTGATATTATTGCCTCCATGAACTATTTCTTGAACTTACAAGAAGGTATCGGTGTCACCGATGATATCGATCACTTAGGTAACCGCCGGATCCGTTCCGTTGGGGAATTGTTGCAAAACCAATTCCGTATCGGGTTGTCCCGGATGGAGCGGGTCGTGCGTGAACGGATGTCGATCCAAGACACCACCACCATCACCCCACAGCAATTGATCAATATCCGGCCAGTGGTCGCTTCGATCAAGGAATTCTTCGGCAGTTCGCAATTATCACAGTTTATGGACCAGACGAACCCATTAGGCGAATTGACGCATAAGCGGCGGTTGTCTGCCCTTGGCCCTGGTGGTTTGACACGTGATCGTGCCGGGTATGAAGTGCGTGACGTGCATTATACCCATTATGGCCGGATGTGCCCGATCGAAACGCCAGAAGGCCCTAACATCGGCTTGATCAATTCACTGGCTTCTTACGCGGTCGTTAACCCTTATGGCTTTATCGAGACCCCATACCGGCGTGTTTCCTGGGAAGATCATAAGGTTACTGACAAGATCGATTACCTGACTGCTGACGAAGAAGATAACTATGTGGTGGCTCAGGCCAACTCCAAGTTGAATGATGACGGTTCTTTTGCAGATGAAACCATCCTGGCGCGTTCCAAGGATGATAACATCGAAACCACGCCAGAACACGTTGACTACATGGACGTTTCGCCTAAGCAAGTGGTCGCTGTGGCGACTGCCTGCATTCCTTTCTTGGAAAACGATGACTCCAACCGGGCCTTGATGGGTGCTAACATGCAGCGCCAAGCGGTGCCATTAGTTGACCCGCATGCGCCTTTAGTTGGGACCGGCATGGAATATAAAGCCGCTCATGACTCTGGGATCGCTGTTTTGGCCAAGCATTCTGGGACAGTTGAATTTGTTGACGCCAAAGAGATTCGAATCCGTCGGGCTGACGGTGCTTTGGATAAGTATAAGTTGATGAAGTTCCGTCGTTCTAACGCGGGTAAGAACTACAACCAACGGCCGATCGTGCGCCTCAACGATAAAGTTGACGCCGATGAGATCATTGCCGATGGCCCAGCGATGGAAAATGGGGAATTAGCTTTAGGGCAAAACCCGATCATCGCCTTCATGACTTGGAACATGTACAACTATGAAGATGCGATCGTGTTATCTGAAAAGTTGGTCCGCGAAGATGCGTATACGTCGATCCATATCGAGGAATACGAATCTGAAGCGCGTGATACCAAGCTTGGACCTGAAGAAATCACCCGTGAAATTCCTAACGTTGGTGAAGAAGCGCTTAAAGACCTCGATGAATTTGGGATCATTCGTATTGGTGCAGAAGTGCGCGATGGCGATATCTTAGTCGGCAAGGTCACACCAAAAGGGGTTACCGAACTTTCTGCTGAAGAACGTTTGTTACACGCGATCTTCGGTGAAAAAGCGCGTGAAGTCCGTGATACCTCGTTGAAAGTTCCTCATGGCGGCGGCGGGATCATTCAAGATGTTCGCATCTTCACCCGTGAAGCCGGAGATGAATTGTCCCCTGGTGTCAACATGATGGTCCGCGTCTACATCACCCAGAAACGTAAGATCCAAGTGGGTGATAAGATGGCCGGTCGTCACGGGAACAAAGGGACGGTTTCTGTCGTTGTGCCTGAAGAAGATATGCCTTACTTGCCAGACGGCACGCCAGTAGATATCTTGCTGTCGCCAATGGGTGTGCCTTCACGGATGAACATTGGCCAGGTGCTGGACTTGCACTTGGGTATGGCTGCGCGCAATTTAGGGATCCATGTGGCAACACCAGTCTTTGATGGTGCCAATGATGAAGACTTATGGGCAACCGTCAAAGAAGCTGGGATGGCTGCAGACGGCAAGTCTGTTTTATATGATGGCCGTACTGGTGAACCATTTGAAAACCGTGTTTCTGTTGGGGTCATGTACTACATGAAACTCGCTCACATGGTCGACGATAAGATCCATGCCCGTTCCATCGGACCTTACTCCTTAGTCACGCAACAACCGCTTGGTGGTAAAGCCCAGTTTGGTGGTCAGCGTTTCGGGGAAATGGAAGTTTGGGCCTTGGAAGCTTATGGGGCGGCTTACACCTTGCAAGAAATTTTGACTTACAAGTCAGATGATGTGGTCGGCCGGGTCAAGACCTATGAAGCGATCGTCAAAGGCGAACCGATTCCAAAGCCTGGGGTCCCTGAATCCTTCCGCGTGCTGGTCAAGGAATTGCAAGCTTTGGGCTTGGACATGAAGGTCCTCGACCAAGAAAAGCAAGAAATTGAGTTGCGCGATATGGATGACGAAGATGATGATGTGATCTCCGTTGATGCTTTGGCGAAGTTTGCTAAAGAACAAGAAGAGAAAAAGGCTAAAGAAGCCGCTGCGCAAGCCGCCGCAGACCAAAGTAGCGACGATAACAAATAGGAGGTTAGCCCTTTGATTGATGTCAACAAGTTTGAAAGTATGCAAATCGGCTTAGCCTCGCCTGACAAGATCCGCAGCTGGTCCTATGGGGAAGTCAAAAAACCCGAAACGATCAACTACCGGACTTTAAAGCCAGAGCGAGACGGGCTTTTCGACGAACGCATCTTCGGACCGACCAAAGACTGGGAATGTGCTTGCGGTAAGTACAAGCGGATTCGTTACAAGGGGATCGTTTGCGATCGTTGTGGCGTTGAAGTGACCCGGTCCAAGGTTCGTCGCGAACGGATGGGGCACATCGAATTGGCTGCTCCTGTGACGCATATCTGGTACTTCAAGGGCATCCCATCACGGATGGGCTTAGTGCTTGATATGTCCCCACGGGCTTTGGAAGAAGTCATCTACTTTGCGTCTTACGTCGTGATCGATCCAGGCGACACTGCTTTAGAAAAAAAGCAACTGTTGACCGAACGCGAATATCGTGAAAAGCGTGAAGAATACGGTCAAGGCTTCAACGCCAAGATGGGTGCTGAAGCGGTCAAGGAACTCTTGGATCAAGTCGATTTGGCCCAAGAAGTGGCTGAACTCAAAGAGAATTTGAAGTCGGCACAAGGCCAAAAGCGGACCCGTGCGATCCGGCGGTTGGATATTTTGGATGCCTTTTTGGAATCCGGTAATGATCCGGCTTGGATGGTCATGGACGCGATCCCGGTCATTCCACCGGATCTGCGGCCAATGGTCCAACTTGAAGGGGGTCGGTTTGCAACTTCCGATCTCAACGATCTTTATCGGCGGGTGATCAACCGTAACAACCGGCTCAAGCGCCTGCTTGATCTGAACGCGCCTAACATCATCGTGCAAAACGAAAAGCGGATGCTGCAAGAAGCTGTGGACGCCTTGATCGATAATGGTCGGCGCGGCCGTCCTGTCACCGGCCCAGGGAATCGGCCGTTGAAGTCGCTCAGCCACATGCTGAAAGGTAAGCAAGGCCGTTTCCGTCAGAACTTACTGGGTAAGCGGGTCGACTATTCTGGTCGTTCGGTTATCGACGTTGGTCCTACCTTGAAGTTTTATCAATGCGGACTGCCGCGGCAAATGGCGTTGGAACTCTTCAAACCATTCGTGATGCGCGAACTGGTTGCTCGCGATATGGCCAGCAACATCAAAAACGCGCGGCGGAAGATCGACCGCGAAGATGATGATATCTGGGATGTGCTTGAAGATGTCATCAAGGAACGGCCAGTGCTGTTAAACCGCGCGCCTACCTTGCACCGTTTGGGGATCCAAGCGTTTGAACCCGTCTTAGTTGATGGTAAAGCGATGCGTTTGCACCCGATCGTATGTGAAGCTTATAACGCCGATTTCGATGGGGATCAAATGGCGGTCCATGTTCCGTTATCAGATGAAGCCCAAGCTGAAGCGCGGCTGCTCATGTTAGCAGCGCATCATATCTTGGCGCCTAAAGATGGCAAGCCGATCGTAACGCCTTCTCAGGATATCGTTTTAGGGAACTATTACTTGACGATGGAACAAAAAGGCCGCGAAGGCGAAGGCATGATCTTCAAGGATACCAATGAAGTCTTATTGGCCTTGCAAAATGGTTATGTGCACTTGCACTCGCGTATCGGGTTGGCAACCGACTCACTGACGACCAAGCCATTCACTGATGACCAGCGCAATAAGGTCATGGTGACTTCTGTTGGTAAAGTGATCTTCAATGAGATTTTGCCTGCAGAACTGCCATACCTTAACGAGCCGACGCAAGATAATATCGTTAATGGCGTGCCAGACAAGTATTTCATCAAGCGTGGTGAAGACATTCACGCCTACTTGGCTGATGCTCCTTTGATCGATCCATTCAAGAAGAGCTTCTTGTCTGATATCATTGCTGAAGTGTTCAAGACCTACAAGGTCCAACGCACGTCAGATTTGCTGGATGACATGAAGACTTTAGGTTACACCCAAGCGACCAACTCCGGCTTGACGGTCGGGGTTGCTGATGTGCCAAACTTGCCCGAAAAAGGTGAGATCGTGGCAGAAGCGCATAAGAAAGTGGCAACCGTTGCTAAGCAGTTCCGGCGTGGGTTGATCACCGATGAAGAACGTCATGATCGGACCATTTCGATTTGGAATGATGCCAAAGATGATATTCAACAGAAGCTGATCGATTCATTTGACCCGAACAACCCGATCTCGATGATGAGTGATTCTGGGGCGCGTGGCAACATCTCAAACTTTACTCAGCTTGCCGGAATGCGTGGTTTAATGGCTGCGCCTAACGGTGGGATGATGGAAGTGCCAGTGTTGTCAAACTTCCGTGAAGGCTTGTCGGTCATGGAAATGTTCATGTCTACTCACGGGGCTCGTAAAGGGATGACTGATACGGCTTTGAAGACGGCTGACTCGGGTTACTTGACTCGCCGGCTGGTCGATGTCGCGCAAGATGTCATCGTGCGTGAAGAAGACTGTGGGACTGATCGTGGCCTCGTGGTTTCTGCGATTCGCGAAGGTAACGAAATGATCGAACCATTATACGATCGTTTAGTTGGGCGCTTCACTCAAAAGTCGGTTATCGACCCTAACAGTGGTGAAGTGATCGTACCAAAAGATACCTTGATGGACGAAGACATGGCCCAAGCCATTGTAGATGCAGGGGTTGAATCTGTTTCGATTCGTTCGGTCTTCACCTGTGACACCCGTCATGGGGTTTGCCAAAAGTGCTACGGCCGCAACCTTGCCACCGGCGAACAAGTCGAAGTTGGTGAAGCCGTTGGGACCGTCGCTGCACAGTCTATCGGCGAACCCGGCACGCAGCTGACCATGCGTAACTTCCATACCGGCGGGGTTGCCGGTGGCGATGATATCACGCAAGGGCTGCCTCGTGTTCAAGAAATCATGGAAGCCCGCAACCCTAAAGGTCCTGCGGTGATTTCCGAAGTTGATGGCACGATCACAGCAATCGATGAAAACCCAGCAGAACACACTCGTGAGATCACGGTCGAAGGTAAGACGGATACTCGGACTTACTCCGTCCCATATGCTTCGAGTGTGGCAGTAGCTGAAGGCGATCATGTTGGTCGCGGCGGCCGCTTGACTGGCGGGTCGATCGATCCGAAGCAGTTGATCAAGATCCAAGATGCCTTAAGTACCGAAAACTATCAATTGTTTGAAGTCCAAAAGGTTTATCGGATGCAAGGGATCGAAATCGCGGATAAGCATATTGAAGTGATGGTCCGTCAGATGTTGCGGAAGATCCGGGTCATGGATCCAGGCGACACCGATATCTTGCCAGGCACGCTGTTAGATATTGCTGAATTCAAGGATCGTAACAAAGATACCTTGATTTCTGGCGGTATCCCAGCAACCGGGCGGCCAGTGCTCCTTGGGATCACCAAGGCATCATTGGAAACCAACTCGTTCTTGTCTGCCGCTTCCTTCCAGGAAACGACTCGTGTCCTCACCGATGCGTCGATTCGCGGCAAGGTCGATCCGTTGGTCGGCTTGAAAGAAAATGTCATTATCGGGAAGATCATTCCAGCTGGTACTGGGATGGCAACCTACCGTCACATGGAACCAAAGACGGTGGGCGCAGTGTCCGAAAATGTCTATTCGATTTCCGATATCGAAAAGCAAATGAAAGCTGACGATGCGACGAAGTCAAAAGACTAAGCGCTAGTCCAAGCCCGCTCACGCCAAAGCGTGAGCGGGCTTTTTTTTGCGTTGTCATGCCCAAGGGGCGATGATGATCGCAGCCAAGGCGAGATGGGGAAGCCAGGGGATGCGGCGGTGGTGAGTGCCAAGCGCGTGCAAAATACCGGTGACACAACTCAGCAAAAATAGCCACAATAGCGGCAAACTGGCAAAGCGGCTGGCCAGCACCATGATCAACCAAGCGTCTGCTGCGCCCAGCTTTCCCCAGCAGGTGATGGCGGCAAACCCGCTGCCCCAAAGCAATGGCGGCCACCATAGCACACCATGGCCTAGCTGTAAGCCATAAACCAGCACACACCAACTTTCAAATGGCCATGCCGGCACGCTGCCATGGCGGGCGTCTTGCCACGCCCAATAGATAAGACCACAAAAAAACAAAGCTGTCGACCACATGGGGTGACCTCCTCTCAAACTGGCTGACGTTGAATAAGTTCGCTAACTGTAAGAGAAAAGCTTGACACTAGGCCAGGAAACTTAGTATACTATCAAAGGTGCTTTTTTCCAGTTATTCGGGTTTCCTGAACGTGCGAACTGGTGAATCGCCGCTTCGCCGTCCAGTGGGCCATTTTTTTATGATTAAAAATGAACCGCCTGGATGTGTGGACTTGAAAAGTTTTACCATAATCGAAAGGAGGAACCTTTGAATGCCTACCATTAATCAATTGGTGCGTCAAGGTCGCAAGTCTCATGCTACAAAGTCAAACTCTCCTGCGTTGAACTTCGGTTACAACAGCAAGAAGAAGTCTCTTACCAACACTCCAGCTCCGCAAAAACGTGGGGTGGCTACTCGTGTCGGCACCATGACACCAAAGAAGCCTAACTCTGCTTTGCGTAAGTATGCCCGTGTGCGTCTGTCCAACTTAATTGAAGTGACAGCTTATATCCCAGGTATCGGTCACAACCTGCAAGAACATAGTGTTGTTCTGATCCGTGGGGGCCGTGTTAAGGATTTGCCAGGGGTTCGTTACCACATCATCCGTGGGACCCTCGATACTGCCGGTGTTGACGGCCGTATGCAGAGCCGTTCCAAGTACGGTGCAAAGCGCCCTAAGGACAAGAAGTAATTCGTTGATGCAGCCAAGCGGCTTTAGCCGTTTGACCCATCGCCAGCGACTTGTCGGTCTTGGCCATTTTGGTCAGATCACAATCGTCTTTAATTAACACGACTTTTAAGAGGAGGCAATCAGTATGCCACGTAGAGGCACTGTTTCTAAGCGCGACGTATTACCTGATCCAGTTTACAATTCTAAGCTGGTTACCCGCTTGATCAACCACTTGATGATCGACGGTAAACGCGGTAAAGCGCAAACTATTTTATATTCTGCATTTGATATCGTTAAAAAGGAAACTGGCAACGAACCAGTTGATGTCTTCGAAGAAGCAATGAAGAACATCATGCCAGTACTTGAAGTTAAGGCTCGCCGTATCGGGGGTTCTAACTATCAAGTGCCAATCGAAGTGCGCCCGGATCGTCGGACGACCCTTGGCCTTCGCTGGCTCACCCAATATTCCCGTCAACGCGGTGAACACACCATGGACGAACGCCTTGCGCGTGAAATCATGGATGCAGCTAACAACACTGGTGCTGCTGTGAAGAAGCGTGAAGACACTCATAAAATGGCAGACGCTAACCGCGCCTTTGCACATTATCGTTGGTAAGACAGTTTGGCTATTATATCGGAGTATATAGTAGCCAATTGTTTTATAATCATACAAATTTGAGAGGAGAACTACTTTCACATGGCCAACAAGCGTGAATTTCCGTTAGACCGGACCCGTAACATTGGGATCATGGCCCACATCGATGCTGGTAAGACCACCACGACCGAACGTATCTTGTATTACACCGGTAAGATCCATAAAATCGGTGAAACACATGATGGCGCTTCGCAAATGGACTGGATGGCGCAAGAACAAGAACGTGGGATCACGATCACTTCTGCTGCGACCACCGCTTTTTGGAAGGACCACCGGGTCAACATCATTGACACCCCAGGACACGTGGACTTCACAATCGAAGTTGAACGTTCCTTGCGTGTGCTTGATGGTGCCGTGACCGTCTTAGACGCTCAAGCTGGGGTTGAACCTCAGACTGAAAACGTTTGGCGTCAGGCTTCCACGTACTCTGTTCCGCGGATCGTATTCGTTAACAAGATGGATAAGATCGGTGCTAACTTCAAATATTCCCTTGAAACGCTGCACGATCGCTTAGGCGCCAACGCCCATGCGATGCAGTTGCCGATCGGTGCTGAAGACAACTTCGAAGGTATTATCGACTTGATCGAAATGAAAGCCGACTTATACGACGAAGATGCTTTGGGTTCCGAATGGGATGTCGTTGATATTCCTGATGAATATAAAGAAGAAGCTGAACAAGCGCATGCCGATTTGATCGAAGCCGTCGCTGATGTTGATGACGAGATCATGGACAAGTACCTTGAAGGCGAAGAAATCACCAAAGATGAGCTGAAGGCTGCGATCCGTAAAGCAACCTTGGCATTGGAATTCTTCCCAGTGTTCGCTGGTTCTGCCTTTAAGAACAAGGGTGTGCAGATGATGCTTGACGGTGTCGTTGATTACTTGCCATCCCCATTGGATGTGAAGCCATACAACGCCACAGATCCTGAGACTGGCGAAGCGGTTGAATTGACTGCTGGTGACGACAAGCCATTTGCTGCGTTAGCTTTCAAGATCGCAACGGATCCGTTTGTTGGCCGTTTGACTTTCATTCGTGTCTACACCGGGACTTTGGAAGCCGGTTCTTATGTCTTGAACGCTTCTAAAGACAACCGTGAACGTGTGGGTCGTTTGCTGCAAATGCACTCGAATCACCGTGAAGAAATTCCTGAAGTGTTCTCTGGTGATATCGCTGCTGCGATCGGCTTGAAGAATACCACTACTGGTGACTCTTTGACTGCCGTTGATCACCCGTTGATCCTCGAATCTCTGGAAATTCCTGATCCGGTTATCCAGGTATCTATCGAACCTGATTCTAAAGAAGACCGTGACAAGCTTGATGTTGCGATCCAAAAGCTTTCTGAAGAAGACCCGACTTTCCAAGCTGAAACCAACCCTGAAACTGGCGAAACTTTGATCGCCGGCATGGGCGAATTGCACTTGGACATCATGGTTGACCGGATGAAGCGTGAATTTAAGGTCGGCGCCAAGGTCGGTGCCCCTCAAGTGGCGTACCGTGAAACCTTCACCAAGCAAGCTAGCGCACAAGGTAAGTTTGTTCGCCAGTCTGGTGGTAAAGGGCAATATGGTGATGTTTGGGTTGAATTCACTCCTAACGAAGAAGGTAAGGGCTTCGAATTCGAAGACGCTATCGTCGGTGGGGTCGTTCCTCGTGAATACATCCCATCAGTTGAACAAGGTTTGAAAGAAGCAATGGCTAACGGCGTGCTTGCCGGCTACCCATTGATCGACGTCAAGGCTAAGCTTTATGATGGGTCTTATCATGAAGTCGATTCTTCTGAAGCAGCCTTCAAGGTTGCGGCTTCCATGGCGTTGAAGAACGCTGCAAGCAAGGCCGGTGCGGTTATTCTCGAACCGATCATGCACGTTGAAGTCGTCGTCCCAGAAGACTACCTTGGTGATGTTATGGGCCAAATCACCGCTCGTCGCGGCCGTGTCGAAGGCATGGAAGCACGCGGTAACGCCCAACTGATCAACTCCATGGTACCGCTGGCCGAAATGTTCGGTTATGCTACGACGCTGCGTTCTGCAACGCAAGGCCGTGGGACCTTCACGATGACCTTCGATCACTACGAACCAACTCCGAAGTCCATTCAAGAAGAGATCATCAAGAAGAACGGCGGCAAGTAAGCTGATTCTTCTGAAAAAGCCTCAAGGCAGCTTGAGGCTTTTTTTGATTCAGCCAAAAACAGGAGCAGCCCATCTGGGCTGCTCCTGTTTTCGCTTTTGGGAAGATCAGTTTAATTCATGACATTGACGGTTGCGCGGGCGCGGACTTTGTAAACGACCAAGCCCAAGGCCAAACCGACCAATGCTGGGACGACCCAGGCCATCCCTAAGGCGGCAAATGGGAAGAAGCTGTGTTCGAAGCCAGTCATAGCAACACCAAATGCAGATTGTGAAACCACTGGTGGGAAGGCTGCGACCATATCGAATAATGCGGGTACTGCCGTGAAGCCGACGGTAAAGGCGTAAACCGTCTTATCGTGATTGAACCACTTGCCGGAAACGCTGAGTAAGATTAAGACCATGGCAAACGGGTATAAGAACATCAACATCGGTGTGGACCAAGAGATAATCGTCGCTAAACCAAAGTTGGCGGTTAAAAATGAAGCAAAGGTCATCAAGCCTAACCATTGAACGTAGCTCAAAACTTGAAAGTGTTTGTGGAAGTCTTGGGCAAATGCAGCGACCAAACCAACGGCGGTGGTCAAGCAGGTGACTGTCAGCAAGGTTGCCAATAAAGCGTGACCAGCTGTTCCAAAGTAGAAAGTGACGACTTGATTAAAGGCGGTGCCGCCTTCAGCGGAGACTTTGAAGTTTGCTAAAGACTTTGCGCCTAAAACGATCAAGAATAAGTAAACGACGCCGATCATACTGGTGGCTAAAACCCCGGCTTTGGCGGTCATTTTCGCCACGGAGCTTTGCCGCTTCAAACCCAGCCCGCGAACCGCGGTGACGACGGTGACCCCAAAGGCCAAACCAGCTAAAGCATCCATCGTATTGTAACCTTGTAAAAAGCCGTTAAAGAAGCTGCCGCCTAATGCGGTGTAGCCGGTGGTGCTGGCTTGGGCGCCGGCAGCCCCCATGCTATGCGTGAAGCCAAAGAAGAAAACGAAGAATAATAGCACTAAGAAAACAGGATTCAAAGCTTTACCGATCGCACTGGTGATGCGTTGTTCTTTGTAGGCAAGCAAGAAAGCGGCCAAGAAGAATAAGGCTGAAAAAACCAGTAATCCGGTTGCTTGCATACTCTTCGGCAACATTGGGGCGATCCCGGTCGTAAAGGAAACCGTCGCAGTCCGCGGGGTCCCGAACAACGGGCCGATAGTCAAGTGGATCAAAACCATGAACAAGATCGCAAACCATTTGCCCAATGGTTTGCCGATATCATAAACGCCTTCAGCGTGCATTGCCGATACCGCTAAAACAGAAAGCAGCGGTAATACCACCGCGGTGACTAAAAACCCTACTGCGGCTGGGACCCAGTGACTGCCTGCCAGCTGGCCGAGGTGCAAAGGAAAGATCAAGTTGCCAGCGCCGAAGAATAAGCCGAACAACATTGAGGCGACGACGAAATAATCGCGTTTAGTTAATTTTTTTTCAACGAGTTTTTCCATGAATAAGTCCTCCTAGTACGAGTGGTGTTGAATAATTGCTGAATCGAGGTAATGCCGCTTTCCATTTCACCATCTCCTTTTGGTTATACAACGAGCTGACGGCCTAGGTTCCGTCAGACCAAAAAAAACGGCACCCTTAGCGAAGACTAAGGGTGCCGCAGCACGATACCACCTTAATATGCTGGATTTGTCGCCAAAAACAGCCTCAATACGTACAGCCGCAATGGGCGATACGCGAACACGTTAATGGGTGTTTAACCATGACACGTTACTAAGGTTTCGGTGTCCTGCTCGAAAGGGATATTCATGATCATTAGCCTTGCTTCCTCACACCTCACGAAGCTCGCTGAAAGTCAAACGATCACTACTGGTCTTTCTCGTTGCATTTATCACTTGTTGTAAATGAGTATAGCATGAGAATCCTCATTGTCAATGGTGAGAGGCGATTTTTTTCGACAACAGGCGTTATGCGTGCATGTGCCAGGGGCAACTTGTTACGCTTAAAGTGTCATCAAAGCAGTGATACACTGCTCTGGTACATGTATCATTGAGTCAGGCTGGGTGAGGATGCTATAACTAGTATGTAAGCGGAAACAAAAAAGCAAAAGGGGGAAAAGTTTATGCAGAACTTTATCGCGTTTATGGAAAAACACTTCCTGCCGATCGCGGCTAAGATCGGGAACCAGCGTCACTTAGTTGCGATCCGGGATGCGTTTGCCTACACGATGCCACTGATGATCTTAGGTGCGTTTGCGACTTTGATCAATAACTTGCCGATTCCCGGTTATCAAGACCTGATGAACGGCATCTTCAGTGAAAAGCTCAAGGACGGGACATTTATTTGGACCAAGCTCGGGGGGAACTTATGGAGCGGGACCTTTGCCGTTTTAGGCGTAATGATCGCATTTTTGGTGGCGTATAACTTAGCCAAGTCCTATGGGTCTGCCGCAGTGGCAGCCGGGATCGTCTCATTAGGGTCATTTTTCACAGTTGGTGGGGCTTCAGGGATGGATTCGACCGGGCTGTTCATCGCTTTGATCGTCGCGATCGTTTCGGTTGAGCTCTTCCGGCGTTTGGAAGCCAACCCCCACTTGGTGATCAAGATGCCTGACTCTGTGCCGCCGGCAGTGGCGACTTCGTTTGCGGCTTTGCTTCCAGCCATGATCACGATGACCATCTTCGGGTTGGTCACCACATTCTTCAATGCCGCACACGTCGAAAACATTGTCTTGGCCTTTTACAAGGCGGTGCAAGAACCATTCATGGGGATGGCTAACTCGTATCCAACCGCCTTGCTGATCGCGTTTATCACCCCATTCTTGTGGTTCTTCGGGCTGCATGGGGCCAATATGATCGACCCATTCATGCAAACGATCAATGCGCCTGCGATCACCGCTAACTTGGCGGCGTTAAAAGCCGGCAAAGAGATCCCTTATATTGTCAACAAGCCATTGTTTGATTCTTTCGTGAACATGGGCGGCACCGGGGTGACGATCTCTTTGATCATTGCTATTTGGCTTTTTGCCCGTAAGAACAAAGCCTATATGACCGTGTCGAGCTTGTCGTTTGCCCCAGGATTGTTCAATATCAATGAACCATTGACCTTCGGCTTGCCGATCGTCTTGAACCCGATCTTGTTCGTGCCATATATCATCGCGCCAATGGTTTGCATCACGATCGCATATTTTGCCACAGCCTCTGGCTTCATGCCGGCATGTACCGTGATGGCACCATGGGTCACCCCACCGATCATCGGCGGCGTGATCGCCACTGCCAGCTGGCAAGGTGGGGTGATTGCTGCAGTAAATATTGTGGTCGCAACGATCATTTACTCACCATTTGTCTACATGGCCACGGTCATGCAACAAAAAAAGGATCTTGCAGAAGCAGCTGCGCAACAATAAATCAGCAATACGCACGGCTTTGGCGGACGACTTGATTTTCAAGGCGGGCGGCAAAGCCGTTTTTGCGTTGCTATTGCCAGCAAAGGCGACAAAGTGCAAAAATTGTGGGAACAAATTAGGTGAAATGATACTGGTTGTATCATCCGCGATAATTATGACATTGCAATCGCTTTTGTATCATCTTAGGGTATAATCAATAAGAGGATGAATGCGCTGTCTAATCGTATCTATCCTAGGATATCATGACATTAGATTATTTATGGGAACAAATCTGATTTGTTCCGAGGCGATACAGGCGGTTTTTTTCAGGAGGATGCGATGCTGTTTTTAAACTACACCCCAGAACTGACGGAAACGGATATGACGATTTATCGCGAGATCGTCAAAGATATGGATGCCGTGATCTATATGCGCATTCGCGATTTGGCGGAGACGACTTATTGCAGTACAGCTAGTATCCAGCGTTTTTGTCAGAAGTTTGATTGTTCTGGATGGGCCGAGTTTAAGGCCAAACTGCGGATGTATAACAACCAAATGAGCCACCGCGGCCAGTTGCCCAACGACATTGATGGCGGCGAGATCACGCGTTCGATCGCTGCTTGTGAAGATGGCCAATACCAACAGGCGATGGATCGCGCCGCGCATTTGTTATACGAGCATGCCCAAGTGGTGTGGATCGGGTTTGGCACGTCGCGCATCGTCGCGGAATATGGTGCGGCCACTTACTCGAACAGTGTGAATCTTTCTTTTTCGATTTCTGCACCCATGACGCACCCGCAAGTCGATTATCCCGAAGCAGTGTACAAGGCAATGTGTGCGGTGGTGTGTTCGGTGTCAGGTGAAAATCGCGTCGTGATCGGGTATCTCAATGAGTTGATCAAGCATCAAGTCCCGGTGATCGCGATCACCAATAGCGCTAATTCGACGATCGCGCGCTTAGCCACCGTCGCGTTAGCGTATTATGTGACCCCGCAGGATCTGGATGGGGCCAACTTGACCAGCCAAACCCCGGCGATCTATATCATCGAAAAAATCACGCGGCGGGCGATGATGTTAGCCCGGCCGGAAAATGTCCGCCATTTGGAAGACAATGTGATGCCTTAGCCAGGAGGTCAACCACCCCTGAATGAATTCAGGGGCTTGCAGGGACAGAAGCCTTGCTGACTTCCTTTCCGCAATTTCCACAGATACATTCTGTCGCCAACAATCATCCGTCGGCTTCTCAGACTAATTCCTGTGGCTTTATCGTCCCCAGGTTGCCATAGGGACTTGGTGTACTACGCCATAGTTACATGGACATGAGAGTTAATATTATCCCGCAAGCTTGGTAATCCCACGCGCCAGAATGTTCAGTGCCGCATTATGGTCGCGAATGTGGTGTTGTCCGCATTGTGGACAATCCCATTGGCGTTGGGCCAAAGTCAGCTTGTGGGTACCTGCTGTACCCATCACAAAACCACA
>NZ_RHOI01000041.1 GCF_003946165.1 Lacticaseibacillus baoqingensis | reverse complement strand
AAACCGCATGGCTATCGTGATCGATGGTACGACATCCGCTTGGCTGAGAAACCACGTTGGCCAGGGACTATTAAACTTGCCGCTGTTGTCAATGAAGCAGATGACTATTATGTTTGTCTAAGTATCGATGTCAGTCAGCCTGCGCCGTTACCTGCATGCCAACACGTATGTGGCGTTGATGCCAACGTTGGCAAATTCGTTTATAACGATGGTGAGGCAATGTCTTCAGTCCGCGTATTGACCGAGCAATTGGTCAGTTTGTACAACCGAGTGTCCTTGTGCCAGCGGCGGCTGGCTCGCAAACGTCAGGTGAATCCTAAGCACTTTCACTCTAACAACTACCGCGCAACGAAAACCAAGTTGCAGCGGACCTATCAGAAAGTGACACGGATTCAAAGTGGCCTCTTGCAGAAGTTTACGACGATGCTGGTGAAAACCAACGGTACGCTTGCCATCGAAGACTTGGACGTTAAGCATATGAAGATGAACAAGCGATTGGCGAAGAATTTACATCGCTCGTTGTTTGGACGTTTCAAAGTGCTGATGAAGGACAAGGCGCAATGGTATGGCCGCCAGCTGATGATAGTTGATCGGTTCTACCCTAGCACACAGCGGTGCAGTCGTTGTGGGTTAGTGAAAACCGGTGACGATAAACTGACCTTAGCCGGTAATGTCCTTCACGGCACGAAACATCACGAGTTTCATTGTTACGGTTGTGGCGCTCAACTTGAGCGTGACGAGAATGCCGTACAGAACTTGATTCAATATGCTCAAGGGCAGGCTATGTCCTAAAGGTTCAAGAGCCAGTCAATGTTGCAAGGTGACTACCGACGTAAGCATACTGGTGTTAACGGGACCGAATAAAATACTGAATGTACAACTATGAAAGGAAAAATATAATCCTTTACTAGTGTCATTAGACATTCTTCCACATTTTATATAGCAGTGACTTTATGACATCAGCGATCACCAACGCTGCACTCAAACAATATCAACAAACTTTGGCGCAAACACCCGGTTCTGCCGCTTTGCAAAAAGCCGTCATGAACAATGGCGTGTTGAAGTCATCAGAAAGCATCGAAGCGCAAACGAAGATGGATCAAACCTTTTCCATCGACTTGTCGACAGGCGCGGTTTCCAACCAAAAGCAATCCGGCCGCTGCTGGATGTTTGCCGCATTAAACACCATGCGCCATGGCATTCAAGCCCAATTCAAGCTGAAAGACTTTGAATTGAGCCAAAACTACACCTTCTTTTGGGACAAGTTCGAAAAATCGAACTACTTCTACGAAAACGTCCTCAAAACCGCCGATCAACCCTTGGATTCGCGCAAAGTGGCCTTTTTGATGACCACGCCGCAACAAGATGGCGGTCAATGGGACATGTTGACGGCTTTGATCGACAAATACGGGATCGTGCCCAAGACGGCGATGCCAGAAACGTACTCCTCTGCCAAATCCAATGAGCTCAACTCAGTATTGAACTTGAAGCTGCGCAAAGATGCCGTGACCTTGCGCCAACTGGTCGCAGACAAGGCCAGCGACGAACAGATCGCCGCTGCTAAAGACCAAATGCTTAGCGAAGTCTACCGGATGCTGGCGTATACCTTAGGCAATCCCCCGACAACATTTGATTTTGAATATCGCGATGACGACAAGGCATATCATATCGACCGCGACTTGACGCCAAAGACTTTTTACGACAAGTATATCGGCTGGGATCTTGACCAATATCAAAGCATCATCAACTCCCCAACTGCTGACAAACCGTATGATCACGTCTACACCGTGGAAATGCTGGGTAATGTCGTCGGCGGCCGTGAAGTCCGCCACTTGAACTTGGAGATCAATGACTTCAAGGCCTTGGCGATCAAGCAGCTGCAAGCCGGCGAATCCGTTTGGTTCGGTTCTGATGTGGGCCAATCTTCTGATCGCCAAATCGGGATCTTAGACACCAAGATCTACGACAAAGACACCTTGTTTGCCACCGACCTCACCATGACCAAGGCTCAGCGCCTGGATTACGGCGAGTCGTTGATGACGCATGCCATGGTCCTCACCGGCGTTGATTTGGTCGACGGCAAGCCGACTAAGTGGAAAGTCGAAAACTCTTGGGGGGATAAAGTCGGCGAAAAAGGCTACTTCGTGGCTTCCGACGCCTGGTTTGACGAATTTGTTTACCAAATCGTCATCAACAAGCAATTCTTATCCCCGGCCTTACAAACGGTGATCAAAACCGAAAACGACCATCCGACCGTTTTGGCCCCATGGGACCCAATGGGCGCGTTGGCCTAAAAGCACCGAAAAAACCGGTTATCCTGCGTTGCAGGGTGGCCGGTTTTTGCATGCAAAAAACACGAGGCGCTGCCAGCCTCGTGTCTGCAACCTATGATCAACGCTTCAATATCCACCAGCCATAGCCAACTGCGGCGCCGCCAACAGTGATCAAGCCGACTGCCATACCGGCTAAAGTCCAGCTCAACCCCCAGGCCAAATACCCGCCGATCAGCGCGAATCCGGCTAATCCTGAAAAGCCGCCCACCCACCGCTTAAGGCGCAATGGGGTGTTAGCCGTAAGCCGCCGGTAGCGCACAGTCGCGTTGGCCAAAACGCCTAAATTGATCAATAATACCAGCACCAAAGTCGCACTGACTAATGACCCATGGGCGGTGCCTGGAACCTGCAGGTACGACAATACTTCCAGTCCTAAGATCACCACGTTCACTGCCCACGACCCCCAAAACATGCCTTTGGCCAGCCGCCGTTCTTGTTCTTTTGCCTGTAATGCTTGGACCATCTCGCCATCCCCTTTGAGTAAATCGTCTAAGGAAAGCGCATAGATGCGGCTCAGTGAAAGCAAACTGGCAATGTCTGGGTAGCTGCGGCCGGTTTCCCAATTCGAGATCGTCTGCCGGGCCACATGTAAAGTATCCGCTACCTCTTGTTGCGTGAATTGCTGAGTTTTGCGCGCGTTTTGTAATTGTTCACCGATCGTCATCTGCTTTCCTCACTTCCAACTTACTCGAGTCACCTTGAGGATACCAGCCATCAGCCTTGGCGGCGAGCTTAGAATCTTGGCATAAGATTATTTCCCGGGAAATCACCACGGCAAAAGGGTCACAAAGGCAATTTCCAAGTCGATCGCCAGCAGCAAAAATGCCGCGATCATCACATACTGCACTTGCATCAACGCATGCGCCCGCTGTTGCAGCTGATCCATATCGATTTGCGAATGCGTGAATTCCTGGATCTTTTCCGGTGCTTGTTGGTACAGCTGTTGCCAAGCGGTGAGTTGCGTGGCAAATAAATGGATCCGCGACCACCCAAAACCAACGGCGCTCACCCCCGTTAATATCGGCCAGATCAACGCCACCGTCGTGAGCTGCGTCGCGCCGACCAAAATCGCCAAAGCCGCCGCCACCGTCACCAAAAATCCGGTTTGCCACCTGAGCACGGCGCGATTGGCCTGATACAATTGCGGGGTGAGTGCACTTAAGCCATACAGTTGTTTTAAATTGGCCCGCCATTTGGCACTCGGGGTTGCGTGCGGCTCAGCTAATTGCGCCGGATAGCGCTGGGCGATTTGCCGACTGCGAACATTAAACCACAACGCCAAGATGATCCCCACCGCTAAAATACCGAACAGTAAGATTTGCATACCCATTTTCCTCTTTTCAGTTATATTCGTCGCCGATCACCTGGGCCCTCCTTTTGGGACTGGCCGCTGGCGGATCGCCATGCTATTATGAGTGTACAATAAGAAGGCGATTAAATTATGAAGACAATTGGTTTACTTGGCGGGATGAGCTGGGAAAGCACCGTCACTTATTATCAGCAGATCAACACGCTGGTCAGCCAGCGGCTAGGCGGCGCCCATTCTGCCAAGCTGTTGATCGCCAGTGTCGATTTTGATGAGATCGAAAAGTGCCAAGCCGCTAACGACTGGGCCAAAAGTGCCGAGATCTTAGGTCAGGCTGCCCATGGATTGGCCCTGGCCGGTGCTGATTTTATTTTGATCGGGGCCAACACCATGCACAAGGTCTTTGATGAGATCCAAGCGTATACCGATGTGCCTTTGCTGCACATTGCCGATGCCACGATTGCCCGGCTCAAACAACACCACATCACCCAAGTCGGCTTGTTAGGCACTAAATATACCCTCCAAGAAGACTTTTATAAACAACGACTGATCCAAGCCGGCATCAACGTCCTCATTCCAGACGCAGCCGGCGTCGATGACGTCAACCGGATCATTTTCCAAGAGCTGGTTTTAAGCCAAAAACGCCCTGCTTCTAAAGCCGCGCTTTTGCAGCAGATCGCACAGCTGCAAGCGCGCGGCGCTCAAGGGATCATCTTAGGGTGCACCGAGTTGGATCTATTGGTCCAACCAGCAGATGTCGCGATCCCCGTGTTTGATACGACCTTGATCCACTCACAAGCGGCAGTCGACCGCGCATTAAGTTGACCCATCACGTGCCTGGTCACCAGGCACGTTTTTTTGTGGAAAAAAAGCGCTCTCAAGCACGCCGAATCATGCTACACTTAAGGTTCTAAGCCAACCCAAGGAGGAGCGATCATGCGAATTTGTGCCTTCGGTGTGCGCGGTGACGAGGTGCCGTATTTCCAACGATGGGCCGCGCGAACCGAAAATACTGTGACGATGCACCCTGATTATCTCACCGACCAGACCCTGCCGCTGGCGGCTGGGTACGATGGGATCACAAGTTTTCAAACGGTGCCTTATCCAAGCACCGTGTTTTCAGGCATGCAACAACTCAAGCTGCGTTATCTGGCCTTGCGCAACGCCGGGTATGAAAATGTCGACCTCACCGCCGCAGCCCACCATCAAGTCCGCGTCAGTTATGTGCCTGCTTATTCACCGCGGGCGATCGCCGAATTTGCGGTGATGAGCATGCTGTATCTGTTGCGGCAAGCAGGCGCGGTGCAAACTGCGCTGCATGATGCCGACTATCCGTTAGCTAAGACTTTCATTGGCCGCGAGCTGGGCGATTTAACCGTAGGCGTCGTCGGCTCCGGCCGCATCGGCCAAGCCGTGATCCAGATCCTTAACGGCTTTGGGACACGAGTGTTGATCACCGATTCTCACCTGCCCAAAAACTTGGCCTTGACGTTCACCCCCGTCAGCTTCGAGGAACTCTTGCGCCAAAGCGATATCTTGACGCTGCACATCCCCGGCGATCCTGAAAACACCAACTTGCTCAACGAAGCCGCCTTTGCACAGATGAAACCAGGGGCGTTGATCGTCAACACCGCCCGTCCGAATCTCATCGACACCGCTGCGCTGCTGACGCATTTGCGCTCCGGCAAACTCGGCGGTGCGGCGATCGATACCTTTGAACATGAAGCCGATGACTTGCTGCAATTAGCCCATGGCGAGACTTTCGCCGACCCGCTTTGGGATGAGCTGTTGGCGATGCCCAACGTGATGCTTTCGCCGCATATCGCCTATTACACCGACACCGCCGTCAAAAACATGGTGGAACAAGCTTTAGACGCCTTGGTCGCGTTTGATCAAGGCGTGCGCGTCGCCACTGAATTAACTTAAAAATAGAGGGCAGACGAATCGTCTGCCCTCTATTTGTTTGCCCTTGGGATCACGCCGTTGGCAACACGACTTTATCTGTGATCTGCAAATGTGCATCGAGTGTGTAAACGATCGGTTGCGCATTGGCCACTTCAACGTGGTCGATCCCGCTATCGGAAATGTTTTCTAAGTATTTGATCAATGCCCGCAATGTCGACCCATGGGCCACGACCAGCTGATCTTGGCCGGCCAACAAGCGCGGCGCCAGTTCGTCTGCCCAATAAGGCACTAAGCGCTTGACGGCATCGGCCAAGCTTTCACCGCGCGGGACGATACTTGCCGGAAAACCTTGATAACGCCGCGAACGACTGGGATGAACTAACAACGGCGGCTTGCCGGTAAAACTGCGCCGCCATGCCGCCACTTGCGCTGGGCCAAACAACTCGCGCGTGAGGTCTTTGTTGATCCCGCGCAAGGCGCCATAATGACGTTCATTCAGCCGCCACGACTTGGTGATCGGCAGCCAATTGGCATCTAATGCCTCTTGCACCAGATATGCCGTCATGATCGCCCGCTGCAAAAGCGACGTGTGCACATGCGCCACTTGGACATCGGTTTGCGCCAAGGCTGCCCCGGCTTTTTGCGCTTGCGCCACCCCGTGGGCCGTCAATGGCACATCGGACCAGCCGGTATACGTATTCGAGAAGTTCGCGGCGCTTTCGCCGTGTCGCAGTAAAATCAATCTGACCATGGTACGCCTCCAATATCCGTCCAGTATACCATTTTCACCTTGAAGACGGGAACCTGACCAAGATGTCCTTTTCTGTAAATTTTCTCATTATATTCTCAAAAATAACTGGAAAATGAGATTATAATTAGATATACTTAATGCAATTTCATTTTACCGAAGGGAGGACACGCTATGCGCATTCGCGTTCCCGGCGTTATCACATCGCGATCACCACTTGGACAAAACCTCGCGCTCGCCGTCGATGCAGCTATTACCGTCAGCATCGAAGAAGAAAGTCTCGAATGGGAGGTGGTGCACGACGACCCCTTGTTGCCGCATGACCAAAATAACGAGATCGTCGCCGTCGCCGAAGCGTCTGCCCCATGGTTATTGCCCCACCGCTTACACGTCACGTCAACGCTGCCCATCAGCCAAGGCTTAGGCAGCTCAAACGCCGCCGCCTTGGCGGGAATCTTATTGGCCAATCAATTGGCCGATCTGCACTTGACCACTGCTGAGATCCAAGAGCGGGCGATGCGCTTTGAACCATACCCAGCCGCCTTGGCTGCAGCGATCCATGGCGGGTGTCAATATCGCGATCCGATCAACGGCATGATCACGACGCATCACCTGGCGCCTTTGCAATGGTTCATCTACTCCCCAACACAATTCGTCGAAGCCAGTGTTCCGCGCAAGTTTCCCGATCAAGGGGTCACCCCAGCCGATTATGCCGCTTTGTTGGCCGCATTAGAAGCTGGCGACGACCTGTGGTTGCGGCACCATTTTCCCGTCGAGTCATTGCGCAGCCAAGTCACTCCAGAATACTTCCCGCAAGCAGAAATGATCAACCGCGCCGTGTTGAATTGCGGCGGTTACGGCTGCTTTATGGCTGGCAACGGCCCGGCGATCGTCTGCTTGGCCCCAGTTGGTGACAAGCAATTCGAAACCTTGTTGCGGCACGAATTGACCTCTGGCGACTTATTGGCCTTACAGCTGCAAGATACTGGCGCGATCGTCGCCTAAACACAAACAACGCGGATGAGCCTGAAGACTCATCCGCGTTGCTGTGTCGATTAAGCGCGCCTGCTGGACACTTTAATGGTCATCGGTTACGTCATTGACTTTTTTAGCCACTTTTTGCTTGCCTTGTTCGACTTTTTCTTCCGCTTCACCCTTGAGATGCTGGGCTTTGCCTTTGGCTTCTAACTTCTCGTTATTGAGCAACTTACCGCTGGCTTCTTTGACTTTACCAAGTGCTTTGTCCTTGGATGCTTTGAGGTCTGCCATATCATCACTCCTTTCGTTATATCTTTATCATAACCAACTGCCCCCTTGAGATGCCACTCAAAAGCCTTCGCCCAAGCATAAAAAAAACGCCGCAAGCGCGGCGTTTGGTTACTTCTTATCTTCTGGGGTTGGCGGAATGACGGCTTTGCCGCCTTTAAGAATGTGTTTGTAGTTGATCACAGTCTTATGCTTGAGGTCTTCGACCATCATCGCATCTGCTTCATCAAAACTGTCGATGGTCAACATCGCAGCATTGGTGTACAGCTTCTCCACAGTTCCCTTGAAACTTAACGGTACGTTAGCACTCTTACGAACGGTGACCTTATCACCGATGGCGATTTCTTGTCCCAAAAACGGTTCCTCCTTGTATGGTGTCGGTCAATTATACCACATTTTTCGGCGGTACCGCAGCCGGATCGTCTGCGATCACCGCCGGGGTCATCGCGTCAAAGCTGATCACCACGCGCTGCAATAACTCGCGGGCATTCAGCGCGTCTTTGGGATGATGTGTCAAGATCTGCACCAATGCCGAGCGTTCGTAATGCTTGAGGATCTTACCAACAAAAGGATGTTCCATATTGCCATTGGCGAGGTACGAAACGACTGTGCCTACAGGTAATTGCGTCATACACTTAGCCTCCCTTGGGGTTTGACTTAAGTGTATCAAGGCGGCGGTGCACCTTGCACGCCTGACGCTTTAGGCGCGGATCTGCCCGTCGCCTAAGATCTGATACTTAATCGTGGTCAATTGCGCCAGCCCCATCGGTCCGCGGGCGTGCAGCTTTTGCGTGGAGATCCCGATTTCAGCGCCAAACCCAAATTCAAAGCCATCGGTGAACCGCGTCGATGCGTTCACATACACACACGCCGCGTCGATCTCTCGCAAGAATTGTTGGCTGGCGGCATAATTATCGGTGATGATCGCCTCAGAATGCTTGGTGTTGTGCGCATTGATATGCGCGATCGCCTCTGCTTCAGAAGCCACGACTTTCACGGCCATGATCAAGTCGTTATATTCTGTATCCCAATCTGCATCCGTGGCGGCAAGCATCTCCGGTACGATCGCTTGCGCTTTGGCATCCCCGCGCAATTCGACGCCATGATCCCGCAAGGCTTGCGCGATCTTTGGCAAAAAGGCCGCCGCCACCTCTTCATGGATCAGCAGCTTTTCTGCCGCGTTGCAAACACTTGGGCGTTGGACTTTGGCGTTGACGGTGATGGCAATAGCCATATCCAAATCAGCGGCTTTATCCACATAAATGTGACAGTTGCCTGCCCCAGTTTCGATCACCGGCACCGTCGCATTTTTGACCACGGTTTGGATCAAGCCAGCGCCGCCGCGCGGGATCAAGACATCGATATAGCCATTCAAATGCATCATTTCATTGGCGATCTCGTGGCTTGGGTCGCTGATCAATTGCACCGCTTCAGCAGGCAAGTCAACGGCTTGCAAGGCTGCTTGCAACACCCGTGCTAACGCTTGATTAGACGCCAACGCTTCGCGCCCGCCGCGCAAGATCACGGCGTTGCCAGACTTCAGCGTCAACCCGGCAGCATCCACCGTCACATTCGGCCGCGCCTCATAGATCATCCCCACGACCCCTAACGGCACGCGTTGTTGGATGATCAATAACCCAGCTTCATTGCGCCAAGCTTGATCGGCGCGGGCAGTCGGATCGGCTAACCCAGCCACTTGCCGCAACCCAGTGGCCATATCGGCGATCCGCGCAGGCGTCAACAACAAGCGATCGGTAAACTTCGACGCTTTTGCCTGCGCTGCGGTCATATCTTTGGCATTAGCAGCTAAAATATCGTCAACGTGTGCGATCAAGGCATCTGCCATCGCATTCAACGCCCGATTCTTCGCCGCATTATCCAACTGAGCCAGGACCTTAGCCGCTTGTTGAGCAGCTGTCCCCATCGAGATCAGATCTTGCTTATCCATGACGTTTCTCCTTATTTGTTGAGAGCGTGAACCAGCACGGGTTTAGGTGGTTGGCTAAACTGGCGTGGCGGCGGGCGACGTCAGTCGTGCGTCGCTGCGCCAGCTTAGCCAACCACCGTTGTGCTGGATGAGCGCGTTTATGAGAGCGCGAACCCAGGCGGGTTTAGGGGGTCGGGCTAACAGGGCGTGGCGGCAGTCGGCGCAGCCGGCGAACGTCGCGACCGGTTAGCACGCACCCCCGTTGCCTGGGATGAGCGCGTTTATGAGAGCGCGAACCCAGGCGCTTTTAGGGGTGTGGGTAAGACAGCCTGGCTGGGTGCGGCAACGCCGTGCCAAGGCCAGGCAGGCTTACCCGCCACCCCGTTGCCTGGGTGAACGCGTTTAAAGCATCAACCCTTCACTGCGCCGCTGTTTTCGGCCGGCCAAACCAGGTGCCGACGGCTTCTCCGGCGACGATCTTTAAGATCACCCGCGGATCGGCGCCGCTGCATAAGACCATTTGCCGGCCGGCTAACATCATGGTTTCTGCAGCTTTGAGCTTTGTGACCATCCCGCCGGTACCAAAGCGGGTGCCGGTGCCGCCAGCGGCGGATAAAATATCTTGGCTGAGATGCGTAATCGCATCCAGCTTTTTGGCGCCGGCATGCTTATGCGGATCAGCGTCGTACAACCCATCGATATCTGATAAAACCACTAATAAGTCGGCATCAATGCGTGCGGCGACTAACGCGGATAATTGATCGTTATCGCCAAACGTGGTGCGGTGATCCATTTCATCGACAGCCACGGTATCATTTTCATTGATGATCGGAATGATATCGTGGTCCAACAAGGTTTCTAATGTGTCTAAAACGTGTTGCCGGCTGACGGGATAATCAAAGGTATCATGCGTCAACAGCATCTGGCCAACTTGGGTGTCATAATCACTGAACCGCTGGATATACAACCGCAATAATTCACCTTGCCCCACTGCTGCGATCGCTTGTTGCGCCGCGATCTCTGCAGGCCGCTTGGGCAGATGCAATTTATCTAAGCCCACACCGATCGCGCCGCTGGAAACCAGCACGACTTCAAAGCCTTGATTATTCATCGCCGCCAGCGTGTATGCGAGCCGGTCGATGGTTTGTAAGTTGACCTTGCCGTTGTGATGGATCAAACTGCTGGTGCCGATTTTTACGACGATGCGATGACAATGCTGCAAATTGCGGATCATAATATCCTCCTACTGAACTGAGACCAACCAATCGGCGGCGAAACCAAAAAGCGCCGCTTCTCTCGAGACACCCTATCCGGGCGGTACCATCCTCGTTCGAAGCTGCGCTTCACACTTTTTGTCTTGCATATTCAGTTCGCCGAACACGGCTAGGATTCGAGCACCATGATGACCTCTCAGCAGTTCGTTCATCTCTCTGTAAGGCTCTACTATGACCGTGTGATTTAAGGACACTATATTTTAACTAGCGGCAATTGTCAAGCCCTTTCATTTTTGTCCGCATCACCATTTGGACCAAATCAGCATTTTTTTGCTGATAATAGTTGACATCAGGTATTAATCATATTAAAGTAACATTAAATTACAGTTAGTAACAGCAATGAAGGGCAAGAGTAATTGTGAGCAACGCCAAAGAGAGGTCCCATAGCGGTGGAAGGGGCTGCGCGCGCCACAGTGAAAGTAGGCCTGAAGCTATCGGTGCGACGAGTGCCGATTGGGTGCCACCATTACCTGGCCAGCGGATAGGCCCCATGCTGTCCGTGGAGGCTGGCTTTGCCAGCAAAATCAAGGTGGTACCGCGCACTGCGCCCTTGCGAATTCTTTTTCGCAAGGGCGCTTTTTTCGTCACATAAGTCTAGGAGGTATTGCTCATGGAAAATGCGCCATTATATCCAGCATTCGGTTCCGGTCAAACACTCGCATTATTACGCGATCACGCCGCTCAAGGTTATTTCATGGCAGGATCGTTAGCCGCAGATACCCTATTAGGCGTCCGTGACGCCGGCATGCTCAGCTGCAGTGAGTATGCCGCCCACTTACGGCGCATGCGGCTGTTGACCGATAAACCGATCATCGCCGACTTACAATCCGGGTTTGGCAATCCGATGAATACATATTTCGCCACGCAAGAACTGGAGCGCTCCGGGGCCAACCGGCTGATCTTAAGCGATCAACGCTATCCCGCACATACCCAAGACTGCCCCCCGATCGCAACGGATGTGGACTTTTTAGGGAAGCTGCATGCGGCTTTAGACGCTGTTGACGACGAAAATACCCAGATCTGGGCACTGCTTGAAGGCATGCCGACGCAAGGGTTGGAAACCACGATGGCCAAATTGGCTTGGGTCGATCAGCTGCCGATCGGCGGGATCGTCATCGCCCATTGGGATCGTGAGATCTTAATGGCATTGACGGCCATGCCGCATCAACACCGCCTGATCGCCACTTGGCAGCCGAATGTGCCGGCTTTTCCAGGTATCGACGGCTGGCTGGATACCGGTTATCTGGCTGATACCGCCGGCAACTGGCAGCGCCAGTTGATCACCAACTTACCTGCAGAGCTGGCTTTACCTAAGGAAGTGTTAAAATGAGCAAAGCCCAACGCATGCGCCAAGCTTTTCAGCAAATGGTCCTTGGACCAGAGATCATTAAGATGTTCGTCGCCCCAGACGCGCTAGGCGCTAAGATCGCTCAGCGCAATGGCGCTGATGCGGTATTTGCCGCAGGCTATGCCACGGCTGCCGCTGATTTGGCCTTGCCTGATCGCGGCATCGCCGACTTTGGGATGATGCTGGAAAAATGCCGCCAAATCGTCAACGCGATCGACATCCCGGTGTTTGCCGACGCCGATACCGGTTATGGCGATCTGGAAAACGTCACCCGCACCGTAGCCAGTTATGAGCAAATCGGCGCTGCCGGTATTTTTCTAGAAGATCAAACCTGGCCGAAGCGTTGTGGGCACATGGCAAACAAAGCCGTCGAACCCACTGCTGTCTTAGAGGCTAAGCTCCGCCGAGCCGTGGCAACGCGCAAGCATGATGACTTCTTGATCATGGCGCGCACCGATGCCCGCGCGGTGTACGACTTAGATGAAGCGATCGCCCGCTCCAAGCGCTACCAAGCTGCCGGCGCTGATTTGATTTTCATCGAAGCCCCGCGCTCACGCGCCGAGCTGCAACAGATCCGCGCGGCGTTCCCTGACACCCCGCTGATGGCCAATATGATCGAAGGCGGCCAAACCCCGCTGACGGCAACGGCCGAATTGAAGCAGCTTGGTTTTCGGATCGTGGTTTACCCCACCGCCATGACTTACGCAACGGCGTATGCCGAAGAACACTTGGTCCAAACCATGATCAAATCAGGCACCACTGCCGGTTTTGCAGACCGGATGATGACGTTTGATCACTTCAACCATTTCATTGGCTTAGAAGACGTCAATGCCCGCGAAGCCCTGTATTCGCCAGAAAAAATGCGCGCCGAACTTGCAAAACGCGCGTAAAAAAAACCACCCAACCAAAAGATCCGCCTTTGGTGCACCTGCCACCAAGGCGGATCTTTTTATTCATACCGCAGCGCCGTGATCGGCGCTGACCGCGTCGCCTTCAGCGCCGGCAGCGTCCCAGCCAACAACGCGATCACCGTGATCAAGCACATGATCATCACCGTATTGGCGCCGTTGAATTGGATCAAAGCAAAGCCGTTGAGGCCTTTTAAAAACGTCTGCGCCGCTAAGCGGTTGACCAATCCGCTGGCCAACCACGCCACGGTGCAGCCGCAAAGCGCCCCTAAGCAGCCGATCAACCCGGCTTCTAGGCTGAACAGCGCGAAGATCTTGTGGCCGCTCATCCCCAAAGCCTTCATCAACCCGATTTCGCGAGTACGCTCACGCACCGACATGTACAAGGTGTTGATGATCCCAAAAGCGGCCGCCACCAGCGCGATCGCCCCAAATAACGTCAACCCGCCGGTGATCGCATTGATAGTTTGATGCAAGGTGCCCACATCATCGGCAAAAGTCGCACTCGCCAACCCTTGCGCGTGCAAGGCGGCTTTGACCCGCTTGATTTCAGACTTGGTCGGATGCGCGATCGTGGCCAGTACATTGCTGTATTGCGCCGCCGCGGTTTTTGGCATGCCGGCGACGTTTTGGCGATTGATCGCCGTGATCAATCCGGGACTGAAAATCACCTGCCCGCGGTCAACGATGCTGGCATTACGCACCCCGACGATCTTGGCCTGAAACACCTGCTGCTGACCAGTGGCTTGACTGGTGGCCGCCACCACCACCGGCTGATTGAGCGCTTTTTTGGCGCTGTCAAAGCCTAACGCTTTGACATACGCGCGGTTGAGAGTGACGGTGTAAGCTGAGCCTTGCGCCTGCTGCCCCACTTGCATATCGATGTGAGTACCTTGCGCATCCCCGGCTTGCAGCGCGTATTTGGCCCCATGCGGGCGTTGGAGATAATCGGCAGCAAAAGTCTTCAATGGCGTGACTTTGCTGACGCCTTTAAGCGTTGCGATCGCTTGGACTTGTTTGGCCGTCAACAGTTGCGTGCTGGCGGTATTGCCAGTCGTTGGATCATATTTTTGCGGGCGGTCATTGTTGCCATTAGGCGCGGCGGCATACACCATCAATTGGTCTTTTTCGCCGACATTTTGCACTTGGGTGTCGATATACGTATTCACGCCGACACGGATACCGACTGTCAACGCGATGGTGAAAGTGCCGATCAGCGTTGCCAAGACCGTTAATACCGTCCGGCCTTTATTGCGCCACAAGCTGACTGCCGCAGACCACAAAAGATCACCCCCGGTCATCTTGACCACCTCCGATCAGCTGACCATCAACGATTTGCAACTGACGATCGCACATCGCCGCCAGCTCAGGATCATGCGTGACGATGATCAAGGTCATCCCGCGATCGCGATTGAGCGTCAATAACAAATCTGCGATCATCGCCCCAGTCACAGAATCCAAGTTCCCGGTAGGTTCGTCAGCAAAAATGATCTGGGGCTGATTGACCAGTGCCCGCGCGATACACACGCGCTGCTTTTGGCCACCGGACAAGTCGGTGGCTTTATTTTTTGCCTTATCCGCCAGCCCAACGGCTTTAAGCGCCGCCAGCGCTTGTTTTTTGCGCGCCAAGCCCGTGATCTTGGCGATTTTTAGCGGCAAGACCACGTTTTCGTAGACGGTATCTTGACTATTTAAGAAGAATTGCTGAAAAACAAACCCAAACCGCGCCAAGCGCAACTGATCCAGCGCCTGAGCCGTTAACTGGCGCGTATCTTGCCCATCAAAAAACACCGTGCCAGTCGTCGGCTGATCTAACAACGCCAATAAGTGCAGCAGCGTCGATTTGCCAGAACCGCTTTTGCCCACGATCGCAACGGTTTCTCCGGCTTGGATCTGCAAGTTCACCTGTTGCAGCGCCGTGAAGCGCGCCGCTTGCTTACCATAAATGCGCGTTAATCGTTTTGTAGCAATAATCGCCATACTGCTCTCCTCCAATCACCCTTTGGCCACCCCTGGCCAAGTCCTTACGCCATTTGCTGCAGCTGTTTAGTTTCCACCCAATGCGCCAGCAAATAGCAGTTGATCACGCTTAACACCACTGCGCCTAAGCTGACCATCCCCACTGCCAGCCACATATCCGCCACCACACTGCCTTGAAACGCCATCACCGACCCGCCGAAATAGGTAAACGCTGCCGGCGAAATGCCCAGCTTCTCGATCAGCCACGCCATGCCGGTAAAAAGCCAATCGACCAGCTTTAAGGCGACTAAAACGATGATGAAAGTCAACCCCCGCCGCAGCCACTTGCCTTGCGTCCCCGGCAAAAAATCGGTGATCACTAAGCTCAACATGTGCGCCAAGCTGATCAAGCTCCACAGCAACAAAGTAAACGCCAAGACGATCGCCAAAAACGGCAGCGTCCCGTTTGCCAGATCACGCCACACGGACCCGTCCACGCCAAAGCCTTCAAGCGTTGCGATCCCGATCTCAAGCACCCCCAGCACCACCCAAAGCAAAACGATCGCCAAAGTGTTGGCTAAGGTGCTGGCCAAGTACAAGCGCCAATTGGCAACGGGAATCAACCGCCAGCGATTGGTGACCCACACTTGTTCTTGGCTTTGAGCCATGGCCACAAACCCGGCCACCGCGGTGATGAGCGCCATCAAGGTCGTAAAGCCGACTAGGTCGATGGCGCTGAGACGCCCTATTAATCTCATGACGATCAGCACCACGACGACTGCCAAGTCAATGCCCAGCAGCTGGGTCAATTGCCGCCCGCGTTCTTTGGCCATCACCCACCATACTTGCTTGAAACTAGTCATCCAGATCACCTCCAAAAAAGCTTTCAAAATACTGCTCGACGCTTTGTCCTTGCGCGCGGATGTCATCGGCTTGCGCTTGGGCGGCGATGGTGCGCGCTTTGATCACGACCACTTGATCCAACAACTGCTCGATATCCGTCACATGATGATCTGAGATCACCAGCGTGGCAAGTTCTGGGGCCCATTTTAAAATGCTGTTAAGCATGGCCTTGCGCGTCATCACATCGATGCCGTCAAACGGCTCGTCAAGCAAATACAGCTGCGCTCGGCGAGATAACGTCACGGCCAGTCTTAATTTGCGCTGATTGCCTTTGGACAAGCGCTTGATACGCTGTTTTTGGTCCAGACCCAGCAAGTCGCAAAGCTGGTAAAAATCTTCGCCGCGAAAATCTGCCAACAATTCAGCCAGCGTCTCTGCCACTTGACCGACGCGCCAGTTCGGATTAAAGCCATCGATCATCCCGGAAAAGCTGACTTGCGCTTTGCGGGCAACAGCATCACCCGCGTCCCCGACTTGAATGCTTCCGCGAAAGTTCACCGCACTGCCGGCGATCAGCCGCATCAAGGTAGTTTTGCCGGCACCATTAGCGCCTAAAAGCCCCACGATCTGGCCTTGGGGGAGCGTCAAGTTCACATCGGTCAATAACTGTTTTTGGTTGCGGCGGTAATTTAACTGCTTGATCATTAATGCTTCAGTCATGTGCGTCACGATCCTTTCGTTCTTGAATATAGGCCTCTAAGGCTGCGAGCATCTCCGCCGGCGTCATCCCCAGCCCCATCAAATGCTCATAAGTCTCTGCCAGTTCAGCATTGATCACCCGCTTTTTCATCGCGGCTAACACCGCGGTATCCGTCGTGACAAAATTGCCTTTGCCGCGTTGCGACACCAAGATGCCTTGGCGGATCAACTCTGCCAGCGCCCGCTGGATCGTATTGACATTGACCGTTAACGTCAGCGCCAACTGCCGCACCGCCGGGATCTGATCGCCTGGAGCTAAGTCGCCGACGATGATCTGCCGGTCGATATACTGCTCGATTTGATAATAGATCGGGACTTTATCGTCAAACTCCATCTTGTGCCTCCTTACTAGTGTTCTAGTTTGCTATTACGCTCATACTATACTGCCGCCAAGGCGCCAATGCAAGCCTTGGCGAAACTTTTCTGCTGCGCAATCAAAAACCGCCACCGCGATTGCGGTGGCGGTGATCGATCAGCCGAACAAATCGCTTAGCTACCCGCCTTGTTCAGCCAGGTGCACCAAGGCCCGAAGATCAGGCCGATTTTCTAATGCAGTCGGATACACCGCTGCCAACTGCCAATGCAGCGGCGTTTGCAAGGCGAAATGTGGGATCGGCCGGATCGGCGGCGTCAAGCTGGCGATGCGCTCAGGGACAAAAGTCGCCGCTAAGCCGGTGCTGGCTAACTTATACGCAGTGGTGATATTTTCTGTAGTCATCAACACCGGCGGCAAGCCTTGGTCAAACACCGTTTCGGCGATCTGGCGCAGCTTTTGGCCGCGATGCAACAAAATAAACGGCACCGTTTGCAGCATCTGCGGCGTCAGCACCCGCTGCCCGGCGACTGCCGGCGGCAAGCATTCCGGCTGCACCGCCACTTGGATCGCTTCGCGCAACAAAGGCACACAAGTCAACCCGGCTGGCGGTTTTTGCGGGGCGGTCAAAAAGCCTAAGTCGACCCGTCCTTCGGCCAATGCGGTCACCAACTCCCGGGTACGCCCTTCCACGATCTTGATATGGACCTTAGGATAATGCCGCTGAAATTGCGGCAACACCCGCGGTAAGATCAACGCCCCCCAATACCGCGTCACGGCCAAGCGCAGCGTGGTCGTCACCACCGGCTGCAAGGTAGTCAAGTCGCTTTGCAGCTGGTCTTCAAGTTGACTGACGCGATAAGCCGTGCTCAAATACCGCTGACCGGCGGCGGTCAGCTGCAGCGGGCGGGTGTCGCGATCAAATAATGTCACACCTAAGGTCGTTTCCAGGTTTTTGATGTATTGGCTCAGCGAAGACTGAGACATGAATAGCCGCTTGGCCGCGGTGGAAAAATTGCCGCATTCAGCCACCGCGATCACATAGGCATACCGTTTGGATGTCATTGGTTTTTCCTCTAGAAAGTAGTCGCTTATCGTCTTTTACATGGGTCCTGCTCTAGCATACTATAAAGTTAACGATAAGGAGGCACATTATGGAAGAATTGCGTATCTTAGTCCCTAACGGCATGTTAGGCTACGGGTTCCCACAGGCTGATTTCGACCGTGGCATGGCGCAACACCCGCATGCGATCATTGTCGATGCAGGATCGACCGACTCCGGCCCGCAAAAGCTCGCCTTGGGATCCATGACCTGTCCAGAATCCGCTTATGAAAAAGAACTCGATATCTTAGTCCCGGCGGCGATCACCGCCCATATCCCTTTGATCGTCACCTCAGCCGGCGGCGACGGCACCAACCAGCACGTCGACTTGTTTGCCAAACTGGTACGGCAGATCGCCGCAGCCCACGGCTTGACTTTGCGCTTGGCCACCGTTTATTCAGACGTCCCTAAAGTCCAAGTGCAAGCCGCCTTAGAAGCCGGTCAGATCCAAGCCATGGTCAATGCCCCGGCGTTGACTCAAGCCGTGATCGCCGACACCACCGTGATCACCGCCCAAATGGGGGCTGAGCCTTATCTTGAGCTGTTGCAGTCGCCAACCCCGCCGGATGTGATCATTGGCGGGCGCACCTATGACCCTTCAGCCACCGCCGCGATGGGGATCCTCAATGGCTTTGACCCGGCGTTGAGCTGGCATATGGGCAAGATCATCGAATGCGGCGCGATCTGCTGTGTCCCGGCTGGTAAAACCGTTTTAGGCCGCTTGTTCAAGGACCATTTTTTGATCGAACCGATGGCGCCGGATTCTCGCGCCTTACCACATACCGTTGCGGCGCACACCATGTACGAAAAAAGCAGTGCGCTGGTCTTGCCAGGTCCTGGCGGCAAATTGTACCTGCATGACTGTGAATTTACCGCTGCGACGCCGCGTATCGCCAGTGTCACCGGCAGCCGCTTTGAACCAACGCCTGAGTATCAAGTGAAGCTGGAAGGCGCCAAAGTGGTCGGTTATCGCGCCATCACGATCATGGGCTTGCGCGACCCGATCTTATTAGGCCAATTAGACGAGATCCTTGCCGCATTGGAAAAGCAAGTAGCCGCAGAATTACCGACTGAATGGGCCCAAAGCCAAGTCCATCTGCACCGCTATGGGCAAAACGCGACGATGCAGCAATTCGAACCAACACCGACGATCCCGCATGAACTGTGCTTGATTGCTGAAGTCACCGCGCCTGACCAAGACACCGCCTTGTTGGTGGCCAATCGCCTGCGCACCACCTTGCTGCACTACGGGTATCAAGGCCGCATCGCCACTTCCGGCAACATCGGCATGCCATTTACCCCACTTGAGATCCCCCTGGGCGAAGTTTGCGCCTTTTCGGTTTACCACTTGATGACCATCAGCGATCCTGTCGGCCAATTCCCAGTCCACATCGAGGAGGTGCCAGCACAATGAAACTGCAAGATTATGCCGCGGTCATCCGCAGCAAAAACTCCGGTCCGTTTGAGCTTACATTTGATATTTTATTCAAAACTGCCGAAGATTATCACCACTTCATCGCCGCTGGGGTCTTAACACCTGAGAAATTCGCGGCGTTGTACCAGATCCCAGTCACCGATATCATCACCTTCGAGCAATTCGACGCGGCTCGTGGCGTCAAGATCACGATCCCGCGGCCTTGGCCGCAAGGCAGCATCGGCGAAAGCGACATGCACGGGTCACAACAATATGCCCCGTTATTGGGATTAGACGTCCCAGCTTAGACGGTTATCTCGTATCCACGACTGGCTTTTCTAGCTGAAATTGCGCAAATAAACAGGCACTCACTGCTGATGTATCAGCGGCGAGTGCCTATTTGCTTCACTGGTGCTCTGCTTGCACCAGTGCGGTCAGCTGATCGAAAAAATAGCCGATCGCCAAAAAATCAGCGGTACCGCCTGGGCTCAAATGCCGCTTGATCAAGATGCGGTCATACGCTTGCAGTGCCGAGACAAGGTGGTCATCGGCCACTGCCGCCAATGCCTGCGCGTCTTGTTGCACCTGCTTGAAGGCCCCCACGCCGCCGCGATGGATCAGGTTCGTATCTTCCACGGTTTGCATCAGCAAGAGCATCAAGCGCAGATACCGCAAATCACCGGTATGCGAGTCGCGTGCCAAAAATGGCAGCAGTTGGGCTTGCAACAAGGGATAGCCGGCTTCAGCTTCACCGCGAACGCCGATGATGCCATATTCAGCGTACAGCTTTTCGCCGTAAGTCTTTGGCGGGCGCGTTTTTAACACCCTGAAATCACTCATCAAACGGCCGTGCGTCAGCGCCTTAAGCGCTTGCCATACCGGTGCGTAATCGGCTTGCACCAATGTTTTTAGCGATGTTTGTTGCAATGTCCACCCCATGCTGGCTAAGAAAAACCCAAAGGTGAAATTCGCGCCTTGATGGGTGTTGACCCCGCCGGTCGCCGCAAGCATCGCTTTTTCCGCCTGCACCCCAAGCGTGCGCGTTTGTTCAAACAATTCCGCCAGGTCTTTGGCCGCTTCGCCTTGGGCTAAATATTGACGAAAAAAGGGGCGCAGCGCCTGCGCGCTGCGCAAAAAAAGCGGATAGTCCATATCGGTGTGGGCGCCAGGCGAAAAAGGATCCACCAACCCCGGTTTCGGCGCCAATGCCACTTCTTGGCACAAGGCTTGATATGCCGCTTCGGCGATCGCAGTCGTTAAATCAGTCAAGGTTACGGGCCCTCATCTCAGCTAGAATGAATTGCAGCGAACGTTCAAGGTGTTCATCCACGATCATCGAGACCTGTTTTTCATCGCGGTTGATCATGCCTTGATAAATCAAGCGATGTTCGTGGATCGCCAAGGCCCGGCGCGCCTTGGCCTTGATGCTGATGTTGCGAAAATAGACCAGATAGGCTTGCAAGTTGTCGACGATCAATTTCAAGCGCGGCATTTTCGCGGCAGTATAAATAAAATCATTGAACGCAGTGAAGTTATCGATCACTTGATCCACTTTTTCGGCGCGATCCAGCGACTCCGTTTCATCCAATAAGCGTTCCAGTTGGGCATATTGTTCCCGCGTCATGCGCATCATCGCTTTACGCGTGGCTAACACTTCCAGGTTTTTGCGAATATCGAAGATCTCGGTGGCATCGCGCATGGTGATGCCTTTAACGATCACCCCGACGCCGGCTTTGCGCTCGACTAAGCCTTCATCCGCTAGCTGCTTGATGGCATAGCGGATCGGCGTGCGCGAAATATTCAAGGCTTCTGACAAGTTTTTTTCATTGATCCGCTCACCGCTGAGGATATCCCCTAAAATGATCGTCTTGCGCAAAGCCTCATACACGAGATCCTTGATCGGGCGATTTTGTGATAGATCTAAATTTTGCTTGATCACCGTGACGATATCATTCATATTGATGGCCCCTCCAAAGCTGATTGATAGTTTATTGACCGCTAAGTTTACCCAGCAGTTACTCATTAATATTGTACACGTCTTTGCCAGTTGCGACTAGCAAATCCCGCAACGCCAACGTTAACTGCCGCTATTTCACCATGGACCGTTCAGCGCTCCTAATCAATACCAGCCGATGCGCACCGCCACCAAAGCAAAGATCCGCCTGGCCGATTCAGTATCAAACTGAATCGACTAGGCGGATCTTTTGATTGTTGCTGCTGGTTGCTTAATCTAAATCAACGGAGACAGTTTCCAGCGGTACGTCGTAGAAGCGGTCTTCACGCCGGCCTAAGAAGTCGCGGCCTTGTTCTGGGAACAA
>NZ_RHOI01000040.1 GCF_003946165.1 Lacticaseibacillus baoqingensis | reverse complement strand
ATAACAAAAAATCCACTCCGAAGAGTGGACCTTTCAAAAGATAAAAACTATTAATCAACACCATTTGACACAGAGCCCGATTTTGGCGCTACCCCAGGCGTCGTCAACCTGCGGCTCACCCAAGCAATGGAGGCGTTGAAAAATGAGCAATAGTTTTGTTGAATTACACGCACGCCAGCGCGCAGAAGCCTTACTCGACGCCGGCAGCACCCGGGAGCTGATCGGGCCGCTGGATAACATGATCTCACCACACCTGGCCCCGCAAAACATCGTACCCGAAGCCGATGACGGCATCGTCGTCATGAAAGGCAAGCTGAGCGGAAAAGCCGCCGTCATCATCGCTATCGAAGGCGCGTTTCAAGGCGGCGGGATCGGGGAAGTTTCCGGGGCCAAAATTGTTTCCGCACTGGAACACGTGTTGGCAGACAATGAAGCCGGCAAGACCGTGTATCCGATCATCATCTTGGATACCGGCGGGGTTCGCCTGCAGGAAGCCAACTATGGCCTGTTGTCGATCTCTGAGATTCACAACATGGTCATTGCTTTGAAGCAATATGTGCCAGTCATCGGCTTAGTGCCCGGTCGGGTCGGCTCGTTTGGCGGCATGTCCATCACCAACGCGCTGTTGTCTTATGTGATCGGGACCGACAAGGCGCGTATCGGCCTGAACGGGCCTGAGGTCATCGAACAAGAAGCCGGGGTCAAGGAATGGGATGCTTCCGACAAGAACCTGATCTGGAACACGCTGGGCACCAAGCAGCGCCAAGCCACCGGCATCATCGATGAAGTCGTCGACGACGATGTCGAGGCTTTCCGCACGGCCATCACCGCTGCGCTTGATGAGCAAAAAGACTCCCATCGCGATCAGCGCGGCGATTTCTATCTGACCTTGCTGGATCAGCTTGATCCCAGCCAGCCGCTTGATATTGCCGGCTACGACAAGCTGTTTGCACAAGTCGTTGCCAAGCCCCATCACTTGGCGCCTGCAGTCAGCGGTACCAAGCCAGGCACCAAGTCCCGCGGGCGCAACTGGTTTGAATTGTTGACCGGCATCGCCAACGCGCAAAGTGCCGTGCCCACCGTGTTGCATGCGCAAGCCGACGGGCGGGAGTACGTGGCGATCGTGCCAGACGAAAATAATCGTTTTCCTCGGGTCCGCCACGGCGAAGTCGGCCTGCAAGAAGGCTACACGGTCGCCAGCGTGGTCAACGATCTGATCGCCGCCGACCAAAATAAGCCGGCAGACGCGAAGACCCCGATCGTCATCGTGGTCGACGTGCCGAGCCAGGCATACGGCTACCAAGAAGAATTGATCGGGATCCACATGGCGCTGGCCTCTGCCGCAAGTGCTTATGCGCGTGCGCGCCAGGCCGGGCATAAGGTGGTGGCCTTCATTCCCGGCGATGCCGTTTCCGGTGGTTTCTTGGCCCAGGGCCTACAGTCCAACCGCTTGGTCGCCCTCGACGATCTCGCCATCACGATCCAGGCGATGAGCAAGGCGTCCAGTGCGCGGATCACGCAGCGGACGATCGCGGAGTTGGAAGAAGCGACCAAGCACGTGCCTGCGATGGCCTACGACATCGAGAACTATCAGAAACTGGGCGCTTTATACAACCTGATTCAAGGCATCAAAGGCGAAGACCATGATGCCAAAGCGGTGGCAACGGTCAAGGCAGCCCTTGATGACGCGTTTGCCAGCCTCGTTGATGCCCCGACTGACCTGTCTTTCCGTTACACCAACGAGATCGCAGTCAATGGCAAAGATGGCGGGCGCAAGGCAACTAACAAGGTCCGCGCCTTGATGGCTCAGCAATGGCAGGCATAGCCCCGCACACGCTCGTTTTGCTCGCAAGCCCTGCCGCACTCACGGCAAAGGCGCCGCTGCCAGAGTGGGCGTCTGCCATGTTAACCCAATCGCCGTACGCGATCGTACGCCGCGGTTTCCAGGCCGACCGGATCCCGGTCGGCCTGCGTGGCTATCAGAAGAATCAGCGGTTTGCGGCGTTTGCGATGCCGAGCCGGATCAAAGCGGCCGTGACCCCGCAAGCGGCGTTGCGGCTGCTCCCTGGGTTGGACCCGCAACGCTCCGAGTTGCCGGCGTTTCAAAAGCTTAAAGCCTTGCAGCCGCTGTTGCAAGGTTTTGACTGGGGTGTTGGCGGCAGCCTGCAGTTTGAACTCGTGACCGGGCTGAAAATGGCACGCGCAACCTCGGATATCGATGTCATCATGACGCGGCCGCGCCAACCGTTGACTGTCGCCGCCGCGCAGACGCTGGTCCAACAATTGCAGACCATCGCCGGCGCGCACGCTGATATCCAAGTCGTTCACGGTCAAGACGGGTTTTCACTTGAAGAATACGCGCAACACCGCGACAGCCAGATCATGATGAAAACCGCCAGTGGCCCGCAGCTGACCACAGACCCATGGCACTTCCAAGGTGACGACCAATGAAGCTCACCGTTTCGGGTGCTGAGCTGGCCGTGGACGTGGCAGGGGCAGGGCGCCCGCTCGTCTTTCTCAACGGTTTTGGCAGCTACAAGGCCATCTGGACGGCGCAGGTGGCGGCAATTTCTCGCCGCGCACAAACCGTCTGCTTCGACTACCGCGGCCAAGGCGAATCCACCGGCGCCGTCGCCACGAGTCTGGCGCAGCTGGCAGACGATGTGTTTCAGGTTATCGCTCAGCTCGGACTCAAACGGCCGTTGCTGGTCGGACACTCGATGGGAGCCAGCGTGTTGTGGGCGTTGCGGCAACGGCATCCTGAAGTCGATGTTAGCGGCTTGATGGTCGTGGACCAGTCTCCCAAGATGCTCAACGACGCTGAGTGGACTTACGGCTTCCAAGGCCTGACGGCACAAACAGCCAGTGTGCAGCTGCACCAGCCACGCCTAGGCCACGAGACCCTGCACGGCATGGCGCCTGCCGTAATGGCGGCGTTCATTCGCGCAGAAAGCCGCCACCCGTTTGCTAGAAAAAGCGGCACAAGGCTCTTGTTAGACCACTTCCAGGCCGATTGGCGTGCGGTCGCTTGTCGCGAGCCGGCGCCTGTACTGTTTGTCACCGCGACTTTGACGCCATATTTTACCAATGGGTATGGCCGCTGGCTAGCCCGCCGTAATCCGCGGATCCGCGAAGTGATCATCCCCAACTGTGGGCACGACATCATGGCGGAAGTCCCAGAGGCGTTTAACCAGACGCTGCGGCATTTCATGCTGCAAAACAAGTGAAAGGAGATCAACATGTGTATCTGCCTGCGCAACTCGCAAATTTTGCCACTCGGGCTTTGTTGTACGAAGTCAGCCTGAATCCCAAGCCCGGGTTGATAGACCCGGCCGGCCGCGTCCATACTCAAAGCGGCCAGGCGCTGTTGGCGCAGATGAATGCCGATTTTCTTAAACAGAATCTGAGTTTGGGCGGTTGTGCAGACATGTTGATTTGACGATTTTTCTTGCCTTGGTCGCTGAGAGCATCTGATCGCTTCTGACAAACAAAAAACACCCTGGTACCACGATCGAAGGATCGTGATGCCAGGGTGTTTTAAGTAGACGATTTCGTATTATTATAGTAGGTTTACAGCAAATGAATGTTATCGGCTTCGCATTGATCGATCATTTCCTGAGGCCAAACGCTGGCTTGCACTTCGCCCACGTGAACCCGGCCTAACAGCAACATGCACAAGCGCGATTGGCCAATGCCGCCGCCGATGGAATAAGGAAGTTCTTTGGCCATGATTTTCTTATGGAAAGGCAAGGACAAGCGGTCTTCAGCACCGGCGATCTTAAGTTGACGCGCCATGGCATCTTCGTCGACGCGGATCCCCATAGAAGAGACTTCCAGCTTGCAATCTAATGGTTCGTACCAGAAGATGATGTCGCCGTTGAGGCTCCAGTCATCATAGTCAGGGGCGCGGCCGTCATGACGTTTGCCGGATTTCAAAGCGCCGCCGATTTGCATCACGAAGACACAGCCGAGTTCCTTGGCGATCTTATCTTCACGGGCCATTGGGTCAAGATCCGGCCAGCGATCTTCGAGTTCTTGGGTGGTGACAAAATGGATCTCATCTGGTAAATGATGCACAGCATCAGGATACTTGTACCAAACTTCATGTTCCATATGTTTGATCACTTTAAAGATCTGCCGGACAGTGGCCTTTAAGGTTTCAATCGTCCGCTGTTCTTTGGTGATCACTTTTTCCCAGTCCCATTGATCGACATAAATAGAATGGAAGTTGTCGAGGTCTTCATCTTTGCGGATCGCGTTCATGTTGGTGTAAAGGCCTTCGCCAGGTTGGAAACCAAAGCGGCCTAAGGCGTTGCGCTTCCACTTCGCCAAGGAGTGCACGATTTCCATCGTGTGCCCAGGCATGTCTGCCATGGTGAAGGAAACCGGGGCTTCGACACCGTTAAGGTTATCGTTTAACCCAGTGGCTTTGTCGACCATCATTGGGGCAGAAACCCGGGTGAGGTTCATTTGCTTGCCAAATTCATCTTGGAAAGTCTCGCGAATATAGCGAATGGCTTCTTGGGTCTGGCGTGGTGACAACTTCGGATCATATCCTTGTGGTGTTAATAAATGCATGAACAAAACTCCCTTGATTTAGTTGGGGTAAAATAAAAAAGTCTTTTATCCCTTAATTTTCAAGGGACGAAAGACTTTATTTCGCGGTACCACCCAAGTTGCCCGACATACCTCGGGCCACCTCATTAGCGCACGATCATGCGCTTTCGGATGATAACGCCCCGAACGCGACTGAATCTACTAGGCCTAAGCCGTTGGGTCAGCAACTAGGAGAGTGTTATTCAGACAACCGGTACCGATCGGGTTTGCACTATTCCCGACTCACTGGATGGCCAGCGCCGCCTTACTTGTCTCTCGTCAGTTTTTCGCTTTGTTTTAATGTTGCTTATCATAGTCGGTTCATCTGCGTTGTGCAACCTTATTTGTCAAAAAAGTTGCCATGGCGGCAAAAAAATTGGGCCGGCACCGGTCGTTAAATCCGGTCAAAGTCCCAATACATCGCGGATCTAAGCGAATCGAGACCAGCAAAAAAATATTTTTGGCGACTTGCAATCTCTGCGCGCTTCGGTGTACCCTGAGCCAAATCAGGACGTTAAACGGAGATGGAAAGATAAATGCAAGAATTAAAACAGTTGCCGGCTGTTTTCGGCGGCGGCATGCTTGGCGGGTTGGCCCGCTATGGGATCGGCATCCTGCTGCCGGCAAATCAAGGGCTGCTGGCCGCCACCGTGGTCAATTTGGCTGGGAGCTTTGGCTTGGCATTGCTGACGTTTGGTTTGGCGGCACGCTTGCAATTGCCGACTTGGCTGACTTTAGGGCTGGGTACCGGCTTTATCGGCGCTTTTACCACCTGGTCCACGCTGGTGCTGCTGACGGTCACGCATGGGGCTTGGTTATGGCTGTTGGGGGAGCTCATCGGCGGCGTGATCGCGGCTGGCGCCGGCTTTTGGCTGGGACAAGCAGTGCTTAAGCAGGCGCGCCAATGGTGATCGCAGTGGCATTAGGCGCCGGTGTCGGCGCATGTTTGCGGTATTTGATCACGCTTGGGCTGAAGCCATTGAGCCCGCATTGGCCTTTGGCAACGATCGTGATCAATACACTAGGGGCGGGTTTGGCCGGGTGGTTCACTGCCATGGCGGTGCAAGGCTTGGCAGCCGGGTGGTGGCTGACTGGGATGTGCGGGGGCTTGACGACTTTTTCCACCTTTATGGTCGAAGCGGTGACGCTGGCGCAAAATCGCCGCTGGCTGGCCGCGATCTGCTATTTTCTCGGTACGATCGGCTTAGGGGTGGCAGCATTTGCGCTGGGTCGCGGCTTAACGCCATAAATCGATGGCAGCAAACACCAGCAACAAGGCCACGGCGACATTTAAGCCCCGATAATGTTGGTGATAAAAGCGGTTGATCAATTGCCCGCCAATCGTCCAAGCAAACGTCCCTAAGCTGCCGATCACGACCATCGCCGCCCAGCGCACCGGGAGATATTGCATGATGCTGCCCAGCTGGAAGGCGCCTAAGCCGGTGATGAAATACAAATAGCATTTAATATTGGTGAATTGTAACAGCAAGCCAGTAGTAAAGCGGTCACTGTCTTCGCCGTCGTCGTCAGGGGTGCTGATGGCCACGTGGTAGCCGAGATACAGCAAATAAGCGCTGCCGACGACTTTCATCGCTGTGATGAACAAGGGCGTGTTTTGCAGCCAGCTGGCAAAAAAGACGGCTACAAAGCCGATCACGCCCATGCCGGCGGCCATGCCAATGTTTAAGCGCAAACTCCCGCGCAAACCGCGCTTTTGCCCGGAAACCATCGCCATGATGGTATTAGGGCCAGGGGTGAAGGACATGACAAAAACAAACGAGAAAAAAGCGAGCATAGGCAGTCTCCTTAACTAATTGCGTTTGCAATAATTAAATCGACTTTACGCCGAACTGATTGTAAATGCAATCAGTTTTTTGTATGCTGAACAAGAGGTGAAGCTGATGTTTGATGTCATTCGTGAAATCGGCGCGATTACACGTAAGCTCCAAACGCGCAGTAATGCGGAGTTTCGCGCTTTGGGCTTGGATAACAATGCGTATATCTATCTGATCCGCGCCACTGAAACGCCAGGCGCATTCATGGGCGCGTTAGCTGACGCCGTGCAGATCGATCGCACGACGGCGTTTCGCACGATCAAAAAACTCGTGGCCCAAGGCTGGCTAGAGCTGCGGCCTAATGCCCAAGACAAGCGCTTGCGTTGTGTTTTTCCGACAGCTAAAGCCCAAGCGCTGTACCCGCGGCTGCATGCTTTTGAGCAAGCTTGTTCCGATCAATTATTGGCCCAACTGGCGCCGGCAGAACGCCAGCAGTTGGTCGCATTGATGAAACGGCTGACTTACTAGGTTTTGCGCCAGTGCCGCAGCTTGCCGCGCCAACGCTTCCACCACAGCAGCTGTTGGCGGGCGCGATGGATCTGCGCGTAGCGTTTTGGCTGCTTGGTGTAGAAGCGTTGATGGTAGTTTTCCGCTAGCCAAAAGGGCTGCGCCATGGTGATCGCCGTGACGATCGGCAAGCCAAACGGGTCTTGTGCGGCAAGTTGGGCCTTGCTGCGTTGGGCTTGGTGTAATTGGTCGGCATTTGCGGCAAAGATCACCGGGCGATACATCGGCCCGCGATCTTGCAGCTGTCCAGCGTTGTCGGTGGGGTCGCTGAGCTGCCAATATAAGGCCAACAGCTGCGCATAGGTGAGCTGTTGCGGGTCAAACACGATTTGGACGGCTTCCACATGACCGCTATTGCCAAAGTGCACCTCATCATAAGTGGGATGCGCACTGCGGCCGCCAGTGTAGCCAGAAGCTACCGAGATGATCCCAGGCAGCTGCTCAAACGGTGCGACTAAACACCAAAAGCATCCACCGGCGAAAATGGCATGCGGATATTGGGCCAGCGCCGCTTGGTGAGCGGCTTGATCAAAATAAGCCACCGGTTGGCCAATGAGTCCGGCGTAAAAATCGGCCACATCTGGGCTGAGATTTTGGCGTATTGCCAATGGGCGCAGCACCGCTTCTAGTTGCTGCGCGGCGGCTTTCAAGTCGTGTTGCGCCAAGCAAAGCGCCGTTTGGAGTTGTTGGCGCTCCCATGTGCGCACGCCAGGAGTCGCCAGCAAAGTGATGAGTTGTTGCGTCGTGAGCATACGCGCCTCCATTGATCGATTGTAGTTAATTCAATTGTAAGCGGTTTATCGGGTGAAAGCAACTAGACAAGAAAAGCGTGCTTGCGTACAATAGAACGTACGTTTGTTTCGGGGAGGTCACGATGTCAGTTCAACTTCAATTTGCGCCATTACACGCGCAAAATCCACGCTTGACCCATGCCGTTTTTGTCGCGGCCACAGTGCCGCATACCAAAAGCTTAGCGCGCCGCCAAGCCCAGTTTCGCCGCCGCGGCCAAGCGGTTTTAGCGCATGCAGCGGTGTTATATGGCGACAAGATCACCGCCAGCTTGTGGCTGCAATTGCGCCCGCGGCAAGTCGATGCTTGGCTGGCGGCTCATCGCCTGGAGTGGTTGGCGCAAGTCGTCGGGATGCTGCACACTTATGCGTTAAGCGGCGAGTTGGTGCTGCCAGCACCAGTGGCGTCACCCACCGCCTCTGCCAAGCTGGCTGAGGCGGAGAAGCAATGGACGCTGGCGCAGCGCTTGCCGAGTCGCGTCGGTGCATGGATCTTCCACAGTGACGCCGCTGATGCTACCGGCTGGCAATTGCTGCAGGCTGTGGCCAAAGCGCCTGTCGCCGCTGCGCCTTTGGCCGCGCAGTTGCAGCTGCCCACCAGTGATCCTGCCGTGTTAAAGCGCGCCTTGCAGGTGGTGGTACCCGCTTTTACACCGCTGCCGGCAAGTTGGCTGGCAGCCAAGGCCAAGCCTACAACTGCCGCAGTCGCGCCGCTAAAAAAAGCGGCCCCGAAGCTGCCAGCAGTTGCGCCGCAATTGGTCCAAACGCTGTTGCAGCAGCTGCAAACCACCGCTCATAGCGGTGCAGTTTATCAGCAGGTGCTTCCTTTGGCGGTAAACTTGGCGTCAGTGGTCAATGCCTTGCGCGGTTTTGGACCGATCCAGGCCTTGCGCTTGGTGGCGCCGCAAGTCACCAGCGGCGGGCTGCATGAGTTGGCCCCAACGCTTGATCAAGCCCTCATCTTAGATCATGCAACCGTCACGCTCGTCAGCGGGTTTGCGGCCAAACCCAGTGCAGCGACAGTCGCTGACTTAGCGGAGCTGGCGGCCGCCGGGGTGGGGGTATTCACCACTAAGCGGCCTTTAGGCGCCCGCTTGTTACAAGTGGAATTTGCCCAAGTGACGCTGACCATCAGCGGCTCCAGTGATTTGGCAGCCAGCGACTATCACACGAGCATCGAGCTGGATACTCTGACTATCGCTGTTCATGATCTGTATGCCGCTTGGCGGCAAAGCCTGACGCCGCACTTGTTGGCGGCAACATTAACGGCGCCCAAGCCAACTCACCGCCAGCGGCTGTTGTCCAAGCATCCCGATGCGTTGGCGAATTTCAAAGCCCGCGTGGCGGGGATGCCGCCAGGCGACACCCAACAGCGGCTGACGGCATGGCTTTATTACCAGCCGCAGCCGCCACTAACGCTGCACCTAGACGGGGTGGCGTATTTTGCCTTGGCTTTCCCGCAATATCATACCGTGGTGATCGACACTTTCACCCCAAACAACGCCTTGTTTTTCAAGCATACCGAAAATGCCGCTGGCGCAGCGATCGAATTGGCGCAAGTCACCAGCAAACAAGCCTTGTTGGCACAAGGCGGCCAGCGGGCGTATCACACTAGCGAACCGATCCGCCACCGAGTGCGGCGGATCTTAGGCCAAGGTGTGTAATTATTGGTTTTTCTGCCTGCCCGCCAGCAGGTGGTGTTGGCCTGCAGCCAGCTGGCAAATACCGCCAAGCGTTGGCAATCAAGGCCTCGCCATTGCCATGCAAGCCGTGGATACTTGCGGCTGGGGCAGCCGCGTCAGTTTTGGGCGGCCTAATCAGTTGCTTGTAATTAAAACCGCAGCTGGGTATGATATTCTATGGAAATTAAGCGGGCGCTTGACCACAACACCCGGTGCGCACAGTCACATGGTCGCCGAATTTCTAAGCCAATAGAAAAGAGGTTCTAGATATGAAACGTAAACTGGATGTGGAACGGATCAAGTCTGAAGATGCGATGGCCGACAAGTCGTTGGATGAGATCAATGGTTCCATTGAAGTCCCTCAAAATGCGGGTTTTCTCAAAACGTTGATGGCGTACACGGGACCGGGGATATTGATCGCCGTGGGGTATATGGACCCCGGCAACTGGATCACCTCGATCGCCGGGGGTGCGCAGTACAAGTATCGGCTGTTGGCGGTGGTCTTGCTGTCCAGCTTGATCGCGATGCTATTGCAATCAATGGCGGCAAAGCTGGGGATCGTGACAGGCAAAGACTTGGCGCAATTGACGCGCGAACACACCGGCAAGCTCAGCGGTTGGTTGTTGTGGATCGTGGCCGAATCCGCCATCATGGCCACGGATATCGCCGAGATCATTGGCTCAGCGATCGCCTTACAGCTCTTATTCAAGATCCCCTTAGTGATCGGAATCGTGATCACTGCTTTAGATGTGCTCTTATTGCTTTTATTGATGAAGCTGGGGTTTCGCAAGATCGAAGCCATTGTGGCTACTTTAGTCGCCGTGATCTTATTGGTGTTTGCCTATGAGGTCTTCTTGGCGAAGCCGAGCATCACCGGGATCTTGAACGGGTATGTGCCGACTGCGGCGATCCTCCAAAATCATGGGATGTTGTATTTGACCCTCGGGATCGTTGGCGCAACGGTAATGCCGCATGATCTGTATCTGGGCAGTTCCATTTCGCAAACGCGCAAAGTGGATCGCGCCGATCGCCAAGAGCTGGCCAAGGCCGTGCGGTTTTCCACCATTGATTCCAACATCCAGCTGTTTTTGGCATTCATCGTCAACTCCTTGCTGCTGATCTTAGGCGCGGCGTTGTTTTACGGCACCCATTCAAGCTTGGGCCGCTTCGGGGAGTTATTCAATGCCTTAAGCGATTCGCGCATTGTCGGGGCGATCGCCAGCCCAGTGTTATCGATGCTGTTTGCCGTGGCACTGTTGGCTAGTGGGCAAAGCTCCACGATCACCGGGACCTTAAGCGGGCAGATCATCATGGAAGGCTTCGTGCGCTTGAAGGTACCGCTGTGGGTCCAACGGGTCGTGACGCGGGGATTATCGGTGACGCCGGTGTTGATCTTTGCGTTCATCTATCATGGCAATGAAGCCAAAATCGAAAACCTGCTGACGTTCTCCCAGGTGTTTTTGAGCATCGCGCTGCCATTTGCGGTCGTGCCGCTGGTGATCTTTACTTCCAGCAAGAAGCTGATGGGTGAGTTCAGCAACAAGTTATGGGTGCGCGTTTGTGCTTGGACGGCGACGATCGTGTTGATCGCCTTGAACATTTATCTGATCTTACAAACGATCGGTTTCTTCTAGCACAGCAAAAAGTGGGCGAGGTATCAGTCACCTAGTCGCGTTTCATAAAGCAACGCCAAGATACACAAACGGCTCTGCACCGCGATTCAAAGTCCGAATCGTGGTGCAGAGCCGTTTGCGTTATTGGCTAAAACCGCTTTATGTCTCAGCCTGTTTTGATCGTCAGGATCAGTCATCTTGCCAGTTTTCACTATTGGCTTTGGCTTGTGCATTCAAGGCTTTGGCGGCGGCGAAGTCACTGCGGGTCCAGCTGTGGATCCCCCAATAATAAAACCCGAGGCTAAAGCAGGTGATCACTAAGAAATCCCATGGATAATGGATCCAGCCGCTGCCATTGAATTCATGGGCGCCGGCATAAGACATCAAGGAAATGAAGACCAAGTATGCCAACATCCACAAACTAGGCTTGATGGCGGCTTTGAGTTCTTGGAAGTGGTTGCGCCATTCGTAGTAAAAATAAAACGGCAGCCCTAAGATGATGATGGCGATCACTTGGATGGTGGTCGGCCACATCGCCCAATAAACGGCCAAACTGGCTAAGACGAAGGCGACCGGGGCCAGCCACGGCAAGCTCTTCAACCGCACCGGACGATACAAGTCCGCGCCCATGGTCCGCAGAGAAATCGCGGTGACCGGCCCAGTCAAATACGCGATCAGCGTGGCTGTGGATAACACGGTGGCTAACAGCGACCATGAACGGAACAAGGCCACCATGACGATACTCAACAAGGTATCGACTAGCATTGCCACGCGCGGGATGCCATAGCGCGGGTTGATCCGGCCGAGAAATTGCGGGATGTGGTGGTTGCCCGCCATGGCATATAACGCCCGCCCAGCGGAAGCGACAAATGAGACCCCAGTCCCAAACGGTGATACGAAGGCATCGATATACAATAAAACCGACAGCCAGTGCATTCCCAACAAAATCGCCAAATCAGCAAACGGCGAGGAGAAGTTGATCCCGTGCCACCCGCTGGCAGCGATGACATGCGGGGGAATCGCGGTGATGAAGGTGCTTTGCAATAGGACATAGATGATCCCGGTGATCACCAGCGAGATCGTGATCCCGCGAGCGATATTTTTTTCCGGATGAGTGATCTCAGCCCCCATGTTGATCACGGTTTGAAACGCGTCAAAGGAGAAAATGATCCCAGCCGCAGTTGTGGCTGAAAAAATCGTGGCCGTTCCATACGGAAAGAATTCGTGGAAGCTGCTGCCATAGTTGCCTGGATGAAAGCCAGACACCATCAGCATCACCACGGTCAATAGCGGCATGCCGATCTTAAACACCGAAATCAAGCTGGTAAAGCGCGTCAAGATCGATACCGAGCCGTAATTCAACAGCGTGAAGACTAAGATGAAGATGAATACCACGAACAAACCGCTGGTCGTGACGGTGCCGTTGCTGAGAAATTGATGGGTCCAATTCGCCCAAGACCATGGCCAGCTGCTCATATATTGCACGGCGGCGACCGCTTCGATCGGGATGATCGTGATCAACGAGATCCAATTGGCCCAAGCGGCAATGAAGCCTAATAGCGAACCATGGGTGTATTGGGCATACTTGCTCATCCCCCCAGATTCTGGGAACATGGCGCCGATTTCAATATAGGTGTAGGCGATCGCGCCGATGACGACACCACCGACTACCCATGATAAGATCGCGGCCGGGCCGGCGATCTTAGAAGCTTCCCAGGCCCCGAAAAGCCAGCCGGAGCCGATCAATGAGCCTAAGGCGAGCATGACCAAATGGAAGAGGGAGATTTTTTTAATGTGCATAGCATTAACCCCAGATTAAAATTTATATTCTTTCAGTTTAGCCGTTATCGGCCTTAAGAACAAGTAACACCGCCGGCGACCCCTGAAAATAGGGCAACCCCGTGAACAAAAGCAAACAGTTTAGGGCCTGTCCTATCAGCCACTTGTTAGTTTAATTAGTCATAGCTCACTTAATGATTGATACAGATGAGAACTTTTTTGTACAACAAACGTGACTTTTTGAACATGTAAGCGGTATACTGATGACGAGGAGGGATTTGCCCATGAAAAATGCAAACATTGTCCTGATCGGCGACGGTGCGATCGGTTCGAGTTACGCCTTTAACTGTTTGACGGCTGGGATCGGTAAAAGCTTAGGCATCATTGATGTCAACAAGCAGCGCGTCCAAGGGGATGTCGAAGATCTTGCTGACGCCTTGCCTTATGTTTCACAAAAGAATATTTATGCGGCCAGCTATGAAGACTGCGAATATGCAGATCTGATCGTGATCACCGCTGGCGTCGCCCAAAAACCAGGGGAGACTCGGCTGCAGCTGTTGCAAAAAAATGCGGCCATCATCAAAGACATCACGGCTAACATTATGCAGCACCATTTTGACGGGATCATCTTAGTGGCGTCTAATCCCGTCGATGTGCTGACGGAACTGGTGCTGCGCTTGACCGGCTTGCCGAAAAACCGCGTCTTAGGCTCTGGCACCGCGCTTGATTCTGCGCGGATGCGCTCTGAGATCGGCCGGCGCTACAATGTCGATGTCCGCGCTGTGCATGGCTACATCATGGGCGAACACGGTGATTCCGAGTTTCCAGTGTGGGATTACACCACCATCGGCGGCCAGCCGATCCGCGAGTTCGTCAAAGGCCCGCGGCTGGAAAGTGATTTGGCAGCGGTTAGCGACCGGGTCAAAAATGCCGCTTACTCGATCATCGAAAAAAAAGGCGCGACGTTTTATGGCATCGCCGCTTCCTTGACGCGCTTGACGGCGGCGATCTTAAACGATGACCGGGCAGCGTTTGCGATGTCGGTGCATCTGGATGGCGAATACGGGCTCAGCGGTGTTGCTATCGGGGTGCCGGTATTGCTGGGCAGCAATGGCTTGGCACGGATCATCCAACTGGACTTGAATGACCAAGATCTGGCGCGGCTGCAAGCTTCTGCCAAGGTCTTGAAAGAAAATCTCGAAAGTGTGCTTTGATATCATGCCGCAGCTGCGTGTAAAATAAAACAAGTGGGCATTGCTGCCACTTGTTTTTTTCATGGACTTGGCAGAGTCTTTAAACACTCCGCAAAAACCTAAAGGAGTGTGTGTCGTTTGGAACCAACTGTTTCGTTACGCCAAAAGCTGGCGATCGTCGCTTGCGGCTTATTGTCATTTACCGGGATCTTAGTGGAAACGTCCATGAATGTGACGTTTCCCACCTTGATCCGAGAAATGCAGATCACCTTGGACACGGTGCAGTGGTTGGCGACCGCCTATCTTTTATTGGTGACGATCGTCATGAGCACCACCGCATATGTGTTAAAACGCTTTGCCCCCAAGCGGGTCTTCTTGTTTGCGGTGACGATTTGTCTGCTTGGCGGGTTGTTGTGCCTCGTGGCGCCGAACTTTGCCGTCTTGTTAGTGGGGCGGCTGATGCAGGCTGTGGCGACCGGGCTGGCGACGCCGTTGATGTTTCAGCTGATCTTTAGCGCCGTGCCGCCAAGCAAGCTGGGGATCTATACCGGCTTTGCCAGCGTGATCGTATCGTTAGCACCAGCTTTAGGGCCTACATATGGCGGCGTGTTGACAAGCTTATGGTCGTGGCGGGCGATTTTCGTCGGGATCTTGCCTTTGATCGCCATTGTTGCGCTTTTAGGCAGTGTTTGTATCCAAGGCCAGCCGCAAGGCGTTGGTGGGCGCAAGTTTGATCTCGTCGGGGTGGGTCTGCTGGCGGCGACGTTTACCAGCTTGTTGTTTACTTTCAACGCCGCTGGCGGCCATGGCTGGCTAAGCGCCGCTTTTGGCGGCTGGCTGGTTGTTTCAGTCGTGATCGCCTTGGTGTTAGTGGCTTATGCGCGCCGCAGCAGCCGGCGGATCTTTGATTATGCGGTGTTGAAGCTGCCAGTCTTACGCTGGCGGCTGGTGAATTATTTTGGCTTGCAGTTTATCAATATCGGCTTGTCTTTCGTCTTGCCGTTATATGCCCAAAATGTGCTTGGCGCCAGCGCTTCTGCTGCTGGGTTGATGTTATTGCCTGGGGCGCTGATCGGCGCGTTAGTGGCGCCAATCGCCGGTGGGGTATATGACCGGCGCGGGCCGGTGTTGACTTTGGCGTTTTCTGGCAGCATGGCGGCGGTGGCGATGGCTTTGTTTTTAGGGTTTGGGCAAGCGTTGTCGGTGGCTGTGATCGCCGGGTTATTCATCGTTTTGCGCTTAGGATTCAATTCCGGCTTTGGGGTGGCGATTTCTGACGCCTCCACTCAAGTTGCCGTTAGCCAAAAAGCCGACCAAAATGCGCTTTTTTCCATGATGCAGCAATATGCCGGGTCGATCGGCACCGGCGTGATGTCAGCGGTGATCTCAGCGCGTGCTTTGACGCAGCCACGGCCAGCGGGGCACGTATCGATTTTGCTTTGTTGCTGGGCTTGGCTGGGATCATCTTGATTTCGGTCTGGCGCGCTTGGCGCTTAAACTGCAACTGAATGCAAATCAAAGGCCCTATCACAATCGTGTGATAGGGCCTTTGATTTGGTTAAAAGCCGGCTTTGATATAGCCGCCTTCAGAAAGTTTCTTACGCAGCTGCAACACTGCTGTATAGGTGGCCAGCAGATAGACATGGTCTTCTGGCATCGCTTTGATCGCGGCGATCACGTCATTTAAGTCAGGCTTTTGGATCAAGTCGGCTTCGGGGACACCGGCGACTTGCATGCGGAAGGCAATATCTTGGCAGCGTTCGCCGCCAACCATGAAGGTCGTGGCTTGACCGGTGGCGACTAAGGCTTCAAAGTTGCCGTCCCAGATCCAGCTGGTGTCGGTGCCGTCTGCGTAGTTGGCGTTGAGCAAGATCCCGAAGCCAAAATGACCGCTTTGCCGCTGGATCATCGCCAGTACTTCATTTAAGCCCACCGGATTTTTGACTAAGATCAAGGTGGTTTGCTTGCCGTCGATCATGATCTCTTCTTGGCGGCCGAAGACTTTTTCATCATAGGCGAATGCCTGGGCGATCTGCTCTGGTGTGATGCCAAATTCGCGCCCGACGGTGTATGCAGCCAAGGCGTTATACACGTTGTACGTCCCGCCAATGGCGAGGCTAAAGTCATGGTCATCAATGGCAAATTTAGAACTGGTCGGCGTCAGTGCGTCTATGCCAGTGACGGCATGGGCCAAAGCCGGCCGGGAAAACCCGCAATGCGGGCAAAAGAAGTGGCCTAAATTCGAGTAGGTGATGCCATGATAATGCAAGATGTGCTCACATACCGGGCACAAGACCCCGTCGGTGTTCGGCGGCGCGACGATATCGGTGTTTTGTTGGCTGGCTAAGGCAAAGCCATAATAGCGCCAAGGATTGTCCAACTCTCGCGATGAAAAGATCGGCGCGTCGCCATTGGCGATCACTGTGGCAGTTGGGTGTTGGCGAATGCCGGCGAGGATCTTTTCATAGGTGGTATAAAACTCGCCATAGCGATCCATTTGGTCGCGGAAGATGTTGGTCAGCACATAAGCTTTAGGCTGCAAGTAGCGTGATACCGGTGCCACATTAGCTTCATCGACTTCTAACACCGCCAAGCGTCTTTGACCGTGTTGACCATGGGCCAAAAAAGCGGTGATGATCCCTTGCATCATGTTGGAGCCGGTGGGATTGGTCAAGACATCAGGATATTGTTGCCGCAAGACTTTGGTGATCAAATTTGTGGTCAGCGTCTTCCCATTGGTGCCGGTGACGATCACGACATCATAGTCTTGGCCTAACGCGCGCAAAACATCCGGGTCGATGCGCGCGGCGATCTTGCCAGGAAGGCTGGAGCCGCCTTTCATGAAGGTGTGTAAGAACCAGTAGCTGAAGCGGCCGGCGATCATCGCCAGGCGCGCTTTGAAGGTGATTGAATGCGCCAAGTTGTTCTTCCTCTCAGATTATTGCTTCAATCATACCACATCCGCTGCCGGGGCTTGAAAGGACATTGCCGGAAAATCTGTCCAAAGTCCTGAAAATTCGGTATACTGAAAACGGTGAATTTTTCAAAGAAAGTAGGCATATTTTTTGGCGCAGCTATTTTTTCGGTACGGGGCGATGAATTCTGGCAAGTCTGTCGAGATCCTCAAAGTCGCGCATAATTACGAAGAGCAAAACAAGCACGTGATCATTTTGACGTCTGCGTTAGATAACCGCTCAGGCGTCGGGATGATCGCCAGCCGCATTGGCATGCAGCGCCCGGCACATCCGATCACCGACACCACCAATGTGTTCGACTTGGTGCAAAGCTTGGATCCTAAAGCTTATTGTGTCTTGATCGATGAAGCGCAATTCATGCAGAAGCATCACGTTTTTGAATGTGCACAAGTTGTGGATGAGCTGCACATTCCGGTGATGGCGTTCGGTTTGAAGAACGATTTCAAGAATGAGTTGTTTGAAGGCTCCAAGTATTTGTTGTTGTATGCCGACAAGATCGAGGAAATGAAGACGATCTGCTGGTTTTGTGCCAAAAAGGCGATCATGAACTTACGCGTGCACGATGGCCAGCCTGTTTACGAAGGGACCCAGATCCAAATTGGCGGCAATGAAATGTATTATCCAGTTTGCCGCCATCATTATTTTTTCCCGCCAGCCAACCTGACGGCCACCACTGACCCGGCACTTTAATCACGGAGGAAACATGGATAAGATTTTTGAACAGTTAGATGGCTTGCTGGATCGTTATGAGGAATTGCAAGAGCTCATGAGCGACCCAGAAGTGATCCAAGATACGAACCGCTACTTGAAACTATCAAAAGAAGAAGGCGGCATGCGCGAAGTCGTCGCCGCTTATCAACAATACAAACAAACCAAGTCTGACATCGAAGAAAGCGAAGAAGTCCTGCGCGAAAGCCATGATGAAGAACTTGAAGAACTGGCCAAAGAAGACCTCAATGACTTAAAGCCAAAACTGGAAGCCTTAGAAAGCCAGATCAAGCTCTTGATGCTGCCTAAAGACCCGAATGATGACAAAAACATCATCATGGAGATCCGCGGCGCTGCCGGCGGGGATGAAGCCAGTTTGTTTGCCGGCGACTTGTTGTCGATGTATATGAAGTATGCTGAAAAACAAGGCTGGCACTTGGAGATCATCGACGAAAATCCTACCGAAGTCGGCGGCTACAAAGAAGTGGCCGTGATGATCACTGGCGAATCGGTTTATTCCAAGCTTAAATATGAATCTGGCGCGCATCGGGTGCAGCGGGTGCCGGTTACAGAATCCGCCGGGCGGGTGCATACCAGTACCGCCACGGTGGTGGTCATGCCTGAATATGATGAAGTGGACTTAGACCTAGAGCCTAAAGATATTCGCACTGACGTGTATCGCTCCAGCGGTGCCGGTGGTCAGCATATCAACAAAACCAGTTCCGCGGTGCGCATGACGCACTTGCCGACAGGGATCGTCGTCACGATGCAAGATCAGCGTTCGCAGCAGCAAAACCGCGAAAAAGCCATGCAGATCTTAAAAAGCCGGGTCTATGATTACTACGAAAGCCAAAATGCCGGCGAATATGCTGAAAAGCGTAAAACCGCGATCGGCACCGGCGATCGTTCGGAGCGCATCCGCACCTATAACTATCCGCAAAACCGCGTGACCGATCACCGCATCGGCTTGACCTTAAACAAGTTGGACCGCATCATGAACGGCGAACTTGGCGAGATCATCGATGCATTGATCGTCCAAGATCAAGCCAAGAAGCTGGAGAGTATCGGTGAATAAGACTTATCAAGAGGCGCTCGCGGGAGCGTCTTCTTTATTAACTGCCCAAGGCATCGACCCAGATAACGCTCGGTATGTGCTCGAATACCGCGCCGGCTTTTCGCCCAGCCAATTGCGCTTGCATGGCCGTGATCCGCTTCCGGAGGCTTTGGCGCAGCAATTTGCCGCTGACGTCAAGCGCTTGTTGCAGCATGAACCGGCGCAGTATATCGTGGGGCTGGCGCCGTTTTTCGGTGAGGACTTCATCGTGTCGCCAGCGGTATTGATTCCGCGTTTTGAAACCGAAGAGCTCGTCGCTTGGGCGCGGGATGAAATCATGAGCGCGCAGACCTTGTTAGATGTCGGCACTGGCAGCGGTGTGATCGGCTTGACCTTGAAGCGGCTGTGTCCGCAACTGGCGGTGACGTTAGTCGATGTGTCGACGGCGGCACTGGCAGTGGCAGGGGAAAATGCCAAGCGCCAGCACTTGGCGGTGTCGCGGGTCCAAAGTGATCTGTTCAGCGGCTTAGGGAGCCAGCGGTTTGACCGCATCATGGCGAATTTGCCTTATATCAGCCATCAAGAAGAAGCGGTCATGGATCAAAGCACTTTAACTTATGAACCCCAATTGGCCCTGTTTGCCGAACATGACGGCTTGGCCTTGTTTGAACGCTTTTGTCAGCAAGTCGCTGCACATCTCAACGCAGGCGCGCAGGTATATTTAGAGTTTGGCTATCACCAGCAGCCGGCGTTAGCCGCGCTGTTTGCCAAGCTGCTGCCACAAGCGCAAGTGACCTTTCGCCAAGATATGGCCGGTCATCCGCGCATGGCGAAGCTGGCATTTTGAAGCGCAGCAGTCGCATGAGGATGAATTGAGAAAGGATGCACAATATAATGGAAACAAAACGTTATCATCGTGAAACGTTAGCCGCCGCCGCGGCCGCTTTACGCGCAGGACAACTGGTCGCTTTTCCGACTGAAACCGTTTACGGCTTAGGGGCAGACGCGACCAATGAAGCCGCAGCCAAAAGCGTGTATGCCACCAAAGGCCGCCCGTCTGACAATCCGTTGATCGTCACCGTGGCCAATCGCGAGATGGTGGCGCGCTTTGCGACCATCACGCCGCAAGCGGCCAAGTTGATGGATCAATTCTGGCCAGGTCCGTTGACGATCATTTTGAACATCCATCCTGGCAGCTTATCTAAGACGGTGACCGGCGGCTTATCAACGGCTGCGTTTCGGATGCCGGAAAATGCCTTGACGCGTGAATTGATCGCCCAAGCAGGGGTGCCGATCGTCGGCCCCAGTGCCAACTTGTCCGGCAAACCCAGTCCCACGACGGCTGAGCATGTGTTGCATGATTTTGATGGCAAGATCGCCGGCGTCTTAGACGATGGGCCCACTCAAGTCGGCGTTGAATCCACGGTGATTGATATGACCGTGACCCCAGCAGCGATCTTGCGACCAGGGGCGATCGGGCCGCAAGAATTAGCCCCGATCATTGGCTTTGTCGATAGCGAAATGCATCATGTCGGCGCCAGCGAAACCCCCAAAGCCCCAGGGATGAAGTACAAGCATTACGCCCCAGCCGCCCAAGTGGTCGTCGTCGATAAACCCGAACAGTTCGCCCAAACGCTTAAGTGGGCGGCTGCCAGCGGCCAAGCCTATGGGGTCTTAGCCACGGATGCGATCTTACAAACCGTGCCGCGGGCGATCCCACAATATTCGTTAGGCGTCGACGTCAAAAGCGCCACCCACGCGCTGTTTGCCGGCTTGCGCTGGTTTGATCTGCACCCGACAGTCACCTTGGTCTTAGCCCAAGCATTCCCGGCAGCGGGCTTAGGAGCCGCTTATATGAACCGCCTATTAAAATCTGCTGGGAACGAACATTTTAACCCTGCAGATGCAAAATAGTTCTGGTATACTGAGACTACTTTCAAAAGGGGGACAAAACATTGGACTTTACCGATTACGATCCAGCAGTGTTTAATGCCATTCATGACGAGGAAGCTCGCCAGCAACACAATATTGAATTGATCGCCTCTGAAAACATCGTCAGCCCAGCGGTGCGTGCTGCCCAAGGCTCGGTGCTCACGAATAAGTACTCTGAAGGTTACCCTGGCCACCGGTATTATGGCGGCAATCAGTATATCGACGTGGTCGAACAATTAGCGATCGATCGCGCCAAGGAATTGTTTGGCGCAGAATATGTCAACGTGCAGCCGCATTCCGGCTCTGGGGCCAACATGGCCGCTTACCGGGCGTTTTTAGCCGATGGCGATAAGGTGTTGGCCATGGATCTGACCGATGGCGGGCATTTGACCCATGGGGCGGCAGTCAGCTTCTCTGGGCAAACTTACCATTTCTACCATTATGGGTTAGACCCAGAAACCGGCCGGCTCGATTACGACAAGATCTTAGAAATGGCGCAAACCCTCCATCCGAAATTGATCGTCGCCGGGGCATCGGCTTATAGCCGTGAAATCGATTTTGCCAAGTTCCGCGATATTGCCGATCATATTGGGGCCTTTTTGATGGTCGACATGGCGCATATCGCCGGTTTAGTTGCTGGCGGTGCCCATATGAGCCCGATCCCTTATGCCGATGTGGTCACCACCACGACGCACAAGACCTTGCGCGGCCCGCGCGGGGGGATGATCTTAGCCAAAGCCCAATATGGCAAGGCCATCAATTCCGCAGTCTTTCCTGGGATCCAAGGCGGCCCGCTTGATCATGTGATCGCCGCTAAGGCCGTCGCATTAGGCGAAGCTTTGCGCCCAGATTTTAAAGACTATGCAGCACAAGTGGTGAAAAACACCCAAGCAATGTGTGCCGGATTTGCTGAAGATCCGCAGTTGAAGATGGTTTCTGGCGGCAGCGATAACCATATGGTGTTGCTTGATGTCACTGGCTATGGGGTCACCGGTCGGGATGTGCAAGATCTGTTGGATACCGTGGATATCACCACCAACAAAAACCAAGTGCCTGGCGAACAAAATGGACCGTTCAAAACATCCGGTGTGCGCATCGGTTCTGCGGCAATCACTACGCGCGGTTTCAACGAAGCAGAGTGCAAGCAAGTCGCACATTTGATCTCTGCGGCGATCCAAAATCGCGATAATCAGACAAAACTTACTGAAATTAAGCAATCTGTCCTTGCGTTAACTGCCCTTCATCCCTTATCATAGATAAGGTTTTGCGCAGTACTGCGCCATAATAAAAGGAGGACCTTTTGCATGGGCAAATTTACGGTTTTGAACCACCCACTGATTCAACACAAATTGACCTTGATCCGGGACAAGAACGCAGGGACGAAGGAGTTCCGCCAAGTTGCCAATGAGATCGCCGAGCTGATGGTCTATGAGATCACCCGCGACTTACCATTAGAAGACGTCGAAATCGAAACGCCAATGGGCAAGACGGTCCAAAAGGAACTGGCAGGTAAGAAACTGGCTGTTGTGCCGATCTTGCGTGCCGGCTTGGGCATGGTCGATGGCGTGCTGGAATTGATCCCAGCCGCTAAAGTGGGCCATATTGGGATGTACCGCGATGAGAAGACCCTGAAGCCGCACGAATATTTCGTTAAGATGCCGACGGATATCGACCAACGTGATCTGATCATCGTAGATCCGATGCTGGCCACTGGTGGTTCTGCCAACATGGCGATCGAAGCGTTGAAAAAACGCGGCGCCACGTCCATGCGCTTGGTCGTTTTAGTTGCCGCACCAGAAGGCATCAAGGCCGTGCAAGCCGCACATCCGGATGTGGACATCTATTCAGCTGCTTTAGATGATCACTTAAACGAAGACGGCTACATCGTCCCAGGCCTAGGCGACGCCGGCGACCGACTTTTCGGCACCAAGTAACCCAGAGCGGAGCATGCCGATTTTAGGGGTGTGGGTAAGGCAGCCTGGGGGCGTCGCGGTACGCGGCGTGACCGGGATGACTTACCCGCGACCCCGTTGGCATGCGTAGCTCGACGAAGAAACCCCAGAGTGGAGTGGCGCGCACTTAGCGCGTAGACTAGTGTGTACTGTCGGCGTTGTGGCGCAGCCGCAATGACGGCAGTGCCGC
>NZ_RHOI01000004.1 GCF_003946165.1 Lacticaseibacillus baoqingensis | reverse complement strand
CATAAGCTCACTGATGACTTTACCGAACATGTTAACTTCACCCAGGTCACTGACCCAGTCACTGGCGATGTTACCTCTGGTCCAGAAAGTGCCATCTTGGCTAAGAAGGCCAATCCGACCTTCGCCGGCTACCATGTCGTTGAGAACCCGGCCGAGGCAACAACGGATCAAACCGTCAAGTTCGGTGATAAGGATATCGATGTCACGGTCGTTTACAACAAGAACGCGCCGAAGCAAACGCTGGACACTGTTTCTAAGACCATCCACTATGTTGACCAAGATGGCCATAAGCTCACTGATGACTTTACCGAACATGTTAACTTCACCCAGGTCACTGACCCAGTCACTGGCGATGTTACCTCTGGTCCAGAAAGTGCCGTCTTGGCGAAGAAGGCCAATCCGACCTTCGCCGGCTACCATGTCGTTGAGAACCCGGCCGAGGCAACAACGGATCAAACCGTCAAGTTCGGTGATAAGGATATCGATGTCACGGTCGTTTACAACAAGAACGCGCCGAAGCAAACGCTGGACACTGTTTCTAAGACCATCCACTATGTTGACCAAGATGGCCATAAGCTCACTGATGACTTTACCGAACATGTTAACTTCACCCAGGTCACTGACCCAGTCACTGGCGATGTTACCTCCGGTCCAGAAAGTGCCGTCTTGGCGAAGAAGGCCAATCCGACCTTCGCCGGCTACCATGTCGTAACCAACCCAGCCGAAGCGACAACGGATCAAACCGTCAAGTTCGGTGACAACGATATCGAAGTCACGGTCGTTTACAACAAGAACACGCCGAAGCAAGCGCTGGATACTGTTACCAAGACCGTGCATTACGTCAATCAAGATGGTAAGACAATTGCACCTGACTATACAGACCAGGTTAACTTCACAGAGTTAACTGATCCAGTGACTGGCGATAAGACGTATGGCCCAGAAAACGCCACACTGAGCTTCCAAGACAATCCGTTTGTCTTTGGCTATTACGTTGTCGAAAGTCCAGATGCTGCTACTAGTGCTCAAACCGTTCACTTTGGTGACAATGACATTGAAGTAACCGTTGTCTATCAACGGGAAACCGGTCTGAATCCGCCATTCGGTGGCGGTACAACAACTCCAGGTGGGGACACCAATCCTGGCGGTGACGATAATCCAGGTGGTGGTACCAACCCAGGTGGGGACACCAATCCTGGCGGCAACGACAACCCTGGTGGGGATACCAACCCAGGTGGAGACACCAACCCTGGTGGGGATACCAACCCAGGTGGGGACACCAATCCTGGCGGTGATACCAACCCAGGTGGGGACACCAACCCTGGCGGCGATACCAAACCTGGCGGCAACGGCAGTACGACAACCCCGACTCGCGTCAAGCTGCCGCAAACCAATGGTGATCAGCCGACCCAGCCATTGTCTCAGCCGACGGCACCAAACCAAGCGCGCACTACATTAGCTGACACCAATGGCAAAAAGCAGTTGCCACAAACTGGCGACCATCAGCAAAATGTCTTCTCCATGCTTGGCGTTGGTTTATTGGCACTGATGGGTATAACTTGGAAGCGTCGCAAGCACGACCAAGACTAGTCACCGAGCCCAGATAAACTGACAACATCGTTTCATTAAGTGGTCCTCAAGCCGCTCACTCATACAATGGGGTGAGGAGGTATGAGGCCACTTTTTTGAGTCTGGCAACACGGTTTGACGCGGTATCGATCGTGAGCGATGCATTTTTCACCGCGGCATGATATGCTGAGCATAATCAAGAATGGAGGCCTAGCAATGGATCAAGAGGACTTACGCAAAAAACTGACTCCAGAACAATATGCGGTGACCCAAGAAGGGGCAACTGAGCATCCGTTTACCGGGATCTATGATGATTTTTGGGCAGCAGGGATCTATGTCGATGTGGTCAGCGGCGAGCCGCTGTTCAGCTCTCAAGACAAATATGACGCTGGTTGCGGCTGGCCTAGTTTTACTCAGCCGATCAAGCCGCTCACAGAAAAACGCGACCGCCGCTATGGCCTGGAACGCGTCGAAGTCCGCTCTAAGGCAGCGGATTCACATCTCGGCCACGTTTTCACAGATGGCCCTAAGGCCCAAGGCGGCTTGCGGTATTGTATCAATGCCGCGGCATTGCGCTTCATCCCGATTGCAGAGCTTGAAAAGTATGGTTATGGGGAATATCGCGCCCTTTTTGCAAAATAGGTGGTATACTGATGGCACTGACTTGCAGAAAGGAAACCACACTTTACCATGCTTGAAATTGATCGGCTGATCCGCCGGCACCAGAATTGGAGTCGCTTTACGGCGGCGATCTTCTATAGTATCTGCGTTGGCGTTGCCTTGAACATGTTCTGGGAACCTAGCGGCGTATTCGCCAGCGGCGTGACCGGGGCGGCGCAGTTGCTGGCGACAGTCGTCCGCAAGTGGTTCAACTTTGCGACCCCATTTGCCGGGTTGCGCACGACTGACTTGCTCAACACCGGGACGTTGTTATTCTTGCTGAACGTACCATTGTTCGTCTTAGCATGGCGTAAGATCGGCCACCGCTTTACGATTTTTACTTTTTTGGCCGTCATCTTGAGCTCGATCATGATTCGCGTGCTCGGCGTGATCAAGCCGCTGACCACCGATCCGATCGTTTGTGGGATTTTTGGGGCTGTGGTCAATGGCTTAGGTACTGGTTTTGCCTTACGCAATAACATTTCTACCGGGGGTTTAGACATCATCGGCATCGTCATGCGCAAGAAAACCGGCACCACCATCGGCACGGTCAACATTGCCGTCAACGTCGTGATCCTGTTTTTCGCCGGTTTCGTCAATGACTGGCCGCATGCACTGTATTCTGCCTTGGCGATCTTCATCAACGGCAAGATTCTGGATTCTGTTTACACCCGCCAGCAGCGCTTGCAAGTGATGATCGTGACCGAACATCCTAAAGCGGTGATCAATGAGATCCAAAACACCTTGCGCCGCGGGATCACAATCGTGCACGATGCCGAAGGGGCCTTTCGCCACGAGGAAAAAACGGTGCTGTTCACCATCATTTCTCGTGCTGAGATCTATGATTTTGAAGCGGCTTTACACGACAGCGACCCTTATGCTTTCGTGTCGATCACCGAGTCGGTGAAGATCATGGGCCACTTTTACGAACCTAAAACCGATTAACCTCAAAAAGCGGCCAAGCCAAGTCTTGGTCGCTATTTTGTTGCGCTGCTTTGGCGGGTATAATGAACCTATCACAATAGCAGGGAGACAATCATGGTGATCACCCGCACTGCCTTACAGCAACTGGCCAAACACTGGCAAACGCGCCTAAAACCCGCCACGATCACGATCAAGACGATTCACCAACTCGCCAAAGACTTGCAATATGCGGGCTTTGCCGTGGATCATTATGCTGCTTTAAAACGCAGCTTTTCCAAAGCACCGGCACTGACGGCCCCTCAGGAATTCGCCCAGTACGTTGAGCAAATCGCCGATCCGGAAATTTTAGGCAACGCCATGGCTTCTCGCTGCCAACAGATCAAAGAATGGGCTTGGCATGATCAGGTGTCAGCGGCAGATCAGTCATGGCTGCAACTGGCATTGGCGCAACTCACGCGCTTGACGCGCACGCTAGGTGACCTCCAGCGTGTGAAGCTGCATGCAGGCCTGGGCGGTTTCATGAGCTGCCCGCAAGTTGGCACGGTAATGGGCCAATCGCTGTTGTTAAAAGCCAATGGGGCGGTAACAGTCAAAACGCACTATTATGACGAACCCGCTCAAAGTCAGCACTGGCAGATCGATCCGCAAGCGATGGCACAGTTGCTGGCGCAGATCAGCCAGACTTTTGATAATTTTCAATCGGAACTAACGGTTGTCGACCTCGAGCCTTGGCGCATGACGGTCAAAACCGCTGATGACCGGCGGATCCAGTTTCGCGGCTATTTTGATCCTGACGGACTTTCTGAAGCGATGCGGCAGATCCTGCAGCGCCCACATTTATACCTTTTTGATGGTGATCCAGACCGCATCGACGCCTTGCAGATCACTTATCACCCGGCAGCAAGCCAGCAAGAAGACTTGCGCTTGAGCCGAGCTGACCAGCAGTTTTTTTGGCAGCAAACCACCGACACGACTGCCGCACAGCTGACCTTAACGACTGCGACCGTCGCTTTGCTGCTTGATCAGCTAGGGGAGATCACCTGGCAGTCAGCCACACCCGCCAATGCTGAGTTGCATCTAACCTTGCAATATCGCTATGCCCAAACCCCAACGCACTTGAGCGGCAGTTTATCGACGCTGGCTGAGATCACCGGCTGGCCAGAAGCAGCAGCGTTGATTTCAGCATGGCTGGCCAAGCATTCGCCGCAAGTATTAGACGCGCGGATCTTTTCGCGGCGGCCTTATGCTCCCGGCATGCTGTGTTATTGCCAGGTGGTCTTTCATCATGGCGGCAAGCCCTACAGCTATCTCAGCCAATCGCATGACCTGGCAATCGGCGCGCGCGTGGTTGTGCCATTAGGACCTAATGACACGCTGACCTATGGGACGGTGATCGCTTGTGATTATTATTGGCCGCAAGAAGCGCCGTATCCGCCAGCCAAAACCAAGTCCATCATCGGTATCGCCGACAGTCTTAAAGAAGCGTTAGGAGGAAAATGATGACCTTATTGATCGGTGCCAACGTTAGTATGAAAGGCAAGGCAATGTTTCCTGGAGCAGTGGCAGAAGCGGTGAGTTATGGCGCGACTACCCTCCAGTTTTATACCGGTGCGCCGCAAAACACCCGGCGCAAAGACGTGAGTGAAATGCGCATCCCCGAAGGCCTGGCCGCCATGGCAGCCGGCGGTTTGAGTCACTTGGTGATCCATTGCCCATATATCGTCAACCTTGGCAACACCAAAAAACCGGAAAACTACCCGTTTGCGGTGCAATTCATGCAAGGCGAAGTCGCTAGGGCAGAAGCCTTGCACGCTTATACCATGCCATTTCACCCTGGCGCACATGTCGGCGCTGGGCCGCAAGCGGCCATTGCCCAAATCGCCAAAGGGCTCAACGAGATCTTGACCCCCAACCAACAAGTCACCATCGCACTAGAAACCATGGCCGGCAAAGGCACCGAAGTAGGGCGTACTTTTGAAGAACTCGCCGAGATCATTGACCAAGTCGACTTAGCCGATAAGCTTCGTGTTTGTATGGACACGTGCCATATGAGTGATGCCGGGTACCCAGTGGCGACTGATTTTGATAGTGTCTTAAATGAATTCGACCATCTCGTTGGGTTAGATAAGCTTTCCGTGATCCACATCAATGACTCTAAAAACCCGCAAGGCGCACACAAGGATCGCCACACCAATATCGGTTTTGGCACGCTGGGTTTTGATGCGTTGAATGCGATCGTCCACCATCCCCAACTCAAAGCGATCCCGAAGATCCTCGAAACGCCTTATGTTGGCCCTGAAGACCAGCGGCTCAACCCGCCTTATGGCGTTGAGATCGAGTGGCTTAAAACCGGACAGTTTCATCCAGAAGCATTAGACGCCTTGCGTGTCGCCAAACCGTGAGCATCAGCGGTGGTGCCGGCAAGCGCTTTTAGTGCTTCAAAGCATGGACAAATGTTGCGCCAACAAGCGGCGCAGCGCCACGATCGTCGCTGGTGCCAGCGTTTTTTTGGGAATGATCACCAACTTCGCATTGATGGTCATAACGACAAACGTCAGCGTCAGCTCGCGATACGCGGTAAAATACCCCCAACCAAATCGCAGGCTGCCGTTAAACTGCATCCCGTCAGCGTCGATCATCATGTCCACTGACTTTTTTTGGTGGCCGACAAAACGGCGATAGGCGTGATGCAGCCGCCAGCGCCTGCGCCAATTGCCGGCGATGAGCTGAGGATTATCGCCTAGCAAGATCACGATACAAGCCAGCAATGCGCACACCACCACACCAGGCCAGCGGGCTTTGGCGGCCAGCCAGCCGCCAGCGCTGACCGCAATGGCCAGCCCCCATTGCACCAAACTTGGCGCACGCAGCGGCTCGGCCACAAACAGCCCCACTTGATAGGCAAGAGCTTCTGTAAATTCTGGTTCGTCAAGAGATAATCTGGTCAACAACATCTGCATCGCCTCCACTGATCCAAAGCGGCTCGCATATGTGTAACCGGATCATAGCGCCGAATCCTGAGCAGAAGCAAGAAATATGCTCAGCACTAAAAACACCGCGCCGCGATCCCAAATCGGATCGCGGCGCGGCGGCATGATTTATTGATTATCGAATTGATCAAAACCCAGCTTTTCTAAGATCAAAGTGGCGGTTTCTTCGATCGACCGTTGGGCAGTGTTGATCACCTCACAGCCGATCTTCTTATAGAGGTCATCGGCAAACTTCAGCTCTTCGTCCACTTGTTCCCGTGCGGAATAGGCGGTATCTGGATTCAGCCCATAAGCGATCATGCGCTGGCGGCGAAATTCCATCAAAACTGACGCATCGGTGGTCAAGCCAAAGATCTTATGCGGATCGACTTTCCAGATCTCATCTGGGATGTGGGCATTAGGTACCAGCGGCAAATTGGCCACTTTCAAATTCCGATTGGCTAAAAATAACGATAGGGGGGTCTTGCTGGTCCGCGAGACTCCCAGTAAGACAATGTCCGCTTCTAAGAAGCCTTTGGGATCTTTGCCATCATCGTATAACACCGCAAATTCCATCGCCGAGATCCGATCAAAGTAGCGCGCGTTTAAGTTATGCACCGCACCAGCGATGCCACTAGGCGCCGCATGGGTTTTGGCAGTGGCTTCTTTCAGCAGCGGCGCCATCACATCAGTCAGCGCAACGCCTTGTTGGCGGGCATATTCCCGGGCATATTGGCCCAAGCCAGGGGTGACTAGCGTGGCGATCACCACCGCGTCATCGGCTTTGGCGGCATCGATCGTCGCCATCAATTTTTCTTCAGTATGCACAAATGGGACCCGAGAATAGCGCGGGGCAATATCTTCATACTGTGCCGCGATCGCTTGGGCAAGTTTTAATCCTGTTTCGCCGATCGAATCGGAAATAATATAGAAGTTCAGCTCTTGCGTCATGGCGAAGCCTCCAGTTTATCCTGATATAACGCTATCATATCACAATTGCCATAATTTCGTGATAAGGGAAACTTTTGACGTAAATCATCCCCACCTTATTGACGTGGTTTTTGCAGTCCGGTATAATAGCTAGGAACTGTTGGCGTAGATATCTGTCAGTAGTTACACAGTGTCGGAGGGAGGGATATCATATGGCAAAGACGGTCGTTAAGAAAAACGAATCTCTCGATGATGCTCTTCGGCGCTTCAAGCGCACCGTATCTAAGGCAGGTACCTTGTCCGAATACCGTAAGCGTGAATTCTACGAGAAGCCGAGCGTTAAGCGCAAGCTGAAGTCTGAAGCAGCACGTAAGCGTAAGAAGCGTAAGTTTTAATCAAAGGACTTGGTGAATTATGGCGCTAATGGATGAGCTCAACGCTCAGATGAAAGTCGCGATGAAGGCCAAGGACAAAGAGACCTTGAGCGTGGTCCGGATGTTAAAGGCTGCTGTGCAAAACAAGCAGATCGCACTGGGACATGACTTAACGGAATCAGACGAGAAGAGTGTCTTAGCCTCAGAGTTGAAGCAACGCAAGGAAAGCCTTGCCGAGTTCAAAGCTGGCGGTCGAGACGACCTCGTGGCGCAGACTGAAGGCGAGATCAAGATCGTTGAGAGTTATCTCCCAGCGCAATTGACCGAAGCTCAAGTCGCATCATTGGTCGATTCTGTGATCCAAGAGACCGGCGCAACCGGTAAGGCGGATTTTGGCAAAGTGATGAAGACTCTGATGCCTCAGGTAAAGGGTCAAGCGGATGGCGCTATCGTCAATCGCATCGTCAAAGCAAAACTTAGCTAAGAAAAAGTCGCCTGCGGGCGGCTTTTTTGGTGCCTGCCCATCCCCGTCAGTGCACAGGGTATGGTAAACTAATCCCATACGACTATTTCAGAGGAGGCCAAAATTTTTGGCTCAAAATACCACCGACAAGACATTCCTGTTATCCAGCCCAGAAGAGGCGATCACGATGGCAGGGATCAACGACCAGTATTTCAAGATGATCGAAGAAGCATTGGCTGTCACCATTGCGCCTTTTGGTCAAGAACTGCGCCTTAAAGGGGATTCTGCCGCGACCAGCAAGGCATATCAACTTCTGGCTCAGATCCAACAACTATTACAACAAGGCATCAAACTTTCCGGCCCGGACATTGCCAGCGCCTTGAACATGGCCAAACGCGGGACCTTGGAATACTTCGCGGAGATGTATTCTGAAACCTTGATCAAAGACGCCAAAGGGGCGCCGATTCGGGTCAAGAATTTCGGCCAGCGCCAATACGTCAACAAGATCCGCCACAACGACATCACCTTCGGCATCGGCCCTGCCGGTACCGGTAAAACGTACTTGGCAGTGGTGATGGCTGTTGCTGCAATGAAAGCCGGCGAAGTCGATAAGATCATCTTGACGCGCCCTGCAGTCGAAGCCGGCGAGTCACTAGGCTTTTTGCCTGGCGACTTAAAGGAAAAAGTCGATCCTTATTTGCGCCCGGTTTACGATGCCTTATACGCGGTATTAGGCAAGGAGCACACCGATCGCTTAATGGATCGCGGCGTGATCGAAATCGCCCCGCTGGCTTATATGCGCGGGCGGACGTTAGACAATGCTTTTGCGATCTTAGATGAAGCTCAAAACACCACGCAAGCGCAAATGAAGATGTTTTTAACGCGGTTAGGCTTTGGCTCAAAAATGATCGTCAATGGGGACATCACCCAAATCGATTTACCGCATAACGCCAGATCCGGCTTGATCCAAGCCCAACATTTGCTGCAGCATATCGACCATATTGCCTTCACGGAATTTTCTGCCGCCGATGTCGTCCGGCATCCGGTGGTCGCCAAGATCATCCAAGCATATGGTGACGCTGACGCGCAATCACTCAAAGGGGAAGACTGATGGACCTAGAATTTTATGACGATGATCACCGCTTAGATGCCGCGCATACCGAACTGGTGAAAAAGCTGGTCGCGTTTTGCGGGGAACAGCTGCAGTTGGCAGAAGACACCGAAATGTCGATCACAATGGTATCCGATGACGAGATCCGCCGCATCAACCGCGAATATCGCGATACCGACCGCGTGACGGATGTGATCTCTTTTGCCATTGAAGACGGTGAAGACCAGTTGCCAGAGGTGCCTGGCATCCCCTTAAACATCGGGGACTTGTTCATTGATGCTGATAAAGTCGCGCTGCAAGCCAAAGACTACGGCCACTCGTTTGAACGCGAGCTTGGCTATACGGTCGTGCATGGCTTTTTACACTTGAATGGCTATGATCATATCCAACCGGCAGACGAAGCGGTGATGATCCCGCTGCAAGAAAAGATCCTCGATGCTTATGGCCTCACCCGATAAACGCATTCGCAAAAATCGCCATTTTTATCAAGCCCTCAAGCATGCCTTAGACGGCTTAAAGGCAGTGACGCGTCATGAAGGCAACTTCCGCCGGGAACTTTTGGCCGCCTTGATCGTCATCGCCGCCGGCTGGGGCTTCAACGTCACCCGATTTGATTGGGTCTTGTTGGTGGTGGCGATTTGTTTAGTGTTTTTGTTTGAACTGGCCAATACGATCGTCGAAGAACTAGTCGATCTCGTCGTTGGGCCGCATTATGACCCGCGAGCAAAGCTGATCAAAGACATGGCCGCCGGCGCTGTATTACTGGCTGCGATCATTGCCATTGCTTGTGGGGTCTATGTCTTTGGCCCATTTGTTTGGCAATTGCTTCAAGGAGGGCGCTAAATGTCTCAAGCATTGATCACCGCCGCGCAAACTGCGCGCCAACACGCTTATGCGCCATATTCCCACTTCGCCGTTGGAGCCGCAGTCCTGAGCGCAGACGGGCGCATTTTCACCGGGTGCAACATTGAAAACGCCAGCTATGGCCTCAGCATGTGTGCCGAGCGCAATGCTGTTTTTGCCGCGGTGGCTGCCGGGGTGACCAGCCTCGCAGCCGTGGCGGTGATCGGCGACACTGCCAAAGCCATCAGCCCTTGTGGTGCTTGTCGGCAAGTGCTCAGCGAATTTTGTGCCGCCGACACCCCGGTATATCTGACGAACTTACATGGTGATACCGTGCAGACGACAGTCGGTGCGTTGTTGCCTGGTGCATTTCTCAAAGGAGACTTATCTTGACTCATCATTCTGGATTCGTTGCGATCATTGGCCGGCCTAATGTCGGCAAGTCAACCTTCATGAACCGCGTCTTAGGCGAAAAAATCGCGATCATGTCCCCCAAGGCGCAAACCACGCGCAACAAGATCAACGGGATCTATACCACGCCAGAGGTGCAAATCGTCTTTGTGGACACCCCAGGGATCCACAAGCCCAAAAACGCCTTAGACGACTATATGGATACCGCGGCTTTATCCACCTTGAACCAAGTGGATGCCGTGTTATTCATGGTGCCGGCAGACGAACGTCCTGGAGCGGGGGATCAATACATCCTCAGTCAATTGGCCAATGTCACCAAACCAGTGTATTTAGTGGTCAACAAGATCGATTTGGTCCATCCCGACGAATTGCTGCCATTCATCGACCATTACCGCCAAGCGCATGATTTTGCCGGCGTCTTTCCGATTTCGGCCACTGAAGGCAACAACGTCGACGCATTACTCACCGATTTAAGTGCAAAGCTGCCAGAAGGCCCGCAATATTACCCTGAAGATCAGTTGACGGATCACCCAGAATATTTTGTGGTGGGCGAGTTGATCCGCGAACAGATCTTACACTTGACCTCCCAAGAGATCCCGCATTCTGTCGCGGTGCAAGTTGAGCGCATGAAAGATCGCACGGAAGCGGGCAAGTTGATTATTGAAGCGTATATCATCGTTGAGCGCGACGGCCAAAAAGCGATCGTGATCGGCAAAGGCGGCAGCATGCTCAAGAAGATCGGCACGCGCGCGCGGCGTGAAATCGAGCTGTTGTTAGGCGATAAAGTCAACTTGAAGCTATGGGTGCGCGTGCAAAAAAATTGGCGCGACAACAACCAATACCTGCGCACTTTAGGCTACAACCTCAAGGACCTTAGATGACTAAGGCCAATGCGGAATTCTCCGGGCTGGTCATTGCGCGCCACAATTATCGCGAATCCGATATGCTGGTCAAGCTTTTGACCGATCGCTTCGGCAAGAAAATGTTCTTGCTCCGGCGCGCGCGCAAGCCGGGGTTTCGTTTGACCGCCGGGATCTTGCCGTTCACTGAAGCGACGTATGTCGGCTCGGTGAGCGACGATGGCCTGAGTTTTTTGACTGCGTTAAAAGAAGCCCATCAATACCGTACCATCAGTGGCGACATCACCTTAAATGCCTATGCGACGTATATCTTGAGTTTGATCGACCAAGCCTATCCTGATGGCGAGCCGATCTTGCGCTGGTATCAAGAAGCTAAACAAGCACTCGAATTGATCGATGACGGCTTTGATCCGGCAGTGATCACTAATATCATCGAAGTGCAGCTCTTAGCGGCTTTTGGGGTCCAACCGCAATGGGCAGGGTGTGTGATCGACGGCCGCAGTGATCTGCCGCTGGATTTTTCTGAACGCTATGGCGGGGTCTTATGCCAAGCGCATTGGCACTTGGACAATTATCGCTTCCGCATCCAGCCTAAGGCGATGTATCTCTTGCGGCGCTTTTCCGTCTTGGATCTGGCACAATTGCACAGCATCAACGTCAGTGCCGCGACTAAAGCCGAGCTGCGCCGCGTCTTAGACCGGATCTATCGCGACATGGTCGGGGTGTTGCCTAAAGCCAAGCGCTTCTTAGACCAAATGGCGCAATGGGCACCAGACGAGCAGCCGCCAAAAGCATGATCGCAACCAAAACGAAAGGACTCATGTCTTACTGACATGAGTCCTTTCTTACGCTACGGATGTGCTTGAATAAACGCCGCTTGCAGGCGGGCGTTAAGTTCGCGCAGCGCTTGGGCATCCACTTTTAACACCCGGCGGTCGAATGTCCACAAGCCATTGACTTCGCCGAAAGTATCACTGACTTGCGTGTAAATGCTGGCGACCAGGCCCTTGGCGATCGCTGGGGTGACTTGGTGGTGATATAAGTGCGTGATCGCTTTGGTCAAGCGATCGCTTGTGCGATAAAAGCGATAGCCGAACGCTTTGCCTAGTGTGTGGCCTGGCCAAGGCAGACTGTAGCCGCCAAATTCAGTTAAAGCCGGCAAACGTCGGCGGCCATCGGCACGGAGATGGAAGGCTTTGTAATAGACATGCAGCGATTGATAATCGCCGCCGCCTTGATCATGCCATCCCGATGCGTGGTCGACTAAGCGCGTCGGGTCTTTGGTCGCGATTTTTTGAGCGATCGACAACGTATCAAACTGCCCCCAGCCTTCGTTGAAAGGCACCCAGGTGCAAAGCGACACCACATTTTGTAACAATTTCAAGGTCCGGTCCAAATCGCGCCGATATACCGCTTGGCTTTTCGGGTCTTGGCGGCCAAAGCCTGGCCGATCATCTGCCAAGGTAATGCCTAAAAACGGCAACACTTGACTGACGGCTGGCGAATAAGGCCCGCCGCCAGAAACAAGGTCTTGCCACACCAGCAACCCGAGGCGGTCACAATGATAATACCAGCGCAGCGGTTCGATTTTAATGTGCTTGCGCAACATATTGAAGCCTAATGCTTTGATCTGGCTCAGTTCATGGATCACCGCTTGGTCACTGGGCGGGGTATAGTAGCCATCACTCCAATACCCTTGATCAAGCAACCCGGATTGATAATAAGGCGCGCCGTTGAGCAAAAATACCGGCCGACCGGCAGCATCTTGACCGCGCTCGAATTTGCGCATCCCAAAATAGGAACTGACCCGATCTGTCCCTAAGGTGATCGTGACCTGATACAAAAAGGGATCCGCCGGCGTCCAAGGATGGACTGTCGAAAGCCGCAATGTCACGCGGCGCTTATCCGCTTCACACGCCGCCACCACTTTGCCTTTAGCCGTGATCTGCACAAACAGTTCAGCAGTTTCAACCCGATTGACTGCGACGCTCAACGTCACCTGCTTGGCATCCAGATCCGGTGTGATTGTTAAATCGGTGATATAAGTTTGCGGCACCACTTCCAGCCATACCGTTTGCCAGATCCCGCTTTGTGGGGGATACCAGATCCCGCCATTTTCCAGCCGCTGTTTGCCATAGGCTTCTAAGCCTTGATCACTATGATCTTGAACGGCGACGATCAATTCGACACGTTGGCCTTGATACCGCGCCGGGATCTGGCAAGTAAAGGGCCAATATCCCCCGACGTGTTCCCCGATCAGCTTGCGGTCAACGAACACTCGGCAGAACTGATCGACAGCGCCAAAATGCAGCAAAAGATGCTCGCCGCCATGCAACTCGGGAAGGGTGAGCGTTTTTTGATACCATAAGGTTTGCTGCGGTTGTAAAGTCCGATTAACACCAGAAAGGGGACTTTCTGGTGAATACGGCACAATGATCTCACCATCCCAAGCGACTGGCTCGTTTTTGCCATCAGTGATCGCATATTGCCAGCGGCCGTTTAAATTGCGCCAATTTGCCCGGCGCAGCTGCGGTCGCGGATATTCTGGTAAGGGATGGTCTTGATCGAGCATTTCGCCCCACTGTGTCAACATCGCTGTCACCCGCTTTCATCTATATCAAGCGTAAAACGTCCCAGATGCGGTGACAAGCATTTAGACCGCGACTTTACGAGATTTTTACCAGTTACTTTTGTCCATTACTAAACACGTGTCCAGTAACAAACATAAACGACTGATCCTTACTGTTTGCAATTGCTTTGCTGCAAACATATAATATGTTTATTAATTGACACGTGTTCAATAGTGAACGGGGGCTAAGCATGGATCGCCGGGTACGCAAAACTCGAGAAGCTTTAGAACAAGCCTTTTTGGCATTAGAGCGGCAAAAGCCAGTCAATCAGATCACCGTTGCCGCGTTAACTGCCTTAGCAGATGTGGGGCGAGGGACGTTTTATCTGCATTATCAAGACGTCGGCGACTTGCAGCAGGAGATCATCACCGCCCGCATCGAAGCGTTTTTAGCCCAGTATGCGACGCAAGCTCCGACGCAGATCAATGGCAGTTATCGCGCCTGGACGCAAAGTTTGATCGCTGATTTGCAACAACACCAAGCACTATTTGCGATGATCCATCGCAGCGCCATGGCGGCAGCGGTGCGCGATCAAATCGTCACGCGGTTTTGCCAAGTACTTACAGGGCCTGCGGTAGTGACCCAATACGTCGTCAACGGCAGCGTCGGGATCTGTGCCAATTGGCTAGCCAAGAGCCTAGATTGCCCTGCAGACGCGCTCAGCGACTTTTTGGCTGAGCAGCTGGAAGCTTTAAACGCCGACTAATAAGCATCGTTGATCCGCGTTCAAGTTGGCCTAGCCGCCAACTTGAACGCTTTTTTGCGCACACCAAAGACTCCCAACGCCTGCACGTTGTGAGTCTTTTTGAAGCTAAAGTTGTGCAGACCTTGGCGCCAAATCGCCAAGGGTGAGACCCACAGGCACAGGGACGACGGCCAGATGCCGGGCCTAGTTGCGGAGGCGGGCAGACCAGTAGCGCAAGACCCTGACTGCGGCATGCGCATAGCGTTAATTTTGCTTATGCGTTGACGCTAGCGGGAATTTCGCTAGTGATGTGGCTGCCGCCACAAACTAGACGCGGCGGTGATGCAGGTGGGCCGCAACGATATCGGCGCGCGACCTCAGCGGGAGTGCCTGTGGCGATGCGCCTGACCGGCTAAAGCCGCGCCAGGTAGTGCATCGAGATTAACAGGCGAAGCGGCAGACAACGACCTGATCAACTGAGGCGAGCAGCTAAGCTTGCAGCTTATCGGCACAATTATCAGGCGGAACCATTCGGGCCCGCATGGCGGCGAGCGTACGTGCCCCGCGCTGGCTTTTGTGGGGCAAAAACCAGCGACTCACGCAGTCGCCAACAGGCAGTGATCAATTGCCTGTCTATATACAAATAAGGCAATTTTGCCTGATTTTTGCTAGACAGATACGCACAAGAAATTAGGCTAACCATTTGGAGTTGAGCGTCGGTGTAAGGCTTTCATGTAAGAAAATTTATTTTTTTGTATTAGAATTCGCTGAGAGAGCTCTACTTTTTTGGTCTAAATTGCCTCTTTGTTAATAGAGGGGTAACTGCATCGCTGTCAGGATGACCTTATCTCGCTTCACGTCAACCGCATTAAAGGGCAAGTCCTCGGCCGATCATCGAAAACTTGCCCTTAAAGTGTCTTGCATCTGTGTCAGTTACACTGGCTTGGTGAGGAGTTCTTTTAAGTAGGTGCGCGCTTCTGCCAAAGTCGTTTCGTGCTGGCTCAAAAAGACCCATTTCAAGACCAGCAACACGGTATTGGCATAATATTGTGCCACTAAGACCAACGGTGTCTGACCATGGCGTTTGGGCATGCCGGTGCTTAAGATCGTCGTCATCGTGCGGGTAAAATGATTCAGAAAATGGGTGACCAAGGGGCTATCGATCGGATTGTGCGCTACGATACGATTTAACAGATCGCGCTGGTCGGAAAACAACCGAAAAGCTTCATCAAAAACCGTCTCCAACGCATCCCCAGAAGGCCGTGCTTGCACCACATCCAGGTGAATGTCTTTGCTGAGTTGATACCAGCAATAGTCCACGAGGTCATATTTATCATCGAAGTAGTTATAAAAGGTCGCCCGCGGATAGTCACAGCGCTGACAAATTTCATTGACAGTGATCTTATCGAATTCTTTTTCTCCGAGCAATAAGAACATCGACTCAGAAAAAGCCGCCAACGTGCGCGCCGCATTCCGATTCATTTTTTGCCCTGGTGTATATTTCATGAATAAATCCCCTTACATTTAGACAAACACTCAAAAAGTGTCTAAGTTTGCACACATAGCCAAGGTTTGTGTCTTGTCTAACCTTTGACTCGAATCTATCATGAATTTTGTGGTTTTACAACTGTCTAAATTTTGACGATTGAGGGGATTTTACATGAAAGAGTTTACGCAGAAACATTATCCCGCCCTGATTGCTTGGATCGTGATCGTCGCCATCGCCATTTTTGCGATGCCGAATGTTTCGCAACTGGTCCGCGATAATGGGGCGGTCAAGCTGCCGGCGGATGTTCAAAGCCAAGTCGCCACGCGCATCCAAAAAAAGGCGAATGGTAATAAATCAGTCCGGACTTACACCGCTGTGTTCAGCAATGGGGAAGACCCGATCACAGCGACGCAAACGCACCGCATCAATACCAAGCTTAAAGCCTTGCATCATGCCGACGGTTTAACCGTCACCACGATCATGGGCCCTAATGACAACGCGGAAACCAAAAAACAGTTGCGGGCGAAAGATAAAACCACGCAACTGGCCCAGATCACCGTCAAAAAAAATGGCACGATCAAAAATCAAGTACGCCAGTTGCGCCAGCAGTTAAAGCTGTCTGGTTTGCACACCTACGTGACTGGGGTGGATGCGTTAAACGATGACTTTGCCACCGTCACTGAAAAGGGGATCCAAAAAACCGAAGTGATCGCGGTGATCTTTATTTTCATCGTCTTGATCTTGGTTTTCCGTTCACCGATCGTGCCGGTGATCTCACTATTAAACGTCGGGGTCGCCTTCATCACCAGCTTGTCGATCGTGATGAATCTAGCCGCACACGCTAATTTCCCGATTTCCAATTTCACCCAAGTCTTTTTGGTGGTGGTCTTGTTCGGGATCGGCACGGATTACAACATTTTGCTTTATGATTACTTCAAAGGTGCGCTCGCCGATGGCTTAAGTCCGCTAGAAGCCACCCGGCAAACCCGCAAACATGGCGGCCGCACGGTGTTATATAGCGGCTTGTCGGTGTTGATCGGCTTTTCAGTTTTGTGGCTGGCGAAGTTTTCCTTCTACCAAAGTGCCAGTGCCGTGGCGATCGGGGTTTTAGTCTTATTGCCAGTATTATTGACGCTGAACATGTTCTTCATGGCAACGCTGGGTGAAAAGCTTTTTTGGCCGAGCAAAGTTGCCGATGGTCAAAGTTCCAGCAAACTATGGCATGGGCTGTCTAAAGTCGCCATTGCCCGGCCTGCCATCGCCTTGATCGTGGTCGCGATCGTGGTGCTGCCGTTTGTTTTCACGTATAATTCCGAACTCAACTTCAACAATGCCGATGAAGTTCCGACCAGCTATCAATCGAAAAAAGGCTACTTGGTCATTCAAGACCACTTCTCTAAAGGGATGTCTGCGCCAGCCACGATTTATATCAAGAGCAAAACGCCATTAGACACCCAGGCCAAACTGGCTGCCATCGACGATTTGACGCGCTACTTGCAAAAAGAACCTGGCGTCAAAACCGTCGCTTCCGTGACCCAGCCTGGCGGCAGCAAGATCTCGGCAATGTATTTAGGCGATCAGCTGCAAACGATCACCAAAGGCTTGCAATCTTCACAATCCGGCTTAGCCAAGATCCGTCAAGGCTTAGCCAGTGCGAATACCCAATTGAGCAGCAGCAACTCCGCGTCTCAAATGGCCCAGATCCAACAACTCGCAGATGGCTCCAGCCAATTGCAAACTGGGGTCCAGCAATACACGGCCGGGGTGCAGCAAGTCAGCTCCGCCACCAATCAACTCGCGTCTGGTTCCCAGCAAGTCACCGCCGGCTCCAGCCAAGTCACCAGCAGTACCAATACTGCCGCTAGCGGCGCCGGGCAAGCCGCTAGTGGGGCGGCTCAAGTCGCCAATGGCAGCGGTCAAGTCGCCAGTGGGGCGAGCCAAGTGGCCAATGGCGCCGGACAATTGGCCACCGCTAATGGCCAATTAGCCACTGGGGCCAGCCAAGTCGCGCAAGGTACTGGCACCTTAGCGGCCACCTTACCCACGTTGAGCAGCAATGTGCAGACCTTAGCCGCCGGCAGCAGCCAGTTGACGACGCAAATGTCGACGCTGAATCAATCGGTTGCCGGTTTGCAAGCGCAAGCCAAAGCGATTTTGGGCTTGTTGACGAATAGTCAAAATCAAGCCCTCAGTGCGGCGGCAGCGCCGGTAGTCACCGCCAAAGCCAATCAATTGGCCCAAGCCGTCAGTCAATTAACTGCTGGCACGGCACAACTCAGCACTGGTATTGGCCAATTCAATGCCGCCATGCCGAATTTAACCAACAACGTCAATGATCTGGCAGCTGGTGCCAGCCAAGTCGCTGCCGGCGCCGCCCAAGCGGCTAATGGCGCGAGTCAAACGGCCAATGGCGCAGCCAAAACCGCCGCTGGCGCGAGTCAAACCAGTCAAGGGGCCAGTCAAGTTGCCAGTGCCAACCAACAGTTAGCCTCTGGTTTAGGGGCCTTAGCCGCCGGCTCGCAAAAAGTCACCGCCGGCTCCAGTCAAGTCACTGCCGGGGCCCAACAAGTCGCAGCTGGGGCTAACACGCTGAATTCTAAGAGCGGCGCGTTAGATAGTGGTGCCAGTCAAGTCAATGCTGGGGTGCAAACGGTCAACTCCCAGCTGCAAGGGATGACGGCCAAATTATCCCAGCTGGGCACTGGTTTAGATGCTGCCGATGATGGGTTAAAAACCATTGGTGACGGCAGCAAGACCATGCAAACTTACCTGACCGAGTTGCAAAACTCTTACATGGGCAAGCAATTCTACTTGCCAAAAGACCAGATCCATTCCAAGGCCTTCAAACCGGCATTAGCGGCATATATGGCCGACAGCCACAAGATCACGACCTTGACCGTTGTCTTTAAAGGCGATCCCAATTCCACCCAAGCCAACGCGCGGTTTAAGACCATGCAAACCGACTTGAACGCCCAATTGAAACACGGGGCGTTGAAAGACGCCGACGTAGTGATTGGCGGACAAACTTCAGAGGACAACGATTTGCGGGCTTTGGCCAATGGTGATTTCCAGCGGACTGCAACGATCATGATCATCGGCATTGGCATCGCATTGATGGTCGTCACCCGCTCGCTATTACAGCCAATGACGATCATTGGGACCTTAGTCGCCGCCTTCTTTGCTTCCATGGGCATCACCCGCATGATCTCCAGTCATGTCTTAGGGGATAGCTTACTGAGCTGGAATACACCGTTTTTCACCTTTATCATGTTAATGGCGTTAGGGGTCGACTACAGTATCTTCTTGATGATCCGCTATAAGGATGATCATGATGAAACCAATGAACGCCAGCGCATTCTCAAAGCCGCTACGGCCATCGGTGCCGTGGTGATCTCTGCGGCGATCATCTTAAGCGGGACCTTTGCCGCGTTGATTCCTAGCGGTGTCACGACTTTGATCCAAGTGGCCTTAGGCGTTATCATCGGGTTGGTGATCTTAGTGATCATCTTGCCGATCACGATGTCGGGGTTGATCAGCTTGATCGACTGGCACAATCACGCCGGCGATAAATAAGTTCAAGTAGGTGAGTCATTTTGACTCACCTATTTTTATGCCTGAGCCACGTTGTTTGCCCAGCAATTTTGCGTATACTGGAAGTATCACTAACGATAGGAAGGATATCGCCTTTGACTGCCATAAAACTGATCGCTTCAGACCTTGATCACACCTTGCTGACCGATGCCGGGGAGCTGCCGCCGAATTTTTATGCTTTGATCCAACGGGTGCATGCCGCTGGGATCCACTTTGTTGCGGCAAGCGGCCGTGCCTTGTACACTTTGCAGCCGATGTTTGCACAAGTCCAAGAGCAAATGAGCTTGATCGCTGAAAACGGGGCCTTCGTGATTCACGACGGACAAGAAGTGGCGACTCAATATTTGGCCCCAGCAGATGTCATTGATTTGGTTCACTACACGCAAGCCAAGGGGTCAGGTTTTCCAATTTTGTGCGCCAAAGACCGCGCATATATTGATGCAACGGCTGCTGATCAAGAATCATTTTTGAGTCAGTTTTTCATGCAATATGAATTTGTCGACGATCTCACCACATTAGACGTGCCAATCGCCAAATATACGGTGTTTTTCCCAAACAAAGAAACTTATACGGCATTTGATCCGGATTATCAACGGCCGCTTGGCGATCGCTTCCATGTCACTATCGGCGGTGACTATTTCTTAGACATCATGCACCAAGCCGTCAATAAAGGCGCCGCCATCAAGACGTTAGGGGCCAAATTAGGCGTCGCCCCGGCGGAAATGGTCGCCTTTGGGGACAATCTGAATGACACCGAGATGCTGCAAGTCGTTGGCCATAGCTACATTGTCGCGGCGGCCACGCCAAAGCTGACCCCGTATGCCACAGCGCGCATTGGCAGCAATGCCGATTATGCGGTAGCCAAGATGATCACCAATATTTTAGATAATGGAGGAAAGATCCAATGAGTCGAATCGCAGTTTTTTGTGGGGCGAACGCTGGCAATCAGCCGGTATTTATTTCCGCTGCTAAGCAATTAGGCGCTTGGCTGGCTGAGCGCGGCGACACCTTAGTTTATGGCGGGGGCGGCGTTGGTTTAATGGGGATCCTCGCCAAAACCGTTTTGTTCCACGATGGCCATGTCATCGGGATCATGCCGCAAAATCTTTATGAACGCGGGGCCGCACTTGCGGAGCTGGAAGATCTCACCGTGGTTCCGGACATGACCCAGCGCAAGCTCACCATGATGCATTTAGCCGATGCTTGCATCGCTTTGCCAGGCGGTCCTGGCACCTTAGAAGAGATCACGACGGCGTATTCATGGGCCCGCATCGGTGATAACGCCAGTCCTTGTGCGTTTTATAACGTCGATCATTATTGGGATCCGGTGGCGACGATGTTTGATCGGATGGTGGCCGATAATTTCTTGACTGCAGAACACCGCAGCAAGCTGCTGTTTTCAGATTCTTTAGATGAAATCGCTGATTTCTTCCAGAATTACACCCAGCCAACCATCCGCAAATATTGACACACCGGGGGAAAAGCGTATACTGAAACTAAATATTCGGTACTGAGAAAAAGGGTCACAAGCACGGTTGATCAGCGAGTGAGGAGCAGTGGAAGCCTCATCTAACGACTTGTGATTGGCGTTTTCGAGCCGGCAAGTGAGCGCAAGTCTGCGGACTTGAAGTAGGGTGGAACCGCGCGCAAGCGTCCCTATGTCAATTTTGGCATAGTGGCGCTTTTTTTGTTGGCGTACCGAAATAAAAAGGAGATAACCATGACCAAGAAAATGTCTGTCCAGCAAATGATCCAGACGTTACAACAGTTTTGGGGCGATAAAGGCTGCATGCTGATGCAATCTTATGACACCGAAAAAGGCGCCGGCACCATGAGCCCGTATACCTTTTTGCGGGCGATCGGGCCGGAACCTTGGGCGGCAGCTTATGTTGAACCTTCTCGCCGGCCAGCAGATGGCCGCTATGGGGAAAACCCCAACCGCTTATATCAACATCACCAATTCCAAGTCGTGATCAAACCATCCCCTAAGGAAGTCCAAGCTTACTATTTGGATTCATTGCGGGCTTTAGGGATCGAGCCTTTGGAACACGACATTCGCTTTGTCGAAGATAACTGGGAAAACCCGTCAATGGGTTGCGCCGGTGTGGGTTGGGAAGTTTGGCTGGACGGCATGGAAGTCACACAGTTCACTTACTTCCAAGTCGTCGGCGGCTTAGAAGTCTCCCCAGTCACCAGCGAGATCACTTATGGCGTTGAACGCTTGGCTTCTTATATCCAAGATGTCAACAACGTCTTTGATCTGGAATGGGGCGATGGCGTCTTATACGGGGATATTTTCAAGGAACCGGAATATGAACATTCCAAGTACTCCTTTGAAGAATCTGATCAAGCCATGCTGCTGCAATTTTTTGATGCCTATGAAAAAGAAGCTTGGCGCTTGATGGATCTCGGTTTGGTCCATCCTGCTTATGATTACATCCTCAAGTGCAGCCATACATTCAACTTGCTTGACGCGCGCGGGGTGGTTTCTGTCACCGAACGCGCCGGCTATCTCAGCCGGATCCGCAAAATGGCGCACAAGGTGGCGCGAGCTTTCGTTGAAGAACGCAAAAAGCTCGGCTTCCCGCTGCTCGCACACCAGCAAGAGGAGGAAAACTAATGGCAAACTACTTATTAGAAATCGGTTTGGAAGACATGCCAGCACATGTCGTCACCCCCAGCTTGAATCAATTTGCGCAAAAAGCAGCCAAGTACCTCAAGGAAAACCACCTCGATTATCAAAACATTGAAAAATTCGCCACCCCAAGGCGCTTGACGCTTTACATCACGGGTTTGGCCGATAAGCAAGCCGATGTTGAAGAAGACGTCAAAGGCCCGGCAAAAAAAATCGCCCAAGACGCTGACGGCAACTGGAGCAAAGCCGCGATCGGGTTTACCCGCGGACAAGGGATGACGGTTGATGACATCGAATTTCGCGAACTCAAAGGCGTCGAATATGTCTATCTGCACAAAGCCATCGCCGGCAAGCCGGCTAAAGCGATCTTAAGCGGATTGATCGACGTGATCAAGTCCTTGACCTTCCCGACGCGGATGAAATGGGGCAGTTATGATTTTGAATATATTCGCCCGATCCATTGGCTGGTGTCCTTATTAGATCACGATGTCGTGCCGATGCAGTTATTGGATATCACCGCTGGGCGCACGACACAAGGCCATCGCTTCTTAGGTGAGGCGGTCGAATTAGCTGATGCCAGTGATTATGTCGATGCATTGCGGGCCCAAAAAGTGATCGTCACGCCAGCAGAACGCAAGCAATTGATCAGCGATCAAATCGCTCAAATCGCCAAAGACAATGCCTGGACCATCGACTTAGATGCCGACTTGCTGGAAGAAGTCAATAATCTGGTCGAATGGCCCACCGCTTTTGCCGGGCGTTTTGACGAAAAATATTTAGCCATTCCAGAAGCCGTCTTGATCACGTCGATGAAAGATAATCAACGGTACTTCTACGCCCGCGATGCTGCCGGCAAGATGGTCAACGCCTTCATCGGGGTCCGCAACGGGAACCGCGATTACTTGGATAACGTGATCGCCGGCAACGTCAAGGTCTTGACCGCCCGATTAGAAGACGCCGCCTTCTTTTATGCTGAAGATCAAAAGAAGACGATCGCGGATTTCGTGACGCGCTTGCAAACCGTCAGCTTCCACGACAAGATCGGTTCGATGACCGAAAAAATGGCGCGCACGGCCACTATCGCTGGGTTATTAGCTGATCAAGTCGGCTTAGCCGCGGCTGACAAAGCCCAATTGTTACGCGCAGCGTCTATTTATAAGTTTGACCTCGTGTCGGCAATGGTCGGCGAATTTGCGGAACTGCAAGGGACGATGGGGGAAGTTTACGCCAAACTAGCTGGCGAAACGCCTGCTGTTGCGCAAGCGATCCGCGAACACTACATGCCAACTTCTGCAGATGGTGATTTGCCTGCCAGCCGGATCGGCACTTTGTTAGCATTAGCCGATAAGTTAGACTCGCTGATGAGCTTTTTTGCCGTTGACTTGATCCCCAGCGGCTCCAACGACCCTTATGCACTGCGGCGCCAGGCTTATGGCATCGTGCGGATGGTCGCAGCGAATCATTTTGCTTTTGATGTCAATGCCTTGCAACAGCAGATCGCCAGTGCTTTTGCGGCCAACGATCAGCTGAGCGGCTTAGACTTCACGAAAAACGCCCAAGCCGTGGCTGACTTCTTCCGCGATCGCGTCAATCAATATCTGGCTGGCGAAGGGGTCCGGCATGACATTGTCGATGCCGTCACCGCCAGCCGGACTGTGGATGTTGAAGCCATGATCGATGCGGCGGCGATTTTGCAGCACCACGCCGCCGATGCTGACTTCAAACCGGTCATGGAAGCCTTAGGCCGAGTTACCCGGATCGCTGACAAGACGCCGACGACTGGCAGCGTCGATGCCGCCTTGTTTGAAAATGACAGCGAACACGCCTTGCACGCCGCAGCAGCGAAGGTCCAAGCCGCCTTTGACGCCCAACCAAACGAAGCCAACTATCAAGCACTGGCCGGCTTAACGCCTGTGATCACTGACTACTTCACCGAAACGATGATCATGGCCAAAGACGACCAGATCCGCACCAACCGCTTACGCGAGCTCACCAACCTGGCGGCATTGATCCACCAATTCGGCGACGTCGCCCAAGTCATCGTCAAATAACCCCCCAGAGCGAAATACCGCGGGTTTAGGCATGGGCATCAGGCAACTTGGGTGCGCGATGGCAACGCCATCGCGTGACCGAGACGACTTACCTACAACCCCGTTGGCTTGTGCAGCTCGACGCCAACCCAAAGCGAAACAAGCCGCACTTAAGCATGGGTGTCAGCGTCCTCAAGGGTTGCGTTTTCGGCAGATATCAGCTATACTATAGGTTGCATTATTGTGCAACGAAACGGTCAATGAAGTCGCATTTCACCTCGAAGTGCGACTTTTTACCGCTATGCTGTGGTTGGAAAGGAGTGAGCGTGTGGCAAGCATGATTCCGGAAGCGACGGTGGATCAGATCCGGACCACCGTCAACATCGCTGATTATATTGGCCAGTATGTATCGCTCCAGTCTAAAGGGCAAAACCTCTTTGGGGTCTGTCCTTTCCACGAGGAGAAAACGCCGTCTTTTTCGGTCAATGAATCTAAGCAGATCTTCAAATGCTTCTCATGTGGCCGCGGCGGCAATGTCTTCACCTTTGTGATGGATTATGACCACCTGAGCTTTCCTGAAGCCGTGGCAAAAGTTGCTGAGTATGTGCATATCCCAGTTGCGATCACGCCTGCTCACGCCAAACAGCCGGAAGATCCTGCCAAGACGGCGCAAAAGACACTGTTGCGGGAAGTCACCGACTTGTGCCACCACGTGTTGGTGAACACAGTCAGCGGCGAACCTGCATTGGCCTACCTCACCAAGCGCGGCTTGAGTCGCGAAACGATCGACCACTTCGAGATCGGTTATGCGCCGGCAGACAACGACTTGATCCGAGCATTTTTAGAAAAACAAGGCGTCGATTATGCGACCCAGCGAGCCAGCGGGTTATTTGTTGAAGATGACACTGGGGCGCTGCATGCGCGGTTCAAGGACCGAATCATGTTCCCGCTTAAAGATGCCTTTGGCGCGGTGATCGGCTTTTCTGGCCGTGTGTTATCAGGATCTGCACAAGCCAAGTATCTCAATAGTCCAGAAACCAGCTTGTTTAACAAGCGCAATGTCTTATTCAATCTTGATGCTGCTAAGTCAGAGTTTAAAAGCTATGGTGCGGCGATCTTGTTTGAAGGCTTTATGGATGTGATCGCGGCTTATCAAGCAGGCATTCCAGTAGGGATCGCCTCGATGGGCACGAGCTTGACGCAAGAGCAAGTGCAGATCATTGCCCATCAAACCCGGCAATTGATCATTTGCTATGACGGTGATGCCCCAGGACAAAAGGCGACTGCCCGGGCTTTAGCATTAGTCGAGAATCATCCGCGCTTAGAAACAAACGTGGTCGTACTGCCGGATCAACAAGATCCTGATGAGTATATCAAAGCCCGCGGGGCGGCTGCCTTTCAAGCGCAGCTGCACCAAGTGCTGACGCCTTTGGCTTTCCAGTTGCAGTTCATGGCCAGTGGCAAAGATATGACCAATGATCGCGATCGCCTGGCATATATCGATGCCGCTTTGCCGCAAATCGCGCGCGTCAGCGAACCTGCAGCGCAAACCATCTATTTGCAACAAGTCAGCGCGGTGACCAACGTGGCGGTTGAAGACTTGCGCTTATCATTGCCGCAAGCAGCACCCATGCCGCAAGCTCCGCCGCCGCCAGAAGAAGCGCCATACCCTGAAGATTATGGTGCTTCGCCAGCAGTGGCGGTCAGCGCTGCGCCGCATTATGATAAGTTTGAGCGGGCAGAACGGGAATTGCTTTATTATGCTTGGCAAGAACCGCTGATCGCGCGCCAGTTGCATACCCAGGATTTTAAGTTTGCCCATCCGGCGTATCAACAGTTGTTTGATGCGTGGATCGCTTATGCGGCCACGACCCAACAACCTGACTTCGCCGCTTATCTGGATCAGATCCCACCGGAGTTGATGACCACGGCAACTGACGTTTCGATGCAATCGCAACTGCCGGAGCCGGAATCAGAGCTGATCGATGATTTGATCGCGCTGATCGCGACGAATCAGACGTTTTCACAATTGCAACAAGTCAAACAGGCGTTGCGCCAAGCGCAGCAACTGGGAGATAAGGCCGGCGTCACGAAGTTGAGTATTCAATATGTCAACTTGATGCGCGCATATAAGACCAACAGTAACGTTTAAGGAGACGGGCAACCGCCTCGAAGGAGGAACTTTAATGGCTGAAAAGACGACCAAGACAGATCCAAAATATGATGCTGCGGTTAAAAAAGTGATCAAAGAATTCAAAAAAGAAAAGCAGATCACCAACGACGACTTAGTCGATAAAATCGTCAAGCCTTTTTCGTTGAAAAGCGAAGCCGTTGATGACTTGATGCAGCGCTTAGAAGACAACGGGATCTCGATCGTCGACAAGAATGGTGACCCGACCACGCACGCCCTCAAGCGGACCAAAGCCGTCACCAAAAAAGAAATGAAAGATCTCACCGCCCCAAGCGGCGTTAAGATCAATGATCCGGTGCGGATGTATCTTAAAGAGATCGGCCGGGTCAACTTGCTGACCGCCGACGAAGAAGTGGCTTTGGCGCTCAAGATCGAACAAGGCGACCAAGAAGCCAAACAACGGCTAGCCGAAGCCAACTTACGACTCGTGGTTTCCATTGCGAAGCGCTATGTCGGTCGGGGCATGCAGTTTTTGGATCTGATCCAAGAAGGGAATATGGGGCTGATGAAGGCGGTCGAGAAGTTCGACTACCGTAAAGGCTTCAAGTTTTCCACTTACGCCACTTGGTGGATCCGCCAGGCGATCACCCGTGCGATCGCGGATCAAGCCCGGACGATCCGGATCCCTGTGCATATGGTGGAAACCATCAACAAGTTGATCCGGATCCAACGCCAGCTGCTCCAAGATCTCGGCCGGGAACCGACGCCTGAAGAAATTGGGGCAGAAATGGACATGCCAACCGAAAAGGTCCGCGAGATCTTAAAGATCGCGCAAGAACCTGTTTCCTTGGAAACGCCGATCGGCGAAGAGGATGATTCGCATTTAGGCGACTTCATCGAAGACCAAGATGCCACTTCACCAGAAGACCACGCCAGCTATGAATTGCTCAAAGAGCAGCTGGAAAGTGTGCTGGATACCTTGACTGACCGTGAAGAAAATGTCTTGCGGCTGCGTTTTGGTTTGGATGATGGCCGGACGCGGACCTTGGAAGAAGTTGGGAAAGTCTTTGGTGTGACCCGCGAACGGATCCGCCAGATCGAAGCCAAGGCTTTGCGCAAGCTTCGCCACCCAAGCCGTTCCAAGCAGCTCAAAGATTTCCTGGAATAGGCAAAAGAAAACCGCCGTTTTCGGCGGTTTTTTTGTATACTTAAGGAAGTGCAATTATTTAAAGGAGAAAATCATGACCATTCATTTATCCAAACGCCTCCAAAGCATTGCTGATTTCGTTGAACCTGGGTCCCGGATCGCCGACATCGGTACCGACCACGCTTATATCCCGATCGCCTTAGCCCAAGCCAAATCGATTGAATACGCGGTTGCTTCCGATATTGGCGCCGGTCCTTGTGCGATCGCACAAGCCAACGTGGCGCACGCACAAGTCCAAGACCTGGTCGTTGTCCGCCAAGCAGATGGGCTGCAAGGCATTACGCCGGCTGACGGCATCGATACCGTGATCATCGCCGGGATGGGCGGCCAGCTGATGGTAGAGATCTTAACGGCAGGGGCTGACCATCTTGATGGCACCGAGAGCTTGATCTTAGAGCCTAATCGAGATGACTACACGGTTCGCGCCTGGCTGGCTGCGCATGAATTTGGGATCTTAGATGAGGACTTGCTGGAAGATGATGGCCATGTTTATCCCATCATCGTTGCGGGCCAAACCAAACCCGAAGTCCCGTACACCGAAGCCGATCTCTTGCTCGGGCCAGTCTTGCGCCAAAAGCGCAGCCCGTTATTTCTGCGTCAATTAGATCGTTTGATCGCCACATCGCAGCATATTCTTGCCGGCTTGCGTCAAGCCAACCAGCTTGCGCCGGCAAAAGTGGCCGCAGAAGCCGCTCGGCTGCAGTTGCTGCAGGAGGTCCGCGATGCGCGCTGAAACTTTGATCACCCGTTTTGAACAATTTGCCCCGCAAGCTCTAGCGGTACCAGGCGATCCGATCGGCTTACAAATCGGCCGCTTGGATCAACCCGTGCACAAGGTATTGGTCACGTTAGATGTCCGCCCAGAAGTGGTCCAAGAAGCGATCGCTAATGGGGCGGATATGATCTTCGCGCACCATCCAGCCATGTTTCGCCCAGTGCAGCCTTTAGATCTTGCGGTGCCGCAAAATGAAATGTATGCGGAATGTGTGCGTCATGGGATTTTGGTGTACGCTGCCCATACGAACTTGGATCGTGCTGCCGGCGGGATGAACGATTGGCTGGCGCAAGCAATGCAGCTTACCGCTGTGCGTCCTTTCATTGATGACGGCCCGGAAGCGGGCATGGGACGCATTGGCGAGCTGCCGCAAGCACTGCGCTTAGCGGATTTTGCCGCGCAGCTTAAAACTACTTTTGCCCTTGCCGGCTTGCGTGTGATCGCCACTGACTTAAACCGGCAAGTTCGCCATATCGCGGTTTTAGGCGGGGATGGCGGCAAGTTTTTCCGGCAAGCGCAATTAGCCGGGGCAGATGTGTATGTGACCGGGGATGTCTATTATCACACCGGCCATGACATGCTTGCGTATGATCTGCCGGTGATCGATCCCGGGCACCATATTGAAGCCATTATGAAAAAGCAGGTCGCATCAATGCTCCAAGATTGGGCTGCAACTGCCGACTGGCCGATCACCGTCTTGCCTTCCGCTTTGAATACCGATCCATTCACCTTTTTATAGCTCAAAATAACCGGCGGAGCCGCGAAGCGGTTTTCGCCCAAGACAATAGCGCCTTGAGGCCGCGATTCGGTTAAGGATCGCGGTCCCAAGGCGTTTATTGGCGTGCGTGCATTTGCGATCACTGCAGGTTACAAATTCGCATCCGTGTTAAAATTCAACGGACTCAAGTCAGTACTCGTTTGTAATAGCTGCATCGTAAACGCTTGCCATGCACTGCGGGCAATGTCGGCATTCGCCGCACTTGCGGTAGTCGCCAAAGCGGCTAAGTCGCTGGCGCTAAGTCCTGCACTGGCTTGATCGGCTTGCGCGATGCTGGCTAAAAGCTTGGCGTGAGTTTGCTGCTGCACAGCGTCCAAGTCGCGGCTGAAGCGTTTGAAATGGGCATCGATCAAGACCCCAGCCAGCTTGTACTGCCAATAAGCGGAATCCAAGCCGGCAGGCAAGCCGCCGCGGCGATAATCATCTGGAAATGCCGTCGCCCCAGCAAAAAATGGCACAAATTGGCTTTCAGCAGCGACTCCTAGCGCCAGCCAGTGAATGTCGGCAATGGGGTAGGGCAATTGCGGCCGCAATTGCAACACATGCGCTTCTTGCGTCCGTGCCAGGCTGATCGGGCGAAACCGGTGGCCTTCAGTGGCATTAGGATCTGTGGGGTCATAATTGGTTTCTTGATAATGACTGCCTAATACTGCAAATGCGTCTTCAACATGCAGCGGCAAATCCGGCCGCAGCGTGAATGGCAAGTCAGAAGCGGTGGGTTCGGCTGGGCGGCTAGGGGTCAAGCGTCTTTGACCATCGAATACCCGCGGCGTGTTGTAAATGCGGTCAAACTCAGAATCAGTGCCAAAGATCCGGCGAAAATCAAATGGAGTTTGCGGTTGCCACAAATCGTGTTTTTGGGCAAAATCACGCAAGCCGGCACTAAACATGAAATCTGGTGACGCAAAATCGACTGTTTGGATCGCTAATTGATTGGCCACGACTGCATACTGATCATCAGGGATCCGCGCGGCGACCCAGTGATGTCCCGTGGCGATTTCCATATACCACGCTTCGTCATGGTCGGCAAACAACACCCCATTGGCTTCACCAGCGCCATAAGCCGCCACCAGCTTGCCTAACCGCTGGACCCCCGCTTTGGCAGAGGTGATATAAGGCAGCACGACGGTCACCATGGCTTCTTCAAGGATCCCTTGGGCAACAAAAGGATCATACGCCAGCACCCGCGCATTCGCATAGGCACTTTCGGTGGCGCTCATCGCCACGCCGGCACTGTTGATCCCGGCTTCTTCAAACACCCCGAACTCATCAGTCCATTCAGGGGTGGCAGTATATTGCAGCGCATTAGCCGGCAAAGTGAGGCTAAAAGCGGTGGCTTTTGACGTGAAGGTTTGTGCTTTTGCCTGCGCTGGCCGCACGACCAAGTGCTTAGGCCATGCGGCTTTGCTGTCTTCATTGCGCCCGATCATTACAGATCCGTCTGCGCTGGCATTTTTTCCGATCAAGATACTGGTACATGAACTGCGAATTGGCATATTCTAACTCCTTTTTTGTCTATTATACCGAAGATGGTCTTGCAAGGCATCCTGTGCTAGAATGGTTGCATACAAGTTGAAGGAGGGATCGTATGCCACTCGTACACATCGAGCTGATCGAAGGACGATCACGCGAACAGTTGCGGCAGATGGTCCAAGACGTCACTGAGGCGATCGCCAAAAATACTGGCGCGCCTAAGGAACATATCCATGTCGTCTTGAACGAGATGCAAAAAGAGCATTATGCCGTTGGCGGTGTTTTGAAAGCCGACGAAAAGTAGACAGGAGGCCGCGCTTATGGCGACAGAACCAGAATCGACGACTACCGACAGCGCTTATTTCGACAAGATGAAAGGTGAGATCCTCGAAGCTCTAGAAACGGTCATCGATCCAGAATTAGGAATCGACTTGATCAATTTAGGGTTGATTTATGGGGTGGATCTGGACGAAAACGGTCATTGCGATGTTGAAATGACCTTGACGACCATGGGCTGCCCGTTGACGGACATCTTGGATGATGATATTCACCGTGCCTTACTTGGTATCGATGGGATCAAGTCTGTCGAGATCCATTTGGTTTGGTACCCAGCATGGGGTCCAGAGCGAATGAGCCGTTATGCCAAAATGGCGTTAGGGATCCACTAAAACCGCCCCAGGCGGTTTTTTTCTGTCGAAAGGAGCACGCATACTTGGACTATTGGCCGCGCTTACTACAATTGAACCATGCCGTCGCCATCCCTGCCATCGCCAAACAAGTCACCGCAGCAGCGGCAGTGCGAGACGCCTTGAGCCGCCACGAATTACCCCAAACGCCGCTGCCGCGCTTAGGGGTGACCCCAGGCGATTATGCACAAGCCATCTTGCTTGGCCGTGATCCGGCTGCGATCAAGGCATTGGATGCCATGCTGCGCAATTTTCGCCAGTACGTGGCGTATCATTTTGGCATGTGGTCATTTGTCACCCAGCACCTGTTTGCCACTTGGCAGCAATTGTTTGGCCCGCAACGCTATTTGGAAGTCGCCGCTGGCAACGGCTACATCAGCGCCGGCTTGCAAGCACAAGGCAATCAGGTGATCACCACCGACCCGTTAAGCTGGACAGGGGAAAATGTGACCGGCAAAGACCCGTTAGTGGTGCTGCAGCCGCTTGGTGCGACTGCCGCTTTATGGACATACGGCCATGCGGTGGATGCCGTGGTCATGGCTTGGAGCCCGGATCACGATTTGAACGATGTCCAGTTTTTGACCACGTTGCGCCAACATTTTAGCGGCCTGGCTTTTTTTGTCATAGGGGAACGCAACGGGGCGACCAATAGCCGCTTATTTTGGTCTCAAGCGCGATTTGTCGCAGATCGGCGGCTATTGGCATTGAATCGCGCCTTGCCGCAATTTGATGCCATTAACGAGCGGATCTATTTGATGCGCTAAAAAGGAGGCCCTTTTGAAACGATTATTTTTCATCGACCTGCTTTGGCTGGCTGTCGTGGTTTTGGCGGGCTTGACGTGGTCGGCATATGATCAAGCAGAATATGCGGATCGCTTGGCGAATAACGGCTTGAGCGAAAATGCCGTGATTTTTCACACCAAAGCGGCCATGACCCCAGCTCAAGCGGTGGTTAAGTTGACCGAGGCCAAACTGAATAATCTGCAAGTCCAGTTTCAACAAACGGATCAGCATGTCTATTTTTACGGCCACGGTGATTACGCCACCCTGCCGGTGACGTCAGGCCAGTGGTTTACCGACGCTGATCTGCGTTCTAGTTTGCCAGTTGCGGTGATCGGCCGGGCCCAAACCAAATCCCTGTATGAAGGCAGCAATCAGCGCTACTGGCGCCAAGATAACCGCTATATTCCGGTGATCGGCATCGTCGCCACCAGATTGGACAGTCCTTTGAATGCAGGGGAGTTTTTGAATGCCAGTGCCGCCACGACTGCGCCGACCATCCATCATTTGACGGTGATCGCTGATGGCCAAAATATCAAAGCACAAACTGGCAAACTCAAGCAGGTATTAAAAGCTGCCAGCACCAGTCAATATCATTATGGCAAAGGCGACCGCCAAACCAACTGGTGGACCCAACATTTGCCAACGATCGCAGCTGGCATCGCCTTAGGCTTAGTCACGCTTGGCTTAAGTTGGCTTTTAGGGCGCATGGCGCCGATGCGCCAAGTCGGCGGTATGGATCCGACACTGGGCGGACGTTTCTTGCGCGGCTTATGGGCCAAAGCAGCGCTGCATGCCACAGTCGTCGCGGTGATCGGTGTGATCATTGCTACCAGTGCGTTTTATCTGACTGACTACAGCCGATTACTCATTTTTGTCGCCGCCTTATGGGCCGTCAACGTGTCTGGCACCTATTATGGCTTGCGCGCCCGTTACCATCGAGAAGGGAGCCGTTAATGGACTTTCCAGAAGGATTCAAAACCAAATATCAACGCTTATTAGGTGCAGAAGCACCCGCATTTTTCGCCACGTTTCAACAACCTGCCGAAACCGGCTATCGCATCAATCCCTTGAAACCAGCCGCTCCATTGGCGCTTGGCGGCCCGGCTATCCCCTGGAGCACTTGGGGCCATTATGGCAAAGTAGCTGGCAATGACATCGAGCATGTCTCCGGATTTGTTTATAGCCAAGAACCCAGCGCACAATTTGTCGCCACTGTGTTAGCACCTGAACCAGGCGAGCGTGTGCTTGATCTGTGCGCGGCACCAGGGGGCAAGACCACCCACATTGCCAGTTTTATGGGGGCGTCAGGCTTGATCGTCACCAATGAGATCAATCGCAGCCGCGCTAAGATCTTAGCCAGCAACGTCGAACGCTTTGGCATCACCAATGCCTTGATCACCAACAACGACCCGGACAGCTTAGCCGCAGCATGGCCAGAAGCCTTCGACAAGATCCTGGTGGATGCGCCGTGTTCTGGTGAAGGCATGTTTCGCAAAGATCCAGACGCCATGCAATATTGGACGCCAGATTACCCGGCGGCTTGCGCGCAACGCCAACGCGAGATCTTAGTGATGGCTGAAAAAATGCTGCGCCCAGGCGGGGTCTTGGTATATTCGACTTGTACCTTCAGCCCAGAAGAAGACGAACAGATTGCCGCTTGGGCCAATGCCGAATTACCGCTGACATTAGTCCCGATCCAAAAGCCGGCTGGCATTGCCTCAGGCCGGCCAAAATGGGCCGATAACGACCCGGCGGTGGCCAATACAGCGCGCTTATGGCCGCACCAATTACGCGGCGAAGGGCATTTTGTGGCGCGCTTTGTCAAAGCAGGCCAAGCCTCAGTGAAGCGTTATGACCCGCAATGGGGGCGCTTAAGCGCTACGCAGCGCCGGGACTTTGACACCTTTGTCAAAGCCAACTTGACGCAAATGCCTAGCGGACACTTGTTGGCGGTTAAAGACCAATTGTTTGCCGTGCCTGAAACGGCTTTGGATTGGCGGCATGTGCGCATCGTGCGGGCAGGGTTGCATCTGGGGACTTTCAAAAAGAATCGTTTTGAACCCTCACACAGTTTGGCCACTGCCTTGCCGCCTGCCGCGTTTCAACAAGTCGTCAAAGTTTCGCAAGCGGAGTATTTACGCTATCGGCATGGCGAATTGTTGCCAAGTGCCTTAAGCGGCAAGCATTATGTCTTATTAACTTGTGAAGACAAAGGCTTTGCCATTGGTAAATTGGTCAATCAAACGATCAAGAACCTTTATCCCAAAGGCCTGCGTCATTGATTCGCAGCCTTGGCGCCAACACAAACAAGCGGGCGAGACCTCAATCACACAGTCGCGTTTCATAAAGCAACACCAAGTAACACAAACGGCTCTGCACCGCGATTCAGTCTGAATCATGGTGCAGAGCCGCTTGCGTTATTGGCTAAAACCGCTTTATGTCTCAGCCGCTTGTTTTTTTGGCTTATTGATTAACTGCAGCTGCCGCTGGGGCTTGGCCGGTCAAACTCGCCGGGCTAAAGATCTGGGCAATGGTCGCCGGCGGCAAGAGCTGCTGTTTGGCTAATAAATCTGGCACCGCTTGATCGGTCGCCAATGCCGTTTTGATCAAGCGCATGGTGCGCTCATAACCTAAATATGGCACCAATACCGTTGCGGCAATCGCAGAATGTTCAACTTGCGCACGACAAGCACCGGCATTGACTTGCAGGCCCGCTACACACTTGGTACTGAGCATCCCCACGGCTTGAGTGAGTTGGGTCATGCTGGTAAAAAGGCTGGCAAAAATCACTGGTTCAAACGCATTCAACTCCAGCTGGCCGGCTTCAGCAGCCATGGTGACGGTCACATCTTGCCCGATAACGGCAAAGCACACTTGATTCACCGCTTCTGGGATCACCGGATTAACTTTGCCTGGCATGATCGAACTGCCAGCTTGGCGAGCCGGCAAGCGAAGTTCGTTGAACCCGGCTTGCGGGCCGCTGCCTAACAGGCGCAAGTCATTACAAAACTTGTTCAAATTCACCGCTAAAGCCTTTAACGCCGCCGAAAAGGTGACCAACACATCCACGTCTTGAGTGGCGTCAAACAAGTCTGCTGCTGGCTGCAAAGGCAAATTCGCGCAAGCACTGACGGCAGCCACGATATGGTGTCGATAATAGTCGCTGGCATTGACGCCGGTACCGATCGCCGTAGCGCCTAAATTGACGCTTTTAAGACCGCCAGCGGCTTGCCGCAAACGGTGAAGATCGCGGGTGAACATACTGGCATACGCGTTAAAACTGTGCCCCCAAGTGGTTGGCACCGCATCTTGTAGCTGCGTGCGGCCGACTTTCAAGACCGTTTGGGTCGCCGCCGCTTTTTGCCGCAAGGTTTGCGTCAATTGCGCAACGGCTGCCAATAAAGCTGGCAGCAGCTGCAGCAAAGCCATTTTACCAGCAGTGGGGTAGACGTCATTGGTCGATTGACTTTGGTTCACATGGTCGTTGGGGTGGATGGTGACGCCGCTGAGCTGGGTGGCCAACTTGGCGATCACCTCGTTGACATTCATGTTCGTCGACGTGCCGGCACCGCCTTGGATCGCGGCGATTGGAAACGCCTCAGGATGCGCATGCTGACGCAATTGCCAGCATGCTTGATCGATCGCCTGCGCTATTGGTGCTGAAAGCGTGCCGGCAGCTTGATTGACCCCGGCAGCCGCTTGTTTGATCATGATCAGCGCTTGGATCAGCGCCGGGTGGACGATTTGTGGTCCAATGGGAAAATTGTCTAAAGCGCGCAAGGTATGCACACCATATAGCACATCGTCTGGCACTGCCAGGCGACCAATACAGTCTTCTTCGTAATGCATTTGATAATCCTCCAGTCACGGCTGAAAATTAATTAACAAATTTTAGCTCAAATTGTTAATCAGTATGCCATACCCGACAGCACTTGTCCAGCCCGGCAAAGTGGGCTCACTTGAGCTGTTCAAGCCAGCTGAATCGGCTAATGTCGTGGGTGTCGATCGCGGCAATGACCACATCCGCAAACCCCGCACCTAACCATTGGCTCAAAGCAACGTGTTGATGCGCGTGAAACTCAGCTTGGGCCCGATCACGGTCAAACCAATAATGCCCGCGATAAACATGCGCGTAGGCGGCGGCCGTTTGCGCCATGGCCAAGCCGCCGGCAGCTAATACCTGCCAATAATCAGCCACCCGCACGACATCCAAATACCAATCAGCACCAGCGGTCATCAAGTCAGAGATCAAAACATACCGGGAATGCGTCGGATCGTTTTGGACGGTCAAAGCAGTGTTCCAAATCTCGTCATCTCGGTATGCGGCGGTGATCGATTCAGGGGTCAATGGTAACATTAAAATCCCTCCTTTCACGCCATCATATCCCAGAAGCCTTAAGAAAAGAAATATTTTGCCTCGCACCAAAAAAAGCCGCTGGCTGCCACTTTAAAATCAAGTAGCAGCCAGCGGCGAATTGCGCAGCGTCAAGGCAGCTTTAACTGGCGTTGATTGGCATAATTGAGCAGCGAGGGGGCTAACACCACCGGCACTTGCCGTAAGCTGGCGAGATCGCTGGCCCCTAATGCCGCAAATAATACCGGCAGCGCGGCTTGCCAAGCGGCGAGTTGAGCTTGGGCAAAAGCTTCACCTTCTTGGATCAACCAGTGGAGCACTTGCCCGCTGATGCCGACTGCACTGGCCCCTAACCGCAAAGCTTTCACGATATCTAACGGCGCACGCACGCCGCCAGTAGCGATCACCGTCAGCGTACTGTCTTGGGCTTCAAGCAGCGATTCCACCGTCGATTGGCCAAAATCGGCTAGCGCTGACCAAGCCGTAGGTTCTGCACGCCGCGCATTTTCGATCTGCGCAAAATTAGTGCCGCCGCGGCCGCCAAGATCCACATACGCCACGCCGATTTGAGCCAGTTGCGCCAAGGCTTCTTTGCTCATGCCATTACCCACTTCTTTGACGATCACCGGCACATCACTGTGTGCAGCGATGGCTGCGATAGCATCCAACCAGCGAAAATCCCGGTCTCCTTCAGGCATCACCGCTTCTTGGATCGCGTTGACATGGATCTGCAAGGCATTCGCGTCAAGCATCGCCACTGCCGTTTGCGCTTGTTGCCAAGTGGCGCCGGCGCCGACATTGGCGAGGATAAACCCGTCAGGATCAGCTTGGCGCAGCGCGGTGAAGGTGGGGATCAGATCCGGTTCACGCAGCGCCACGGATTGTGAGCCGCTGGCAAGCGGCAAGTGACACGCATGGGCAATGCGGCCTAAGCTGGCATTGATCGCCCCGGTTTGCGTGGAACCGCCAGTCATCGCATTAATGAAAAACGGCCATTGCCAATCAAATAAAGCAGGGGCTAAAGCCACTTGGGCCACGGCAGTTTCCGGCAGTGGGGTATGCACTAGCCGCACCTGGTCAAAGCCTGCTTGCGCTTGGGGTTGGAAATATTTTTCGGCTAAAAAGACATGTTCATCCTTGCGATGTGATTGTTGGGATTCAGTCATCAGGTACCTCCGTCAAGACTCGGGCTGCCGGACCTGGGCCAGTCGTTAACAAGCGTTGGCCAAAAGTCGGCGCCAAAGCCGCTTTGATTTGTGCCACATAAGGCGCCAGCGTCAAAATTTTGACATTTGGCCCGGCATCCATGGTCGCATAAGCCGGCACGCCTTGTTCACGCAGCTGCCGCACCAAAGACCAAGCCGTCAAGGTTTCCGGCTGCCAATAGGTGAAGGCGGGATCGGCTGCCAAAATCGTCGCATGCATTTGCATACTGCTTTGTTCCGTCAAGTGGCCGACCGTCGCAAAATCATCAGCAGCCAAAGCGGCGACCATGGCTTGGGCGGCTTTTTCATTGGTGCTGACCCAGGCGGGATAATACGGCGACGTCGCCACAGTGTTAGCCATCAATGCTCGCGAGCCGACCGGCTTGGGCCCAGCATCCACTAACACCACGATCATCGCCAGCGGCAATGCCGGCTTGGGCAAGGCCGTTGCAAAGCTGGTGGCATCGTCATCGCCGCGCTGCCAAAGTGCCAACCCGCCAAAAATACTGCGGCTGGCTGAACCAGACCCCCGACGCGCCAGCCGCGACAAGTCACGCGCAGACAGTGCCAACCCGGCGGCACGACTAGCAGCAAGTGCCAAAGCGGCAAACGCCGAAGCAGAACTGGCCAGACCGGCGGCAGTGGGCACATGGTTATGGGATTCGACCCGTGCTGAAGCAGACAAGCCGGCTTGCTGGCGCACCAAGTCCAAAAAGGCGCTGATCTTGCCGGTGGGTTGGCTGATGCCATCCAGGGTGAATTGATCCGCCTTGAGTTGCGGCTCAAAGTGGACCGTGGTATCCGTATAAAAATCTGCCAAGGTCAAACTGACACTGCTAGTATAAGGCAAGATCAACTCAGGATCTTTTTTACCCCAGTATTTGATCAAGGCGATATTGGTATGCGCACGCGCTGTTACAGTTTTCATGAGTGCTCCTCGCTTTGGGCAAAATCGTATTGCCAAACTGCCGATGCCCCAGCTTCAGTCAGCGCTTGTGCGATCGCTTGCGCTGCGGCATGGTCTTTGGCCAAGGCGATCATGCAGCCGCCAAGCCCAGAGCCGGTCAGTTTAGCCCCTAATGCCCCAGCTGCCTGCGCCGCTTGGATCAAATGATCCAAGGCCGGGGTGCTCACCCCTAACGCGGCCAGCTGCGTTTGCGCCACATTCAGCTGTTGGCCTAAAGCGCATAGCTGGTCATCGGCTAAAGCGATCGCCGCTTGGCGGACCGCTTGGCCGATCGCGGTGATTTTTGGCTGATAGCGATTCGGGTCGGCGTTTAGCCGCGCGGCCACGGCAGCCACGGCTTGTTTGGTTTGTCCTGCCACCCCAGTATCGGCGATCACCAAAGTCCCATTACTGGGAAACGCGATCGCGTGAGGCGCTTGGTGCTTGACGAACCATTGCGGGCGCTGGGCACTAGTCGTTGCAGCATCTAAGCCGCTGGGATTGCCATGTAATAATTTTTCTGAGATCGCCGTCCACCGTAATAGTGTCGCATGCGGCAATGGCACGGCAAACGCTTGATACATCGCCCGTACCACCGCCGTCGCCGTGGCAGCAGAACTGCCCATGCCGCGTTCTGGCGGCAAGTCACTGACGATCTTGAGGTCAAAGCCTTGCTGCTGCGCCCCAAAAAACGTCAATAACGCGCGCAATAAATGGGCGATCCCCGCAAAATTGCTGGTGTTGGCCGCAGCCAGCGGCCCGTGATAAAACGTCGAGGCGATCAATTGCTGCTGATCCGCCCGCGGAATGAGCGTCGCCGTTAACTTGATCGACTTGACCGGCAAGGCGATGGCGGGCTGGCCATAAACGACGGCGTGTTCTCCGATCAAAATGATTTTAGCGAAACTTTCGCCACTGGCTTTTAACATGTCATCTCTCCTTAAGCATTCTCTTAAATCATACCCCAAAGCGCGTGGCGGCACTAGGTTGTGCTAAACTTAGAAACGATAAAAAAGGGGGAGTTCGATGGCCATCCAATTCATTCTTGGCACGGCGACTAAAGACCACCGCCAAGCGGTGATCACCAAGCTCAAACAAACGTTGGCAGCAGACCCGCAAGCCCAGATCTTTTACCTGGTGCCAAACCACGTCAAGTTCGACGCCGAAGTGAGCCTGTTGCAAGGTTTGCGCGAAACTGCTGGGGCAGTCGTCGCATCCAGTCATGTGCAAACATTTTCCTTTTCCCGCCTGGCTTGGTATTTTCTCAAGGACCAGCCGATCTACGCCCAGCCGCGATTAGACCGCGCCAGCAATACGATGTTAGTTGCGCGCTTATTGGCTGAAAATGTCGATCAGCTGCAGCTTTTCAAAGGCGAAGCCCATGCACCGGGGTTTGTCGCCAAATTAGCCGATCAACTCAGTGAATTGAGCCTTGGGCGCATCGATGCGGAAATTTTACAAACCGCCACTGCCGCCTTAGCCGTCGGTGATCGCCATCGCGCCAAATTTAATGACTTGGCCGTGATGCTCAAAGCTTATGAAGCCGCCATCGGCCCCTTTGCCACCGAACCCAGCTTGTTGGCCGCGTTGACCAGTGACTTGGCGGCCCGCGATTTGAGCCATACCTACTTTTTTTTGAACCACTTTAACGAACTGGCTGCCAGCGAACAAAACCTGGTCGAAACCTTGATGCAACACGCGCAGCAGGTGACGATGTGTTTGACTTTGCCGGCTGACACACCAGCAGACCGCTCACCGCAAGCGCCTGATTTGTTTTTGCCAGCCAAGCGCTTGTATCACCGCTTGCACCTGGCGGCGTTGCGCTTAGGGGTCAAGGAACTCGGGGCGATCACCGCCAACCGTCGCCAGGTCCAAGCAGGAATCAGCGCGACTGAAGCGTTTTTCATTGCGGACACCGCGATGCAGCCGCTGCCAGCGCCGCCAGCGGTGGGTGATCAAGTGCAACTGGCTAAGGCCCAAGACCCTTATACTGAGTTGCGGCATGTGGCGCAACAGATCAATCAAGCGGTCCATGCGGGAGCGCGCTATCGTGATTTTTTGGTGATCGCACGCCACTTAGACCCTTATCAAGACTTGATCGAGCCGGTATTTGCTGAATATCAGCTGCCGGTGTTTACTGATCGCGAACGCCCGATGCAACACCATCCGCTGGTCGCCTTGCTGGACAGCCTATTTGCCTTGCGCCAGCACCACTATCAATATGCAGATGTGATGCGGTTTTTGCGCACCGAGTTAGTGGTGCCGGCGGGGATGGAGCTGGCGGCGTTTCGCGATGCCGTGGATGTTTGCGATAACCACTTGTTGCGAACGGGAATGAATGGCTCTTGGTGGCTCAAAGAGCAGGATTGGCAATATTTTCGCCGCCGCATCGATGATGATCACATTTTAGCTGATGATGAAAAGACCCAACAGATCAATGTGATCCGGCGGTTTGTGCAAACCACGATCCCGCCATTATTTGCTGCCTGGCAACAAGCCGCCACCGGCCAACAAGCCGCCAGTGCCTTATACGACTGGCTGCTGCAAGCAGGCGTCGTCACCCAACTTGATGCGCGCCGGCAAGCGGCGATCGCTTCAGGGGACTTGACTGCCAGTCAAACTGGCGAGCAAGCTTGGGAAACCTTCGTCGCATTATTAGATGATTATGTCGCGATCTTAGGGGATCAGGATTTTGATCAAGCGCAATTTGAGGCCTTATTGACCGCTGGGTTTGCCAGCGCGACATTTACGCAGATCCCTTCAACGCTGGATCAAGTGGTGGTGTCTGAAACCGCGCTGACGCGCTTGCCAAATTTCTCGCATGTCTTTGTCATCGGCGCGACTAGTTTGGTGATGCCGGATGTGCCTGCTGATCTGGGCTTATTGACGGCAGAAGACCGGGAAAAATTACAGCCGCAGCTGCCGGAAACTGCATGGCTGCCGATCAATGGGCCGCAATCCAGCTTAGGGGATCCATTCATCAACTACTTAGCGATCATGGCTGCACAAGACAGCGTGTGCATGAGTTACCCGGTTTATGGTGAACGTGAAAATCGGCCTTCGCCTTATTACACCGGGCTCAAACAAGCCTTAAAGCTGCCTAAACAAACTTGGGGCCCGATCACGTTGACCACGCCAGTCAGTGCAGCGGCAGGGACGGCACGCAGTTTGCTCAGTGATTTTGTGGTGGCCGCTCGCACCGCAGCAGATCAAAAAATCGCCTTAGGCCCAGCGTGGCAAGCGGTATTGGCTGCGATCAAAGCCCGCGATCACACTGGCTTAGCCACACGCTTAGCCGGCAGTATCCACTATCGCAATGCCGTGGGCCAGCTGGATCCCGAATTGGCGCAAAAGCTCTATGGGCGGCACTTGGCGGTATCCGTTTCGCGTTTGGAGACTTATTATCGCAACCCGTATGAGTATTTCCTCAAATACGGCCTGCGCTTGACCCCGCGGGCAGAATTTGCCTTGACGCCGGCTGATAGCGGCTCGTTATACCATGAGACCCTCAACCGCGTCTTTAACCGCTTACAAGCCCGCCACATCGCGCTGCCTGATTTGGATAAAAGCGCATTGCCAGGCTTAGTCCAAGCCGAGTTGACCCAACTCCTGCAAGAACCAGGGTGGGAGATCTTAACGACCAGCCAGCAAATGCAATATGTCCAAGGCCGCACCAAAAAGATGCTGGTGGCGGTATTAGCGGCGATCCATGATCAACAGCGGCGCGGCCAATTCCGCACGCAGCGCACAGAATTGCCTTTTGATGGCAGCGGCCAACACCTTGCCCCGTTAGAATTGCCGCTGGGCGTAGACCAAAGTGTGACGGTGCGCGGCAAGATCGACCGTTTGGATACCGTCAGCGTCAATGGCGAAGACTTTTTCTTGATCGTCGATTACAAATCCAGTGCCCGCCAATTCAAGCCTGAAGAGGCTTATTATGGCGTGGCGATGCAGATGCTGACGTATATTGACGCGGTACAAAACGGCCTGCACGCAGCTGGCCGCCAAAGCCATCCAGCCGGGGCGGTGTATTTTCACTTGCATCAGCCGCAGATCAAATATGCCGCGCAGCAAGATGTCGCCGCTGAGCGATTCAAAGCTTACAAACTTTATGGGTTGTTAGTGTTGCCGGATGACGCTGACGAAGCGACCATGTTAGCCGGGTTGTTAGATGCCCAATTGACCACCCAAAGCGGCGCCAGCCCGATCGTCCAGATCGGCACGAAAAAAGACGGCTCTTTTGCCAAAACCAGCACCAAAGCGATCACCCCTGAAGCGCTTAGCTTATATCTCGCGCATAACCGCCGCAAGATCACCCAAGCGGCTGGGGCGATCTTAGCCGGCAACATCGCATTGGCGCCGATCCAATTTGACCAAGAAGCCGCCACGATCACTAATAGCGATTATCAAGCGATCATGACGTTTGACCCGGCGACTGGCTTTGACCATTACCACCGCGTCTTACCCCTTGATCAAGCGACGATCATGCAAAAACTTCAGGAGGAACGGCATGACTGATTACACCCCAAGTCAACAACAAGCGATCCACGATCACGGCCACGATGTGCTCGTATCCGCCAGTGCCGGATCAGGCAAAACCACCGTGTTAGTCGAGCGGATCTTAGCTGAATTGCGCGCCGGCGCAGAGTTGTCGCAACTGTTGATCGTGACGTTCACCACTGCTGCCACTGCAGAAATGAAGCTCAAGATCCAAAAAAAGCTCAAAGCAGCCGTTGCCGAAACACCGCTTGCCGATCCGATCCGCCAGCATTTGGTCAAACAAGTGGCGATCGCTAATGCCGCGCCGATCATGACCTTGGACGCCTTTTGTTTGCAAGTGGTCCAACAATACTATTATGCCATCGCCTTAGATCCAGGCTTTCGCTTACTCAGCGATGAGGTGGAGCGCACCATGCTGGCAGAAAGTGTCTGGGGGGATTTGCGCGAAACCTTATACGCCAGCGATGAAGCCAAAGCCTTTATTGCGTTGACCGATAACTTTGCGCATGGTCAAGACGATCAAGGCCTGCAAGAGACAGTCTTTGCATTGACTGGGTTTGCCAATACCACTACTGACCCAACGCGTTGGCTGGCACAATTAGCCGCGCCATATGCACCGGCCGCCTTCGGCAAGTATTTTGCCACGCAATTGTGGCCGGATCTGCAAACGTCCTTGGCGGATATTGCCGCGCAACTAGACCGCTTGGCGCAAAGCCTTGATCCCAATGACAAAGGCTTAGCTGCAGTGCAAGCCGCACTGATGACCACCCAACAACAAATAGGCGCCGCCGCCAAGCTGCAAACCCCTGATTATGCTGACGCGTATGCGGCGATCCATGCTGTGGCTTGGCCAACTTGGCCGCGTACCAAAGTCGCCGATGACGAGGCCAAAGCGGTCAAAGCTGACGCCAAGGCTCAACGTGATGCGCAAAAAGCCCGCTTCAATGATGCCGTGGGGGAGCTGATGCAGATCTTGCCGGCAGATCTGACCCGGGCTTTGACCCACGCGTATCCGTTGATGCAAACCCTGGGGCAAGTGTGCCAAGAGTTTTTGTTGGCTTTTGCGGCCGAAAAACAGCGCCGGCAGCTCCAAGACTTCAGCGATATTGCCCATAATGCCTTGAAGATCTTGCATACTTTAGACCCGCAAACCGGCAAACCGATTGCGGAAAATTTTCAAGCCAGCTTTACGGAGCTGATGATCGATGAATATCAAGACATCAATCCCTTACAAGAAGCACTGCTGGATGCGATCAGCCGCCCAGGTGCCGGCAATCGGTTCATGGTGGGGGATGTCAAGCAAAGTATCTACGGTTTTCGCTTGGCCGATCCACGACTATTTCTGGCCAAGTATCAACGTTTTGGCGCCAAAGACAGCCCTGGTGAGCGCATCGTGCTGGCAGAGAACTTCCGCTCCAGCCGCAATGTGTTAGACTTCACCAATTTTGTGTTTAGCCAGCTGATGGATCAAGCTGTCGGAGAGATGGCCTATGATCACGACGCAGAACTCAAACGCGCGACTTTCCAAGCACCAGCTGACTGGGCGCCAACCACTGAATTTTTACTCGCGGTGCAGCCAACTGTCGATCCAGATGCGGACGAGCTGAGTCAAGCGGCCATGGACAAAGCCACTGCCCAAGCAGAATTGGTGATCGCCAAGATCAAGACCTTGATCAACGATCCTCAAGCGATCATCTATGATGGCCAAGACGCTGATGGCCATTGGCAAAGCCATCACATCGGCTACGGGGATATCACCTTGCTAGTCCGTTCGCGCAGTCAAAATATCACGATTCAAAGTGCTTTTGCCAAAGCCAACATTCCGATCGTGGTCGCTGATGCGCAAAACTATTTCAAAACCACTGAGCTGATGACGATGATGAGCCTGTTGCGCTTGATCGATAATCCGCGCCAAGAGATCGCCTTGGCCGCGGTGCTGCGGTCACCATTAGTGGGGATGAGTGCCGATGCCTTGGCGTTGATCCGCTTAGCGGCCCCGCAAGCCAGTTTTGATGATGCCTGGCTGGCCTTTTTAGCCCAGCCCAGTGCCACACCTTTAGGCCAGGCGACCTATGCCAAAGCCCAAGTCTTCAACACCCAGCTGGCAACATTGCGGGCATTTGCGCGCGAGCACGAATTAGTAGCTCTGATCTGGAAGATCTATGACATGTTTGGCTATTTGGACTTTGTCGGCGGCTTGCCAGGCGGGGCGCAGCGCCAAGCCAACTTACGCGCCTTGGCTACTCGGGCAGCGGCTTATGAAAACGGCGGCTTCAAAGGCTTATTTGCCTTCATCCACTTCATCGAATTGATGCAAAAACAAGCCAAAGACTTGGCGATGCCAGTAAGCTTACAACCAGATGCCGACGCCGTCTCGCTGCGCACGATCCATGGCAGCAAGGGCCTTGAATTCCCAGTTGTGTTCTTAATGGCCGCCGATAAGCAGTTCAACCTTCAAGACCTCAAGGCCCGCCAGATCTTAACCCCAGAATTGGCCGGGATCCAATGGGTCGATCCACAGACCCAAGAACGCTATGCCTTGCCGCAATATCAACTCGCCAAGCTAAGTAAGAAAAAACAATTGCTTGCCGAAGAAATGCGGCTGTTGTATGTGGCGTTGACCCGGGCGCAACAACGCTTATTCATCGTCGCCAGTGTCAAAGACGAAACCAGCTTCACAGAAGATTCGCCGGCTGCAGCAGCCGTTCATCAAGTGTTGCCGGCTAATTTACGCGCCGCAGCCCATAGCTACCTTGACTGGTTCAAGCTTGCTTTAGCCCGCCATCCCCAAGTCGGCGGCCAATCTGCGATCCAAACTTATGGGGCCAAGGTGGCGTTCACGACCACGGTGGAAGCGCCGGTATCACCGGTCGCTTTGGCGCCAGCACAAGCCGTGCAGCCGCCATTAGACCTTGATTTATCCGCATGGCTTGATTGGGATTACCCGTATCAAGCCGAAACGCAAACCACTGGGTTTCAAAGCGTCACTGAGATCAAACGCGCCCGCAGCGAAGATCCTGATAATACAGAATTGGTCCGCTCGAATCGCCAGCTTTTGGGCAATCGTTATGTGAGCGATTTTGCCAAGCCGCAATTTCTTGCAACGACTAAAACCGTGGCAGCCACCGCTGTCGGCACTGCGACGCATTTGCTTTTACAACGCCTGGATCTGCACCAAGACCCGCAAATCAGCGTACCGGCGACATTGAAAGCCTTAGTGGCCGCTGGCCAAATCGATGATGCCGTGGCCAAGCGAATCGATCAAGCGGCGGTGTTGCGCTTTTTCACCGAACCGTTAGGCCAATTGTTGTTGGCCCAAGCCGATGCCGTCCAGCGCGAAGTCGCGTTTTCCTTGTTGCTGCCAGCCACACAAGTCTTCACCCAACTCGCCAAAGATCAGCGGGTGACCCACGCTGACGATGTCTTAGTCCATGGGATCATCGATGGGTTTGTCACCACTGATGAAGGGGTGATCTTGTTTGACTACAAAACTGATCATGTGACCGATGTCCAAGCACTGGTCACGAAATATGAGATCCAGTTGCAATTATATGCACAAGCCTTGGCCCACCTGCAGGCAAAACCGGTCTTGCGCCGGGAATTGATCCTTTTAGAAACTGGTCAAGTCAAGACGATAGCCAAGGGGCCTCAAGAATAGTAGAATAGAGACAATCTGTACAGAAACGAGTGACGACATGAATCCCGACACCATCTACGCGGTGCTCGATCTTGAAACTACCGGTACCAGCGTCAAAAACGGTGACCGGATCATCCAATTTGGCTGTGCCTTTTTGCAACACGGTCAAATTGTCGACACGATTTCACAGCTGGTCAACCCAGAACGGGGCGTACCAGAGGCGATCCAGCAACTAACGCATATTCATCCAGATGATCTTTTGGCTGCCCCATATTTCGCCGAACTTGCGCCAACGCTGCAAACGCGGTTAGCCCAAACGGTGATCGTGGCTCATAATGTCAATTTTGATTATCCTTTTTTAAGTGCGGAATTTGAACGCGTTGGCTTGCCGGCTTTGACCAATCAGGCAGTTGACACGGTTGAATTGGCGCAGATCTTACTGCCGCAGCTGGGGAGCTTTCGGTTAAGCGACTTGACGCGGCACTTGCAGATCCAACACGACCATCCGCACCGAGCAGACAGTGATGCCATCAGCACCGCCAAGCTGCTAACGACATTGACGGCGCAGTTTCAAGCCTTGCCGCAAGCCACTCAAGCGCTATTAGTGCGCTTGTCGGCACCGCTGGCGCGTCAAACCGGCGCGTATTTGCAAGCCCACCAAACCCCCAAAGCCCCTTTACCAAATGGGTCAGTCCAAGTGGGGGAGTTGATCTTACAGCGTTTTGCAACCGCCAGCGGCAATCCTCAGCCTATTGGCGGCTATCCTTGGAGCGCGGCTGCCAAGCGGGCATTATTCGCCCCGCAGCTGCGTTTGCGCAAGGCCCAAGCCACCATGATGGATGCGCTGTACAACAATGCGACCGTGACCAAAACCCCCTTGATGATCGAAGTGGGGACTGGGGCTGGCAAGACGTTAGCGTATTTGCTTGCCTATGCCTATTGCAGTGATACGCAGCGCCAATTAGTGGTGGCGACTGCCACCACCGTATTGCAAACCCAAATCGCCCAACAAGTTCGCCAAGCGGCCGCATTGTTGCAACAGCCGCTGCCAGCCGTGATCGTGAAAAGCGCGCGGCATTTTATCGACTTGCAGCGCTTTGCGGATACATTGGCGACCCCGCATGCCGATCGTCTCACGCGTTTGTTGCAAATGAAGCTGGTTGTTTGGCTGACACAAACCCATACCGGAGATCTTAGCGAGTTGCACTTGACCAGCTATCGCGCCCCGTTATTTGCTCGGATCCGGCATCGCGGCCAAGCCTTGCCGTCAGATAGTGCCTACGCTGAATACGATTTTTATCACCGGCTCAAAGCCCAACAACATGCTGCAACCATCGTGATCACCAATCATGCTTATTTGGCCCGGCATGCCACAGAGTGGGCTGATCAGCCGTTTTTAGTCGTGGATGAAGCCCAGCATTTTGCCGAACATGTCGCCGCCGCGCATGCGCGCAGCTTAGACTTTGCCAAACTCCGCAGCCATTTGCAGCATTTGCTGCGCTTAGTCGATCATCCTGGGCAACACAGCTTGCAAGCCGCTTATGCGGATTCACAAGTCATGCGTTATCAGCTGCAAAGTTTGGCGACGACGATCACCAACGCCATTGCCGTGATCGAAGGGTGTCAGCAGCGCTTGTTTCGCCATTTTGGCCACGACCAAGACTGGTCGAGCGGGTTTGCTGAGTTACCCTTGACGCAAGCCCAACAACAGTGGGTCGCAACGGCATTGACAGCACCATTGCGCCAGTTGGCCCAACAATTAGCCGCTGTCAATGCGGTATGCGCCCAGTTAGTGCAGGATCATGCCAGCCACGCGGACCACTTTATGCCTGGCGATGCGGCGTTATTTCAAGCGGTTTCGGCATTAAGTGCGACGATCGCCGCGCAAGCCGGTGATTTGGCGAATTTGACGCCTGAAGTGATCGCCAGTGGCGCAGCTGGGCTTTGTCGACTACAATTGGCCAATGGTCACGACCACTACAGCTTGAAGCTGGTGTGGGAGTTATTCTCAGCCACCGAAAAGATCCAAGCCTTGTTGCAGCATTTTACCGCGCCAGTATTTGTCGGGGCAACATTGATGGTGGCAAGGCGGTTTGACTTTTTACAACAGCAGCTCGGCTTGCCGCAAAACACCCCAACGCTGCATTTGCGCAGTCCTTTTCATTATCGGCAACAAGCCCAAGTGTTCGTTGACCCTCAAGCACCAGATCCGGCGCAAGATGCAACCGTTTATTATGACTATTTGGCCCACGCTATCGCCACGTTGGTGCGCGGGCCGCAGCAAACGCTAGTTTTGTTCACATCGCTTGCGGCCATTGCTGCGGTGCATCAGCGGCTGCTGCACACCCCGATCGCCGCAGAAAAGGAATTACTGGCCCAAGGCGTCACCGGCTCGGCAGAAAAAATCGCCAAACGGTTTGCATTAGGGGACAACAGCGTCTTATTAGGCGCCGCGAGTTTTTTTGAAGGCATCGATTACCCAGACAAATTATTGGAGTTAGTCATTTTGACGCGCTTGCCATTCGACGCACCGAATGATCCGCTCGTCAAAGCCCGTACAGCGGCGTTAAAACTTGCCGGCCAAGATCCGTTCACGGCAGATGCCATGCCGCGCGCAACGATTCGCTTGCGCCAAAGTTTCGGCCGCTTGATCCGCACCGAACACGACCGCGGGGCCTTTGTGGTGTTAGATCCGCGTTTTACCACCACGCGCTATGGCCGCCAGCTGCAACATGCCTTACCGAATCTGAAACCCATGGCCTTACCTGTGGCAACTATCGCCCAGTATGTGCAAGCGTGGTTGACCCATCAGCCGTTATTATCTAAGGAGGAAACTACCCATGCGTAGAGCACATCGTCCAACATGGCACCGCACCGCTTGGCTTGTCGCCGGGATCGTGCTGATCGTGATCGTTTTGGGCATTTATCATCGTGGTTTGAGTCCCATGCAACAAGTGCGGCGCGACGCGATCACGATCGCTGAAAAAAAGGCCAAGATCCAAACCGTCGATGCCTTTTATTGGGATCGGCAACGAGAATCATACTTGACCGTTGCTGGAACCAATACCAAAAAAAAGCCGATTTTTGTCTTGATCCGGCAAAAAAATGGGCGGGTGACGATTTTATCGCAACACGCCGGGATCAGCCGTCAAACCGCGATCGCACAGGCCACCGCCAGCTATTCGCCTAAGAAGATCTTGTCCGTTGGGCTAAGCAAACGGGGAAAGAAATTTGTTTGGGATGTTGGCTACCGCACAAAGTCTGGTAAACTAGGCTATGTGACGTATGACTTCAAGTCCGGTGATGAATTATTCGCCGTTGCCAACTTGTAAGCAGTCAGCATCAAAGGGGAGAGAATAATATGCATTTAGCTAAGCGCATCATCAACGTGGCGCCATCGGCCACCCTCGCAGTCAGCAATTTGACGAAACAGATGAAAGCTCGCGGCGAAGACGTGATCGATTTATCGATCGGCCAACCGGATTTCAAGACACCTGAACATATCGAACAAGCCGCGATCCAAGCGATCCATGACAACTTGACTAGCTTTTATACGCCAGCCGTTGGGATCTTGCCATTGCGTGAAGCGATCGCTGACCACATTGAAGCACAAACCAAGGTGCGCTATGACCCGAAACAAATCGTGGTCACCACTGGGGCGAAATTTGCGCTGTATGCGTTATTTCAAGTCTTGATGGATCCTGGCGAAGAAGTCTTGATCCCGATCCCAGGCTGGGTTTCTTATGTGGAACAAGTCCGCTTAGCCGGTGCAACGCCGCGACCAGTATTGGCCAAGAGCCATTTTAAAGTGACCGTCGATGAACTGGAAGCTCAACGCACGCCAAAGACGCGCGCACTGATCATTAATTCACCGCAAAATCCGACCGGCGCCGTTTACACGCGCCAGGAATTAACGCTGATCGGCAACTGGGCCTTAAAGCATGATATCTTAGTGGTCGCCGATGATATTTACCGGGACTTGATCTATAACGGCGCCAGCTACACGTCGATGATCGAAATCGATCCGCAAGTCACTGCTAATACGGTCTTGATCTCTGGTGTTTCCAAGTCATACGCGATGACCGGCTGGCGGGTCGGCTTCATGGCTGGACCGGAAAAAATCATTAATGCCGTCGCCACGATGCTTAGCCATGCCACCGGCAATGTGACTGCAGTGGCGCAATATGCCGCTTTAGCCGCCTTTCGTGATGACCAAACACCGGTCGAATCGATGCGTCAGGCCTTTGAAGAACGGCTCAATGCGGTGTACGACCGGCTGGTCCAGCTGCCTGGTTTCACCTTAGAAGATAAGCCGCAAGGGGCGTTTTATCTCTTCCCGAACGTCCGGCGCGCGGCACAACTGACCAATTATGGCTCCGTCGATGATTTTATCTCGTCATTGCTGGAAGAAACTGGCGTCGCACTCGTGCCTGGCCGTGCTTTTGGAATGCCGGAACATGCACGCTTAAGCTATGCCAATGACATGGACAGCTTAATGACCGCCCTCGATCGCATCGCTGCATTCGTCGGCAACAACTGATAATTTGGGTAAGGAGAAGTACTGACACATGACTGAACAGATTCGCATCAAGGATGCCTCACAACACGTCGATCAAGAGGTGACTATCAACGCTTGGCTGACAGATAAACGCTCCAGCGGCAAGATCGCTTTCTTACAATTACGCGATGGCTCGGCCTTTTTCCAAGGGGTCGTGTTAAAAAACGCGGTTTCTGAGGAAGTCTTTGCCACTGCCAAAGAAATGCGCCAAGAAACCAGCATGACGATCACCGGGGTGATCCACGAAGACAGCCGGAGCCATTTTGGTTATGAAATCGAAGTCCATGACATTCAAGTGGTAGGCGAATCAGAAGATTACCCGATCACGCCTAAGGAACATGGAATCGAATTCTTGCTGGATCATCGCCATCTTTGGCTGCGCTCCAAGCGCCAGTTTGCGATCCAAAAGATCCGTAACGAAATGATCCGCGCGACCTATGAATTCTTCAACAATGAAGGCTTTATCAAGATGGACCCCCCGATCTTGACCGGGAGTGCGCCAGAAGGCACCACCGAATTATTCGAAACCGAATACTTCGACAAGCCGGCATACTTGAGTCAATCTGGTCAATTGTATGCCGAAGCCGGGGCAATGGCGTATGGGAAGGTCTTTACCTTCGGGCCGGTGTTTCGTGCTGAAAAATCTAAAACTCGCCGACATCTGACCGAATTTTGGATGATCGAACCGGAAATGGCCTTCATGCACCAAGCTGAAAGCCTGGAGATTCAAGAACGTTACATCGCCTTTTTGGTGCAAAGTGTGATCGACAACTGCGAATACGAACTGAAACTGATCGACCGTGACGTGGAGACACTCAAGAAATACACGAAGTTGCCATACCCACGGATCCGCTACGACGAAGCCATTGAAATGCTGCAAAAAGCCGACTTTGACGTCAAGTGGGGCGATGACTTCGGCTCTCCTGAAGAAACTTATCTGTCCGACCAGTTCGAACAACCGGTATTTGTATTGAACTACCCCAAAGCGATCAAGCCGTTTTACATGCTGCCTGAAGCAGGCCGCGACGACACTTATGTCTGCGCCGATCTGCTGGCGCCGGAAGGCTATGGCGAGATCATTGGCGGCTCCGAGCGTGAAGTCGACTATGACAAACTCAAGGCCCAGATCGTTGCCAAGGGCCTGTCCCTGGACGAATATGACTGGTATTTAGATCTTCGCAAGTACGGCAGCGTGCCGCATTCCGGCTTTGGCCTTGGCTTCGAGCGCGCGATCACTTGGATCTGCCACCTCGATCACTTGCGCGAAGCAATTCCGTTCCCACGCATGATCAACCGGATCAAGCCGTAATGCCGCTACAAGGTCGAGACTTGGTCTCGACCTTGTTTTTATATCACCGCAGCGATAAGGAGGAATTGGTTTGGCTGATGAATTAAACAGCTTTTTGGCTGCTGGTCAAAGCAGCTTCAGTACCGCATTATTTGACCATTACGCGCAAAGTGACCTGACTCATAGTGAATTTTTAGTATATCTATTCTTGAGTCAATGGGCGCAAACACACACAGAAGCGCCTGAACCTGACGGGCTGGCTGCTAGACTCAAAATGACACCAGGCACCTTATACGCAACGATCAACAGCCTCCTACAAAAACAAGCGGTTGCTTTGGTCAGCTTTCCTGACGGGCATGGCCATACCATCGATCAATATGATGTCACCCCGTTGTTACGGCGCTTGTTGGATACCCCGCAGGCCACCACAACTCAAGCCGAAGCCAATGCCACAAGCACGGTGTTCAACCAGATCGAAATCGAATTTGCCCGGCCGTTATCGCCGATCGAGCAGCAAACCATCGCAGATTGGCTCAACATCGACCACTATAATCCTAAAGTGATCCAGCTGGCCTTGCGTGAAGCGGTCTTAAATCAGAAGTATTCCTTGCGTTACATTGATCGCATTTTGATCAACTGGGAGAAACTCCATCTCACCACGCCGCAGCAAGTCCAAACATATTTGCAACAGCGCAATCAGCTGTAAAGCAGGGGGAGTGGCTATGAATGATCAGCAAGCACAAACATTTTTAAATGCCGTCTTGGCACGCTATCCGAATGCCCAGCCGACCTTGACTGCCCATGATCCTTTCGAGATCTTAGTGGCGGTCATGTTGTCAGCGCAAACCACGGATGTGGCTGTCAATGCCGTCACGCCCAAATTGTTTGCAGCCTATCCCGATCCGCAGCATATGGCGCAAGCCAGTATCACTGAGATCGAAGCTTATATTGACCGGTTGGGGTTATACCACAACAAGGCGAAATATTTAAAAGCATTAAGTACTAAGCTGCTCACAGATTTTGACGGGGTGGTCCCGCAGACCTATCAGGAATTGACCAGCTTGCCTGGTGTCGGCCGCAAAACTGCTACCGTGGTGCGCACAGATGCCTTCAACATTCCTGGCATTGCCGTTGACACGCATGTCAGCCGCATCATCAAAGGCTTTGGCATCGTCGCGGCGACGGCAACCCCTGATCAGATCCAAGCACGGTTGGAGACATTGATGCCGCAATCCACCTGGATCACACTGCATCGTGCCTTGATCCGTGTCGGCCGCGAATGGCTGACAGCCAAAAATCCCCAACTACCGCCTGAATGGCAACAATTTGCGCCATATTATCAACCTTTACAGAAAGCAGGTAAAGCATGACTGATCAAATCATTGCCTCTAAACGGCATGCGCATCGTGAATCATGGGATCATTACTTCATGAAATTGGCCACCAATGTTGCCGAGCGTTCGACTTGCGAAAGGGCAACGGTAGGGGCAGTTTTAGTCAAAGATCACCGCATTATCGCGACTGGCTATAACGGCAGCATTTCCGGCGATCCGCACTGCGATGATGCGGGCCACTTGATGCGTGATGGCCATTGTATCCGCACATTACACGCTGAAATGAATGCGATCTTGCAATGTGCATTAAATGGCGTGTCCACACGCAATGCAACTGTTTATGTGACATTTTTCCCGTGCTTGAATTGTACCAAAGCATTGATCCAAGCCGGTGTCAGCAAGATCTATTACGCTAACGATTACCACAACGATCCATATGCGGTAACGCTATTGGCCAATCATCAAATCGATGCGGTCAAATTGACCGCCGAATGAACCGACTAATGCACGCGTTTGTCAGGCAAAGGGCCAACAGACGCGTTTTTTGCACATCAGATCAGATCCCAAGGTAAAGCCTTGGGATAGTTCCGAAGATGTTACTTCGTATAATATATATTATGTAAACTAGAGAAGATGAAAAAGTCATTGTCATTATCCCCTCGTATTAAGCTCATTTTTGCGCCTTCTGATTTTGGGTGATTTCATTTGCCATTACCACTGTACATGTTTGTACATGTTTTCCAATCTTACATTTTTCTCCGGCGTTTATTCAGTTTATCCGTAACAAATTTCATGTCGGCTTGAGTCTTGGTTTCAGCAGAAACGCCCAAATCAGCCCGTTGTTCTCATTGGTGCCGGAGTTCTTCAGGCGCATACGAATGCACAAAATACAGCTATTTGTGGTATGTATTCTCAATTCTGCCGATCAGTGTTGCGTTCGTGAACTCTGCACCATGATCACACGTTAACGACAAGACGTGCTCACCATACAGCGACATCAATGTATCGATCTGGTACCAACGCTTCACCGGTCTGAGCTTTTGCTAACGCCATGAATGTGAGTCTGGTGCGCCGTTCGTTGAACGTCACGATGACCTTTTTACCGGATCGTGATGGCAGTACGCAATCCAATTCCCAGTCACCAAGCCGTTCGCGATCGTTGATAATTTCGGGCCGATTTTCAATCTAGCGTGACTTGATCATTTCACGATTTGCTTCTGCGAGTGCCTCTTTGCGGCGCTTAGGGCGCCTGTGATACCGCTTTATTTGATCATGAACAACTTTAGGTACCCAGCCACGAAAGATCCAATTGTAGACTGTATTGCGGCACACCGTGATTTCTATGTGTCCGTGAACGATCTGCTCAGGTGACGAGTGATGCGCATAACCCTCTGCGATGATGTCAGTCATACGCCGCGTCACAGACGGTTTGCGGCCAATCTTGCGATTACGCAGCCGCGTGCATTATTCTGGGCAATCATGGCGTCACAGCGCAAGATATGCTGACGCTGGCGCGGTTTGAACATCTTGTAGTCTTAAAACTCTTGGCTATGCAACATCTCGCGTGAGATCGTGCTGCGGATACGATGTAGGATACGTGCGATTTCAGCTTGCGTCTTACCCTGATGCCATAAGATTTCGATTTGACCGCGCTCTGCTTCGCTAAGGTGCTTATATGCCGTGATTACGCCGCCCTTTCAAGGTTTTGCTGATTCTTACTATGTTCCTTATTTAACTTGCCCTAAAACCACAGAAGAGCCGTGGACTTAATGTCCACGACTCTTCACCGTACTTTTGCTATCTATTTTTCTATTTTGTTGAGATCTATATACCGCTTGATACATAAGTCTCTGCTATATAAAATGTGGAAGAACGTCTATTTGACACCAATAAAGGTTAATATATTTCCTTTCTTGATTTACATTCTGCATTTCACTTAGTCCCGTCTACATTGGTATTCTCACTCAGACATAAGCCCTCACGACATTGACCAGCTCTTGAACTTTAAGGTATTAGCCATACCCTGAATGATTATTTTACTTGCGTGTATTGAATCAGATTCTCCACGGCGTTTTCATCGCGAAGCATCTTCGCACCGCAGTGATAACACACATATTCATCATGTCCTGTGTAATGCTTTTGATTACCGCTCAAGCCAATTTTCTCATCACCAGTCTTGATATAACCGCATTGCGAGCAACGCTGAGTGCTTGGATAAAACTGATCAACCAGGACCAGTTTTACACCGTTCCACTTGCTCTTATACGCCATCATTTGCTTGAATTTGCCAAACATCGATCGATGAAGGTTCTTGCCTAGTCGCTTGTTCATCTTCATATGCAAGACATCCAAGTCTTCGATAGCGACTACGTCGTTCTCATCTACCAGCTTAGCCGTAAATTTCTTGAGCAAATCCTCTTGTATCCGTTTAACTTTCTGATAATCGCGCTTCAACTTGGTTCTCGTTGTGCGGTAATTATTTGATTGAAAACTTTTTGGATTTGCCACTCGTTTACGTGCTAAGAGTCGTTGATAAACGGTGATGCGTTGGTATAGGCAGGGCAAGCTTTGCGGCAGCGAGTTCACTTGTTGATACCCATAGGCGTCTTTGTAATCAAATCGTGCAATGTTAGCATCAACACCAGTGACCTGCACTCCATGCTTCTCGACAGCGATGTCCGCTACATCAATAGACAAACAGGCATAATAGCCATCGACCTCTTCAACTACAGTAACAAGCTTAATATCACCTTGCCACCGTAGCTTTTCAGCCAATTTAATGTCATACCAAGCTCCAGACCCTCGAGGTTTATCAAGTCGTAATCGACCATTGACCACCTTGGCCCGATCCGTCTTAAAGACTCGTTTTGAGCGTTTCTTAGACTTGAAGCGTGGCTTAGCATGGTTGGGCATCTTGGGATTGAAATAGTTTTTCCAGCCCTTGGCTAGATCGTTCACGGCTAATTGTAAAACCCGCGCGGATTGAAGGAACTGCCAATCCTGTTTATTATCTACTAGTTCATCACGCACCTTGCGTTCGTTAGGGCGGAAGGAGTTGTCATCAAGGATCAATGACTCGTCATACATCATGTTCCACGTCTCTAACGCTTGGTTATAGCAACACCTTCGGTAATTGAAAAGAGAATTAAGCACTTTCCGCATGGTAGCATTTGGATAGATTTTGGTTTTGTGTGTTTTAATCATTCGACCCACCTCCTTTCGCTGAAAGACACAGCTATTTCAGTTCTTTATCATTTTCGATTTTGCTTTTGTATTTACGCAAACCCTTTTGTATTTACGCAAACCGTAGATACGGCAACTGAAAACGTGAATGATACTGATTAAGTCTTGCGTCATTTCTTCTTGAGGTGACAAATCCGGGTTATTCAGCACCACAATTTGGGTGTTAAATTTATTTGCTAATTGTTCAAACCAGTCATAGCCGAAACGGACGAAACGATCCTTATAAGTGATATACACGGCATCAACATTGTTAGCCATGATCTGATCAAGCAACTCATTCCAATGCTTACGCTTATAATTAAGTCCACTACCAACATCCGTAATCACGTCATCAAGGATTACGCCTTTGCCATTGGCATACTGACGTAAAAAGTCAACTTGATTCTTCAAGTCATCTTTCTGCCCAGCATTTGAGACACGCGCATAAGCAATCACCTTGTGATCGTTCTTCTTAGACTTACCTAGGTAGGCAAGATACTGTTCTTCGGTATAGATTTCGATAGGCTGGCAACGTGCCATCTTTGTCCCACTTCTGTAAGGTTTTCACTGTTACGCCAATGCGTTCAGCCATTTGTCCTGGTTTGAGCATGAGGATACCTCCCACTTAATTATTGTATCCCCATTATGCCTTAACATTATACGTTGTTCTACATTTAAAGTTACAGTTTCAAACCTCCTTGACCAAAAATCAATAACACTCAAAGATTGGGTACCACTGTTTTTCCTTTAATTTCCTACATTATGGGAATCAGCAAAGCTTGCTATGGACTTCCAAAGCCACTCCAAAAGAGACCAAAGAGAGCCCAAGCATAAGCATAGCGTGGATAAAGGAATCGTGCTTTAAAATCGATATTGAAAAAAGAATCAAGAAACCAATTGTTGCAAATATTGGAAAAGCAATCGACAATTTGTCTCTCAAATGTTCTCGATTAGGTTTCATTTTCACACCTCGCATGTTGATGTGACAGAACTCAGAAACGGTACTCGGCTGTTTACGTTATCTGGAACGTACGGTGAGGCGCGACTGAAGCGCGACTCGCCACGTGTGTTCGAGAAGCCAGGCGATCAGTGCGAACTGCCAAGCCATATTAAATAGTGTATTTGCGATCCCGTGCGTCCAGAAATTTGCTCGATTATAAATGCGATATTGGACGGCAGACAGGACCACGTCGATGATCAATGCAGCAAAAACCCCAAATCCCCAGCTCCAGCGACGGATCCGTTTTTTGGCGCTGGGAAAAGCTGTATCTGGTAACTTTTCGGTGACTTCACCAACGCGGCTTTTTCGCAAGAGCCAAACTAGTGAAAGTGCGTAGAGTCCCAACCATATGAGCAAAGCACCGCTGTCAGGAAGCAGTGGCAGTGGGATTAAACGGCGAAAGACAAAACGCCAGCAAAAGACACAATGGAAGGAGCATTGCCGGCCATCCTAGGATAGAGTTTGCGTATGCCAGTGCTTCGTTGCCAAGCACCGGCAGGCCAAAAATAAAACGATAACCCCACTTTTTCATTGCGCATCCCCTTCCACATCAATGGATTAGCTATTTGGTATCTTTTCCTGAGTCTATAACAACCAGAGGCATATTCCGCTTCGGTGAGTTAAGTTGATCAAACATCTTGCGTTTGATATACGCTACATATTCACATGTCAAAAAAAAACAAGCAGCGCCCAGCTCTTCCTGCCAACGGATTCATCACACTAGAACCTTATCAGGGAGGGGCTGGCGGGGTGGCATATTGCCCTTTATATTGGACGCCACAACTAGAGAAGCCAATGCAGACGTCAAGTTGACCGGCACTTAACCCTTCTCCTCAGTATCCAGATCACACCAACCTGCTGGGACATTTTTCTTTGATAGTTAAGGTCAGGTTTAAGCCATAAATCAGATTGAGTCAGTTCCTGATTCATCTTCCACGCTTGTGTTTGCTTTGAGGCACTTCGTTTGTTACGCTGGCTGTGCGTCAACGTTTTGCGTCGTTTGTCAAAGACAATTTAAGGAGAATCACAATGTCGATGATCGTCGTACTATGGACATCTGTTGCAATACTGCTTATTTTTATCGGCGTGATGCTGATAATTGCGAGCATCAAAGCGCGATTTTCATTAAATTGGAAATTATTGCTTAGCTTGATCGGCATCCTCACGATCGGAGTCGGTCTTTACTGGTGCTTATTTCTAGTCGGTATTGCCATTCCGTGAAGGTAATATTCTTACCTGCTAAGCTCAGCAGCCGAATCATCCCCAATAACACAGCCCTTACTAAAAGATGGCTACCCCATGCTGGTAGCCATCTCAGCAAACGACAGTCCAAATGTGGTGACGCGATAGTGATCAGGCAACAAAATAGTGTGCTGGGCCAGCGCGGCTGCCGCTGTTGAATCGTTGACCGGCGAAGGCGAAACGAAGTAGATTGCTTCACCATGGTCCCCATGTTCCTTTGACTTGGTGATTTGTGCCGTTAGACTACTCCTCAAATACCCGTGAAAGAGCATTTTAGTTCTAACGGCCAACGTCGGCGTCGCATGCCCGATGACAAAGCACGCAATCATCCCATACACCAAGAGCGTCAACACGCGATTCAAGGTCCAAAATTCTCTTTTCATTCAGCACCCTCTAACAAACGCAGCAACAACATGTACATCCCCAATTAATCGGTATCACAGCGGTTAACTGACCGCTTCAGTTCGGCGCGAACCAAACAAATCGTCTCAAGCGACGGGACAATTGTTTGCGTTCGGCCTGGCCGAGTAAGTGCCCAATCAATGACGCCGTAATCAAAGCTGCCTGACAAGCGCTTCAAATCAGCTGCAGAAAATCCTAAGTGATCCGCTAATTGCCAAACTGTGATCAGCAGGCGCTTGGCCTGTCGATGTTTCATCACCGCCATGATTGGCAGCACGATCGCACCTGCTAACACGATCACCCCGCTCACAACCGGAATATCGACGGTAGTCAATGCAACAATCAGCTTATCGATGCGATGAGGCTTGCGCTGGTGGGCCATTTTTACAGGTTTCATGCTTCTCCTTATTCGTTAGCAGAAACTCCCGAAAAGCTGACTACAATTACTGGCTATGGGCGCCTGCTTTGCCTTAAACACACCGCGTAAGTCACAGTGCCCACTAATATTGAGACGATTGGCACCCAAAAAGGCACATAGCCGCCAAAAAATGCTGGCACTGACAGAATGGCAATACTGCCAAAAAGCACTATACCCCAGATCCCGACAATCAGCCAGCGAACTTGTCGCGCAGTTTTTGGAACCATAATTTTCCTCCTAGCCTGCATGCTAGTCACGAACCAACATGCAGCAACGCTGCGGATAACAAATCTATCAGTGCTATGATCATTAATTCAATGTGATTATACGCTATCTTATGATTAATGAGCAATCAGTGATTCTTTCACGACAGTAATCAAGCTGCACTTGCATGGTAACGGACCACTAACCGAATTGGCAACAAAAAACCGAGACGCAAATGCGTCTCGGTAATTTTGTTGCACTTGATATTAGTACCAGCCTTGAGCATTAGAATGCGCAAGCGCGTTGGCCCAGCTGCCGTAACGGCTGGCAACATATTGATCCGCCACTTTTTCTTGGTTAGCAGCGGAGTAGTCACCATTGAGGTAAGAATCGGTCAGTTGGTATTTACCAACGTATTGCCCATTACGTGCGCTGTACGAACCACCGGATTCGCGCTGGGCGATTGCTGCCTTAGCAGCAGCTTCACTGCCTGTTACTGTGCTGCTGGCAGTCGTGGAAGATTGTGTCGTTTGAGTTTGAGTTTGTGGGGCGACATACTTCGGTGCGGAGTATGTGGTTGCAGGCGCCGATTGAGCTGGTGCAGCTTGTTGAGCTGGTGCAGCTGGTGCAGCTGGTGCAGCTGGTGCAGCTGGTGTTGCTGGCTTAGCAGCAGCAGTCGTCGTTTGCGCCTGGGCAACTGGTTGTTGCGGGGCCGTCGTAACCGCAGCGGCAACTGGCGTACCAGCAAGTTTTAATACTTGACCAACTGTCAACAGATCGGCATTTTGGATGTTATTTAAGGAAATCAATGTGGCTTGACTAACACCGGTGCTGGCTGCAATGCCAGAAAGCGTGTCGCCAGCCTTGACCGTGTAAGTGGAAGCCGAAGCGGTGGTTGCTTGCGCTTGCGGCTGGGTCGCAACATTTAAGGTCAGCTTTTGGCCGACGATGATGACATTTTTATCAGCCAATTGGTTAGCTGTGGCCAGCTTATCGGTATTTACATTATTCGCTGCGGCAATTTCAGCAAGGGTGTCACCCGCTTTAACCACGTACTCGCCTGTGGTAGCTGCGCTAACGGTGTTAGATTGTCCCAACACGACTGCTGCGCCTAATACTGCTGCCGTTGTAAAGAGCCATGCTAAATGTGAGTTTTTGATATTAATTCACTCCTATGTGTTTGTCCAGTAACGATTCAACACTGACTATACTAACGTGTTCAGATTACAGGGATACCACAGCAGTATTACATTTTTCGAATGATTTGTATTATTGTCATCAATCTATTTTATTACTCGTAATATTACAAAACTCCCACGCTCGTCAAAATTGAACCCTGGACAAGCCATGCTGGCATGAATTCAAGCAGTCTGACGCCTAGCTGCTAATCGTTTTTCGCCGATGCGTCACAAGCGGCTTCGGTAATGTAAAAATTAGGACGGCCGCCGATCGGGTTATTTTGCAGCAAAGTCAACAGCAACAACCGTGCTCATTTTGCTTCTTTCTATATATATGATATATGCCAGGATCGCCTTAGCGCTGATCATCTGCTTGACACTGTTCCTTGGCGTTAAGTAAGCAAATAGCCGCAGGCCTGAAGGTCTGCGGCTATAGTGCATCATAATGTGATTGCTTCAGCATAGCGGGCAAATTGCGCCAAGTCCGTATTGAACGTCATCTGCAAAAATGGGCGCAATAGCGTTAATGGGATCGTTGGCGGCTGAGTCAAGATCAACAATTGGTATATCGTTGTCCAATTTGGTCCAAACGACATTGGCCGAAAGATCACTTGATACTGCACCAAGCCTTCGGTACTGATGAAACGCACGATCCCATCATGGGCTTGGATGCGCATATGCTCATGCGGGTTGAAAAACGAGTTGTCCCGGGTGATCTCAATAGCGTCTGGCGTCTGGACCACCTTGACCACGGTGGACATCCAGTCGCTAAAAGTACTGGGTGTCGTCAGCAATGTTGTGATCGTGCCTATTGAGGCATGGACATCAACAAAATTAACTAATTGTACATTCATGGTTGTGCCTCCTTTACAGGCCGAATACCTATCTACCATGAGAATACATTTCGCTATTTTGTTAAATTCCCGCTGACATCGCCCATTTTTTTAAAAACCAATTTAGTCGGTCAAATGCTCTGGATGGCGTTGCAAGTATACCGCGTGGGTATTCAAGAATTCTTCGATCCCATGGCGACCGTCTGCCCCGCCGACACCAGATTCCTTCCACCCCGCATGAAAACCTTGGATCGCTTCAAAATTGAATCGATTGATATAAGTTTCCCCAGCTTCGATCGTATTGGCTGCATAAGCGGCCGCTTCAAGATCGCGCGTGTAAATCGAACTGGTCAACCCATAGCGGGTATCATTGGCCATCGCCACCGCCTCTTTGATCGTCTTAAACGTGACGATCGGCAACACTGGCCCAAAGACTTCATTTTGGACGATTTCCCAGTCTTGTTGCACATGTGTGATGACCGTTGGCAAGTAGAAGAATCCCCGTTCGGTATCGAGGGGATGGCCACCGGTTGTGACCACACCGCCTTGGGCTACTGCTCTTTGGACCATCCCGTCGACTTTCTCCAAGGCTGCACGGTTGATCAGCGGCCCCATGTCAACAGAGCGATCTTCTGGGTCCCCGACTTTAACAGCGGCTAACTTCGCCGTCAGCTTTTGGGTAAATTCTTCGGCGACGTCCTCTTGGACATAGACACGTTCAGCATTGTTGCAGACTTGACCATTGTTGTCGATACGCGAATCGATGATCGCTTGGACGGCCAGATCTAAGTCGGCATCTTTGGCCACGATTGCTGGTGCTTTGCCGCCTAATTCCAAAGAAACCTTGGCAACATGGTTGGCAGCGGTGGCCATCACCCGCTTGCCGGAGTTGACCGAACCAGTCAAGCTGATGATGCCGACTTTAGGATTGGCAGACAGCGCTTCGCCGATTTCACTGCCATGGCCGGTGATGAAATTCGCGACCCCATGCGGCAACTCAACTTCATCCACCAGCTTGGCAAATTCCAATGCAACTTGCGGTGTCTCAGAACTAGGCTTGAGCACGATGGTATTGCCTGTGACTAGTGCAGGTGCCAGCTTGCGCACGATCAAGAATAACGGAAAGTTCCAGGCTAAGATCCCTACCGCAACACCGATCGGCTGCTTGGCGATCATGATATTCTCGTTAGGATTATCAGATTGAATGATCTCCCCTTCATAGGTACGCCCAGCGGCGGCCATGTAATCCAGATAGTCCGCGGAAAAATTTACTTCTGTCTCAGCCAGCCCATAGATTTTGCCTTGCTCGCGAATCAATAGATCAATGAACGTCTCCGCGTGGCTGCGCAAAGCCGCAGCCAGCTGAGCAAGATATTGCCCGCGGGCAGGTGCCGGTAATTGCCGCCAAGTGCGCTGGGCGCGCTCAGCCGCTAACACTGCCGCTTCTGCATCCGCTGCTGTTGCGACTGGAAAAGTGGCCAACGGGGCTTCAGTCGCAGGGTTGATGACCACTTGAGTCTCGTGATCACTCGCGTCGACGAATTTCCCATCCAGATACATTTGATAATGCTTGAGCGCAGTTGTACTGTTAGCCATCAATAGTTACCTCCCTAAAATTCACAAACGGTCATTAGCAAGCGCTTACATCCTTATGGCTTGCAGTATACGCCATGACTGAATAGGAAGCAAAATAAAAAGCTTGTGAATTATTTTTTCACAAGCTTAGAAAAGCAGTTGAGCCAGGTTGACTCCGGGTCATTATAAAAATGTTTCTAAAAAATTCATGGGCTTATTGAAGTGGTGCACAAGCCGCTTAATTCGCCGCGAGCACTTGATCGAGGACTTGCACCACCCCATAGTCATCGTTGCTGGCGGTACGATATCGCGCGTAAGCCGCCATCCCGGGATTGGCATTGGCCACTAAATAGCCATACCGCACATAACTCAGCATCTGCGCATCATTGAACGTATCGCCAAACGCCATCATTTGATCGGCAGAAATGGCTTTGCGCTGGCCGATTTGGGCCATAGCAGTGCCTTTGTTGATATTTTTGGGCATGATGTCGATCCAAACCGGGCCAGAGACTGCCGCAGAAAAATCAGCGCCATAGCGCGGCTTGATCAGCTGTTCAAAAACGGCTTCTGCATTCCCGTCAGGCAGATAAATGGTCACCTTATCGGCTTCTCCGCTCCAGCTTTGCAAGTCATCTCGATAAGTCAAGCGGTGATAGAACTCGCGAAATACCCCATCAAATTGCTGATCCGCAGTGGCGCCAACTGCACCATCTAAACCACAGATCAACGGATGGCCATTCACTTGGCGAGTCACCGTTGCGCAAATATCTAAGATCGTCGCTTGCGGCAATAAGTGCTTGGCAATCACTTGTCCATGGTCGGCAATCACTGCCCCGTTATCACAGATCAACACCATTTGATCGTGATGTTTAGGAAATAAGGCTTTTAAGGTATAAAGCGGCCGCCCGCTGGCGATCGCAAACTGGATCCCTTTGGCTTTCAGCGCGTCGAGCTTATCACCAAAGGCTGGCGGTAATTCACCAGCTTCGGTCAATAAAGTATGGTCCATATCGGTAGCAATCAATTTGACGTCTTGCAATGCGTCCACTCCTTTTCTCACATGCCTTCAATTATAGCATGGCTATGCGTAAAAGGCCGTCATCAGCTTTTGGATCTGCTGATTTTGCGCATCGGTGCCAAAAGTGACGCGCAACTGATCTGGTCCCAGGCCGTCACGCACTAAAAAGCCGTGGTGCAACAAGTAATCTTTCAGCTCGGCGGCACGAGGCGCTTTGAAAAAGATGAAATTTGCTTGGCTATGGTCATATTGATAGCCATTAGCAGCTAAAAATGCTTCCCATTGCGTGCGGGCTTTGGCAACGCGCTGGCGGATCGTCGTCACAAAGTCTTGATCAGCCAAGGCGGCCAAGGCAGCTGCTTGCGAGACACTATTGAGGTTATAAGGCAAGCGCACCGCTTGCATCGCGGCGACCAATGCCTTCGGGATCACAGCATAACCGACGCGCATCGCCGCCAAACCATAGATCTTAGAAAACGTCCGCATGACGACGATATTGTCAAATTCTGGGATCAATGCCAAAGCTGAAGGCTGTGCTTCGTCGGTGACAAAATCGACATAGGCTTCATCGATCATCACCAAGACATGCTTAGGCACCCGCTTCAGCAAAGCACGCATCTGGGCCAAAGGTAAAAACGTACCAGTCGGATTGTTAGGGTTGCATAACCACAACAATTTAGTCTTAGGCGTGATCGCATTGATCAGCCCATCAACATCAAATTGCCCATCAGCTTGCACAGGCACATCAATGATCGTCGCATCTTCGATTTGGGCGTGGATCTTATATTCGCCAAAAGTCGGCCAAGGCTCGACCATTTCATCCCCTGGGCTTAAAAACGTGCGCGCCACCAATTCGATCACTTCATCCAACCCACAGCCAAACAACAGTTGCTCTGCTGGGACTCCAGCAAATTTGGCCACGGCTTGGCATAATTGATTGGCATCCCCATCTGGGTATTGGCGTGTGGTATTAAAATCAAAGCCTTGGATCGCTTTTTTGACCGCAGGCGAAGTCCCAAACGGATTCTCATTGGCCGATAAGCGTACGATCGGGCTGACACCGATCTGCTTTTCCAATTCGGGTAAGGGTGTTTCTGGGACATATGGGTGCAAATGCGTGACGCTTGGTTTCAACATAGACATTCCTCCTATAACCCCGTGAACGGCAGCAATCATGACTGAGTCGCAAGCTTTTGCGGGGTGAAAAAACAGCTGGTGTGCCCGGTATGGCAAGCCGGGCCTGCCGGATCGACCATGATCAAGACGGTATCGGCGTCACAATCAATGGTGATGTTGACGACTTTTTGGGTGTTGCCGCTGGTGGCGCCTTTATGCCACAACTCTTTTCGCGAACGCGACCAAAACCAAGTTTCACCAGTCGCTAAGGTTTTTTCCCACGACTCGCGATTTTGATACGCGACCATTAACACTTGCTTGGTCTTGGCGTCTTGAACGACGGCGGTGATCAAGCCGTTGCCCTTGGCAAAATCAAGTTCTGTCATCTGACACTCACCCCGGCTTCTTTGAGTTCAGTTTTCACTTCAGGAATCGTCAGCTCTCCATAGTGGAACACCGATGCGGCTAAGCCAGCATCGACAGTGGTTTGGGTGAATAGATCAGTGAAATCTTGGATCGCGCCACAACCGCCACTGGCAATGATCGGCACATTGACGGCTGCCGTCAATAATTGGTAGAGGCGCAAGTCGAACCCATTTTTCGTGCCGTCTTTGTCCATAGACGTGACCAACAACTCGCCAGCACCAAGTTGCACGACCTTTTTGGCCCAGGCGATGGCATCCAGATCAACTGGCGTATGCCCACCATCGATCACGACTTGATAACGTTTCTTAGCCGCTTGCCACCGCACATCGATCGCCACGACGATGCACTGACGGCCAAATTTCTCGGCGCCTTGCGTGATCAATTCCGGATGGCGAACGGCTGCAGAGTTAAGTGAACACTTGTCTGCTCCCGCCCGCAACAAAGCTTGCATATCGGCCACACTGTTGATCCCGCCGCCGACGGTCAACGGCATAAACACTTGGCTGGCGACTTTTTCGATGGTGTCGACCATGGCCCCGCGATGTTCTTTAGTGGCTGTGATATCTAAAAAGACTAGTTCATCGGCACCTTGCTGCTCATATGCCGCCGCGATTTCCGTCGGGTCACCGACATCGGTGAGATTGACAAAATTGACCCCTTTTTTTACCCGGCCGTGATCAACATCTAAACATGGAATGATCCGTTTGGTGATCATGTTATCCCTCCAATGCTTTCAACTGCGCTAAGGTAATGCTGCCAGCTGCTAACGCCTTGCCGATGATCGCATGCTCGATTCCGGCAGTTTGCAAGGCAACTAAGTCTGCCGGCGTGCGCATCCCGCCAGAAGCGACAAAGATCAGTGCCGGAAACTGCTCGTGCAAGCGCCTGAGCATGGCCACATTCGGCCCTGCCAGCGTCCCGTCTTTGGCAATGTCAGTGACGATAAACGTCGCGGCCCCAGCTTCGGCCATCGTCGCCACTAAATCAGCGGTGCTGGTGGTGCTGGTTTCAAGCCATCCTTCTGTGGCGACGCGATCGTTTTTGGCGTCGATCCCGATCACGATTTGGTCTGCACCAAATTCAGCCAGTGCTTGCTTGACCAACTCTGGGGCTTTCAGCGCGATACTGCCTAGGATCACCCGATCGATCCCTAAATCCAGATATTGCCGGATCGTCTTTAACGACCGGATCCCGCCACCAACTTCAATAAACAGATCAGTATTTTGGCGCAAGCGGGTGATCGTCTCAAGATTTTGCGGCTGCCCGGCTTTGGCGCCGTCGAGGTCGACTAAGTGTAAATTCGTCAATCCGGCTTGTTGGATCTTTTGAGCTTGCACCAACGGATCGGTGTTGATCGTTGAAACTTGTGCGTAGTCGCCTTGAAACAAGCGCACGCTTTGACCATTCAACAGGTCAATTGCTGGAAAAAGCTGCATCTGCACACATCTCCTTGAAGGCTTTTAGGCCGGCTAAGCCGACTTGGCCGCTTTTTTCGGGGTGAAACTGCATCCCCACAACATTGTTTTGTTGCACGACGCTAGGGATGGTGACCCCATAGTCGACGGTGGCAACGATATTTTTCGCCGCAGTTTGCACATAAAATGAGTGTACGAAATAAGTCGCTTGTTGATCAAAAACTTGGCCAAAGCGGTTGTTAGCCTTGCTATGGTTGGTATCCCAGCCCATGTGCGGGACCTTCAAACCAGATTTTTCGGGGATGGCAACCACCGCCCCTGGCAGCAAGCCTAATCCAGTCGAATCGCCAAACTCTTCACTGCGATCAAACAATAATTGCATGCCTAAACAGATTCCCAACATCGGCTGCCCAGCCGCGGCTTGAGTTTGCAAAACGCCGACGAGGTCGCGTTTTTGCAGCTCAGCCATCGCTTTTTGAAACGCACCGACGCCAGGCAAGATCAAGCCGTCTGCTTCGGCGATCACTGCTGGATCACTAGTCAAGGTGTTGGCGATGTTCAGGTAGTCTAACGCTTTTTTGACGTTACGGACATTGCCCGTATCGTAATCGATCACTGCCAGCATCAAATCACTCCTTTAGTCGATGGGATCCCTTTAACTTCTGGGTTTATCGTCACTGCTGCGCGCATTGCCCGGCCGAGTGCTTTGAACAAGGTTTCGATCTTGTGGTGCGTGTTGCGGCCATATAAGACAGTGGCATGCAGATTCAGCTCTGCGGCAAACGCAAAGGCTTGAAAAAAGTCTTGCGTCACTTCAGTGTCATAACCACCCAGCTTCGGGTTATCAAATTCGGCTTCAAAAACCAAATACGCCCGCCCAGAAAGATCGATCACGACCCGGCTCAAAGTTTCATCTAATGGCACAAACGCGGTGCCAAAACGCTCGATGCCGGCCTTATCGCCTAAGGCTGCTTTGAAGCATTCGCCGATCACGATGCCAACATCTTCAGTCGTATGATGCGGATCGACGTCTAAATCGCCATCGGCTTTGACGACTAAGCCAAAACGCCCGTGCTTGGCGAAGGCATTGAGCATATGATCGAAAAAGCCGATCCCGGTATCAATGTCGATGGTCGAATAATCATCGAGGTTCAAACTAACGGTGATCTTGGTTTCTTTAGTATTTCGCGTGATGGTGGCTTGACGCATGACAGTTCCTCCTTGAATAAGTTGAACAGATGACAAATCGGTGAATGCTGGTGGACGAAATGATCGCGTCCACTGGGTCATGCTGATCGCAGCGACCAGCAAATCGGCACCGATCCTCAGTTAGGCTTTTGCATCGGGCTTAGTTAAAGCGCGATTCGATCGCTCTTGCATGTCCTTCTAAGCCTTCGGTACGGGCTAAGGTCGTGATCGCTTTAGCTTCTTTACCCAAAGCTTGCGGAGTGTATTGAATGAATTGGATGCGCTTGACGAAATCTTCCACCCCTAGCGGCGAGAAGAAACGCGCCGTCCCTGCAGTCGGCAAGATGTGGTTAGGGCCGGCAACATAATCACCCAGCGGTTCTGAAGCGGTCCGGCCTAAGAAGACTGAACCCGCGTTTTGAATCTGATTGAGATAGCTGATTGGTTCATCCACTTGCACTTCCAAGTGTTCTGGTGCGATCAAGTTCATCAGCTTAAATGCGTCGTCGAGATTTTCTACCACGGCGATGAACCCTTCATCATTGACACTGGCGGTGGCAATTTCTTCACGCGGCAAAGTGGCCAGTTGCTTGGTCAATTCGAGATTGACGGCATCAGCGAGGGCTTGGCTGTCAGTCACTAACATCGGCCGGGCCAGCTTATCGTGTTCCGCTTGGCTCAACAAGTCGGCTGCCACTTGCGCAGGGTTGGACTGGCCATCGGCGATAATGCCGATTTCCGAAGGGCCGGCGATCATATCGATGGCCACTTGACCAAAGACTTGCTTTTTGGCGGTGGCAACAAAAATGTTGCCTGGGCCCATGATCTTGTCGACCCGCGGAATGCTTTCGGTGCCAAAAGCTAAAGCCGCGACCGCTTGAGCACCGCCGACTTGATAAACCGCATCGACACCGGCTAACTTGGCGGCAGCTAACACTGCAGGATTGATCCCTGCTGGTTGTGGCGGCGTCACCATGACAATATTTTTGACACCAGCGATCTTAGCCGGCAAAGCCGCCATCATGATCGTTGATGGATAAGCAGCGGTCCCGCCTGGCACATACAAGCCAACGGCAGCCAAGGGGGTCAGCTTCTGGCCGCGAATCACACCTGGTTGTTCGCTGTCAATAAAGCCGCGACTGACTTCTTTTTCGTGGTAGCTGGTGATGTTTCGCTTGGCCAACAACAACGCATCGATCAATTCCTTAGAACAGCTGGCATAGCCGGCATCAATGGTGGCTTGACTAACTTTGAAATCATCAACTTGGACGCCGTCAAACTTTTGCGAATAGTCCTTTAAGGCTTGGTCACCATTGGCACGCACATTGGCGATGATGTCGGCAACTGCCGCTTCAACTTCTGGCTTGCTGGCCGCTTGTTCTTCACGTTGGTTGACTTGGGTGGCCAGTTGGTCAAAATTACCAGTTAAAATTTTCATGATTAGTCCTCCTGAATGGCTTTTTGTAGATTTTGGATCAAAGTTTGGATCTCCACTTGCTTTTGCTTCAAGGCGAGGCGGTTGACCACTAAGTGCGTGGACACCGGCCGCAATTCCGCAAAGACTTGTAAGTGGTTTTCACGCAGCGTCGTGCCAGTCTCAACGATATCCACGATTGCATCCGCTAACCCGACTAACGGGGCGAGTTCGACGGAGCCTTCGATCTTGATGATCTCGACGTCTTCGCCAATGGTGGCGAAATAGTCTTGCGTGATATTGGGATATTTGGTGGCGATGATCTTGCGACGGGTCTGTCCAGGATCAAAATTCGCGGTTGATGCTAACACAAACCGGCAGCGGCCAGTGCGCAGATCCAACATGTCATATTGCGGATTGCGCTGTTCATCAAGAATATCGCTGCCGACGATCCCAATATCCATTGCTCCGCGATTGAGATAAGTCAACACGTCTGGGCCTTTGGCTAAGATCGTGTGGTATTTGGGATCATCGTTAAAAATCAAGCGGCGCCCTTTATTGCGGATCGGTTCCACATCCATCCCCGCTTGGGCCAACAAGGGCAACACTTGCTTTTCGGTGCGGCCTTTGGTCAATGCGATTTTTAATGTCATTGCGCATCCTCCTGACTGAGATCGATCAAGTTGGCGCCAACCCCTTGCGCTTGGCGTTTGGCCGCTGCCAAGCTATCTGTCAAACACAAACTGGCATTAGGGGTTTTAGCCGCTAGGGCTTGTGCTTGGGCCCATTGCGTATCAGTAAAATAGATCAACGTTGGCACCACTGCCGGGCTTTGCGGCAAAGTCGCAGCTAATGCATCTAAGTCAAAGCTAAAACCAACGGCAGGTTGACGCGTTTGTTGAAAGCTTGAAAGGAGTCGATCATAACGCCCGCCACTGAATAAGTAATCATTGGCATCTGGCCGATAGCCGTGGAAAACCAACCCGGTGTAATAAGGCTGCGGCGACTGACTGGATAAGTCGATGGTCAAATGCAAGCTCGGACAATTGGCTTCAAGAAACGCCACCGTCTTGCGCAGATCCGCAACGCTGGCTTGGATCGTCGGTTCATCTGGCAGCTTAGCCAACACCTCATCTGCCGGGCCAAACAGCCATGGCCAAGCGGCTAAAAACGCGGTCAGCTGGCTTTGCGGCAAATGCTTGAGCAGCTGCTCATAAGCCGTCAAGTCTTTATTGAACAAGGCGTGTTTGAGGGCATCTTGGTTGGCAAGCGGCAATTGCGCCAACACGGTATCGACAAAGCTGGCATCAGAAAGTTCGATGGTCACATCCGCTAACTTGAGTTCCGTACAGATCCCTGCCGCCAGCAAGAGGCATTCCCATTCGGCTTTGAGGCCTTGATACCCAATGATCTCGACCCCGCTTTGAGTGATTTGATTATAACCGCCAGAGTGGCGCTTTTTGATCCGAAAAACATCCCCGGTATAACACCACTTCGTCGGCGGGGTGATCCCAGTCGTACTCATCACCCGGGCAATGGGTAAAGTTAAATCCGGCCGCAAGACTAAGGTCTCACCAGTTTCTTCTAAAAACTGATAGGCATTTTCCGGGGTCGGCGCCATTGCATCAAACACGGCGCGATATTCCATCACCGGGGTTTTGATCGGGTGAAAGCCCTGCTGAGTAAACCGTTCTTGAAGTAATTGTGTCAATTGGGTCTTGCGTTCCGTTTCCGGACCGAATTCATCACGGGTGCCCACTGGCAGATTGCGTTTTGACATATTGGACCTTCTTTCCAAAATGATTATGAGAAGATAAAAAAATCGCCCACGATAAGCTATTGCTCATCGAGGACGATTGATTCACCGCGGTTCCACCTCTGTTTACCGACTTCTTGCGAAGCCAGCCTCACACTGCCTGCAAGCGACGGCCTAAGCGAGCGCTTGTTGGTAGCTATGATAACGCAATTCCTGCGTGACGACCTACTGGATTCAATCGCCAAGTTCATAGATGTGGACGCATTGGGTAGTGATCCCTTCACAGCAGCGGGACTCTCTTGACACCCTGAACAACACGCGGTTTCTAATCACAACTTCATTTGATTAACGTTTATTTAATATGTCTTTCATAATAATCGTTTTCGCTCAGAAGTCAACCCTCTGGGCTAAAAAACCTCATGCGTTGCGCACGAATGCCAGGTAATAACTCAAAGCCGACACACTTTGCGCAGAAGCGATCCGCCCGTCTTGCACCGCCGCGATCACATCTGGCAGCGGCACAAATTGACTCGTGACAAATTCATCTCGATCAAAATGCTGCTTGATGCGTTTTTTTTGATCGACTTGTGCATAATACAAATGCACCACTTCATCAGTCATCCCTTCGCTGGAGCGCACCGCACACAAAGGTTGCAAAGATTGGGCCACATAGCCCGTTTCTTCTTCTAATTCGCGCTTTGCCGCCGCATCAGGCGTTTCCCCTGGATCGATCAAACCAGCAGGTAAGGCATAGGCTTCAGCATTGATCCCCACGCGATACTCCCGGTTGACCAGCACCTGATCATCTGCCGTCATGGCCAATAAAGCGACGGCTGGCGCATGCTTGATCAAATCACGCTCAACACGCAAGCCGTCTGGTGTTTCAATGGTTTGTTGGATCACATCGAAAATATGGCCAGAATAAGCAGTTCGCGCTGCTAAGATCCGACCGGTTTCGTTGGTTGGTTGAATGAACATTTACTCATCACTCCTCTGATTACTAATCATAGTATCACAACCAACTAAGCCCTCGCACGAGTCCGCCTTGAAACCCTGCAGATCACTGTTCGCTTGCACAAAAAAAGGTAAGCCGGGGGCTTACCTTTAAGGCGCTCATCTTTCGTCTTTGATCCAGCCTAGCGCGATGGCACGCTCGCCAAGATGTGTGCCGATCACTGGGCCAAAATAAGACGTTGCAAACTCAACTTGGGGAAACTTTGCTTCTAATTCTTGGCGCCATTGCGCCGCCGCTTCCGGGTCGTTGGCATGGATCACCCAAGCTTTCAGCGGATAATCCACGCGCTCAAGTTCTTGCGTGAATAAGTCTTCAATGCGCGCATAGGCTTTTTTTAAAGAGCGGATCTTTTCAAAAGCCACGATCTTATGGCTGTCATCGTCAAAGGTTAACAGCGGCTTGATTTTCAACATACCACCGATAAACCCAGCGGCATTAGACAAACGGCCGCCGCGCACTAAGTTTTGCAAGTCATTGACGATAAAATACTCCCCAGTCGTGGCGCGCAATTCGTCCATCTTGGCTAAGATTGCTTGAATATCAGCGCCTTGAGCCGCCATTTTCGCAGCAGTCAACACCAGTTCACCCATTAAGATCACCGTGATCTGTGAGTCATACACGACCACATTGGCATCTTGGATCTCACTGGCGGCACCTTTGAGCGTATTGACAAACCCAGAGATCGTGCTGGCGAGGTGGATGCTTAAAATCGTATCGTAACCTTCATGTGCTAAGTTTTCATAAAGTTTCAAAACTTCGCCTAAAGGCGGCTGTGACGTGTTAGGAAACGTCTTAGCGGTACGGAGCAGTTCATAGTATTGTGCCGATTGGATATCCTTGCCTTCATCATAAACGGTGCCATCGAGGATCACTGGGATCGGGACCACCTTAATGTGGTTGGCTTGGATCTGTTCTTCTGAAAGATACGCGGTGCTGTCGGTGACGACGGCGATCTTCATGCGATTCACCCACTTTTGATTTTTGTACCTTAACACTTTAACATGAATCCTGGAATAATTGAACCGCACCCCTGATTGAAGGCGGTATCATCACAACGTTCCCGGTAAAACTGGTACAATGGTGACAGACGCTTTTTATATAGAAGGAGGGCCCTTATGTCATTTGATGGCCTATTCACCCACGCCATGGCCGCCGAACTTAGTTCCTGGTTAGTTGGCGGCCGCGTGAACAAGATCCAACAACCTTATCAAAACGAGATCATCTTAACCATTCGCGCCGAACGCAAAAACTGGCCGTTATTATTGTCGGCGCATCCAGAATACGCCCGCGCGCAAATCACCCGCATCCCCTTTGCCAATCCTGATGTTCCCAGCACCTTCACGATGACGCTGCGCAAATACTTGCAAAGTGCGAGTCTGTTGAGCCTCGTGCAAGTGGCCAATGATCGGGTGATGCATTTGGACTTTAAAACTCGCGACGAGCTGGGTGATGATCTGTCACTGCGCCTCGTGGTTGAATTCATGGGGCGGCATTCAAATATTACGCTGGTCAACTTGCGCACCAATAAGATCATCGACTTGATCCACCATGTATCCCCTGATCAAAATCGCTATCGACTGCTGTTGCCAGGCGCTGATTATGTGCAGCCGCCGATCCAAGATAAAATCGATCCGTTCACTGACGAAAGTGCCGGGTATCAAGAACTGATGAAAACTGCCGGCGTGCCGCTGCCGCAATTGCTTCAGCGGCATTATCAAGGCTTGGCGGCAGATTCTGCCAATGAATTAGCCGCGCGTTTGTTAAGTGGCGATGCCAACACACAATGGACAGCATTCTTGTCCGCTTTTGACCACCCCACCCCGACGATCACGACCGGCGACAAGGTCAACTTCAGTGCGACGCCTTATCACAGCTTGTCAGGAACAGTGCAAACGTACCCGACGCTCAGTGACATGTTAGACGCGTATTATGCTCAAAAAGCCGAGCATGATCGCGTGCGCCAACTCGGCAGCAACTTGATCCACCCGCTGAAGAACTTGATCGACAAGGATAAAAAGAAGCAAAAAAAGCTGGCCCAAACCCTAAAAGCCACGCAAAAAGCGGATGATTATCGCATTCGCGGCGAGATCTTGACCACTTATTTGAGTCAAGTCGAACGCGGGATGACCAGTATCACCTTGCCGAATTTTTATGCCGACATGCAGCCGTTGAAAATCACGTTGTCTAATCAGCTGTCGCCGTCTAAAAATGCCCAAAAGTATTTTGCCAAGTACCAAAAACTGCGCAATGCCGTGGCGTATGTCCACGAACAAATGGCTGAAAACCAAGCAGAGCTGGAATACCTGACTGGGATCATGACCCAGATCGAACTGGCAGCACCTAAAGACCTTGACGATATTCGCTTAGAATTGCAACAAGGCGGCTATTTGAAGCCGCAACATAAGGGTAAAAAAACGGCGAAAAAGCAAAAAGTGGCCAAACCAGAACAGTTTTGGGCCAGCGACGGCACCCAGATCTTCGTTGGCAAAAACAATTTGCAAAACGACCAGCTTACCTTGAAGCTGGCGAAAAAAACCGATATTTGGTTGCATGCCAAAGACGTTCCCGGGTCACATGTGATCATCGATTCGGCGGACCCGAGTGAAAAAACGCTGATGGAAGCGGCCCAACTAGCGGCATATTTCTCCAGATCACGCAACAGTGCCAATGTGCCGGTTGATTGGATCGTGGTCAAGAAGATCCGCAAACCCAACGGCGCTAAACCTGGATTTGTCGTGTATGAAGGCCAACGCACGGTGACGGTGACCCCAGCAGCCGAGCAAGTCGCCCGCTTGCGGCAAAAGCCCACACTGTAGCCGCAGTTTAAGGTCATCGAGATGATGACCTATTTTTTTATGCGCATTTATGACAAATATATTACAAGCGGATGACGGTGTTACTGAAATTAAATATTTTGTCATCGTTTTGCTCTACCGCTGTCACTTGCAGCCGCTATACTAACTGTTAGATACATACGGTTGGACAAGTAAACTACTTGAGGAGTGAGTATTATCAAAAAATCACAATTAGCACTATTGTTCTCTCCTGCGTTGGCTTTATTGCCAGGCACACTGATGACACAAGGGCATGTGGTCAAAGCAGATACCAGCGATCCAGAATATACAGTTAAAGCCGGCGATACGCTTTCCCAAATCGCGCTTGACCAAAATTCAACAGTGTCTGAACTGGCATCGACGAACAATATCACAAACCAAAACCTGATCTTAGTTGGTCAAAAGTTGAAGTTGAAAACTGCGACTCCTGCGGCTGACACCACTTATACCGTCAAAGCGGGCGATACGCTTTCTCAAATCGCCGTTGAGCACAACACCACCGTTGCCAACTTGGTCAGCTATAACCAGCTGAGCAACCCAGACTTGATCTTGGTTGGGCAAACGTTGAAATTGACGGCCACAACTGCAACTGCTAATCCGACGAGTGCGCCAGCTGCGCAAGCAACTCCGCAAGCGGCGACCCCAGCACCGGCTGCCCAAACGCAAACAGCCACCACCCCAGCTCCTGCTGCCGCACCGGCAACGACCAGCACCACTAGTTATGGGACGTTCAAGTTATCATTTTATGATCCAGCGGTTTTAGGCTCAAACATGGGCTATAGCGGCGTTGCTGCTAACCTTTCCGTTTTCCCTAAAGGAACGCGTTTAAAGATCACCCTTTCTGATGGCACCGTTTGGTATCGGACCGTTAATGATACAGGGGCATTTGCTGCCAGCAATCCGCACCAATTGGACGTCGCGATGCCAAGCAACCAGATCCCATCTGCTGGGATCTTATATGCCACGGTTGAAGTGGTCCACTAATCTGAACATGTTTTCCAAAAAACCTTGATTGCGCAAATCAAGGTTTTTTTGTGCCCACCGGTTGTGATCATGGTGTGCTAGACTAAACGAGTAAAGGAGTTGTTGCTTGTCATGTCCATACCTACTCATATTTCTGTCCGCGGCGCGCAAGTGAATAATTTGAAGCACCTGGATGTCGATATTCCCTTGCATCAGTTAGTGGCCATCACGGGACGGTCGGGATCTGGCAAATCCAGCTTGGCCATGGGGGTGTTATACGCTGAAGGGATGCGGCGTTATGTCTCTGCCTTATCGACATACACCCGCCGGCGCCTAGGCCAAGCAGGCCATGCAAAAGTCGACAAAGTCGAACACATTCCCAGTGCCATTGCGTTGCGTCAGCGCCCTGCCGTCCCTGGAATCCGCTCGACTGTAGGCACCATGACTGAGGCGTTTAACGTGTTGCGCTTGTTGTTTTCCCGGTTAGGCTCGCCGCGCTGTCCGAATGGTCATCAATTACCGCCGACGCTTGCCATTGCGCACTTAATGGACACTAAAGGTGCCGACGCGCAACTGACTTGTCCCAGTTGTGGGGCGGTGGTGCCTTTGTTTGGGGCTGAAAGTTTTGCGTTTAATTCAGTTGGCGCTTGCCCCACTTGCGACGGTACCGGCCAAGCGAAAACATTAGCGGTCGAGCGGCTGATCCCAGATCCCACCAAGACAATCCGAGCAGGAGCCGTTGCGTCTTGGCGTTTGCCAGGACGCAACTTCATGCACATTGTGGCCCAATACGCCGGTATTGACATCGATACGCCTTTTCAAGACCTGCCCAAAGCGCAACAAGCATTCGTCTGGCATGGCCCCAAGCAAACTTATGCAATCAACATTCCCAGCAAAACCGGTAAGATCTTTCATATGGATAATGCGGTGTATGAAAATGCCTATAACGCCGTCACCGATTCCATGGCCACCACAACTAACGAACGCGCCATTGCCCGCCTCAACCGCTTTTATGAATTTGGCGTCTGCCCGACTTGCCATGGGATACGGCTGAAGCCCGAATTGCTGAGCCAGTTGGTGGCAGGCAAAAACATTGCCCAAGTCAGTGCGCTAAGCTTGGCTGATCTCAAAACCTGGCTGCCTGCGGTGATGGCATGGCTGCCGCAAGACATGCACGCCTTGGCCCATGATATCATCCGCGAATTGACTCAGATTCTTGCCCCATTGATTGCCTTGGGGTTGAGTTATTTGTCTTTAGACCGTGCTGGTGCCAGCCTATCCACCGGCGAGCTGCAGCGCATCCAATTGGCCCGGACGCTGCGAACTGAAACGACTGGGGTGTTATACGTCTTAGATGAGCCCAGCATTGGCTTGCATCCAGCCAATGTCCAAGGCTTGATCGATGTCATGCAAGGCTTAGTGGCACAAGGAAATTCAGTCGTCGTGGTGGACCATGATACCGCGATCATCCAAGCTGCCGATACGGTATTAGAAATCGGGCCTGGGGCCGGTGAAACTGGCGGTCGTTTGCTCAATATCGGCACGCCAGCGCAGATCGCCGCGGCCAAGCAATCGTTGATCGGCCCGTTTTTGACCGGTGCTGCACAATTGCGCGTGCGGCCAAGTCTGCCTGACCCCGCCAAGACCTTTGGCGTGACCGTCAACGACCGCTTTAACTTGCACAACTTGACAGTGCACTTTCCCATCAACCGCTTTTCAGTGGTATCTGGATTTTCTGGTGCGGGTAAATCCACGCTAGTGTTCGATGCGTTAGTCCCTGCGTTAACGGCCACCAAAAATCATCCGGCACCAAACTATGTTTCCGCATTGCAGCGCGGCGGCATTCGCCGGGTGGTGGCGATCGACGCCAGTCCAGTAGGCAAGAACGTACGCTCAACAGTGGCCACATATACCGACATCTTGGATCATTTGCGCGCGCTGTTTGCGGCCTTGCCACAAAGTCGAGCACGCGGCTACACCGCCAGCCATTTTTCGTATAATGTCAAGCAAGGCGCCTGTCCAACATGCGGCGGTACCGGGACGATCGGATTAGACATCCAATATTTGCCTGACATGCAAGAAATTTGTCCCACTTGTGGCGGCAAACGCTATAACCCTGAGGTCTTAGCGATCCAGTGGCATGGCCAAAGCATTGCCGACTTATTGGCGCTGTCAGTCGACGCAGCGCTGTCAGTGTTTGCCAACGAACCGGCGATTTTAAGCACCTTACAAACGCTGCATGATATGGGACTGGGGTATTTGCACTTGGGTGAAAGCACCCCTGCCTTATCTGGCGGTGAAGCCCAGCGCTTGCGCTTAACCAGTCACATGGGCCGCACGCAAAAAGGCACTTTGTTTGTGTTTGATGAGCCAAGTGTTGGCTTACACCCGTTAGATGTCCAAGTCTTATTACAAGTCTTCCAGCGGCTGATCGACAATGGGGGGACGGTCTTAGCAATCGAACACGACTTGGATATGCTGGCTAATGCTGATTACCTGCTGGATCTTGGGCCTGAAGGCGGCGACTTCGGCGGCCAGATCGTCGCGCTCGGGACGCCGACAGCCGTTGCCAGTGCCAGCGGCCACACGGCAGCGTTTCTGCGCGCGCACTTGGCCCATTTTCACGCCTGACTGGTGCCAAGAAATGTGGCTTAGACCTCAGTTTTGGCAAGCCACGACCAGCGACAAAAACGCCTTGGGACCGCGATTCTGATAACGAATCGTGGCCCCAAGGCGTTTTTTCATGGGCTAAAGGCGTTTTGCGGTTCAACCTGGTTTGTTTGCTTTTGACTGCAAGTGCAAGCACGCTTGATCGCGCTGCAAGCGGATGATCACTTGCTTTAACACCCGATCAGACGGATAAAACTGCAAGCGTTCGCCGCGCGTGGCAGCCCAAGCCGCTTCACTATAGCGCCCGGCAAGCTGCTTGAGTTTTTCCGGGCGATATTCCAATTCATCAGCTAACGTCCACAGCATCTGCAAGCGCGCCTGCTTTTGACGCAAAGCGCTGGTGATCCATGACTGGGCGCCGATCAAGACCCCGATGCTGACGATCCCGATTGGCGCACCCCACGATCAAACCTAGGCTAACCAGTAGCCAGATGCCGGCCAATGCCAGCAACCACCGCCGATCCATTGCTTTCACCCACTATAAACCATTGACCCAGCCAAAGCTGTCTCAATGCGTTTATATTGCCTTTCCTCAGATTTATCGCCTTGCGGTCAATGACAGATGTTGCGTCAAACCGACTGTCTGGTGATAACTAGAGTGACTATACACCCTGGCTGCGCAAATGACAAATGATTTGCTGCAGCGTGATTTTGGCTCCGATCGTGCCAAAAAATGCGGCCGCATCATCTCTCAATGACGCGGCCGCACTGCAAATCCACTATTTACCTTTAAAAGCTTCTTTGACTCGGTCAAATAACCGGCCTTCGTGAGGGGTGACGTCTTCACCGCTGGCAGCGGCAAACGCCATCAGCGCTTCTTTTTGCTTGTTATTCAAGCTCTTCGGCGTTTGCACCGTCACGGTGACGATTTGATCCCCCATGCCGCTGCCTTGCAAGCGCGGGGCGCCTTTGCCGCGTAAGCGGAACTTGCTATTAGTTTGCGTTCCTGCTGGGATCTTCAACTCAACAGCGCCATGCACCGTATCCACTTTGATCTGATCACCTAAGGCGGCTTGGGCGAAACTGATCGGGATCTTCAAGTAGATCGTTGCCCCGTCCCGCTCAAACTTATCGCTTGGCGCGACGCGGAACACAATGTATAGATCCCCATAAGGGCCGCCATTAGTCCCGGCTTCTCCAGCTTCGCGCAACCGCATTTGTTGACCATCTTCAACGCCGGCTGGCACCTTGACGTCAATAGTGTGGCGTTCGTTTTCATGACCAGTCCCGTGACAAGTTGGGCACTTATCTTTGATTTCTTTGCCAGTACCATGGCAAACATCACAGACTTCTTGGCTCATCATCGCGCCAAGGGGCGTATTGCGCTGCACCCGAATGTAACCAGAACCATGACATTTGGAACACGTGACCGGACTCGTTCCCGGCTTGGCACCGGAACCGTCGCAAGTGTGGCAAAGCGCTTCGCGATCATAAGAGATCTTGGTGTCTTTGCCAAACACGGCTTCTTCAAATTTCAGATCCATTCTGTATTGGAGATCGGCGCCTTGCCGCGGACCATTAGCACGCTGTTGCGAGCCGCCACCGCCGCCGAAGAATTGACTGAAAATATCTTCGAAACCGCCGCCGCCAAAACCGCCTTGGCTAAACCCGCCAAAGCCTTGGCCAGCACCGCCGCCGAAGCCTTGCGGGCCATCAGCGGAACCGTATTGATCATAAGCGGCACGCTTTTGCGGATCAGATAAGACTTGATACGCTTCGTTGACCTCCTTGAACTTTGCTTCGGCGCCTGGCTCATGGTTCAAGTCTGGGTGATATTTTTTGGAAAGTTGCCGAAAGGCTTTCTTGATCGTCGCGTCGTCGGCATCACGACTGACTCCAAGGATATCATAGTAATCTTTCTGCTCTGCCATTATTGCCTCCTAAAGTCTGTACGAAAAAGCTAGTACAGAATAACACACCCGCCCAGCATGGGGCAAGGTGGTGACCACCATACCGGTTGCACCAAGCACGAGAGGGTTAGTGTGGCCAGCGATTTCCTGCACTAACCAAAAAACCAAAGCCAGCTGGCTTTGGCTTTTTGATCACAGACGATTATTTTTTGTCATTGACGTCTTTGTATTCGCCGTCGATGGTATCGTCATCGTCTTTCTTGTCGGTGGCCTTTTCAGCCCCATCAGCAGCACCCTTGGCTTGTTGCTCCTTTTGGGCTTGTTCATACAACTTGACCGTCAGATCTTGCACGATCTTGTTCAGTTCATCGCGCTTGGTCTTCATGTCTTCGACGTTGTTTTCTTGTTGGGCCTTCTTCAAAGCTTCCTTGGCATCTTCGGCCTGCTTGATCTCGTCGTCGGAAACTTTGCCCTTCAAGTCCTTCAAGGTCTTGTCGGTCTGGAACAAGAGTTGGTCAACGTCGTTTTTCAAGTCGACTTCTTCCTTGCGTTTCTTGTCGGCTTCTTCGTTTTCCTTGGCTTCTTTCATCATGCGATCGATTTCTTCATCGGATAAACCGCTGGAACTCTTGATCGTGATGTCTTGAGACTTGCCAGTGCCCATATCCTTAGCGGAAACTTGCACGATCCCGTTTTTATCGATGTCAAACTTGACTTCGATTTGCGGCACGCCACGCGGTGCAGGCGGAATGTCCGTCAATTGAAAGCGCCCAAGCGTCTTGTTATCTGCTGCCATTGGCCGTTCGCCTTGGAGGACATGGATATCAACGGCTGGTTGGTTATCGGCTGCCGTTGAGAAGACTTGACTCTTGGAAGTTGGGATCGTGGTATTGCGATCGATCAGCTTCGTGAAGACGCCGCCCATGGTTTCGATCCCTAAGGATAATGGGGTCACATCAAGCAAGACCACGTCTTTGACATCCCCGGAAATGACCCCGCCTTGAATCGCAGCGCCTAAAGCAACGGCTTCATCAGGGTTGATAGAGTGATCCGGTTCTTTGCCCGTCCAGCTCTTAACCGCTTCTTGGACCGCTGGGATCCGCGTTGAGCCACCATTTAAGATGACTTTATCCAGATCATTGGCAGTCAAACCAGCATCTTTTAAGGCATTGTCCACTGGGATCTTAGTCTTTTGGACCAGATCTTCAGTCATTTGTTCGAATTGGGCCTTAGTCAAAGTCCGTTCCAAATGCAAAGGCCCATTGGCGCCGGCAGAAATAAATGGCAAGGAGATCTGCGTCGAAGAAACGCCAGACAAATCCTTCTTCGCCTTTTCAGCAGCATCCTTCAGCCGTTGCATCGCCATTTTGTCTTTGGACAAATCGATGCCGTTTTCTGACTTGAATTCATCGACTAACCAGTTGATGATCTTATCATCAAAATCATCCCCGCCTAAGTGGGTATCCCCATTAGTGGATAAGACTTCAAAGACCCCATCGCCTAATTGCAAGATGGACACATCAAAAGTCCCGCCGCCAAGGTCATAAACCAGGACCTTTTCGTCCGCGTCGCCTTTGTCCAGCCCATAAGCCAAGGCAGAAGCAGTCGGTTCGTTGACGATCCGCGAAACGTTCAATCCGGCGATCTTGCCAGCGTCCTTAGTGGCTTGACGTTGAGAATCGTTGAAGTATGCCGGCACGGTAATGACCGCATCCGTCACGTCTTCACCCAAATAGTCCTGGGCAAAGCCCTTGATGTATTGGAGGATCTGCGCGGAGATCTCTTGCGGCGTATAATCCTTATCGCCGACCTTCACGGTATAGCCGGCTTCACCCATGTGCCGCTTGATGGACACGATGGTATCTGGGTTCGTGATCGCTTGGCGTTTGGCCACTTCGCCGACTTGGATCTCGCCGTCTTTGAATGCGACGACAGAAGGCGTGGTCCGGTTGCCTTCAGGGTTGGTGATGATCTTCGGTTCGCCACCTTCAAGCACCGCGACGGCGGAGTTGGTGGTCCCTAAGTCGATCCCAATAACTTTACTCATTGTCATACCTTCTTTTCAAGATTGATAAACATATTCATACGCGAGCGTCTCCACCCTCGGATTCAACCTTCAACCGTGTTGAGGGCTGAATATGAGGGTGGAAAAATCACTTAATTGGCCACGACGACCATTGCCGGACGCAAGACCCGGTCTTTCATTTTATAGCCTGGCTGCAAAACTTGCACGATCGTATCTTTAGGATGGTCGTCGTCAGCCGGTACGGTTTGCACCGCTTGATGCATCGTTGGATCAAATTGACCTTCCGCCGGTACGGCTTCGACATGGTTTTCTTTCAAGGCGTTTTGTAAATGGCTATACACCATTTCGACGCCTTTTTTCAACGGATCGCTGTCGTCTGTCGCACTGCTTAAAGCCCGTTGGAGATTATCCAACACGGGCAATACCGCAGTGGCTAACTTTTGGCCATCATATTGCAACAGTTGAGCACGCTCTTTTTTAAAACGGTTGTTCATGTTGCTGATCTCAGCTGCGGCACGCAAGTATTTGTCTTCAAACTCGTCACGTTCTTTTTGGAGCTTTTCGACATCAACATCAGCCGTTGACACTTGTTCATCCAGGTCTTGTGCCATTTCATCAGCGATCTCGTCTTTCAACGACTTAGTCGCGGCTTTGGTTTGATCCGGTTTTTGTGGTTGTGCTGCAGCATCAGCTGCAGGATCTGCTTGAGTTGACGCTTTATCTTCGGATTTTTTCGTCATAGTGGCCTCCTTATCGTGGGTCGCTTGAGCGGCCACGTTATTGATCAAAATGTGAATAATAATCGGTCAAGCGTTTGGCTAATTCTTCTCGGAACGCATCCAGCAAACCGATCATCTTCGAATACGGCATTTGCGTCGGTCCCAAAAGCGCGATCATTCCGGTGCCGTGATCGCCCACGCTATAGCTGGCAGTGATCAAGCTGAGATCATCTAACACATCTGGCGTCAGCTCTTGTCCCAATTGGACGCGGACGCCCGGATCGCCTTCGACTGGACCGATCAACTGGTTGATGTCACTGGTGTCATCATCAAACAAAGAAAAGATCTGCTTGACCTTGCGGACATCAGAATCATCCAGATAATCCATCAAGTTCAAGCGGCCGCCAACATAAAAGCGTTCGGCCGCAGCTTGTTTCAATACATTGCCGAAGATATCTAAGAAACCTTTAGGACTGGTCATATACTTGAACAACAATGCCGGAACGTCACCTTGCAATTTGCGGGCAACTTGTCCTAGTGGTAAGCCGACCAACTGATCATTCACGATCCGGATCGCTTTTTCCACCTCATCGGAGTCGACCGCCCCTGGCAACGTGAATAATTGATTGACCACATTGCCATTGTTTGTCACTAAGATCGCCATCACTTGATGATTGCCTAAAGGCACCATCCGAAAGCCGGTCAATTTGAGATTGGCCACTTCCGGACCTAAGGTGATTGCCGTGTAATTGGTTAAATTCGATAAGATCCGCGCGCTTTGGGCGACGATCTCATCGATCTTATAATAATGGCCGCCGAAGCCTTGCTGGATCGCTGCGATCTCATAAGGAGTCGCCGCAGCCGGTTCAACCAGATTATCCAGGTAGTAGCGGTAGCCTTTCGTCGAGGGCACGCGCCCCGAGCTACTGTGCGTCTTAGCGATCAACCCAGCTTCTTCCAACGCCTTCATATCATTGCGGATCGTTGCCGAACTAACATGGATCGGCAATTCTGCCATGAGCGTCTTTGACCCGACCGGCTGGCCGGTTTCGGTGAAGGAGCGAATGATCTCTTTTAAGACGAGCAGTTGGCGTTTCGTCAACATATTGCCACCTTCTTTTTAGCACTGAACGTTTGCGAGTGCTAACCTAACACAAGTTCTATACTACCAACGCCGCTTAGCAAAGTCAATAGCAGACTGCCAATCCGCTGGAAATCAGCCTTTTGACCTAGAGCAATGGGCCATCGATCAAAAACTGTTGAAAAACTTCATTGCCTAAAAACATCCCGCGATTCGTCAAGCACACCTGCCCATCTGCATCGGTGAGCAGCCCTTGCGCCTGCAGCTGCGCCAAAAGCGTCCCATAGACGTCTTCGATACGCAAATGATAGCGGTCGAAAAAGCGTTGGCGGCTGACGCCGGCGCGCGTGCGTAAGCCCAAAAACATCTCCTCTTCGATCTGTTCTTCCAATGGGACCAAGTGATGCTCGATCACAGGTAATTTATGCGCTTTTAGCGGTGCGAGATATTGCTGGATCGGTCCATAATTATGATAACGATCACGTCCGATATAGCCAAACGCCCCGGCGCCAAAGCCAAAGTAATGGGCATTTTGCCAGTATAACAAGTTGTGCCGACATTCAAACCCCGGCTGCGCAAAGTTGGCGATCTCATATTGTTGGCGGCCATGCACTTGCATCAAATCGATCGCATCTTGATACATATCTGCTTCCACGTCTTGCGTCGGCAGCGTCAGCTTGCCTTTGCGCATCAAATTATAAAAAATCGTCTTGCGCTCAAGGATCAGCGAATAAGTGGAATAATGCGGCAGATCAAGTGCCAAGGCCTTTTGCAGACTATGCAAAAAGTTGTCGCGGCTTTGCCCAGGCAGGCGAAAGATCAAATCGATCGACAAGTTGTCAAACCCGACCTGGCGCGCATTGGCAATGGCCGTATACACATCTTGACTGCGATGGGTGCGCCCGATTTGCTTTAAGATCGCGTCGTCAAAACTCTGCACGCCAATGGACAAGCGATTGACCCCATTATCATGCAGGACTTGGAGCTTTTCGGTCGTCAGCAGATCATTAGGATTGGCTTCAAAAGTAAACTCGCCTTGCTCAAAGTGCAAGGTCTCACGGATCCCGCGACACAAGCGGTCAAGCTGCGCCGGGGTCAACGTTGTCGGTGTCCCCCCGCCAACATAAACGGTTTTAATCGGCTCATCAGGATATTGGGCCATGACCATTTGCATTTCCCGCAACAGCATGCTGACGTAATCGTCCACCGGCTGCCCTTCAATGAAGACCTTGTTGAAGTCGCAATAATAGCAGATATGCGCACAAAACGGGATATGGATGTAAGCTCCTGCCATTACGGTCGCGCCTCCAAAAATGCCTTGCTAGCAGCACGGTCATGTTCTAATTGGGTGATCAACCCAGCCGCATCAGCAAATTTGATCTCACCGCGTAAATAATGCCGCCACTCCACGACCACCGGTTCATCATAAATATCGGCATCAAAATCAAACAAATTGATCTCAAGCGTCACCGCGCGCCCAGCGCCAAAAGTCACGTTGCGGCCAACTGAGGCCATGGCAGGGTACCATTGCCCGCGCACCTTCATTTTAACGGTATAAATCCCGATACCAGGAAGGCGTTGGGAATTGGGTGTGTCAATATTGGCCGTGGGAAAGCCTAGCGTCCGCCCGCGCGCTTCACCATGCACAACGATCCCCGTCGTGCGATACGCGTAACCTAACAACGCATTGGCAGTGTCCACGTCACCTTGATCAAGTGCATCTCGAATGCGCGTCGAGGAAATTTTTGTGCCGTCTTCGACATGTTCGGGCACGGTGATGATGTCAAAACGGCCGCGTGCATATTGCGGCAAGGTCTGCATATTGGCGATGGCTTTTTTGCCATAAGTATAATCAAATCCGGCCACGACCACTTGGGCGTTGAGTCCGACTAAATAGTCATCCACGAAGGTTTGCGGCGCTTGACGGGCAAATTCCGGCGTAAAATGCACAAAATACAAGCAATCTACGCCCAGTTCTGCCATCAACTCTACTTTGCGCTGCCGTGGCGACAGATACTTGATGGTATCCGCTGGCACCTTTTGGTAGATCACTGCCGGATGAATATCAAACGTCATCACGGCTAATGGACACTTGGCCGCATCAGCTGCCACGCGTGCTTGGCGGATCACGGCTTGATGTCCGCGATGCACCCCATCAAAAAAGCCTAAAGCCAAGACGATCGGCTCCTGGGGGCGATACTTAGGCGCTAAAGGGGGATGAATATCAATCACTTGCATGCGTTTGGCTTCCTTCATTACTAAGATACATGACGTCTGGCCGATACAAGCCATCGTCACGCCGGTATACGGCTTTTAACAAGCCGTCATAGGTCAACCCGACTTTCGGGCTGGTTGCGTCTAAACGTAAAAAACGCCCGTGTTGCAGGCGATCGTATTGATCGGCGGTCAATGCTAACAGCGGTAATTGCGCATAGGCGTATTCGATCGGTCGCAGCTGTGCGGCCACAGCCGCTGGTGCAGTTTCTGGGGTCAATGGCCGCAGATCAAGGGTTTGATCCAATGTAAATCCGCCGCTGGCGATGCGCGTCAATTGGCTCATCACCGCCGGCACCTGCAGTTGGCGGCCAACTGCGACCGCTAACGTGCGGATATACGTGCCTTTGGACACTTCGGCAATGAAGTTGATGTGCTGCTTCCCTTTAACGGCATCAAATACTGCCGGTTTTGTGCGCGCGAATCGATACACCGTCACCTGGCGTTTGGGCCGCTCAACGGTTTCACCAGCACGCGCATACTCGTATAACTTGCGGCCATTGACCTTCACCGCAGAATACATCGGCGGGATCTGGGTGATCGTCCCGGTCAATTGGGCCATCGCCGCATCGATTTGCGCATCCGAAAATCCTGCCGTCAAGGTTTGGCGCGCGATCGTGGCACCATCAAGATCTTCGGTTTCGGTGGCAAAGCCGAATGTTACCGCACCCGTGTAGGTCTTGCCTGCGGCCATTAATTCCGGCACTGCTTTGGTCGCAGCGCCTAATGCGATCGGCAAGACCCCATCGACACTAGGATCTAAGGTGCCTGAATGGCCGATCTTTTTCATGTGTAATAGGCGGCGCAACTGCGCGACCACGTCATGGCTGGTCACGCCGGCCGGTTTGTAAACGGGTAAAATGCCGTCCATTCTGATGCTCCTTTCGCATTATAACTTGTTTCATTATACCCGCAAACGGGCAGCCATGCACGACTCTCGCTTGATTCTTATCAGTTCACAACGCCGTCCCCCATACAAAAAAACGTGTTGGCGTCATGTGACGACACCAACACGTTTTTGGGGTTTATTGCTTTTTTTTCATGTCTGCCAGTAACTGATCGATGTGGGCGCCGTATTGTACGGACTTATCCTGCTCGAAATGCAGCTCTGGCGTTTTGAACAACTTGATGCGCTGGCCGACTTTACTGCGGATCAAGCCAGTAGCTTTATCGAGGCCTTTTTGCGCTTCAGCGATTTTCTTTTCATCATCAGAAAGAATGCTGAAGTACAGTGTGGCTTCTTGTAAGTCACCGGTCAAATTGATCCCTGTGATCGTCACGCCTTGCACCCGCGGGTCGTTGACGTCTTTGAGCAAGATATCATCGACTTCACGTTGGATCTGGGTTTCCACCCGTCCGATACGATGTTTCATAACTGTATCTCCTTGTTAGCCATAGTAATGCGCTAAAACCATGGGTAACGTGGCGGTGAAGCAGCCGATGGTACTGGTTACTTCACGGGCACTTCTTCCATTTGGTAAGCTTCGATTTGGTCGTCGACTTTGACGTCGTTGTAGCCTTCGATGGTCATCCCAAATTCGAAACCAGCACGGACTTCTTTGACGTCGTCTTTGAAACGCCGCAAGGAACCGAGTTCGCCTTCATAGATCACGATGCCATCACGGATCAAGCGCACTTTGGAGTCGCGCTTGATGAAACCAGAATCGACATAACCGCCAATAACGGTACCGATCTTGGACACATTGATCGTGTCGCGGACGGTGATTTGGCCAGTGACCTTTTCTTCGTAAGTCGGCTCCAGCATCCCTTTCATCGCAGATTCCACTTCTTCAATGGCCTTGTAGATGACAGAATGCAAGCGGATATCGACATCTTCGGTGTCTGCTTGGGCTTTGGCTTGTGGCGTTGGCCGCACGTTAAAACCGATGATGATCGCGTTCGAAGCAGAAGCCAAGGTGACGTCTGATTCGTTGATCGCCCCAACGGCTTGATGGATGATGTTGACACGAACGCCTTCAACATCGATCTTCTTCAAGCTTCCGGCGATTGCTTCAACAGAACCTTGCACATCCGCTTTGATGATGACGTCAACTTCTTTCAGTTGACCTTCCTTCATCGTTTCAAACAAATTGTCGAGGGTGACATGTTGGGTCTGTTGCCGTTCTTTATCCAATGCCCGCTTAGCCCGTTCTTCACCGGCTGCGCGCGCGGTCTTTTCATCATCAAAGACGACGAAGCGATCCGCAGATTGTGGGACATCATTGAGCCCAGTGATTTCCACTGGCATGGAAGGCAAGGCTTCTTTGATCCGCCGACCACGATCGTTGGTCATCGTCCGGATCCGGCCATAGGTGTTGCCGACGACGACAGGATCGCCGATGTGCAGCGTCCCTTGTTGGACTAAGACGGTGGAAACAGGACCACGGCCTTTGTCCAAACGAGATTCGATCACGGTACCGACCCCTTTTTGATCCGGGTTGGCTTTGAGTTCCAAAACGTCGGCTTCCAGTAAGATCATTTCCAAGAGCTCATCGATGTTCTTGCCGAACTTCGCAGAGATCTCAACGAAAATGGTTTCGCCACCCCATGATTCTGGGATCAGTTCGTATTCGGCAAGCTGTTCCATCACATGTGTCGGGTTGGCACCTGGCTTATCGATCTTGTTGACCGCCACGATGATCGGCGCATGCGCCGCTTTGGCGTGGTTGATCGCTTCGATCGTCTGTGGCATCACGCCATCGTCAGCCGCAACGACTAAGACGATGATATCGGTGATATCCGCACCACGAGCCCGCATGTTGGTAAAGGCCGCGTGACCTGGGGTATCCAAGAATGTGATGACCCGATCGTTCAAGCGCGTTTGGTAAGCACCGATATGCTGGGTGATCCCGCCGGCTTCGCCTTCAGTCACATGGGTGTGACGCAGCTTGTCCAGCAAGGTTGTCTTCCCATGGTCAACGTGCCCCATGATAGTGACCACTGGCGGCCGCGAAACCAAGTGGTCCGTATTCGTAGTTTCTGCTTCAAAGACCTTGTCCAAGTCGGTGATGTCTTCTTCGACTTTTTCTTGGGCGTTGATGCCATAATCAGTGGCCACCAATTCGATGGCTTCTTTGTCCAGGCTTTGGTTTTGGTTGACCATGACGCCTAACATGAAGAGCTTCTTGATGATCTCGGCTGGTTCGCGGTGCAACAGCTTGCCGAGGTCTTGAGCGTTCATCCCCACGGTATACACCAAAGTCTCTGGTAATGGCCGGTCTTTACGCTGTGGCATTGGCTTCTTTGGGGCACTTTGTTGCTGACGCTTGCGGTTTTTCTTATTGCGGCGGTTGTTGTTGCGACCGTTGTTATTATAGCCGCCACGGTTATTGCCGAAGTTGTTGCGGCCGCCACGACTGTTTCCGCGGCTGTTGTTGTTACTGCTTGGCGCGGATTCAAAATGATTCCGCGCTGGCCGTGGCGCAGCTGTAGCCGCCGGTTGCGGTTGCGGCGCTGGTTTGGGCTGTGCTGGGCGCGGTGCTGGCGCCGGCTTGGCGGCAGCGGCTTGCTTGGCTTCGCGCTTTTCTTCTTGCTTGCGCTGGTTTTGTTTTAACTGTTGGATAAACTTCTCATCATTTCCAGCGACTGGCCGTGGATTGCCGTTCGCTTGCGTGGCCCGCCCGGCGCGCGGCCGTGGGCTTGGTGCAGGTTGCGGACGATTATTATTGCGATTGTCGCGATTGTTATTGCGGTTATCCCGCGGGCCGCGATTACCGTTATTGGTCCGCTCATTGCGGCCGTTATTATTGTTGCGTTGGTTGGTTGGCCGTTGTGGGCTTTGGGTGGTATTTTGGTGCGGGCGACGGATCGCTGACTTGGAGATCAAAGTCTTGCCGTCTTTCGTCTTTTGTGTCGTATGATGGGGGCCTGGCGCTGGCTTAGCCGCAGGTGCAGCAGGTGCCGCCGCTTGAGGCGCTGCTTTTTCAGCTGGCTGTTCTGCTGGCTTAGCCGCTGGCGCAGGTTTAGCTGCCGCATTAGCAGCCGGCTTTAATGCGGCTTTTAACTTGGCTTCTTGATCGGCTTCCATCGTCGACATGTGGTTCTTGAATTCGATGCCCTGCTTCTTGGCGGTATCGATCACCGTCTTACTAGGTACATCCAACTCCTTTGCAAATTCATAGACTCGTTTTTTGCCCATTTCTTCACGCTCCCTGTTTAGTTTAGGTGAGCAGCTTTATTAGCTTTGTGGCAAAGCCTTGATCGACTACCGCTAGCGCAGTGCGCGGGACCCCGATTGCCCCAGCGATCGCTAGTTTAGTCAACGCATTCACGTATGGGATCTCATAAAAGCTACTTTTATCATGGAATAATTTGATCGTTCGCGGGCTGGCATCACTGGCAACGATCACCAATTTTGCTTTGCCATCGCGGATCGCGGCTAAGACAAACCCTTCGCCCATGGTCAGTTTGCCGGCGCGGCGCGCTAACCCGAGCAGGTGCTCAGCTTGTTGTTGTGGCGTCATTTGTTGGACTCTCCGAACAATTCTTGACGCGCCTTTTTGTGATCGACATAGGCGTACAACTCATCGTAAAACGCCGGATCAACTTTAATGTCAAAAGCTTTATCGATCACTTGCTTGCGTTTGGCTTGCTTCACGGCTGCGGGATCTAAAGCGACATAAGCCCCTCGCCCAGCCGCTTTGCCAGTGGGATCGATGCTGACCGTATTGTCGGCATTGCGGACGACACGGACCATTTCCTTTTTGGGAAACATCTCACCGCTCAACAGATCTTTACGCATGGGAATCTTACGTTGTTTGGCCATGGTTATGCCTCCGGCGTATCGGATGCGTCTGCAGCAGCATTGTCATCGGCACTCGCCGGTGTGTCTGCTGCTGGCGTATCAGCGGCTTGCGCATCAGTTTCAGCGTCTGCTGCAACTGGTGCGGTTTCTTCTTGCAAAGCTTCGTCTTCTGCAGCGAGTTCGTCATCATCGACAAATTCAACTTCAGATTCTGGCTTAATGTCGATCTTATAGCCGGTCAGCTTCGCGGCTAAGCGGGCATTTTGGCCCTTTTTGCCGATGGCTAAGGATAATTGATAATCTGGCACGATCACGGTACATGAGCGATCGTTGTCCTCATCGTTGAATTGAACGGCGATGACTTGGGCTGGGTTCAACGCATTGGCAATGTAGTCAACCGGATCTTCTTCCCATTGGACCACATCCATGTTCTCGCCAGACAATTCATTCACGACCGCTTGTACCCGCGCCCCTTTAGGGCCCACCGTGGTCCCCACTGGGTCGACGGCATCATTGGTCGAGCGCACTGCGATCTTCGTGCGATCACCGGCTTCACGCGCGATCCCAGCGATCTCAACGACCCCGTCGAAGATCTCAGGGACTTCTTGTTCAAACAAGCGCTTGACTAAGCCAGGGTTGGTCCGCGAAACGAAGACTTGCGGGCCTTTAGTAGTATTTTCGACTTTGGTCACGAAGACTTTGATCCGATCATGGGCTTCGTAATGCTCGTTCGGCATTTGATCTTGTTTGCCTAAAACGGCTTCGATCTTACCCAAGTTGACGTAAATGAACTTGTTGTCACGGCGTTCGACGACCCCGGTCATGATCTCTTCTTCATATTGTGAATATTCATCGTAAACAATGCTGCGTTCAGCTTCGCGCACACGCTGCATGATTACTTGCTTGGCCGTTTGGGCAGCAATGCGGCCAAAGTTCTTCGGCGTCACTTCAAAGCGGATCTCGTCGCCGATCTCATACGCGCGATTGATCGTCAAAGCCTCTTTGAGGCTGACTTCCAAACGTGAGTCAAAGACTTCCTCGGTCACTTCTTTAACGGCAAAGACATGAATGTCGCCCTTATCTTGGTCGAAGGTCACTTCAACGTTTTGCGCTTGGTTATAATTGCGCTTGTAAGCGCTGGCCAAGGCTTGTTCTAAGGCGTCGATGACGACGGCTTTCTTGACTCCTTTTTCTTGTTCTAAGGCGTCTAGCGCCTCAATCATTTCCTTTGACATGTTGATCTCCCTCTAACAAAAAAGTTTAAAACTCGATGGCTAAGCGCGCCTTGGCGATCGCTGTGCGTGAAAACGTCGCGTCATACTTGCGGGCTTTATCCTTGAGTGTCAAAGTCAAGGTATCTGCCGTCAAGTCCTTCAGGGTGCCTTCAAACACCTTCTTGCCGTTGACCTTCTGGAATAGCGAGATGTGGATATATTCACCCACCGCATTGCGATAATCAGCTTCGTTTTTCAACGGCCGCTCGGCACCAGGGCTCGAGACTTCAAGGAAATATGCTTGCGGGATCGGATCAGGATCCATCCCATCAAGTTTTTCAGACAACGCTTCGCTGACCAGCACACACTCGTCTAACGAGATACCACCGGGTTTATCGATATAAACCCGCAAGTACCAACTGCCGCCTTCCTTGACGAATTCGACATCGCTGAGATAGAAGCCATGCGCGTCTAAGATCGGATTGACGATCGTTGACACGGTATCGACAACTGTACTCATGCTTCCCCCCCTTTAATCAAATTTGGACTGCTTTGGTAATTCCAATAAAAAGAGTGAGCATCGCTGCTCACTCCCCTCCAAAGTCTTAAATACTACAAATAACTTACCACATATGACACCAGATTGCAACTGTGTGTACGGGTCTGACCCTTGACAGCAACATTCGCTTAAAACAGACCTTCAAACAACGACAACTGGTTTTCATCGGGTAATGCATCCAGCACGTGATTATCACTCATATAGTCGATCAATGTTTTGGAGACTTTCCCGCGAGTCGCCAGATCTTCTTTAGATAGGAACGGCTTTTCTTCGCGGGCAGAAATGATCTGCTTGGCGACGTTATCCCCTAATCCTGGCACCGCACGAAACGGTGCCAGCAAGGTGTGATCATCCATGATCAAGAAATCATGGGCAGCGGATTTTTCGATATCCACCATCTTGATCTTAAAACCGCGTTCTAAGCATTCGTTGGCCAGCTCTAAGACGGTCAACAAATTCTTTTCCTTAGCCGAAGCATCCATGCCTTTATCAGTGATTTCTTTCATCGCTGCTTTCACGGCGTCTTTGCCATGACTCATGGCGGCCAGATCAAAGTCTTCGGCGCGCACAGAAAAGTATGCCGCATAATACACCAGCGGATAATAGACCTTGAACCATGCGATCCGCAAACCCATCAAGTCATATGCTGCCGCATGGGCTTTGGGGAACATGTATTTGATCTTCAAACAAGAATCAATATACCAATCCGGTACGTTTTCATTGGCACGCATGGCTTCTTGCCATTCATCTTTGATCCCGCGGCCTTTGCGGACAAATTCCATGATATTAAACGCCATGGAATCATCCATCCCCCAGTGGATCAGATCCATCATGATGTTATCCCGACAACCGATGACTTCTTTGATGGTAACGACTTTGTTTTTGATCAGCTCTTCGGCATTGCCTAACCACACATCCGTCCCATGCGATAAGCCAGAGATCTGCAGCAGCTCAGAAAACTTCTGGGGATGGGTTTCTTCTAACATCCCGCGCACAAAGCGGGTCCCAAATTCCGGCACGCCAAGCGTCCCGGTTTTGGAATTGATCTGTTCCGGGGTCACCCCTAAGGCTTCGGTGCTGGAAAACAGCGACATCACCCCAGGATCATCCATCGGAATAGACTTCGGCTCGACGCCGGAAAGATCTTGCAGCATCCGGATCATGGTAGGATCATCATGACCTAAAACATCCATCTTCAAAATGTTGTCATGGATCGAATGAAAATCAAAGTGAGTGGTTTTCCAAGCGGCGTTTTGATCATCGGCAGGATATTGGATCGGTGAAAAATCATAGATATCCATATCTTCCGGCACGATCAAGATCCCAGCCGGGTGCTGGCCGGTGGTGCGCTTGACGCCAGTAGCGCCTTTGGCCAAACGATCGATTTCCGCACCGCGAATCATCTGCCCAGTGTCGCGTTCATAGGCCTTGACATAACCATACGCCGTTTTATCGGCCACGGTGCCGATCGTCCCTGCCCGAAACGCATGATCTTCACCAAATAAGACTTTGATGTAATTATGCGCGACTGGCTGATAGTCCCCAGAGAAGTTCAAATCGATATCAGGCACTTTATCCCCATGGAACCCTAAGAAGGTTTCAAACGGAATATCTTGGCCATCTTTGATCAATTCAGTCCCACATTGCGGGCAGTTTTTGTCAGGCAGATCAAACCCGGACCCATATTCCCCTTTAGTATAAAATTCGGAATACTGACATTGCGGACAACGATAATGCGGCGGTAAGGGATTGATCTCGGTGATCCCAGACATGGTCGCAGCCAAACTGGAGCCAACAGACCCCCGCGACCCAACTAAGTACCCGTCTTTGTTAGATTTCAGCACCAGCTGTTGGGCAATGTTATAAATCACCGCAAACCCGTTGCCAATGATCGACTTTAGCTCTTTATCCAAGCGTTTTTGAACGATTTCTGGTAATGGATCGCCGTAATGTTCATGGGCAGTTTTCATGACGTCGGCTTCGAAGTGCTCGTTAACACCAGGGATCTCTGGGGTATATAACTGTGTTTTTACCGGCGAAATATCATCATCGATCCAATCCGCGACCACATGTGTATTATCGATCACCAGCTGGCGGGCCAGCTCTTTTGGCAACCATGAAAAATCGTCCAGCATTTCTTGCGTGGAGCGAAAATGCACATCAGGCAAGCTATGCCGATTCAGCGGGTTCGCACCGCCTTGCGAGTGGATCAAGATCTTGCGATAAATGGCATCGTTTGGATCAAGGTAATGCGCATCACCAGTGGCAACGACCGGTTTGTCTTGTGCTTGACCGATCTTGATGATGTTTTGGATGATGTCTTTTAGATGTGCGTCGCCTTTGATCAATTCTGCTTCTTTTAGCGGCAAGTAGTTGGCTAATGGTTGGACTTCCAAGTAATCATAAAACTTGGCCTTTTCTGCGGCTTCAGCGTAGCCTTTTTGCATCATGGCAGTGAAAACATCCCCATTGCTGCAAGCCGATCCGACGATCAGCCCCTCGCGCAATTTCTGCAGCCGGCTGCGCGGAACGCGCGGCACCCGATAAAACGTCTCGACATTTGACATGGACACCAGCTTAAACAAATTCTTCAAGCCTGCTTGCGTTTTGGCTAAGATCACCGCATGCGTGGGCCGGCTTTGCTTCCAAGCATCACCGGTGCCGACGCGATCATTCAGGTGGTCTAAAGTGGTGATGGCATATTGTTTCGCCGCTTCTTTTTCTAAGGCATAGAGCAAATAACCCGTCGCTTCAGAATCGGCATTGGCCCGGTGATGGTTTTCCAAGGCGATCTTATATGCCTTGGTCAAGGTGTCGAGCTTGTGGTTTTTCCGCTCAGGATGCAGCATCCGCGATAACTCAAGGGTATCGATCACCGGATTGGCGATCAGCGGCTGGCTGAGGCGTTGATAACCCGCGTTGATGAAGCCCACGTCAAAGGTGACGTTATGGCCGACCATGATCGCATCGCCACAAAACGCGCGAAACGCTTCTAATACTTGCGCTTCGGTTTTGCTGCCGCGCACCATATCGTCGGTGATGTGCGTCAAATTGATGGTGAATTCGGAAAGTGGGAACCCAGGGTCGATCAGCTCTTCAAATTCGCCAATCACTTGCCCGTCTTGCATCTTCACCGCCGCGATTTCAATGATTTTATCGTATACCGCTGATAACCCGGTGGTTTCAATATCAAACACGACATATTCGGCACTGGCCAACTCGCGATCAGAATCAGCGTTGTAAGCTACAGGCGTGCCATCATCGACTAAGTTGACTTCGACGCCATAAAGCATTTTCAGCTTCTTGGCCGCAGCCGAATGGGCTTCTGGAAACGCCTGCAACCCGGCATGATCAGTCACAGCGATTGCGTCATGGCCCCAGCTGACCGCACGGTTGACATAATCGGTGATACTGGTCATGCCATCCATCGTGGACATATTCGTGTGCAAGTGCAATTCGATACGCTTGGGCCCTTCCACGTTATCTTGCGGTTGCGGGTGCTTGATTTCTTGCACATCCATCGCCATCACCGTCAATTCCCGCGAGAAATTATCCTCTTGCACGCTGCCGCGGACCCGCAGCCACATCCCCGTCTTGATCCGCTCGAAGGTCGCTTCATCTTCGCTGTTATTGGAGAATTTCTTCACCAAAAAACTCGACGTATAATCCGTCACTTTCAACATCAACAGCTTGCGGTTAGAGCGCAGTGACCGCACTTCGACATCAAACACATAACCTTCGATGGTGACCGAACGCTCTTCTTGGGTGATGGTGACCATTTGTTGCGGTTCATCATTGCTTTTGATGCCGCGCCCCAGTTGGATCGGGCCGCTACCGGCATTGGGGTCAGCCGCTTGAGCCGCTTGGCGTTTTTGCACGACAGCGGCGGCACGTTTAGCCATTGCAGCGGTTTCTTGTGCTTTTTGCGCCTTGAATGCTTCGATTTGGGCATCCGCTTGTTTGGCATCGACGACGGCATTGAGGTGTAAACTGCTGAAACCCACTTGATGATAAACGGCTTCGAGCTTGCCCAAACCTTGATTGATCAAAAATTGCCGCACTGGTTCGTTTTCGGCCATCAAGGTGACACGCCCGTCTTCTAATTGGGGTTCTTGCTTGGTACATAGCTCATACACCAAGCTCGATTGGATGCCGGCGTGGGTGATGACATAAGGCCAATATCCGGCCAAAAGGGCCTGAGAGACCGCGGGTTTTGCGGCATGGATCGTCAAGCTGACTTGGGCGATGTCTTTAAACGCCGCTTGCAAGTGCTGCTCAAATGGGGTAAACACAGCCACCGGTAAAATCGCCGGCACCCCAAGCGTGAATTCGTAGCGGCGTGATTGCGCGTGGACCAACACCGTTTCAACAGTGGTTTGCGCAAAGCCGGGATAGTTTTTGAGCTCATCTGGCAGCTGGAGTTGTTCCAGCAATTTCATGAACATTTCGTGTTTCGATAAGGCCAACGGACTGCCCCTTTCGTTTGGCACCCAGATCGGTGCGTTTAGTCATCTCTTAGCTTACCTGTTTTTGGCGTTGGCGACAACACCGCTAAAACCTTGATGGCATAAGCAAACGCAGGCCCTGACTGCGTTGGATCCGCGGTCAAAGCCTGCGTTAAAAACCGGTAAAATTTAATGGGTACAGTTGCGCTAGTTCAACTGGTCAAGCAAGATCTTCAACGAATTGATCAATTCGGCTTGCTTCACTTCTAATGTCTCACCGGACTTGCGCAGCTTCAATTCGACAATGCCATCTGCCGCTTTTTTACCAACGGTGATGCGTACCGGCAACCCGATCAAATCAGAATCGGCAAACTTCACCCCAGGGCGTTCATTGCGGTCATCTAACAAGACAGCGTACCCTGCGGCTTCTAGTTGCGCCGTGATCGCGTTGGCCAAGTCGGCTTGTTCTTGCTTCTTAGTGTTGACAGGAATCACATGCACATCAAATGGCGCAATGTTTTTTGGCCAAACCAAACCATTATCATCGGCTTGCTGTTCTGCAATGGCACTTAACAAACGCGAGACCCCGATCCCATAAGAACCCATGATGATCGGTTGAGCGCGGCCATTTTCATCTAAGAAGTCCGCCCCCATCGCTTTGGAATAGCGAGTGCCAAGTTTGAAAATATGACCAATTTCGATCCCGCGCGTGAAGTGCAAGACGCCTTGCCCGTCTGGGGACACTTCACCTTCGGTCACAAAGCGAATATCAGCAAATTGTTCCGGAGTGAAATCACGGTCAAGATTGACATTTTGCAAATGCTTTTGCGGCTGATTAGCGCCAGCGACTAAGTTCGTCAAGCCTTGCAAGGAATTGTCAGCAATCACCTGCACATCATCTGGCACCCCGACTGGGCCGATGTTGCCGATTTCACAATGCATAGTGGCCTGGACTTGTTCCGGCGTGGCCAAATCTAAGAAATCTGCCCCCAGCAAGTTTTTGAGCTTGGTATCATTGATTTCGTAATCGCCGCGCACCAGCGCTAACACTGGTTTTTCATCCGCGATGAACAAGACGGCTTTGATCAGCTGACTTTCCGGCACATCTAGGCGCTTGGCCACTTCAGCAATGGTTTTGGCTTCTGCAGTGTCGATCGTTTCCAGCGGCAGTGCTTCTGCGTGAGCTTGTTGCGGCAGCGCCATGCTGGTGGCCATTTCCAAGTTAGCCGCATAATCAGACGCGTCTGAATACACGATGGTGTCTTCGCCGATTTCGGCGATCGCGGAAAATTCCTTGGAGTCTTTGCCGCCCATGGCCCCACCGTCACCAATGATCGTGCGGAAGTTCAAACCGACTCGGTTAAAGATATTCGTGTAGGCTTTTTCCATTTGCTTGTACACCGTGTCTAAGTCGGCTTCGTTAGCGGTGAAGGAATAAGCATCTTTCATGATGAACTCACGGCCGCGCAACACGCCATAACGCGGGCGGTCTTCGTCACGGAACTTGTCTTGGATCTGATATAAGACCAAAGGCATTTTCTTGTACGAGTTCAAGGAGTTCTTGACCATATCCGTGAAGGTTTCTTCATGAGTCGGACCTAAGATCATATCCCGATCATGGCGGTTTTTGAACTTATATAATTCCGGACCGTAAGTGGCATAACGCCCTGATTCTTCCCAGAGTTCCGCGGGAATGATCGCCGGCATACGCATTTTGACGGCATCGATTTTTTGCATTTCATCATCGATAATATCATCGATGTTTTGTAAAACGCGCTCTGCCAATGGCAAATACGCGTATACCCCAGCTGATACCTGGCGGATAAAGCCGGAACGCAACATCATGCGGTGCGACTTCGCTTCCGCGGTGTTTGGAACCTCTTTGACGGTCGGGATAAACATACGTGATTGTTTCATAAATTAAAAGCCTCCAAAGTGAGATCAGCCCAAGCCCAACGCTTGCGCCGTTGTTGCCAATACAGTGCCGCTCAGCTAAAACGCCCGCATGATATCATTGATGGTCACTGCAATCAGCAATAAGACCATCAACCCGGCACCGATCAGCGTGACAATGCCTTCTTTTTCCTGCGATAGCGGTTTTCGCCGCACGATTTCTAACAAGTTCAGTAAGATCTTGCCGCCGTCTAAAACCGGGATCGGGATCAAGTTCATGATCCCCAGATTCAAGCTCAAATACCCTAAAAAGACGATCAACGAAACCAAACCGCCTTGCGCCGAGGATTCTGTCATCTTATAGATCCCGACTGGCCCGGCTAGTTTGTTCAATGAAAAATGACCGGTGACCATCGACTTCAATACCGTCAACACGCGCGTGGTCAGATCCCAAGTTTGGGTGAAGCCATAGCTGACCACGGGGCCGACGCTTTTTTCGGTGTGCACCCCCACGCCGATCACCCCGGCTTTGTTCGGCTTGATCGTGATCGTTTGTACGCGGCCGGATTGCTTAGCCACCACGGCCAAAGGCGCCTTTGGGTGCTTTTGGATCGCAGCTTGCAAGCTGGTGAAATCGGTGATCTTGGTGCCATTGACCGATTGAATGTAAGCGTTTGGTTGCAAGCCGGCTTTGGCTGCCGGCGAGTTGGCCTGGACCAGCCCGATTTGATTGGTGTTCATCTGCGGGGCACCAGACATGAAGCCGACCACGATAAACGCTAAGATCGCCAAGATAAAGTTATTCATTGGCCCAGCGAAGTTGACTAACAACCGCCGCCAAACACTGGCATTTTGAAACTGCACATCACTAGGTGCGATCACCACTTCGGTACCGTCTGCTTCAATGATCGTGGCGTCATGATCCACAACAAAAGTCTTTAACGCCGAGTCATCACCATTTTCATACCCGGTGATCGACAAATCATTCACCAGATCCAAATGATCCACTTGCACAGGCACGCCGCCTTGTAAGGTCACTTTATTCGACGTGTTGATCCGCGTCACCACACCGGCTTCATTGAGCGTTAAGGTCAGCATGGTCCCTGGTTTGATCTCATCGTCTTCATCTTGCCAACCTGCCATCCGCACATAACCGCCTAAAGGCAGCAAGCGCAACGTATAGGTGGTGTTATTGCGCCGGGTAGCAAAAAGCTTGGGCCCCATGCCGATGGAAAACTCGCGCACTAAGATCCCGCTGCGCTTGGCAAAGAAAAAATGCCCAAATTCATGCACCAGCACCAAGATCACGAAAACGATGATAAACGCGATAATCGTTCTCATTGCTTCACTCCTTTACGCGACAATGCCAAACAGATGCAGCATCGGCAAGACTAACAGCAAACTGTCAAAGCGGTCTAAGATCCCGCCGTGTCCTGGCAAGATCTTGCCGGAATCTTTGACCCCATAATAGCGTTTCAATGCTGATTCCACCAGATCGCCCAGCTGACCGACGACTGACAAGAACAAAGCCAGCGCCATCATTGGCCAAAAGGCATACAATTGCGGGAAGAAGCGCAGGTAGATCGCCGCAAACACCAACGCGACGACATTGCCGCCAATGCTGCCTTCCCAAGTCTTATTCGGGCTGATCGCCGGCCAAAGCTTATGTTTGCCGAGCTTGCGTCCCACCATATAAGCACCAGAATCTGTCAGCCAAACGATCACCATCGCAAACAGCAACGTATCTAACCCTGCCCCATTGCGGATCGTGATCAGATTGTGGAAACCAGTGCCGATGTAAAACAAGCTCAATGTCGAAACCGCCACATCATCAAACGTGGTCCGATTTTTAGTGGCCACCGTCACCAACAACAAGCACGCCACGGCGATATAGATCAGATCCAAGCGGTTGATATGCGCCGGGAGCCACTTAAAGTAGCTGTCAGGAAAAACCACCAACAAGGTCCCGATCGCCGCAAACAAAAAGTCGCTGGACATGATGATCCGCTTGCGCATGATAAAAACTTCCGACATCGCAATAACTGCCAACACACTGGCAGCGATTTCCAACCAGATCCCGCCAGCGATCAATATTGGGATAAAAATCGCTAACGCCACCACGGCGGTGATAACACGTTGTTTCATTAGTTAAAAAACTCCTTCATTATTTGGTCAAACCCCCGAAACGCCGATCGCGGCTTTGATACTCAGCGATCGCATCGCGCAAGGTGTTTGGGGTGAAGTCAGGCCACAAAGTTGGTGAAAACACCAACTCACTGTAAGCCAACTGCCACAATAAGAAATTCGAAAGCCGTTCTTCACCGCTGGTACGGATCAAGAGATCTGGATCCGCAAGTGGCCCTAAGTCAGCGGTCATCAACTGCGCACTGATCGTCTTTTCGTTGATCGCTTCAGGCGCCAATTCGCCTGTTGCCACCGCCTGCCCCAGCTGGCGTACCGCTTGCACGATCTCATCCCGACTGCCATAATTCAGCGCGAAATTCAAGATCATCCCGGTATTAGCGGCAGTATCTGCCATCGCATTTTCTGCCGCTTGGCGAGTGTGTGCAGGCAAGGCGTCGAGTTCCCCCATCACCTGAACTTTAACGTTTTCGGCAATCAGTTCTGGCACGAAGGTATTAAAGAAATCGACCGGCAGTTTCATCAAATAATTGACCTCACTGCTTGGCCGTTTCCAGTTCTCGGTTGAAAACGCGTATAACGTCAAAACTTTGACGCCGAGATGGCTGGCAGCTTTAGCGATCGTTTTGACGACTTCCATCCCTTGTTTATGCCCCGCGATCCGCGGTAAAAGGCGCTTCTTCGCCCACCGGCCATTCCCATCCATGATGATCGCAATATGTGCTGGGATCTTGGCTGGATCTAGCCGGGGCGCATTTTGGTTAGCCTTCACGGCTGATGCCTCCTTTTGCAGTGCGCATACGCGCTGTGGCTTTTGAGCCCATTCTTATTGATTGTAGCAGAAAACCCGCAACGGTAGAAGCGCCGCGACGATTTTCACCTTTAAGACGCAGTAAAGTTTAACGGCTTGTCATGTCCGGCAGCGCTTTGATGCCACGAAAATAGGCTAGGCACACGCATGGGCCCAGCCTATTATGGAAAACGCCGCTTGACAGTTAGCCTTCGGTGATTTCTTTTTCTTTATCCGCAGCGATCTTATCGATGTTTTTAGTTGCATCATCGGTCACTTTTTGGATGTCTTTTTCATACCGATGCAAGTCATCTTCGGTGATCTCACTGGCTTTTTCTTGCTTCTTAAGCTTGTCTAACGCCTCACGCCGCACGTTGCGCACCGCGATCTTAGCTTCTTCAGCATACTTGCCGACTTCTTTGGCCAGCTCTTGGCGGCGTTCGCCAGTCAATTGCGGCACCACTAAGCGGATCGCCGAACCGTCGTTAGCCGGGTTGATCCCCAGATCAGACATGTTGATCGCCGCTTCGATCTCTTTTAAAGCGGATTTATCATATGGCGTGACCAACAAGACCCGCGCTTCTGGGGTCGTGATCGCAGCCATTTGATTCAATGGGGTCATCACCCCGTAGTATTCGACTTCGATTCGGTTCAATAAGCCGGCATTGGCGCGGCCGGCGCGAATCGAGCCTAATTCGCGAGACAACGCGTCTGCGGATTTTTGCATATTTGCTTTTGCTTGATCGATTACAGCATTTGCCATGATTTATTCTCTCCCTTGAATCGTTGTGCCGATGTTTTCGCCTTGAACAACGCGCTTGATGTTGTCGGGTTCATTCAAGTTGAAGACCACCAGCGGAATATCATTGTCCATCGACAAGGTGCTGGCCGTCGAGTCCATGACGTTTAGCTGCTTGTTGATGATGTCCATGTGGGTCAGAGAATCAAACTTCGTTGCCGTTTGATCTTTATTAGGATCCGCATTGTAAACCCCATCGACCCCATTTTTGGCCATTAAGATGACATCGGCATCGATTTCAGCTGCGCGCAGCGCTGCCGTCGTGTCAGTGGAAAAATAAGGATTCCCGGTACCGCCGGCGAAGATCACGACCCGCCCTTTTTCCAAGTGACGCACGGCCTTGCGGCGAATGTAGGGTTCAGCGATCTGGCGCATTTCGATGGAAGTTTGCACCCGTGTCGGCACCCCTAAGCTTTCGAGATTGTCTTGCAAGGCCAACCCGTTCATCACCGTGGCCAACATTCCCATGTAATCGGCTTGAGCACGTTCCATGCCCATTTGCGCACCGGTTTCGCCGCGCCAGATGTTGCCGCCGCCACAAACGATGGCAATTTGCACCCCGAGATCATGTACCGCTTTGATCTCTTTGGCGATGTCGGCGATCACAGGGGGCTTGATCCCAAAGCCTTCTTTGCCGGCGAGCGCTTCGCCGCTCACTTTCAACACGATACGTTTATATTTAACCATTGTCACGATTCCCTTCTGTTTGCTGTTAATATCTTACCATAATCTGTGCGCTTGCGGGAGTTTGATTCAACTGCACCAGCAGCCAACCCCCAAGACGACACACAAATGGCTCTGTACCGCAACGATCAGTTGGGATACAGAGCCATCGATCAGCAGTTCACCGCAATGGTTTCACCGCTAAAAGCACATTATTTGATTTGACCCATGACTTCATCAACGAAATCGTTGGCCTTCTTTTCGATTCCTTCACCCACTTCAAAGCGGACGAAGCCTTTGACCGTAGCGCCTTTGCTCTTGGCAAATTCAGCCACCGTCTTATCGGAATCCTTAACGAATTCTTGGTCGACCAATGAAATTTCGCTGAGCCACTTGTTGACCCGGCCTTCAACGATGCGCGGCACGATCTTTTCAGGCTTGCCTTCTGCTTTGGTTTCTTCGGTGAAGATATCGGTTTCGTGTTGTAATTCAGCCGCTGGCACTTGGGACCGATCCAAGTACTTCGGATTGATCGCTGCAACGTGCATCGCAATGTCACGGGCAGTTTCTTCATCGCCGCCTTCAAGGGTGACTAAGGCTGCGATTTGGCCGCCATTGTGCAAGTAAGCACCGAAGTTATCCCCATCAGCTTTTTCTGCGATCTCAAAGCGGCGGAAGGAGATCTTTTCGCCGATCACAGCGGTTAATGCCTTAGCGGCTTCGTCGATGGTTTGGCCGTCAAGATCCAATGCCAATGCAGCGGCTTGGTCAGCCGGCTTGTTAGCCGCAACGGCTTTTGCAACACCAGTCACAAAATGTTGGAACTTGTCGTTTGAAGCGACAAAGTCCGTTTCGGAGTTAACTTCTACAACAGCCGCGACATTGCCGTCGATAGCGATTTCTGCTAAGCCTTCAGCGGCGATATTGCCCGCTTTTTTAGCAGCTTTGGCCAAGCCTTTTTCACGCAAAACGTCGATAGCTTTGTCCATGTCGCCGTCAGCGGCAACCAAAGCCTTCTTTGCATCCATCATCCCAACTTGGGTGCGGTCACGCAGTTCCTTAACTTGAGCAGCGGTGATAGCCATAAATCTATTCCTCCTAAGGTTTTAGCAAGCGGTTGCTTGCGGTTTCTTAAAAAATCGCCGCCTGCAGATTCTTGCAGTAGCGAGAACTTCAGACGGCGATTAAATTGAATTACTTGTTGTCGCCTTCAACGGCTTCAACGATGTCTTCGATGGAATCAACTGGCGCATCTTGAGCAGGTGCTTGTTGTTGATCATCTTCACCTTGGTCTTCGCCTTGGTTACCTTCGATGATCGCATCAGCCATCTTCGCGGTGATCAGACGAACGGCACGGATCGCATCGTCGTTAGACGGGATGATGACATCGATGTCGTCTGGGTCGGTGTTGGTATCCACCATCGCAACGATCGGGATGTTCAGCTTTTGGGCTTCAGAAACCGCGATCTTTTCCTTGCGCGGATCAACAATGAAGATCACATCAGGGATGCGAGGCATGTCTTCGATCCCGCCAAGGAACTTGGTCAGCTTGTCTTCTTGCTTCTTGAGTAAGGAAACTTCCTTCTTAGGCAACTTGTCGAAGGTGCCATCTTGGGCCATCTTCTTGATGTCTTTAAGGCGCTTGATCCGAGTTTGGATGGTGTTCCAGTTGGTCAAGGTACCACCTAACCAACGATGGTTAACGTAGTATTGGCCGGCACGAGTTGCTTCTTCAGCAATCGAGTCTTGGGCTTGCTTCTTAGTCCCAACGAACAAGAAGATGCCGCCTTGCGCTGCTTCATCCTTGACGAAGTTGTAGGCATCATCGATCATCTTAACGGTCTTTTGCAGATCGATGATGTAGATACCATTGCGTTCAGTGTAGATGAACGGCTTCATCTTAGGGTTCCAGCGACGAGTTTGGTGACCGAAATGGACACCAGCTTCAAGCAGTTGTTTCATGCTTAATACAGACATTATGAATCCTCCATAGGTTTTTTTCCTCTTGGGGCCTCACGCCACCGCCGGACTCTTGCGAGCACCCCAGCGATGATCAGCACCAATGTGGTTTGTGCATATCGCACTCGTAATAGTTTACGCTATCCATTAGGCTTTGACAAGCCCTACCAGGCAACTTTATGCGCCGCTAAAAAGGCTTCTTTGGCAGCACGGCTTTGATGTTTGAAATGCCACTCGGCAGATAAAGCGTCATGTCGCGACGCAAACGCTTGGGCATACAGCAGCCGCACTGGCAAACGCTGCTTGGTGTATTTCGCCCCTAACCCCGCATTATGCGTGGCCACGCGCTGGCCGACATCGGTGGTGAAGCCGCCATAAAAACTGCCATCAGCACATTGTAAGACATAAAAATAAAACGGACCTTCACTTGCCATATAACACCGCCTGCACTGCCGGAGAATATTGGCCATCCGCTTGATACACCGTCAATGGCGGCAAGATCCGGATGCCATCCGGCTTGCCGGCTTTGATTGCTTCGATCAAAACCATGTTGGCTTCACGATCGGCTTTGGGGTGAATGAAGCGCAAGCGCTTTGGTGCCAGTTGCGCGTCAACCAATGTTTGCAACAACTCCGCCAACCGGTCCGGACGATGGACGAAAAACGCCTTGCCTTGATATTTCAACAATTCCGCAGCGGTGTTGGCCACTGTGGCAAAATCCGTGGTCAATTCATGGCGCGCTAACGCTAAGTGGTCGTTAGGATTAGTCACATGCCCTGGGGCCACCTTGAAATACGGCGGGTTGCAAGTGACGACATCCACCGAATCTTTAGCGATCACTGTCGGTGCCAGCTTCAAGTCCAATTGCAAGACATCGACATTGGTCAACCCGTTTAAGGCCACAGAGCGCTGCGCCATATCGGCCAAGCGGGCTTGTAATTCGATCAAGGTCACTTGTGCGTCGGTTTGCGGCGCCACAAACAGCCCCACTGCCCCATTGCCTGCCGCCAAGTCGACTACCCGCGAATGCTTTTTAACCACCGCAAAATCTGCCAACAAGACCGCGTCTAATGAAAACGCAAAAACTTGTTTCGATTGAATGATCGCCACGCCTGCGCTTTGCAGTTGATCGATCCGTTCCCCGGGAAGTAATGCCATGACGAACTCCTTTTCACCTCAAAAATCACTGTTCACAGCGCTGATCTGCTTGATCAGTATACCCAATCCGGCTTCAAGCGGCAATTGCTCACCGCTGACGCTGATCGTGCCGGATCAACCCGATCGCCAATGCTGACGCACCAAGCAACGCGGCCACGACTGCCAACCGCGCCGGCTTGACTTGTAACACCGCATCCCCGCCAAAGGCATAAAAAAATGCGGTCGGGATGCTTCCCAGTGCCACCGTAGACACTAACATGCGGCGAGACAAGGCTAATTCGCCAGCCGCCACATGCACCAAGGTATTGGGAATGAATGGCACGGCATAGCCGATGAGCACCCCTAAACGCGGGTGCCGCATTTTCAAGAGCGCCTCCAATAATCGCGAAGGCTGCTGTTGCCGATGGCGGCGTGCTTCGACGCGATCAACGAACAGTGCCCCTATTGAATTGCCGACACTTAAGCCGATCACATTCACGACAAATCCCAACGGGGCGCCTAGACACACGCCGCTTAAAATCGCGATCACCGAATTCGGGGCCCCGGGGATCAAACTGACGCCGATCAATAATAACACCAGTGGTCCTACCGCCAACCACCCGCGGTGGCGAAAGGCATGAATAAAACCCGCGCGATCAAAGCGCCAATGTTGCAGCTGAGTGAGCAGCGGCCAATAATACACCACTAAAATGACCAAGGCGACCAGCGCCAAGCCGATCAGCAATGTGCGCAAGCGCGTTTGCTTCGTCATCTTATCCCTCCTTAAGCTCATCGCCTGAACGGCACCCTGCATGGGCTGATCGCGATTTTCACCGATCGTTGTGGGCCTGTTCCATCATCTAAAATTGCCATAGTTGATCGGCAAAGCCGCCTTTTCACGCTCAGCCCCTTGATCAGGACTTGCATTATTGGCCACATCCGTTATACTTACTAAAAGTAAGAGAAAACAGAGGGGTACCCATGAACAAGACAACTTATCAATTTGGTTTAAACACGTTTGGCGACTTAGCCTTTAAAGATGATGGCACGCCGATGACCGGCGCAGAAAGCCTGCGCCAAGTCGTTGCTGAAGGCCAACTGGCAGACCGCTTAGGGATCGACTTGATCGCCTTAGGTGAACATCACCGCTCAGAATTTGCGATTTCCAGCCCTGAAATCGTCTTAGGGGCATTGGCTGCGACCACTCGGCATATCAAATTAGGGACGGCGGTAACCGTATTGAGTTCTGATGATCCCGTACGGGTTTTTGAACGCTTCAGTACCTTGCACGCGTTAGCTAACGGTCGCGAAGAGATCATGCTCGGGCGCGGCTCTTTTACCGAGTCTTTCCCATTATACGGGTATGACTTGGAAAACTACAACGAACTTTTTGAAGAAAAGATCGAGCTGTGGGAAAAGCTGCTGGCTGGCGGCGCGATCGATTGGGAAGGCAAATTCACCCAAAAGCTCACCGACACCACTGTGTATCCAAAACTGCCAGCTGGCGAAACCATCGCCACGACTTTGGCTGTCGGCGGCTCGCCTGAATCGATCATTCGTGCCGCTTACTATGAGCTGCCAGTGGTGATCGCCATCATCGGCGGCGAGCCAGTACGTTTTCGTCCATATGTCGACTTATACCACAAAGCTGTCAAACAAATGAATAAGCCAGAACTGCCGTTGGGGATGCACGCCCATGGGATCATCCTCGATGATGAAGATGAGGCCAAAAAAGTCGGCTGGCAATATATCAAAGCCGAAATGGACCGCATTGGCATCGACCGGGGATGGGCACCAATGACCCGGGATCGATTCGAATTTGAAATCGATAAAGGTTCCTATTACGTTGGCACCCCTGAACAAGTGGCCCAAAAAATTGCTAAAAACATGAATGCCTTAGACATGCAGCGCTTCGATTTGGTTTATGGTACTGGCGGGCAGCTGCTGCACCAGCGCACCGCGACGATTCGCAACTATGCGCAAAAAGTCATCCCGCGGGTCAAAGAACTCTTAGGAGGTGCCGCTAATGCCTGATTTAACGATCGGTATTTTAGGCGCTGGCAAATTAGGCTCAACCTTAGCCCGCCTTGGCACTCAAGCCGGCTTCAAGCTCTTGATCGCCAGCCGCCGTCCAGTGGACCAATTGCAATGGGTGATCGACACCTTAGCGCCTGGCGCAGTGACCACCACTGCTGACGCGTTAGTCGCCCAAGCAGATGTGATCATCTTAGCCATCCCGTTGAGTCATTACCGCGACCTTGACCCGCAAGCATTTGCGGGCAAGATCGTTTTAGATGCAACCAATTATTGGGTCGAAGTCGATGGCACGGTCAATGAGATCTCTGATCTGACCCACTCCAGCTCTGAAGTGATCCAGGACTGGTTAGCCCAAAGCAAAGTAGCCAAGGCCTTTAACCATATGGGCTACCACGATTTGGAAATCGAAGTTGATCGCAAACCCACGCTTCCGCGAGCGATGGCCTTTGCCACCGACCATGACGACATCCGGCCGGTCGTCACTCAAATATTGTCTGGTTTTGGCTTTGCGCCGCTGGACCTAGGGCCTTTGCGCTTTGGCTTGCTATTAGAGCCTGGCAGCCCGCTTTTTGGTGAGGCGATTCCGACGACTGAGTTTCGCGAAAAACTCGCAAAAATATACGATAGCACTTTTGGCCAAAAAATCATTGCTGCGCGCGGCAACAAGCTATAATCTCCGCCAGCACACGCGAATAAAGCTCCGGTCAGCTTTGCATGGATTGCAATTGCGGCCGGAACTTTTTTTGCGTCTCGCGTGGTCATCAGCGTTCAGCGCGGGGTTTGTGTTTTAGTTGCGCTTTTGCTTGTTGCAGTGAGATCACTTTACCCGGCTTGGCTTTGAAAGCTCCAGACATAGGCTCACCGCGTAATGCGGCTTGTAAGCTGGAACTTTGAGCGGCTGGCAGCGATCCAGCCGCCGCTTGCGCCGCAAGCATGCTCGAATACAGCAACAACAGCGCCTGGCCAGCTTCATTTTGGCGCAACCAATCACCAAAATCGGCAAACATCGCAGGCGTCCAGCTGGCGGGGGTGCTTAAGTCTTGGGCATAAAATAGATCGAATAGTTGCGTCACTTGCAACACGATCGCCGGTGCTTGCCAGCCTTGTGGCAGCGCATAGCGATCGCGTTGCAGCCACAAGCGCAACCCTGCTTGGACCCCTTGTGCATGCACTTGCTGCGCCACTGCTTTTTGCCATTGCCGAGGGCCTTTAGCCGGCAGATGGTCAGCTTGCAAATAATTGGCGGCAGAGTCGGGATCGTACAATTCAGCTGCTTGCTGCATCGCTTGTTCGTCGTCGAGGATAGCGCGCACGTCGTCAGGGACGAGAGCTGATTCATCTGCTTCAAAGTCCTCTTCCCAATCGGCTTGATCCGCCAACGCCGCTTCCGGCATTAACGCTTGCACTTCTTGCATGAGGTCTTCGTCGCGATAGCCGATCACTTGATCCATAAAGGCGTCAACGGCCGCTTCCGCGTTGGGATCGATACCAAAAGCAACCATGTGCGTGTACAAAAGCTTGCCTGTCGAAAACAGCTCTTCATCTTGCATCTGTTTTAGAAATTCAGGCTCAAGGGCGCGCAAATACCGTTGATAATTAGCGGCTTTTTTGGCATTGAGGCGCTCAGTTTGTCCAAGCCACGCCAACCACGCGGTCAACGCTGGCACGATCAGCGCTGCGCCAGTCGCTGTGAGCGGCTGTTGCCAGACAAATTTCCAGCTTAATGTCTCTTGCAGCACCCGCTTCGTCCAAGTCTTGGGCGTTTTACGGTAGCGGTCATATGCAAGTGTCGTCAAATCAGCGACCGTCGTACTCAAGAATTCCCGAGACACCCCCATTGGCCGCTGCCGCCAAGCAGCGCTGGCGACATAATCATCGACCCACGCTTGGGTATAATCGGCGATATCCGCCGCCGTATACGACTGCCACTGAGCCAAACCTGAAACTGACGACGGTAACGTCGATAAAAAGTATTCATCTGCACGCGAAGACTCTGAGTCCAGATCGTACTGGCGTTCCAGTTGCTGCCACACAAGCGGCAGCGCTTCAGCACTGATCCCCAGCTTCTGCCGCTTCGCCAAAAAAGTCATGACCATCGCAAACACCCGATATTTGCCCAACAAGATCACATCCCCGATCGCGTCAGGAGGATCGCCTGCGGCAGTGACAAAATCAGTGACTTGTTCCGCCAGCTGTTGTTTTCGCCACTGTTTTAACGGCAGCGTTGAATCGATGATTGCTTGGCTCACCGCGGCAAAAAAGTGCTGGATCAGCGGGTTAGCATATAGCGCTAAGCGCTGGTACTCAGGTGCTTGCTGAAAGTCTTCCCAATATGGGTCCAGCGAATCATTGACAGACATCACGTCACTCCTTTATTAATCAGATGCAAAAAGACCGTTTCTAGTCACAAAACGGCCACAAGGTTAATCTTCGTATAAAAGGATGCAATCGCCTGGCGCCTCATGCAAATAAAGCCAAGTCTCGTGGTCTGAACTAAACAACCGCGCCGGCGTTTCAGCCGCCACGGCTTGCGTCAACCACTCCGCGACCGCCTCAGCGTCGGCTTGCAAGTCATCGCCCACGGCATCACCGCTGCTGGTGCCGCTGGCGGAAACGCTGATCAAGTGATCGTGATCGTCAAAGCGCACTTTTAAACAAGTGATCTGGGGATGCTGGCGGCTGGCCGCTTGCGCCACGGCACGCAACTCAAAGCTTGGCACTGGCCGGCAAGCGGTTGTCGGCACCCCAGAAAAATTCGCCAGCCGTTGGTCAATCTGCGCGGTGGTGGTTGGCCGCGTCATCAAGATAGGCATACACAAGACTCCCTTCATTATGGTTCAAGTTCATTATACCGTTTACGTAAGCGCTTGCGCATTAAAATCCGCTGAGGGGCGCAACCACTGGCTCTTTTTACGCCAGCTGCCGCATACGGTATACTAAAACAGACCTGCGATTCGAACAGATCGTTAATGGTATAATAGATTCAATTTTGAAATCACGAAGGGAGTTCCCTCATGTTTTATTCGTTCATCCGCGTTGTCGCCCGCATCATCGTGGCGATCATCAATGGCAACGCTCATTACGAGAATAAGGAAGTCTTGCCTGATGGCCCGTATGTGTTAGTCGGGCCGCACCGCACTTGGTGGGATCCAATTTATTTTGCGCTGGCGGCCAGTCCGCGCAAAGTCGGCTTCATGGCCAAACGCGAGTTATTCCAAAACCCGATTTTGCGGTGGATCTTGACGCATGCCAACGCGTTTGGCGTTGACCGCGCCCATCCTGGTCCCAGTGTGATCAAGACCCCAGTGAAAATGATGAAAAATCAAGGCTTATCCATCATCATTTTCCCTTCTGGTTCGCGCTATTCATCTCAACTCAAAGGCGGCGCGATCTTGATCGCCAAGTTAGGCAAGGTGCCGATCGTGCCAGCGGTTTATCAAGGCCCGGTGAAATTCTCACATCTATTCTTGCGCAAGCGCGTGACCGTACGCTTTGGCGACCCGATCACGGTGCCAGCCGGCAAATTGACCGACTCAGTGACTCAGGCATTGAGCGATCAAATGCAAGCCAGCTTTGATGCGATCGACAAAGCGATCGACCCAACGTTCAAATATGTGCCTGACCAAAAGAAGTATCTTGAAGAAAAAGAACACGGTAAAGTCTGACCCCCTCGTTGACAAATTAGAAAGAAGTCATCATCCTCATGAGTTTATGGCAACGCCTCACGGCAAAACCCGACTTAGATAAGACCCTCAAAGCCGATCACCAACTTGCTCGCACCTTGACCACGCGCGATTTGATTGCCTTAGGCATTGGCGCCGTGATCGGCACTGGGATCTTCATCCTCCCAGGTACAGTGGCAGCGACCACTGCCGGTCCGGCAATCACCTTAGCCTTTGTCTTAGCCGCAGTGGTGTGCAGCTTGGCGGCGATGTGTTATGCCGAATTTGCGTCGGCATTGCCCGTCGCCGGCTCCGCTTACGCATATGGCAACATCGTTTTTGGCCAGATCTTCGGCTGGGTCATTGGCTGGGCCTTGATCTTGGAGTATATGCTGGCAGTCGCCGCGGTTTCGACAAGTTTTGCTGCTTATTTTCAAAGCTTCATCGCCGGCTTTGGCTTGCAGATCCCCAAGGCGATCACCGGTGCGTTTGATCCGGCTCATGGCACCTATTTCAACTTGATCGCCGTGGTGGTGGTCTTGTTGATCGGGATCTTGTTGAGCCGCGGGATGCGCACGTCAATGGCAGTCAACCGCGTGATGGTGGTCGTGAAGTTAGGCATCATCTTGATTTTCATCATAGTTGGCGCATTTTATGTGCACCCGGTGAATTGGCACCCGTATCTGCCTTTTGGGGCCAAAGGGATCTTGGCCGGCGCTTCAACGGTTTTCTTTGCTTATCTGGGCTTTGATGCGGTATCGGCATCAGCACCAGAAGTCAAAAAACCGCAAAAAACCTTGCCGCGCGGGATCATCGGCACCTTGATCATCGCCACCATCTTATATGTCTTAGTCGCGATCGTGTTAACTGGGATCGTCAAATATACCCGCTTAGACGTCGCCGATCCCGTCTCTTTTGCCTTGAACGCGATCCATCAACCCAAACTTTCAGGGGTGATCGCATTAGGCGCGTTAGCCGGAATGTTCACGATGATGGTCACCATGATCTATTCGTCGTCGCGCTTAGTCTATGCGATCGGCCGTGACCGGCTGCTGCCGCGGTGGTTTGGGAAAGTCACCCACCAGCTGCCATTGAACGCTTTGTGGACGGTGACCTTGATCATCGCTGTCATGGGTGGATTTGTGCCGTTGACCCAACTGGTCAATTTGGTGAATATCGGCACCTTGATTGCTTTTGCCTTCGTGTCGATCGGCATCATCCCCTTGCGCCGCCATCAAAAAATCAGCAATGATGGCTTCAAAGTGCCAGGGTATCCGGTCGTGCCGATCATCAGCTTCTTGTTTTGCCTCTTGTTGATGAGCCAATTGAGTGCGGAAACTTGGATCATGAGCTTGATCTGGTTTGCCTTTGGGATGATCGTATACTTCGCTTACGGCTTTAGGCATGCCCGAAATTAACCTCAAAAAAACGGTTGGACAATGTCCAGCCGTTTTTTTGTTATTCCTGTGCAGCCAGCTTTGCTTGTAATTGGCTGATCACTGCCAGTTGCACAGATTGGCGAGGCACAAATTGCAAGTTTTCCGGGCGAGTCGCTGCCCAGTCTAAGGACCCATAGCGTCCAGCCAACTGCTGAATGTCTTTTGGCCCATAGCCTAATGTGTCTGCGAGCTGCCACAGCAACGTCAAGCGCCGACGGTTAGCCGCCAATTGCGAGTATGAAAAGGCTTGTACCATGCCCACCCAGACCAAATAGCCAAAAAAGCCCCAAAGTCCAGCTGGAAACATGAGCGTCGCCACGAATAAAACCAATCCGATCAACCCTGACCCCACTTGCACCCAAGTCAAGACGCGCGGCGACCAACCAGGTGCAGCAACCATCACCGGCAGCGGACGACTGGGCAACAGACTGATCCCCAATAGTCCAATGGCCGCCAGCGCTAAACCCGCATTGGCCCACACGCCCCATTGCCGCCCCCACAAGCTGACCAACAAAAGGACTGCCAGCAACCCAGTCCCCCACCATGGCACGCCAGCATCGCGACTCCGGCGGATCAACAACGCCACCGTGGGCCAAAGCGAGCATAGCGCGGCCCACGCAAATGCCAGCAATAATAACAGTGCAACCACGCGCAACCCATGTAATTCGCCGCTATTGCCAGACGCCAACCGCTGAAACGAGCCAAACACTGCCAGCAACAACCCCCCGGCGATCACCACGATCGCGCCGCTGACTGCCAACAGCGCCCACCAGCACTCGGCGCGGGTACTGCGCCCGGTATAATTCACAAAATTGGCAAAATATGCCCAAATCGCCTGTTTGCCACGCACGCCGTAATGTGCATTTCCAGCCCGAATCAGCCGTTCGTTGTCCGTCATGGTGAACCCTCCTCCGCCTGATTGCTTGTATCCGCTTTCATTGTACCTGACCCTTGCGCCTATGCCCATAAAAAAACGCCTCTGCCCCACGATCGACAAGTTGCGATCATGAGGCAAAGACGCGAATTAAGGATCAGCCCCAAAGCCCTGGGTTAAATTATTTGCGGCGCTTTTTCAATAGCCGCTTGGCTTGTTTCTTGGACAGCTTGCGCCCGCTGGTGCCAAGCTGTGCCCGCCCGGCTTGGATGGCAGCTTGCAATTCCCGCATCTTCTTTTTGGACATGCTGGAATGTGCCTGCAGCTGGGTTAAGTAAGTGGTCAACCAGGTGGCACCAGCATCGCGCTGGGTACTTGGCAATGATTGCAAAACGCGCTTGGCCACGGCTTCAGTCGTGTCGGCTTGCCACTTTTGCGGTGATTGCAGGTGCGCGGCATACATACGATCGACCATTGCGACGATGGTATCCAATACGACGTGGTCTTGATCGTTCAGCTCATCTGCAACTGCTTGGGCATTATCGACCGCAGCTTTGTGCACGCGCGTCGCCACGCCGCGCTGCCATTTTTCGGCATGCGGCCAATCTAAGTAGTCTTGGCTAGGCTGATACGCAGATTCGCCGCGATTGTAGTCATCAACGAATTGATGCACCGCCGCTTTATCTTGGGGGTCGATATTGGCTTTGCTCATCGCAATGCCAATTTTTTTGGCCGGGCCAAAATTCGTCTCATCTTGGGCCAGCAACGCCGCTTGCGCCCCGGCATCAGCCACATCTTCAGCCAAGTCTTCATCGATTCGCTGAGCACGGTACAAGTACTTACAAAAGGCGCTCAACACTGGTCCGAGCTGTTGAAATTCTTGTTGCGATAAGATGACGTTGGTCACGAAATAGCGGCCAACGACTTCCCATACCCCTTCCACAGTCCAAGCTTGCGGAATCTGCGCCATGCGCTCGTACATCACTTCGGCAAACATCCGCGTGAAGTCATACACCGTCTTGACCGGGACACCGGCTGGCAGCAGCTGGTATTCGTTGCTCTTTAAAAAGTCATCAGTCCAGCCTTTGACCAAGGCGCGCACATCGTCTTCGTTGGCGATTGCCGGCACATCGTCAGGATGTTCAAAGCCCATTTCCAAAACGTCTAATTCCTTTGGATAAGCGGCTTTAATGCCAGTCAATAATTTGGTGACGGTGTTCATATCCAGTGCCAGCACCTTTTGATCGGCAGCGCATAACAAGAACGTGGCCACCACTTCAACAAAAAAGGCGTATTGATGTTCTCCCTGCGGATGCGCGCTGGCTTGTTCATGCACCGCGCGCATGGCGGCATCGATTTGCTTGGCTTGCCATTGATCCATCGGTGCAGCGGTTTGGTGCTGCATTGCCGCGCCTAAGGTTTCTAAGATCGCCGTGATCGACCCGGCGGTATAATCGCTCAACAGATCATCTAACGCCCCAGTGGTTTGCAGCGCTTCCCAGCCGGTGGCCATGGTCGTCTTCAAAGGGGAATCGGCACTCAGATCAAAATTAGGCTTTTGCAAGTTGCCCCAGCCGTTCAAGGCGATCACAGTGGCGCCTTTGTCAAAGGCGTGCCCGCCATCTTCAAGGCCGCCATCGCCGGCGCCATCAAGGCAAGTCGGCAATAACCACGATTCCCAGCGCATATCTTCTAAAGTAATCTCATGGTGCCACGAGTCGCCAAAATCGTACTCGTAATCAACGCTGCCTTCCGCCAAATCGGCATCCACCGCATGGTCGGCGGCCCGCAATTGTTTTGGGCCTTGCGCTTGCCAATCAGGATCTAATTCAGCGACATATTGGCGCGCTTGGCCAGCTGGGGAAAACGCCCACAGATGCGAATTCGTCCAGTCAAAAGCCAACTGAATGATCTCGTGTAATTGCGCATAAGTGGTATCGGTCGCGATCGCCAGCCGCCGCCATGTAGGTTGCGGTTGGTCTTTTAAGGTGACATTGATAATGAGTGCTTGTGGCATATTAACTCCTTCTAACTCTTGAGGTTTGGCGTGCGCCTATTCCAGTTTAGCGGTCTGATGCGGTTTGAGCAACCCAACCGGGCAAAAAAGACACCGCTTTCCCAATTTTTCGGGAAACGACTGGGTCCCAACGGCAAAAAAAAGCCGCTGGCAAGTTGCCAACGGCTGATCCCTGCTTATTGGGCCAAGACTTTAGACAAGAAATCTTTGGTCCGGGCTTCTTTAGGTGCAGTAAAGATCTGTTCAGGCGTGCCTTTTTCGGCGATCACGCCTTGATCCATGAACCAAACTTGATCGGCGGCTTCGCGGGCAAAGCCCATTTCATGAGTCACGATCACCATCGTCATCCCAGACTTCGCCAAGTCTTGCATGACCTTAAGCACTTCGCCGACCATTTCCGGATCCAGTGCTGATGTCGGTTCATCAAACAACATCACGTCTGGTTCCATCGCCAAGGCGCGGGCAATGGCGACACGCTGCATTTGGCCGCCAGATAAGCTGGCTGGATAAGCATCGGCTTTATCTTCCAAGCCGACTTGCTTGAGCAATTCGTGGGCTTTGGCAGTGGCTTGGGTATCGTCGGTATTTTTGACCTTCATTGGGGCTAGTTTGATATTTTCTAAGACGGTCATGTTTGGGAACAAGTTGAATTGCTGAAACACCATCCCCATTTTTTCACGGACACCATCAAGGGCTTTTTCAGATAAGCCGACCAAGTTGGTCCCTTCAAACTCGATATCTCCAGCTGTCGGAACGTTCAACAAGTTCAAGCTGCGCAAGAACGTCGATTTCCCACCACCAGAAGCACCGATCACGACGATTACGTCGCCTTGGTTGATGGTTTCGGTAATATCATTCAAAACGACGTTATCGCCGAATTTTTTGACCAGATGGTTGATTTGAATTAATGGTTTAGTCATGTTGCATCTTCCTTTCAAAATGCCCCAATACCTTCGATAAGCTGAAGGTGAGGACGAAATAGATCACCATTGCGACAAAGATCGGCGCGACGCCTTTATAAGTGGCTGTTTGCACGACTTTCAATTGATAGATCAAATCTGTGACCCCAATGATCGACACAATGGAGCTTTCCTTGATCAACGAGATGAATTCGTTGCCTAATGCCGGCCAAATATTTTTGACCGCTTGCGGCAACACCACATTGGTCATGGTTTGGCGCGTCGACAGTCCCAAAGACCGGGCCGCTTCGGTTTGACCCACAGGGATCGAATCGATCCCGCTGCGGATGATCTCAGCGACATAAGCCGCAGAATTCAAGGCCACGGCAATGATCCCGGCAGTCAAGGCCGGAATATCCACGAACAAGCCGATCCCAAAGTAGACAAACATCACTTGGATCATCAATGGCGTGCCGCGAACGAATTCGATATAAGCGACTGCCAAACTATGGAACAACCGATTGTGGCCTAAGCGCATCAAGGCAAACAACGTGCCTAACAGCAACCCGAATACCACAGAGATCGCGGTGATCAATAGCGTATAGCCGACCCCTTTGGCAAAATACTGCCAATAGTGCCACATAGAGGTGTTGGCGGTGTTTTCAGTCATATACTGGCCGGCGGTTTTGGTGTAGCTGGCGATCAAGTGTTGCTGCTTGATCTCAGCGATCGACTTGTTTGCCGCCGCCACTAAGGTATCATCACCTTTGGTAAAGCCAATGGCTTGGCCATTTTCTTCTGGATCTAACGCCCACCCGGATTTGACTAATGCCAATTGGGGATCGTTTTCGACATAGGCTTTGGCCACTGGTTCTTCAGCGACCACGCCTTCGACCTTATGGGACTTCAAGGCCAAGATCAAGTCGGTGACCTTAGAGAGGCCGAGCAATTTTGAATCGGTCATGTTCTTCTTGACCAAGTCGGCTTGCAGCGACCCGGTTTGGGCGCCGACTTTTTTATCGACAAACGACTCGGCGTTCTTGTAGACTTTGGCGTCTGCTTTGTTGACAATGATGTCTTGGCTGGCGGTGTAGTAGATCTGCGAAAAATCGACGCTTTGCTTGCGCTCCGCCGTCGGGGTCATCGCCGATAACACCATGTCCACTTTGTGTGTCTCCAATGCCACCAACAGCGAGTCGAAGTCCATTTGCTTGATCTCCAGCTTCACGCCGATATCTGCGGCGATCTTCTTGGCGATTTCCACATCAATGCCGACAACTTGGTTCTTGCCGTTTTTGTTGACCAAGAATTCATACGGTGCGTAGTCCGGACTGGTCCCCATCACCAAGGTACCCTTGGCTTTTACCTTCGCCAGGCTGTCATCTGCCGCGTAGACCGAATGGGCCCCAACTGCACCGATGGCGACTAGGCTCAAGGCCAGCGCCATGAACCAACGCATTAACTTTTTCAAAACAAAACATCCTCCCCAAATTTCTATAGGCCATACTATACACCAGTATTCATTTTTATTCAATGAATATTCATAGAAAAATAGGGTGCGGCATCCAGTTATCCGGGAGTGATACCGGCTTTTGTCGCCAGTTGCGTCAAGCGTATAATGATACGGCTTTGCCACGACCCCAAGAGCATGCTATACTGAGCGCAACTGGAGGTGGCCGCGATGGCTTTACACATCAATAATAAGAATGATTGGAACGAAATGTTCGACAAGTTCGCCACAGTGCCGCTGGAGAAGAACAAGCCGAACGCAGACCTCAAGAAGGAAGATTCAACCGACGAGAAGACGCGCACAGATAAAAAAAATAAGCAGTAACCTGAACGAGGACATGCCCAATTATAGGACATGTCCTCGTTTTGGCCTAGCGCTCGTGTCAGGTAATCGCCCATCGGCGTGGCGTTGTCCATGCTTTTGAAGCATATTGGCACCGACCAACAAGTATTTGCGCTCTAGACCACAAACTCGCATACTTAACCCATCAATTAAAATGGAGGCACTATCAATGAAGGAAACCCGTTTTATCAAAGTCGGCCAAGTCGCCATCGAAGACGTCGCCAAGCCCGCCATCCAAGCCCCGGATGACGTGATCATTCGCGTGGTCCGCACTTGTGTGTGCGGTTCTGACTTATGGGGCTATCGCGGCCAAGATCAAATGGCCCCACACGCCCAAAACAGCGGACATGAAGCGTTAGGCATTGTTGATGCCGTCGGAGAGGCCATTACCACCGTGGTCCCAGGGGATTTTGTCATCGCCCCATTCACCCATGGCTGCGGTCATTGTGCCGCTTGCCGCGCCGGGTTTGAAGGCGGGTGCTTGAATCACAAGGATAACTTCAGCAATGGCGCCCAAGCCCAATACTTGCGCTTCCAACATGGTGAATGGGCCTTGATCAAGGTTCCAGGCCACCCTGAAGATTATCGCGAAGGCATGCTCAAATCTTTGCTGGCTTTGGCTGATGTCATGGCCACCGGCTACCACGCCGCTCGCGTGGCGCATGTGCAACCTGGCGACACGGTAGTCGTTGTCGGCGACGGTGCTGTGGGCTTATGCGCCGTGATTGCAGCTAAAATGCACGGTGCCAAGCGGATCATCGCCATGAGCCGCCATGCTGATCGGCAAGCTTTAGCCAAAGAATTTGGCGCCACTGATATCATCGCCGAACGCGGTGATGCCGGCGTCGCCAAAGTCATGGCTTTGACTGATGGCGCCGGTGCTGACGCCGTGTTGGAATGTGTCGGCACTGAACAGTCAGTGGATACCGCCGTCAAAGTCGGGCGCCCAGGCGCGACAGTCGGCCGCGTCGGCGTGCCGCACAATCCAGAAATGGACCTCACGCCAGTCTTCTTCCGCAATACCGCGATCGCCGGCGGCCCGGCTTCGGTCACGACTTACGATAAGCAAGTTTTGCTTAATGCCGTCTTGAACGGCCAGATCACTCCTGGCAAAGTCTTCACTCAAACATTCGCTTTGGATGACATCGATGCCGCTTACCAAGCGATGGACCAGCGCCAAGCGATCAAGTCTTATGTGATCGTCGACTAACAAAAACACTCAGCCACGTCTTCAACGGCGTGGCTGAGTGTTTTTAGTGGATTAAGGCCAAATCACTGCCTGTTGCAGCACTTGGGCCTGGTCTAAATAGTGTTGCGCCTGGTTAGCCACCAATTGCTGGATCGCCTCAGGGTCACAAGCACCAAACAAATACACCACCATCAGCGCCTGGCGGGTGTTGCCGGTAATCATCGCCCGATTCGAATCCGCAGTTGGGCTGCCAAAATAGCCTTTGGCATCTGCCAGCACCAACCCTTGGCTCAAGTCGATCGCGGCTTTGCCGATTCCCGGATAACTGGCGCCAGCTTCCGCGACAGTATAGCGCAACGGCGGCGTGAGCTGGGCTTGATCATAGCTGCCAATGGGCAAATGCAATTGCAGCGACAGCGCATTATTCAAATCAACTAAGGCATTGACGTGATACAAGCCCTTGTGGTTGATCACCCGCCGCCATAAGCTGTCACTAGACGGGCGATAACGGCTTGGGTCTTTACCCACGGCTTTATACGCCGCTTTAGTCGCTTGAATCGCTGGATCTGCGCGCAGCGTCGCCAAGTCATCATGTGCGGCGATCTGCGCCAAAAGTGGCGTTAATTTCTCCTGCCATAGTGCCGGACATTCATCGTGATTGATAAATTCAAGCATCGTAAGCGCCAAGCCGCCTTGAATCTGCGGATCAATTGAAAATTCCATTGCCATCCCCCTTTTGACAACCAAAAAGCTGAGCAAAATGCCTGCTCAGCTTTTTATGATGCCTTGGTCATCCTCACCAGATCGTAATGCGCTGATCCGGCGCCAAGTACATGCCGTCTCCGGGTTGGACATCAAACGTGGTGTACCAAGCCTCTAGATTTTGCACTTGAACATTGGCCCGCAATTCAGCCGGCGCATGCACATCGATCGATAACAACAGCTGTTGATATTCTTTGCGCGCCTTTTGCCGCCAGATCTGCGCCCAATTGATAAAGAATGCGTGCAAGTCGGTATCATCCAAGCGTTGCGCAGTCTCTAACGCCGCCGCTAAGCCCCCGGCATCGGCGATGTTTTCAGACACCACCAGTTTGCCATTGACCTTGCCGGCAGCGGTTTGTAAGCCGTCAAATTGCGCGATCATTTTTTGCGTCAGCGTCTGGAAGTGGTCGTAATCGTCTGGCTGCCACCAGTCGGCCAGATTGCCGAATTCATCAAACTGCGCCCCGTTATTGTCAAACCCATGCGACACTTCATGCGCGATCACCGCGCCGATGCCGCCAAGATTTTCACTATCCGATTGCTTCAGGTCATAAAATGGTGCCTGTAGGATCGCTGCTGGGAAGGTGATATCATTGCGCGATGGGTCATAGCAGGCGTTGACTAAATGCCCTGGCATCGCCCATTCCCCACGATCAACCGGTTGGGTCAACTGCGCTAAATGATAGGCATGCCGGGTCTTCGCCAAAGCCGTCACCGTCGTTAATAAGTCCGCGTCAGCTGGCATGTGCAGCTGTTGATACATCGGATTGACTTGATCAGGATAGCCCATCTTCAAGACCATCGTGTCTAACTTAACGATCGCCTTGTCTTTGGTCGGCTGCGACAGCCATGCGGAATTGGCTAACCGGCGCTTGTAAGTGGCGATCATTTTTTCAACTAATTGCGTCACGTCTGCCTTAGCAGCGGCGCCAAAATACGTTTGGCCATAATACATGCCGATCGGTTCGGCGAAGAAGGAATTGGCTAAACGATAAGCGTGTTTTTCATGGCTTGGCGCGGCTGGGGACCCAGATAAAGCCCGCGAGAAGCTGCCGCCTAAGATACGCAGCTCATCGGATAAATACCCGGTGTTGCTCAATAACTCGGTTACATATGCCCAGTGCCGATACGCGGTGAAGCTGTCGGCATTGAACAACTGCGTGAATTCTGCCAAAAACCGCGGATCGGCCACGATCACCGTATCTGGATGCGCCGGCAATAATGTATCGGCATAGGTGGTGAAGTCAAACTGGCCAAATTGGTCTGCGACTTTAGCGAATGGATATGGGTTATAGGCTTTAGGATAATCGGCCCATTCTTCTGAGCTTTTGACGTGTTTAGCGATTTCAGCATCAAAAGCCACCGTATCTTGCAGGTATTGGGCTTGGTCTGCTGCGCTCAAAGGTGTTTGCGCTAAGACTTGCGCCGCCATTTGCTGCCACATGCTCAAAAGCTGCTGGCCTTGGGCGTTGTCTTTGGCATAATACGTCGTATCCGGCAAGATCGTGCCTGGCCCAGAAATCGTAAAGGCGTTATGGGCTGTGTCTTTCATGTCCGGCTCAACGCCTGCGCTAAATGGCAATGGGAATAAGTCTTGATCTAATTGCGCTGCTTGCGCATTGAAACTGGCAAGATCGGCGATTGCTTCCAGCGGGGCCAAACGCTTGATCACCGGCTGGATCCCGGCAGCGTCCCGCGCGGCAAAATCGCCGGCTAATCGATACAACTGCACGGCCTGGGCAAAATATTGGTCAGGTGCTTGCTTTTGGCCTGTGGCTACGGCATCAAAATCTGCCATCAACTTTTTTTCGACCTCATCAGCCAGATCAGCAAAACCGCCAGTCGTTGGTTTGTCATCTGGGATCGTGGCGGTTTTCGCCCATTCCCCATTCACTGCTTCATAGAGATCATCTTGATACCTTGTCGTCATGCACAAATCCCCTTCCTGCTTATATGCCAGCCATTATACCCCAGTCTGAAGGGCTTTGCACCTGAGCCGTGTGCAGTAGCGCACGAGCTTGGTGGTGTATTGGTCAAAATTGGGCAGTGTTACACTGATGGCTCGGCATCAGACACTTGTGCACAAATTACTTTGTGTGCAAGCCTTTTCATTTTGCCGGCTAACGCTTACAATTAGGCAGTACGCTAAGGAGGGAAAAATCTCATGTATTACGTGATCATGCCGTCGCACGACATTCGCGAAAACCTTGCGACCGAACAATATTTGATGAACCAAAAGCATTTTGATGAACCATTGTTGCTGTTTTATTATGAAGCGCCAAGTGTCATCATTGGCCGTAATCAAAACGCTCAAGAAGAGTTGAACCTCGACTACATTGAACAACACAATGTGGTCGTCACCCGCCGGACTTCTGGCGGCGGTGCGGTTTATCATGACCTGGGCAATCTTTGTTTCTCATTTGTGGTCGATTCTGATTCTGAAGAATTCGGCGACTTCAAATCTTTCACGCAACCGATCGTCGACGCCTTGCATAGTATGGGCGCCACGACGGCAGAAGTTTCCGGGCGCAACGACATCTTAGTTGATGGACGCAAATTCTCAGGCAGTGCCATGTATAGCCGCAATGGCAAAACGTTTTGCCACGGGACATTGATGCTCAACGTGGACATGAGTGAAGTGCCGAAGGTCTTAAACGTCCCTGCAGACAAGATCGCCTCTAAAGGCATTCAAAGCGTGCGCAGCCGCGTGACGAATCTGCGGCCATACTTGGATGCGCAATATCAACAATTGGAAGTCCCAGAATTTCGCGATATCCTGCTCACTCGGTTGTTTGGAGTGGATTCAGTAGATGCGATCAAAGACCGTGAATATCACATCACCGCTGCTGACCAAGTGGCGATCGATCAGATCAATGCTGAAGTTTTCTCCAATTGGGATTGGAATTTCGGCAAGTCGCCTGAATACACGACCCAAAAGCGTAAGCATTTTGATATGGGCACCATCGACGCGCGCTTGACCACTGACGGCGGCAAGTTGACCAACGTCAAATTCTATGGCGATTTCTTCGGGCCCAAAGATGTTCAAGCCGTCGCCGATGCGCTGGCCGGTGTCATCTTCGACCGCGACCACATCGAAGCGGCATTGGCCCCGTTAGATCTCAATGAATACTTCACTGGGATCCCAACTGCTGCCATTATCGACTTATTAGTCAGCTAACCCCTATCCCCTTGACCCAAGTCCTAGCGACTTGGGTTTTTTGATCACGGTAAACTTTTCCCTTGACGCGCAAAGCCTTGGCCACCACGGGAAAGCCGCAAATAGGCAAGCCGGCAGGCGGTTTTGCCTACTGACAAGTCGCCTCAGATTGGATATACTAGGCATGTAATCGGTTGCAATGTGCAAAGGAGGAATCTCTATGAGCCAACGCACCACGGAGATCATCAGTTTACTAGAGGATGCCTTGTTGACCAAGCGGCCAGTCAAGGTCAAGACCATCGACAAACAACAACTCCACGGCGTCATCGACGCGATCATCCCCGGTACCGTCAAACCATACCAGGAGCGCAGCACCGTCACGATCACCACGAAAAAGGGGCCTAAACTCATTCAAGAATACGCGATCGCCCACATTGCGTGGGCCTAAACCAACCGAGAATCTCCTGATTGGCATTCCCTGCAGACGACTTTGTGGCGGCTGATCGCAGTCACCCATACACCAACAAAACCAAACAAAGGCTAGCGCCGCAATCAAGCGGCGCTAGCCTTTTTGATTCTCGGCGCCGTGTGCGTCCTCTGGCGGCAGCAAATTGACATCATCGCGGTGACGCAAGGTGATCTGCTCGCCTGCCGCCCGGCGACTGTCAATCAGCGCCTCACCCCAGCGGCAAAGCTGATTCAACAATCCGCTAAGACTGTCACCGCGCGCTGTCAACGCATATTCAACATGCGGCGGGATCTGATCAAAAACCGTGCGGCTGATGATACCGTCATGTTCCAGCTCGCGCAACTGTTGCGTCAACATTTTTTGGGTGATCTGCGGGATCGCCCGGCGCAATTCACCGTTGCGCATCGCTTGGTGCCGCAAGTGACACAAGATGATGGCCTTCCACTTGCCGCCAATGATTTCCATCGTCGCTTCGACGCCAATATTGTAAGTGGTCATATTGCCCTCCATAGGCACTAAAAGGTGCGTAAGGCACAAAATAGTGCATGCTTGTTGTTTGGTGCCTGGCAAGTATAATCAATCTCTGTTGCTAAGACAAGCTCATTCAGGAGGTAGAAATGCAAAAAATGACCACGACGCATCATTTTGATGCGCAACTAACGTTATTGGCGCTGGCACTCAGCGCTTTTGCCATTGGCATGACCGAGTTCATCAGCGTCGGGGTGATGCCCTTGATCGTCAACGCCTTTGGGATCAAATTAAGTACCGCCGGCTTGACGGTGTCGGCCTATGCCGCCGGGATCATGGTTGGTGCCCCGCTATTGACCGTAGCCACCGCCAAATTGCCGCGCAAGCAGCTGCTGCTTGCGGTGATGGTCACCTTCATCATCGGCAATCTCGTCACCGCCAGCGCCGGCAGCTTTGCCATCTTGCTTGTGGGGCGCGTCATTGCCGCCTTGGCCCATGGCTTGTTTATGGCCGTCGCAACGGTTATCGCAGCCAATGTCGTCACCGTCGATAAGCGCGCCAGCGCGATCGCAACGATGTTTACCGGCTTAACCGTCGCCACAGTGACTGGCGTGCCGCTGGGGACTTTCATCGCCCAACATGCCAGCTGGCGCGTGGCCTTTGTCTTCATTGCCGCTTTAGGGGTGGTGGCGTTGGTGACCAATATTTGGTTGGTCCCCAACCACTTGCCCCTGCCGCCAGTCAGTGCTCGCGGCGGAATCTGGCGGCTGGCGCAAAATCCCAGGCTGCGTGCTGGCTTGGTCATCACCGCGCTGGGTTATGGTGCAAGCTTTCCAGTTTACACGTATCTAGGGGCGATTTTGACGCAACAAGGCTGGTCTGCCAGCGCCAGTGTTTGGATCTTGCTCGGCTATGGCGCAGCCGTGGCGCTTGGCAATAGTATAGGCGGCCGGTTCGCCAATCACACCCCGTTGCAGGCATTAAGTGCTATGTTTGCGGCACTGACGTTGTTGATGCTGACTATGTTTTGGGGCCTGCAAGGGCATATCATCGGCTTGGTTTTGGTCATGATCTTAGGCTTGCTCGCGTTTATGAACGTCCCTGGCTTGCAATTAATGACCATGCAGATCGCCGAAGCCGAGTTGCCAGCGGATGCCCAACTAGCCTCGGCCATGAACATTTCCGGGTTCAATGTCGGCATCATGATCGGCTCTTTTGCTGGTGGGCAGCTCTTGACACATTGGGGCATATGGTTCACCCCGTTAGGCGGGATCGCCATGGGTGCACTGGCGTTAGCGGCGACTTTGCGGCTGAACCAGGCCAGTGACCGAGTTGGTGAATGCCGCTAAAACTGATTTTCACCTTGCCGTTTGGTACTGGCTTAAAAGCTGGTGCTTAACGGTTTTTTGCGGCTTGGCACTTTTTAATTGTCGCAGGCCCTTGCACAGCGTATACTCAAAAACGGCCCTTTTATTCTTTATGTTTTTATTAAAAATTGACCGATCTATTCACCACTAGCACCAAAATACAATTCAAGGAGCTTTCAACCATGGAGAATCAATCCACACCCTCTCGTTTTCAAAGATATTTGGCCAGTATGCAACGCAACCACTTCAAGTACCTCTTTAGCCCCATCCCGCTGCTTTATATGGTCACCTTGATATTCATCGTCTTTGTCATGTTTTCAAATCTCACTGAAATATCGTTGAGCCGCGCGCTGTTTACGACCATATTGGCGGTGCTTGTCTTTGGCATCGACGTGTTCTTCTATAAATTGATCATTGATAATCTGGTGTACGGTCCACTGAGCGGATTGGTGGTGCCAAAGAAATATGCTGACGTGCAAAAAGAAGCGCGCGCAGCTTATGAGCGCACGGAAAAGCACTGGGACGTGGTGAAGTATGGCAGCGTCGAAGTCAGTCGCACCTTCAATGATCAAAAGGCGCGTTGGGCCAAGGAGTCTGTCCAAGAAGATTGGGGCGTCAAAACCTGGATGCGGCTTTGGGCAAGATTTTTCATCGGGTATTGCGGGTTTATTCTCGGGCCAGTCTTATTGTTCCTCTGCCCACCAGAATATTTGAACTTTTAAGGAGCAAATCATGCCAAAAACGATTTATGACGAAAATGGCAACCCCCACCAGGTCAAGACTTATGACGAGCTCGATCACCCAATGGCCAAAGACGTCGGTGCCCGAGTGGGTTGGTTCATCGGCAAGACCGTTCGCTTCATCATTGATTTCACTCCTGTTGCCATCAAGGCGTGGCCGCTCATGATCAGATTGATCAAAACCACCGTTTTAGATCTCAAAGCAGGCCAAAAGTTCAATGGTGACAATCGCTTGAGCCACTGGATTGCTTCCATATTTATCCTGGGATTTTTGTGGTGCGGCTATAAAACCATTCAGTGGCACATCTATTCGCACCCGATCATCGGCTGGGTGATCCTCGCGGTGATCGGCTTGCCGCTCGTGCTGGAACTGCTGTATATCGTGATTGTTAACCGTGACCGCCCGGGAAACAAGCCCAAATAGCCAAGCGGTGAATCAGTTCACGGCGGACTTGCTGCCCCAATGCCGGATCCAGCACTTCACAACATCAAACCGTCTGCATGTGATATTTTGTAGACAGCATCAGCAAAAAATCGGAGGTTACCATGATGACGGTGATCACAGACTATATTCAAGCGCAACCACCTGCTGCCCAACCGCACCTGCAAACGCTGTATGCAACGCTAAAAACGGCCCTGCCCAACGCACAGGAGCGGATCAGCTATGGCATTCCTGCTTTTTGGCAACAACGCGTGCTGGTGTATTTTGGCGTGCACAAAACGCATGTGGGTTTCTACCCGACTGCAGCGCCAATCGCGGCGTTTGCTGCGGAGCTCAAAGCCTATCAGACGTCAAAAGGCGCCATTCAGTTTGCCTATGATCAGCCATTGCCGCTTGATTTGATCACCCGTATCGCCCACTACCGTTTGACGCATGCTGATCTGCACACCCCAGCAAAGCGGCGCGCAGCCGTGCCGGTGCCAGAAACGATTGCCCAAGCCATGGTAGCAGCAGGCGTAACGGCGGCTTACGCGGCGCGGCCGCTATACCAGCGGACCGACTACCTCAATTGGATCGCTCTCGCCAAGCAACAAGCGACCCAGCAGCGCCGCCTTGACCAAATGCTGGCAGAATTGACGGCAGGAAATGTCTATGTCAACTACCACCGAATAAATTCGGTGGCTTGCAGCTCGCGTGTCATTGACACAGTGGTCAAACGCCTTTCAGGCTCCCACCTACTGCGACTGCATCATCGGGCAGCTGACTTTGCCCGTCAGTTATCAGGTTTACCCGAAAACTTCTTTAGTAAAACG
>NZ_RHOI01000039.1 GCF_003946165.1 Lacticaseibacillus baoqingensis | reverse complement strand
ACTCCGGTAGAATTCCGGAAACATTCCAGCCAGTTTGTGGCTTAAAATTCACTCCAACTTTTGGGGTTCAGTTCAAAGGACTCGCAGTTGGTTTTTTTTTTTGCGATCACGCAGGCTTGTTTTCGTTAATGTAAGCGGCCAAGCGCTTCATCGCTTCTTCCAGATCCGCCATCGATGCCGCGTAGCTGACCCGGACGTAATGTTCACCACCAGGGCCAAAGCCATTGCCAGAAATCAAGGCGAGCTTATTTTTGCGCAACAGATCATAGCAAAAGGCATCATCATCTTGGATGTAGCCGGCTGGGATCTTGGCGAACACGTAAAAGGCACCATTAGGGTTAGGAACGCCAAAACCCAAGGCGGTCATTTTGGCGACCACGAAATCACGCCGCTTGATGTATTCAGCCTTCATGGCTAAGCTGTCTTTGCGGCCGGCTTCTGTTGACAACGCTTCGATCGCCCCGGCCATGGCAGGGTTTGATGGGCAAGTGACGTTAAAAGCATGGGCTAAAATGACTTTGGCCATCAATTCCTTGGGGCCTGCCACAAAGCCGATGCGCCAGCCAGTCATGGCATGTGACTTGGAGACGCCGTTGATCAACAAAGTCTGTTCTGGCAAGGCCTTGGCAAAGCTATAGTGCTGGGCGCCATAGGTCAATTCAGAATAGATCTCATCTGAGATCACGATCATATCCGTTTTGGCGATCACCGCTGCCAGTGCTTGGACTTGTGCTTTGCTGTAGGTGACCCCAGTGGGGTTGGACGGGAAGTTGAGCAAGATGGCTTTGGGATGGTTTGCGGCGATCGCTTTTTCCAATTGTTCCGGCGTCAAAACGAAACCGGTGCTTTCGGTGTTCATGTAAACCGGTTCTGCCCCGTTGATGCGGACCAGCTGATCGTATAACGAGAAGGTCGGGCTAGGCATCAAGATCTTGTCGCCAGGATTCAAAGCGATGTCTAAGCAGGCGTGTAAGGCTTCGGTGGCGCCGACAGTGACGGTGATCTCACCGTTGGGATCATAGGTCAAGTCGTAGCGATCTTGTAAGAAACCGGCGACAGCTTCGCGAAAGGCCGGCCAGCCAGGGGTGGGGGCATAGTGTGATTGGTTGGCAACGATCGAGTCGATCGCCGCTTGTTTGATATGTTCTGGGACATTGAAGTCGGGTTCGCCTAGGGATAATTTGATCACCCCAGGGACTTTGCTGGCTTCAGCGTCAAAAACCCGGATCGGGTTGGCGCCTAAGCCATCATAAGTATGTTTGAGATCTTTCAATAATGCGGGTTTCGTATTGGGCATAAACAAGTTCCTTCTTTCCTTTTCAAGCAGCGTAAACGCAAAAACACCGGGTGCCGATTGCGGCATCCGGTGTTAAAGGTTCTCCATCAAAAGGAGCGGTTCAACCTTGCACGCAGATGCCGATACGTCATCCGCGCGCCACAAAGGTTCCTGGCGTTCGGATGACTATCCGAAATACCAGGAGAAAAATCGGCGTGCAACTGTGGTTGAACGAAGTGTCATAAGGTTTACTTCCTGTCTTGTGATTGCCATAAACTTACAACGGAATTCTAATCTTGTCAAGGTGAGATTTTGATCAAACCACCAGGAAGTGTTTCGATCACGCCGGCAGTGACGTATAATCGGAGCATTGAAGAAAGTGGGGATCAGGAATGCTGTGTCCGCAATGTGGAACTGAAAATCATGCAGGTCGTGTGTATTGTCAAGAATGCGGGGCGTTGTTAGTCGCCAAAAAAAACCACCAGCGCAAACAGCGCCACCAGTGGTGGCCGGTGTTAGGAGTGGCGATCGTATTGGTGATCGCGGGGCTTTGGTGGGTCAAACAGCAATCGCCGCGTGCCCAGCATATTCCGGTAAAAGTGGCGCGCCAAAGCCAATCTGCGCCGCCAGCCTCGGCCCCTAAGCCGGCCCCAACGCCGACATTGCCCACCAAGCAGCTCCAACAAATTGCGCAAAAAACGGTTCTGGCGGTACCAGGAACGAATTCCGTTTATGTCAAAAAGTTCGCCACCGCTGGTACCTATGTGGCCAATAACCGCCCGCAGCGGGCGGCTAGTGTGATCAAGTTGTTCATCATGGCCACGGCGTTTCAACAGATCGCTGCCGGCAAGTTCACGTTAAATGAGCCGTATACGCTCACGGCAGCGGATAAAGTCGGCGGCTCTGGGGTGATGCAAGGCTTTAGTGTGGGCACCAAGGTGACGTTGGCGCAAGTGATGCAATATATGATGGATGATTCTGACAACGTCGCGTCAAACATCATGTTGGCCAAAGTCGGCGGCTTAGCGGCGGTGAATGCTGAATGTCGGCACATCGGCACCAAAGATACGATCATGGCGCGCAAATTGATGGACATGCAAGCCTTGGCGGCAGGGCATGACAACATGACGTCAGTTGCAGATCTGGGCAAGTTGTTAAGCAAGCTCTATCAACATCGCTTGGTCAGCCCAGCTGCAGATACGCAAATGTTGGCGTTATTGGCACAAAATAAAAACCACACCAAATTGCCAGCCCAGCTCACCGGTGCCAAAGTCTATAACAAGACAGGCGAATTCGGCGATTATGGGGTGCAAAATGATGCGGCGATCATTGCCAATGATCACGGCGCTTTTGTGGCAGTCGTGTTAGCTCAAGGCGGCGCGCAGCAAGCACAGATCCAAGCCCAAAGTAATTTTGGCGCGCAGGTGTATGCGCAATTGCTCAGCCGCTAGCGGCGGTATAACGCCAAGCCGCGGTGCAGCCGCGCTAAGGCAGTGGTCAATAGCGCTGGCGGACAGGCAATGTTCATGCGGATAAAGGTTTGGCCGTTGCCGCGAAATTGGGCTCCCGGGCTCAGCCGTAAGCCCACATTGGCTTGTAAAAAGGCACATAAGTCGCTGGCGTCATCCGTCATGGCACTGACATCCAGCCACATCAGATAAGTCGCTTCCAGCGGGGTGCAGGCTAATCCGGGGATTTCGGCGATCGTTGTTTGAACAGTGCGCAAGTTGGCTTGCAGTTGTTGCCGCAAGGCGGCTAGCCAAGCGTGGCCTTTGGTGTAAGCGGCGATCACGGCAGGAATGGCCAAGAGATTCGGTCCGTCAACCTGATGGATCGCCAGCGCATGGGCGACGCGTGCGCGCAAAGGCGCATCAGAGACAACGGCAACGCCGGTATGCAAGGCGGCGACGTTGAAAGTTTTACCTGGAGAAAGCAGCGTGATCAAGCGTTTTTGCAACAAGTCCGGCAAGGTAAACGCTGGGGTGTAATCTCGGTCGGTGAGGCGCAGATCGCCGTGGATCTCATCGGCGATCAACAAAACGTCATTGGCCGCACAAAGTTGGGCGATTTGCAGCAGCTCGTTGCGGCTCCAGATGCGGCCGATGGGATTATGCGGGTTGCATAAGATCATCATGGTCGTAGTCGGCGCCGCAAGGACCTGGGCTAACGCCTCAAAATCCAGTGCATACGTATGGGTGATCGGCGAGTAGCTGAGGTCGGCGCTGATCACTTGGCGGCCGGCGGCTTCGATGGCTTGATAAAACATATGATAAACTGGGGCGGTGACGGCGATTTGTTCGCCAGGCTGGGTGAATTCGCGGATCAATGCCGCTAATGCCGGCATGACGCCGGTGGTGTAAAGCTGCCATGCTTGTGGCAAGCGGGCGTGGTGTTCTTGGGCATACCAAGCGCTGATCGCAGCATAAAATTCAGCTGGCGGGGTTTCGTAACCAAAAATGCCAGTGGCGACTTTTCGCTGCATCGCCGCGATGATCTCCGGGGCAGTTTGAAAGTCCATATCGGCGATCCACATCGGCAGCTCATCTTGGGTGCCGGCCCATTTGACGGAATCGCTGTTGCGCCGGTCGTGCACAGTGGTGAAATCATACATGATTGTTTGCGCCTCCTGATTGCTTTATGCTCATTATACGCCCATTGTTGGCGCCGCGTATTTGACGCGACTAACACAACCTCAAGAAGGAGGATCGATATGGTCCCTACCCAAAAGCCCAATGTTAAGCTGAATCAGCGCCGAGGCGTCCTCTATGCGATCATTGGGGCCATGCTTTGGGGGCTTTCCGGATCAGTGGCGCAGTATTTATTTGCTTCAGCGCATTTGGCGCCAACTTGGCTGGTAGGGGTGCGGTTGTTTTGCGCCGGGGGCTTGTTGTTGGGCTGGTATGCGCAAGCGACGCATGCATCGCTGATCCGCATCTGGCAGCGGCGCAACGGCTGGCGGTTGCTGGCGTTTGCATGGTTGGGGATGTTGCCGTCGCAAGCGACGTATTTTATGGCGATCAATTATGGCAACGCAGCAACCGCTACGGTCCTGCAGTTTTTGGGCCCCTTGTTTATTGTTGTCTATATGGCGTTGGCCAATCGCCAGTGGCCGCGCCGCATCGATTTGCTTGCGATCGGCTTGGCCATGTTGGGGACATCCTTGTTAGTCACACAAGGACGCTTGACGAGCTTGGCCATCAGCATCCCTGCAGTCGTATGGGGATTATTAGCCGGAGTGAGCCAAGCTAGTTATACGTTGTTGCCGCGTCGATTATTGCGTGAGTTTGATGCGCGGTTGGTGGTGGGTTGGGCAATGCTTTTAGGCGCCATGTTTTTTTGGCCGCAACTGCTGACGGTCCAACCACCGGCCTTATCCGCAGCGGACTGGTGGGGGATCGGGTTTATCATCGTCGGCGGCACGATGCTGGCGTATTTGTTTTATCTCAAAAGCTTGGCTTATATTTCGCCTAGTGCCACGGGGATGTTGAGTGCGTTTGAGCCCTTGACGGCGACGGTGGTGGCGGTGGTGTGTTTAGGGACTCGCTTGGCTTTGGCAGAGCTCATTGGCGGCGCATTGATCTTAGTCACCACTGGCTTGCAGGCCTGGCCCCAAAAACCATGGGCAAGCGCTGAGGGGATTTTGACTGGGAAATGTGAAAAATATTAGAAAAATTGTTGACAGGTGAGATTACCTGTCTTAGTATTAGTGTCAATCGAATAACCGTTCATACAAACCGATGAGGTGGAGATCAAGACTGTTGTGCCCGCACAGAGAGCGACCGGAGCTGAAAGTGTCGTCGAACGCAGGCAGTTAAATGGACCACCGAGGGTTTTCTCGAAAGCTGCGATCAGCGAGTACGGAAAAACGTGTTGGCATACGTCAGTTGTCGCAAGAGTGTTGGCTCTTGGCTAAGTGTGATCTCATACAGTAAGCAAAGAGCCTAGGTGACGTTTAATGTCCCTAGGCATTTTATTTGCCGTCAAGATCAAAGTAAGGTGGCACCGCGGGAAACCGTCCTTAACAATTTGTTTGTTATGGGCGGTTTTTTTGATATCTAAATAAAGGGGTGTTTCAAATGAAAAAGTCATTGATTATTGCCGGGGTCATCGCCATGGGAGCAGGCGCGTTAGGGGCGCAAAGCACCACGGCGCATGCCGCCAAGCAACACATATTGAATGCCGCAGTTTCAACTGAGCCCAGCTCATTAGATCCTGCGCATTCAGTCGATAATGTCTCAGAAAACATGATGGAACAGATCATGACCGGGATCTATACGCGTGATGGGAATGGCAAAGTGGCGCCAGCCATGGCGACCAAGGTCGTCAAGCCAACCAATGGCGGTTTGGTTTACACCATTCCATTGCGGCATGATAATTACTTCTCAAACGGTGATAATGTCACCGCACAAGACTTCGTTTATTCGATCAAGCGGATCGTGGATCCTAAGACGAAAACCGAATTTGCCTACAAATTTGAAAACATCAAGAACTATCAAGCCATCTTGGATGGCAAAATGTCCCCAGATCAGTTAGGGATCTCGGCTCCAAGCAAGTACACCTTGAAAATCGAATTGTCCCAGCCAGTGCCATATTACAATTCTCAGCTGACCGAGTATTATCCCACCTCAGAAAAAGCAGTGAAAAAGTACGGCCAAAAGTTTGGCACAACGGCCCAAACCACAGTTTCTAATGGGGCTTATCGGCTCAAAAACTACGATGGCACCGGTGATTCTTGGGATTATGTGAAGGACCCGCATTATTTTGCGGCTAAAACCGTTAAGATCAATAAAGTGCATGTTCGGGTAGTCAAAGATGCCGCGACAGCCAACAACTTATTCACCGCCGGCAAGCTCGACGATGCCCCGATTTCTGGAAACATGATCGTTAAGAACCTGAACAACAAGGCCATGGTCAAAACCCCAGCGGCCAATATGAACTACTTGCAATTCAATACGAAGAAAAAAGAACTCAACAATGTTGACCTGCGCCGGGCAGTCTCTTATGCCTTAGACCGCAAGCAACTGACCAAGCGTGTTTTGCAAGACGGCTCGCAACCGGCCAAAGCCTTTTCACCACATGGGTTGGTCACCGATCCAAAAACGGGCAAAGATTTCACCTCTGAAGTGACCGAAAAGATCACTTACAATCCGACTAAGGCCAAAGCCTATCTGAAAAAGGCATTGAAGGCGGTGGGTAAAAAGCAGATCAGCTTCACCTTGCTGACGGCGGACAACGAAGTCGACAAGCAAGTCGGTGAATACGTCCAAGGACAATTGACCAAAATCTTGCCACAACTAAAAGTGACGGTTACCAGCGTGCCTAAGCAAACCCGGATCCAACGGTCGCTTGATGGGGATTTCGACGCCGTCTTGATGAGCTGGAACTCAAACATCCAAGATGCTTCTGATTACTTAGATACCGCTACTGCCACCAACATCTCCAACTTCTCACGCTTCAAAGACGACCAGTACACCGCATTGATGAAGACCGTTGATACCACCACCAACCAAACCCCAGCACAACGGCTGAAAGAAGAACAAGCTGCCAACGCGCGCGTAGTCAACGTTGCCGGTTATATCCCAGTCTTCCAAAGCGCCAACGATCGCTTGATCAACACTAAAATCGGCGGCTTGCACTACACCTTATTCGCTGATGCACACTACAAAGACGCCTATTTCAAATAAACCCAGAGCGGAGCATGCCGGTATTAGGGGTGTGGGTAAGGCAGCGTGACGCGTTATGGCGACAGCCATGGCGTGGCGCGATGACTTATCTGCGACCCCGTTGGCATGCGCAGCTCGACGAATAACCCAAAGCGGAGCATGCCGATTTTAGGGGTGTGGGTAAGGCAGCGTGACGCGTTATGGCGACAGCCATAGTGTGGCGCGATGACTTATCCGCGACCCCGTAGGCATGCGCAGCTCGACGAATAACCCAAAGCGGAGCATGCCGGTTTTAGCGATGTGGGTAAGGCAGCCTGGGTGCGGTGCGGCACGCACCGTGACCGGGATGACTTACCCGCAATCGCGTTGGCATGCGCAGCTCGACGCCAAACCCCAAAGCGGAGCATCGCGGTTTTAGGCAGGTGCATAAGACGGCTTGGGCGCGTGATGGCGCAGCCATAGCGTGGCGCGACGACTTATCTGTGACCCCGTAGGCATGCGCAGCTTGATGCCACCCGCTTCACCGGATGTTGTCTTAAGAAAGAAGGGCCTCATGTTTCCTCAAGAAGAATTTCTCACGCGTTATCTCGCTTTACAGTCAGTTTCTTTACATGATGATAATCAGATCCAAGCCACCGCTGAGTTTTTGCAGGCGCATTTTAACCAGATCGGCGCTCAAAATGTCCAGATCTTAACCACGAAGGTGACTAATCCTGCCGTTTATGCAGAGCTTCCGGCACAAGTGCCGACTGATGTGACCGTGTTGTTTTACAACCACTATGATGTGCAACCGGCTGAGCCGCTGGACTTGTGGGATAGTGATCCGTTCACATTGACGCAAAAAGACGGGGTCTTGTATGGGCGCGGGATCAGCGACGATAAAGGCGAGCTGGCTGCGCGCTTAGCAGCGATCCAAGACTTGCAAGACGCTGGTCAATTGCCGGTGAATGTGAAGTTTTTGATCGAAGGGGCCGAAGAACAAGGCAGTCCCAACTTGCCGGTATTGCTGGATCAATATCGCGATTTGTTAGCGGCGGATTTTTGTATCTGGGAATCTGGCGGCAAAGACGAAAGCGGAAAAATGAAGCTCTCGCTGGGGGTCAAAGGCGGCGTTGCGTTTCAACTGGATGTGCGCAATGCGGATCGTGATCTGCACTCCAGTCTAGCCGCGATCACGGTCAACCCGGCTTGGCGGCTGGTGCAAGCCTTAGCGACGTTAAAAGATGAACATGATGAGATCACCATTCCTGGCTTCATGGCCGATATCATCCCGTTGACCGCAACGCAAAAGCAGATCGTTGCAGAGTCAGAATTTGATTATGCCGCTTATGCCAAAAACGCCGGCTTAACGCACCCAGCTACAGTCAAAGACCCAGCTGCGGCGTTAGTCGCCCGGCCGAGTTTGACGATCAATGGCTTGTCCAGCGGTTATGAAGGCCCCGGCACCGGCAAAATGGTCTTGCCGCATGCGGCCAGTGCCAAGGTGGATCTGCGCATCGTGCCCGGCCAAACCGTTGAACATACGGTAGAATTGATCCGCGCCGCGTTAGATGCCAAAGGCTACCAAGACGTGGTGTTGTCGAAAGTCTTAGGCGAACCCCCATTTCGCAGCGATCCCGATCATCCGTTGGTGCAAAAAGCGATCGCTGCTGCCAAGCGCGCTTATCCGCAAGGGGTGGCCGTGGCATTGAATGCCGCCGGCTCTGGGCCGATGCCGTATTTTTACGCGATCAATCACGCCCCGATCATTTCTGTTGGGGTCGCCAATGCCAACAGTGCTGCGCATGGTCCAAATGAAAATGTGCGACTGCGCGATTATCAAGAATTCATCGCTTACCTTAAAGCGTTGTTGCCAGCATTAGCAGCAAAATAGGGGGACAAATTAAGTGCGTTTTACCTGTGACGCTAGTATAATGCAAGACGTAAGGACGGCTTGTGTTTCCTTATCTTTCCGTTTACGCTGCCTTTACAGCGGCAAATTGGTTCCCCCCGAAGCTTTTTGCCCCGTCCCGGCCGCTTGGTCGGGATTTTTTTTAGCCCTGGACAAGTCGGCTGTGCTTGGCTACGATGAAGGCGCAAAACAGTTCACGAAACGGAGGGTGTGACATGGTAAAAATCGGTCATAGTAACGTTGAAGTCCCAGCGCTGGGGTTAGGCACCAATAAAGTCGGCGGGCATAACTTGTTTCCCAATTTAAAAGACGATAATGGCGTTGCCGTCGTCAAAGAGGCATTAGCCAAGCACATTACCTTGTTGGATACGGCATTTATGTACGGCTTAGGCCGCTCTGAAGAACTGATCGCCCAAGCGCTGCAAGGCGTGCCGCGAGCACAAGTGATCATTGCCACCAAAGCCGCGCAAACGCCTCAAGATCCCAAGGTGCGCGACAACAGCCCGGCGTTTTTGCAGCAAGCGGTCGCAGACGCTTTGGCGCGGTTGCAAACCGATTATGTGGACATTTTCTACATCCATTTTCCCGATGAAAAAACGCATAAAGCCGCTGCGATCAAAGCTTTGGCTAAATTGCGTGATGCCGGTAAGCTGCGCGCGATCGGGGTTTCTAACTTCAGCTTGGCGCAGCTGGAAGAAGCCAATGCTGATGACTTAGTCGATGTTGTGGAAGATCACTACAGTCTTGTGCATCGCGATGCCGAAAAGACACTGTTTCCTTATTTACGGGCGCATCACATCAGCTTCGTGCCATATTTCCCTTTGGCGTCCGGCTTGTTGACCGGCAAGTATGGCCCAGCAGATGCCGCCAAGTTCCCACAGTATTCGGCGGCTAAATATGCGGCGATCATGGCGGGCTTAAAGGTGGTGCGCCGAATCGCCCAAGCCCATAAGGCGACCGTCGCCCAAGTCGTTTTGGCTTGGTACATGGCCAATCCCGATGTTGCGACAGTGATCCCAGGCGCACGGCTGCCGGAGCAAGTCGATCAAAACGCCGGGGCTTATGCGGTCCATTTGACGCCAGCTGAGTATCAGCAAATCGACGCGGCCTTTCAATAAATTACAGCAATAAGCAGGCGCCACTGACCAAAATCGGTCGGTGGCGCCTGCTTATTGCTGTAAATAAAATCAATGACGGCAACACTCATACCGTATCTTGACAGATCGCGGTAAAGGCGCGTGCTTGCGGCAAGTCTTGACTGGGCGCTTTTTGCACTAAGTAGGTATTGCGCGTAAACGGTTTGCCAGCTAGCGTCAAGGGTTGCCGAAAACCGGTGAAATGCCGTAAGGCCAAGCCTGGTGCCAACGCCCAACCTAAGCCGGCAGCAACAAATTCAACGCTAGAAGCGAGGTTATCAACCGACATAATCGTTTGCTTTGCAGGATTGAGGTGATGTTCGCTCAACCATTGCTGCATTGCGTTTTGAAAGCTAACATCGCTGCGGCGGCTAATGAATGGAAGGTGTGCCAAGTCCGCAAGCATCAGCGGTTGTTGGTTGATCAAATACACTGTGTCCGTGGCGATACAGGACTTGGCAAGGCTGCCGTAGAAATCGCCGCGCACGATCCCTAAATCACATTCATCGGCTAAGACGCGCTGATAGATATTGCGGCTATAACCGGTGTTGATGGTAAGCGCGATGTTGGGATAAGCGGCATGGAAGCGTGACAGGATCGGGGCTAGTGCAAACTGAGCAAAATCCAGCGAGCAGCCAATGACTAAATTTCCATGCAATGGGGTACTCGGATCGCCCAAGGCAGCGTGAAGATTTTGGGTAATGCGCTGGATCTGCCGGGCGGCAGTCAAAGCAGCCAGGCCAGCTGGGGTGAATAAGATTCCTGTGTTGCTGCGAATGACCAGTTGTTGATCGAGCTGCCCCTCTAACGCATGCAGCCGTTTGGATAAAGAAGACTGGTTGATAAACAACAATTCTGCCGCGTAGGAGATGCTCTTCGCTTTTGCTAATGCCAATAACATTTCGATATCGCGTTCATCCATAAATTTTCCTCCATAATCTTAGTATACGCGTGCACTAGGATGCTGAAAACCTTGGGCAGTCGTTTTGGGCATGGCGAGTCGGCAATTTTGGTACTTTTCGGCATGGCAACAAGCGCTTACAGTAGAGACATCTTAAAGAAGAAGGTGGACCTATGGCAATCACGACGAGTGCCTTAGCGGGCACATTAGAATCCAGTGACGCCCAAGTGTTGATCGAACCGCGTGCCCAAGGCGTGCAGATCAACTTAGAAAGCAGTGTATATGCCCAATATGGGGCGCACATCGAACAATTGGCGCATGAACTGGTTGAGACGTTAGGTATTACCAATGCGACGATTTCCATTACAGATAAAGGGGCATTGGATTGCACGCTTAAGGCGCGCATCGAAGCCGCCTATTATCGCGCGCTCGGCAAGCAACAAGATTTTGATTGGGAGGTGTTATAGATGACTGTAACGGATCGAATTCGCCGGACCATGATCTTTTTGAATACGCAACGGGCCGCCTTGGTAAAAGATGCATTCATCTACCGTCCTGACTGTGTGATCTTGGATCTTGAAGATGCTGTGGCTGCTAATGAAAAAGATGCGGCGCGCTTTCAGTTGTATCAAACCTTGAAGCATGTCGATTATCGCGGCGTTGAGCGTTGGGTGCGGATCAACGGTTTGGATACTGACCTGTTTGAAGAAGATATCAAAGCGGCCGTAGCTGGCGGCACTGAAGGGATCCGGTTGCCAAAGACAGAAACTGCAAGTGATGTCCAGTTGGTCGAAGAAAAAGTGGCCGCTGCCGAAAAGCAGTTTGGCCGCCCAGTTGGCTCGACCATGTTGATGGCGGCTTTGGAATCGCCACTGGCGATCATCAATGCCTTTGAAATTGCCAAAAGTTCTCCACGCTTGATGGGGATCGCCTTGAGCGCAGGAGATTACGTGCGCACATTGCATGCCAAGCGGACGGTAGCCGGCATCGAGTTATTTGGTGCGCGCAGTCAGATGATCATTGCCGCACGCGCAGCTGGGGTGATGGCATTTGACACGGTGTATACCGACATCGATAACATGGCTGGCTTCAAAGAAGAAGTCGAATTGATCAAAAATATGGGATTTGACGGCAAATCGTTGATCTCGCCGAAGCAGATCAAAGTTGCTCACGAGATCTTCAATCCTTCTGCCAAAGAGATCACCCATGCTGCGCACGTGATTCAAGCAGTGCGCGATAATGGGGATAAAGGGGTCGGTGTTTTGACAGTCGACGGAAAGATGGTCGATATCGCCTGGGTCGAAGGCGCGCAACGCACCTTGGATTTGGCTAAGGCGGCAGGTTTATATAAGGGGGATTTAGCATGATCAATGCAGCAGGACGAGAGATCCCAGATGAATTTTTGCATGATGGCGTGGAGCCATTTCAAGGCATCTATTATCGTGATGGTTACCATTATCAAAAAGCTGCTCCAACTGTGCGCGCGTATGTGCGCCCCCAAGCGGATAAGCTGGTTGACTCAGTCAAGGATGCCGTCATTGCCACCGGCTTAAAAGACGGGATGACGATTTCCTTCCATCATCATTTGCGCGACGGTGATTACGTCGTCAATATGGTGATGAAGGCGATTCATGAATTAGGGATCAGAGACTTGACCGTATGTGCCTCAAGCTTGGGCAAAGCCCACAACTATTTGGTGACTTGTATCCAAGACGGTACTGTGACTGGGATCTCGACATCTGGGATCCGCGATGAGATCGGGGAAGTGATCTCAGCTGGCCAACTTAAACACCCTGCCGTCATTCGCACACATGGCGGCCGCGCCCGGGCGATTGAAGACGGGACGATCCATATTGATGTGGCCTTTATTGGCGCTTCGACCAGCGATCAATATGGGAATGCGAGTGGTAAAGGCGGCCAGTCTGACACCGGCGTGTTGTCGTATATGGGCTCTGATGTGCATTATGCTGATCAAGTCGTGATCTTAACAGACACCTTGGTAGACGCACCAAACTTTCCTGCCGCGATTCAAGGTATCGATGTTGATTACGTGGTGCTGGTCACAAAAATTGGCGACCCTAACAAGATCGCAACCGGGGCGTTGCGCTTGAGTAAGGATACCCGAGAACTTGGCATCGCCGAAAATGCGGCCAAGTGTATGTATCACTCAGGCTTGTTCAAAGACGGCTTCACTTTCCAAACTGGTGCTGGTGGTCCGAGCTTAGCCACGACGATTTTTTTGAAGCAATATATGCAACAAGAGCATATCAAGTGCCGCTGGGCCATGGGTGGCGTGACTGAACCGATCGTCAACTTATTCCATGAAGGCTATATCCAGAATATCTTGGACGATCAAGCCTTCGATCTGGCGGCAGTCGGCTCTGTTTTGACAGATACCAATCACTATGAGATCACCGCTTCTCAATATGCCAACCCATTCAACAAAGGGGCCTTTGTCAACCAATTGGACTTTGTGATCTTAGGCGCGTTAGAAGTCGATGTCGACTTTAACGTGAATGTTGTCCAAGGGTCAAATGGGATCTTGCAAGGCGCGCCAGGAGGTCATCCTGATACCGCTGCTGGCGCTAAGGTAACGATTATCGTCGCACCATTGATCCGCAGCCGCTTAGCGACTGTGCGCACCCGTGTGACCAGCGTCACGACGCCTGGCGAAAGTGTTGACATTGTGGTCACTGATTACGGTGTGGCTGTCAACCCGCGGCGCCAAGATTTACTAGCGGCATTTGCCGACACCGACATTCCGTTGTTATCGATCGAAGAATTGCGTGACTTGGCGTATCAGTATGCCGGCGAACCATCACCGTTGGAATTTGAAGACCAAGTCGTGGCTTTGATCGAATACCGCGACGGGACGCTGATCGACGTAGTGAAGAAGCCGAAGTTGCAAAAGTAGAGGCAATCAGCCAGCCGCCAACGAATGTTTAGGAGGTGGAGTGGGTGTTTGATGATGCGAGTGCTTTGATAGTGGCACGCATGCATTTTGATTCTGGACAGACATTGACAGAGGAGGTCTATCAAGCGATCAGGCAAGCGATCATCACAGGTGAGCTGTCTGCACAAACGCGGGTCAACGAGTATGCGTTAGCGCAGTGTGCCCATATCAGTCGCACCCCGATCCGCCACGCAATGCGTCGCTTGTTAGCTGCGGAGCTCGGGTATTTACGCAAGGGTGCGGTGTATGTTAACTGTGCAGTTGCGGCATCATTGCCGCAGGTTTTTGCTGTGCGTCAAGCGTTAGATAGTCTAGCGGTGACCACGGCGCAGCAACAACAGGGGAAAAAAGATGAGCGCCGCTTTGCGAATGTGTTATTAGCAGCGCGACAGGCGGATGCAGCGGGTAATATCGATGCAGTACAAGTCGCCAGCCGGCAGTTTAATGCCTTGTTTTATCAGCTGGCAGCAATGCCTCACCTGACGCGGATGAGCCAGGAGTTATCGCCGTATTTTGCGTGCTATCGGGCGATTTCATTGGCCGATGCCGGGCGTCGACAAGCGGCGATGCGTGAGCATGAACAGTTGGCTTGGAGTTTTTTCCATGAGGATACGGCCTGCTTAGTCGCCAAGTTAAGTGCCCATGAACAAGCTGCAGAAGCCTTTGTGGCTGCACAACTGCCGTCACTCAAATAAGCAAAAAGCTGAAACCCAAAAGCGGTTTTAGCCCATGAAAAAGCGCCTTGGTACCGCGATTTGTGCTTAGAATCGCGGTACCAAGGCGTTTTGTTATGGAAGTTGCTGATGGCATGCAGACGATTGATGTTCGAGATGAGGGGTGAGACACGACTTTACCGTTTTGGCTGCTTCGCCAGCCAGTCCACAAACCGCGCCACCACCGGGGATTTTTGGCTGGCAGCTGAATAGTAAAGCCAAGTGGAGCGGGTGAAGGGCTGACCGTTGAGCCAAGTCAGCGGCAGCTGGTAGCCGCCAAACCCTTGCAAGCTGGTGGTGGGCAAAATTGCCCAGCCTAAACCGGCTTGCACGAAGGCCAGCGCCGTATCGATGTTGCTGGTGTGGATGCGTTCAGGGGCGGCGGTGGTGAAGCGTTCATGCCACCAGCGGTCGATTTGGCTGGTGAAATACGGGTCGGTGCGGTAGCGCACTTGCGGGGTGTTAGGCAAATCCGACAATTGCACCGGCGCAGCATTGGCCAAACACAGCGATTCAGTTTGCAACAGTTGCCGGTGATCCGCCCAGGCGTAGCCTTCGCGCAAAATTGCTACCGGCACACTTTGGTTTTGCAACAAGGCGTAAACATCGCGAGAACGCGCCGTTTGCACATTGATCAACACTTGCGGATATTGGGCTTGAAAGGCTTTAAGCAATTGCGGCAGCTGATAATGCGCAAAGATCTCCGTGACGCCAAGATTCAAAGTGCCGCGCAAGCCTTGAGCCGTATCGTGCAAATCGGCTTGCAAGTTTTGGTAGTCATTTTGCAACACCGTGCAGTGTGCCACCAAGCGCTGGCCGGCGGCGGTGAAGCGGATCCCGGCGTGTTCGCGGATCAACAACGCCACGCCAAACTCCGCTTCGGTTTTGGTGATGCGTTTGGTCAAGGCAGGTTGTGAAATAAACAGCCGCGCCGCTGTTTTGGTAATATTGCGCTCTTCGGCTAAGGTCAGCCACATGGTCACGTCGCGTAAGTCCATCGAATCGCCTCCATAACGGATGGTTATTGCTGCCATCAGAATAGCATATTTTACGTTATTGCTGAAGGCTTCTATGCTGATCTTGTAACCGAATTCACAATGGAGGCGAGCTTATGGGACTCACGATCACAGAAAAATGTATCAAAAAAAGCATCGTGGCCGGCGATTGGCAGCAGCGCGGCAGCCGCATCGGGCTGCGGGCCCATCAAACCTTGGGGTATGATGTCAATGCGGTGATGACATTTTTAGCGTTGGATCAGCTGGGCATTGACCGGGTCAAAACCGAAGTCTCGGTGCAATATATCGATCACAACATGCTGCAAGCCGACTACAAAAATGCCGACGACCATCTTTTTCTTGAGCAAATGTGTGCCAAATATGGCGTGATCTGCGCCCGGCCAGGCAGCGGGATCTGTCATCAATTACATCTCGAATACTTCGGCGTGCCAGGCAAGACTTTGATCGGCGGCGATTCGCATACCCCAGCGCAAGGCGGGTTGGGGATGCTAGGCATTGGTGTGGGCGGATTTGATGCGGCATTGGCCATGGCCGGGCACCCGGTGTACTTGGCGATGCCGCAAGTGGTCAATGTGCACTTAAGCGGGCAATTGCCGCCGCTGGTTTCGGCCAAAAACGTGATCTTAGCGGTACTGCAAAAAATCGGTGTCAAAGGCGCTGTGGGCAAGGTCTTAGAATATACCGGCCCAGGCGTGGCGACTTTAAGCGTCACCGAGCGGTCTACGATCACGAATATGAGTACGGAAACCGGGGCAACGAGCGCCATTTTTCCTAGTGATGACACGACGAAAGCCTGGCTGGCGGCACATGACCGCCAAGCCGATTGGATCGCTTTGGCAGCTGATGATGATGCGCGATATGACGCTCGGCTTGACATTGCCTTAGATCAACTGGAGCCTTTGATCGCTTTGCCGCATTCGCCAGGTCAAGTGGTGCCAGTGGCTGAAGTAGCTGGGATCAAGTTAGATCAAGTGATGCTTGGCAGCTGTACCAATACGGCCTTGCCGGATGTGCTGCAAATGGCGGCAATGTTCAAAAATCAGCGTGTGGCCAGCCATGTTGATGCGGCGTTATATCCGTCAACTCGGACGGTGATCAAAGCGGCGCTTAAAGCCGGTGCCTTTGGGGCATTGGTGGATGCTGGGGTACGGATTTTTGAACCCAGTTGCGGCGGGTGCAATGGCTGCGGCTTTGCTCCGCAAAGCCACGGGGTCTCTTTGCGCACGACCCCGCGGAACTTTGCTGGGCGCTCAGGGACTGCCGATGATCAAGTATACTTGAGTGCACCGGAAGTGGCAGTGGCCAGTGCCATCACCGGCGTCATCACTGATCCGCGCACGCTGGCTTGGGAACCTGCCGAGTATTCAGTTCCGACGCACTTTGAGCGGCCGGCAAATTTATTTATCGTGCCAGAACCGGTGACGACGGTGACTTATGGGCCGAATCTCTTGCCGCTGCCCCAGTTTGGCCAACACGCGGCCAAGCTCGGCGGGGAGGTGTTGTTGAAGCTGCCAGACAATGTGACGACTGACGATATTTGCCCGGCAGGGGCGTTATATCTGCCGATCCGGTCTAACATTCCCGCAATTTCCAAGCATAGTTTTCAAACTATCGACCCGACTTTTTATCAGCGGGCGCGCGATGCGGCTGGCGGGGTATTAGTCGCCGGCAACAATTATGGGCAAGGTTCCAGCCGCGAGCAAGCGGCGATCATCCCGCGGTATTTGCGCATCGCCGTGATCATTGCCAAAGGGTTTGCGCGCTTGCATCTGGCGAATTTGGTTAATTGGGGCGTGGTGCCGCTGATTTTTGCAGACGCAAACGACTATGCCAAAATCCATGCCGGCGATCAGCTGCAAGTGGCACTGGCTCAGTTTGAAGCAGAGCCGACGGTCACTGTGACCAATCTGACGCAAAACACCACCTTCACCGCTAAAACCCCGTTAGGCAAAGCCGACCGCCACACGGTGATGGTCGGCGGCAAGTTGAATGCGATCAAAGAAAGCGAGGCCCAAACATGCGATTAAGTGCCCTTGGAGGATGTTATCAAGCGGGTCAATGGCAGTTTCCTGCTGCCATGGCGCCAGCCGAATTAGCTGCCGCGCGGCAAAAAACGATCGCCGCGAAGATCATTGCCCAGCATAATACCGGGACCCAAGACCAGCTGGCGCTGCATTTTGACGCCTTGGCGTCTCATGACATCACTTATGTTGGTATCGTGCAAACCGCCAAAGCCAGCGGTTTGGATCATTTTCCGATCCCTTATATCTTGACCAACTGCCACAACAGCTTGTGTGCCGTCGGCGGGACGATCAACGCCGATGACCATCGTTTTGGGTTATCCGCGGCGCAAAAATACGGCGGTATTTTCGTCCCGCCGCATTTGGCAGTGATCCATCAATACATGCGGGAAATGGTCGCCGGCTGTGGCAAAATGATCCTAGGTTCTGATTCTCATACCCGCTATGGGGCTTTAGGGACCTTGGCGATCGGCGAAGGCGGCGGCGAATTGGTCAAGCAATTGCTGGGGCAAGCGTATGAATTAGCCCGTCCGGAAGTGGTCGCCGTTGAATTAAGCGGCCAGCCCAAACCCGGTATTGGGCCGCAAGATGTCGCGTTGACTTTGATCAAAGCCGTGTTTGCCGAACATTTTGTCACCAATAAGATCTTGGAGTTCATCGGCCCCGGCATTGCCAACTTGCCGATGGATTTTCGCAATGGCATCGATGTGATGACCACTGAAACCACGTGTTTATCGTCGATTTGGCAAACTGATGACACCACTCGTGCTTGGCTAGCGACTCATGGCCGGGTGCAAGATTATCACCGCTTGGCGCCGGATCCAGGGGCATATTATGACCGCGTGATCCAGCTGGATTTGAGTACCGTCGAAGCGATGATCGCTTTGCCGTTTCATCCCAGCAATGCATACAGTATCCATGAGCTCAACGAAAATCTCGATGAGATCATCCATGATGTCGAAGTGGCCGGGCAAAGCCAGCTGAGTGACAACCTGGCGTTAAACTTGCACGACCATATTCATAATGGCCGATTGTATGCTCAAGAAGCATCGATTGCAGGGTGTGCCGGCGGGACTTACGGCAACATTCATGCCGCCGCCAGCTTATTAGCCGGCCAAGATATTGGCCCCACCGGCTGTGACTTGTCGGTTTATCCGGCATCTATGCCAGTGGCGGCGTATTTGATGCAGTCAGGTGAAGCCAAGGCGCTAGTTGATGCCGGGGCGATCATGAAAACCGCTTTTTGCGGCCCGTGTTTTGGCGGCGGAGAGACCCCAGCTAATGGCACCTTAGCGATCCGCCACACCACTCGCAACTTTGTGCATCGCGAAGGCTCCAAACCAGCAGCCGGCCAATTAGCCAGCGTTGCTTTGATGGATGCGCGCTCGATTGCCGCTTCGGTACTCAATGGCGGGGCGATCACGGCAGGCACCGATGTGGCATGGCAAGACCCGCATACCCCACCTTATGTGTTTGATGACCGCAGCTATCACCATCGGGTTTTTCAAGGCAGTGGCCAGCCGCAAGTTGACTTGCCGCTGCAGTTGGGGCCGAACATCAAGCCTTGGCCGGAATTGATGCCATTGCCGGATCAGTTGCTCTTGCAAGTGGCGAGTGTTTTGACTGATCCGGTGACGACCACTGATGAATTGATCCCGTCTGGGGAAACCTCGAGTTATCGCTCGAATCCGGAGCTTTTGGCCAACTTCACCTTGTCGCGCAAGGACCCTGAGTACGTTGGACGGGCGCGGGCGGTGCAAAAAGGGGAAAAATTGCGGCAAGCCAAGCAGCAGCCGGGACTGGCTTTGCCAATCACCACGCCGATGCCTTTGGGGACCTTGATTGCTGCGCAGCGCCCAGGTGATGGGTCTGCGCGCGAGCAAGCGGCCTCTTGTCAAAAAGTGCTCGGCGGTTGGGCGAATGTGGCAGTAGGCTATGCGACCAAACGCTACCGCTCCAACTTGATCAACTGGGGGATATTGCCATTGATCAATGCCGATTTTCACCCGGCAGTCGGCGACTGGCTGCAATTGGCAGCGCTGCACGCGTTTATTCAAGGCCAAGTACCGACGTTAAACGGGCGCTTGTGGCATGCCGGCCAATGGCAGCCGGTGCAGTTTACCATTGGGCCATTGACCGCTGAAGAACGCGCGATCCTCTTAGCTGGCGGCTTGATCAACTACAATCGTCAAGAAAGGAGCAACGCCCATGTCGCAAACATTTGATGCAGTCGTTGCATATGCGCAGCAAGAACAACAAAAACGCTTGCCAGCAGGGCCTAAAAAGCCGGTCAAAGCCATCGGTTTGATCCCAGGAGACGGTATCGGGCCATTATTGATGACCCAAGCGACGCGGGTATTGACCCGCTTGTTGCAGGCGCAGCTGGCGGCGAAGACCTTGGAATTGGTGCCGATCACCGGGATGAGTCAAGCCGAACGTGCCCAAGCTGGCAGCGACATGCCGCAAGCGGTATTGAGCCAATTGCGGCAACTGCCGGTGGTGTTGAAAGGACCGCTGGCTGCCGCCCCTGGGCAAACCAGCCCGAATGCGGGGATGCGCCGGGCCCTTGATTTGTATGTGAATCTGCGGCCGATTGCTTTGGATGCGGCGCGGCAGTGGCATTTTTTTCGCGAAAATCTGGAAGGGCCATACTTATTAGGCGGCAAAGGCCTGCAAGTGGATGATGACTTAGCGATCGACTTTGTGGTCCAGACACATTCACAAACGCGCCGTTTAGCTAAAACCGCTTGTGAGTATGCGGTTGCTCGCGGGTTGACGCAAGTGGCGGTGGTGACAAAAGCCAATATCGTCAAATTGACCGATGGCAACTTCTTAGCAGATTGCCAAGCCGTGGCGGCGGCTTATCCGCAACTGACGGTGACGCCTTATCATATCGACGCCTTAGCCGCCAAACTGCATGATCCGGAATTTGGCCGCCAACTGCAAGTGGTGATCTTACCTAATTTATATGGGGATATCGTGACAGATATCGCCGCAGAACTGCAAGGCGGTTTAGGCACTGCAGGCGCTGGCAACTTAGGAGATCAATATGCGGTGTTTGAAGCGATCCACGGCACGGCGCCATATTTGATCAGCCATGGGCTGGCAGCTTATGCCGATCCGCGCAGCTTGTTGCGCGCCGTGGAGATGCTGTTGCGCCATATTGGCGCAGTCGCTGCGGCAAAGCGTTTGGGTTTGGCGATGAACGCTTCAGATTTGCCGGAACCAGGCGCGCAGCAACAAGTGACGACGGCAGCTTATGTGGATGCGTTATTGGCGCATTTGGATTGAGTGCGGCTGGTTTTGGGACAGCTAACTTTGCGGCTGGCAGATTGAGATAGGGGATTATCAATATCACAGTTTCCTGGGCTGTAACAGTAATATCCCATTGTTTGCGATTGTTTTTTTATTGTTTTTTTAATCGGCTGAATGTAAGCGCTATGGTATATTGAGGCGACGATAGACGTTGGTTTGATGCGACAAAGGAGGTTGTGATGGCAAAAAACGATGATGATTTGCGCTTGAATCCGCGAGATTTTGCGCAATTGGTGATCAGTTCCCACCAAGTATCTGATGACTTGGATCCTGAGGCGATCGTCAAGCGCAAGCTGACCTTGTACTTGACCGCGTATTACTTGGCAGAGCGCTTCAATCAGCTCCAAGGACAAGATCTAGGCGCAGGCAATGAGCAGGCGCAGTATCGGCAATTATTGCAACAACTGGAAGATACCAAGTTCAGTGATTGGTAAACCAAGACCCAAAAAAGCATTGCTCCGGCAGTGCTTTTTTTGTGCTCGAAAATGCACAAGAAAAAAATATTTTTTAACGAAGGCTTATTGTTTCTTAATTAATAATACAGGCGACCAGTTTTAGACTAATACAGAAAATCAGGATAATCGCATCTGGATTAATTGTATGAATGCTGATTTGTCGCCTTTTGTATCCGAATACAAGAAAATTTTCGAGATTGTACTTTTAGTGTATTTAAGCGTCCTGTTACTATCTAAATCTTAAGATTCGGGATATGATAACGATGTTATATGAGCGCTCAATATTTTACAAAATGAGGAGTGAATATTATGTTGTTGACCATTCTCGCTTATGCGATGATCATCATCTTCATGTACGTCATCATGACTAAGAAGATGTCACCGCTCTCCAGCTTGATCTTAATTCCATTGATAACAGCTATCATTGCGGTTGTGGCTGGGGTTGCTAAAACTAAAGGGGATATCGGCTCTTGGATCACCGATGGCTTAGCCACGACGGCGAACACCGGGATCATGCTGTTATTCGCGATCTTATATTTCTCGATCATGCTGGATGCCGGCTTGTTCGACCCGATCGTTAACAAGTTGATCCACTACGCTAAAGGCGATCCAATGAAAGTCTTGGTCGCTACTGCGGTGACTGCCGCTGCCGTTTCGATGAACGGTGATGGGACCACGACGACGTTGATCTGTGTGTCTGCATTCTTACCGATCTACAAGAAGTTAAAGATGAACGTCATGAACTTAGGCGTTTTGATCATTTTACAAAACACCATCATGAACTTGCTGCCATGGGGCGGTCCTACTGCCCGGGCGATGGCGGTCTTGCACGTGGATGCCAGCATCTTATCCTACTTGGCACCAGGGATGGTTTTAGCTTTGATCTACATGATCTTCTGGGTAGCCCCACACATGGGCCGTGCAGAACGCAAGCGCTTAGGGATCAAGAATTTGACCGATGCTGAAATCGACCAAATGATGGCCCCTGATGATCCAGAAAAAGAAGCCTTGAAGCGGCCAAATCACTTTGCCATCAACGGCATCTTGACCATCATCTTGATCGCTTGGTTAGTCGCTGGTTCCTTCATTGAAGCGATTTATGTGCCACCTTTGGTATTGTTCGCTGTTGGGACGGTTTTAGCTTTGCTGTACAACTACCCGGTATTGTCCGACCAATCCAAGCGGATCGGCGACAATGGTGGTGCCGCTGTGCAAGTCGTAATCTTAGTTTTCGCTGCCGGGATCTTCATGGGCTTGTTCCAAGGTTCTGGGATGGCCGATGCATTGGCGATCAGCTTCACCAAGATCATTCCGCACCAATTAGCCGGATTCTGGGGTATCATCGTGGCATTGATTTCCGCACCAGGGACCTTCTTCTTATCTAACGATGGTTTCTACTTCGGGGTGATGCCAGTCTTGGCACAAGCCGGCCGCGCATATGGTTTCTCCAACATGTCGATGGCTTTGGCTTCCTTGATGGGGCAAGCGTTCCATTTACTCTCCCCATTGACCGCGTTCATTTATCTGCTGCTGCGCTTGACCGGTTTGGATATGGGTCAATGGCAACGGGCATCTGCTAAATATGCCTTAGGGATCTTCGCAATCTTCATTGTGACGATCTTGCTGATGGGTCATATGCCTGCTTACATCCCGCAATAGCACTGAAAATTTGGGTTTCAATGAGGGTTCAGCTTGTGACCACATGCCATGCGTGGGGGAAGCGAGCGGTGCCCTTTTTATTAGGAGGCGGCGAGAAACAATAAAAAAACACTCAAAGCCACGATTAAAACAATCGCACCTGCGCATCATTGTTAGAATGGGACTGTAATCGGATTCAAGACGCCGGCAGGCGCAAAGGAGGCATAGGATGTTCCGTTTTTTTAAGAAAAAGCAACCGGCGGCGCCTGTTGAGGCACCGAAACCGGC
>NZ_RHOI01000038.1 GCF_003946165.1 Lacticaseibacillus baoqingensis | reverse complement strand
TTCAAGTCATCTGGGCCTTCGTTGGGCATGAAAGTAACGGCTTCGACTTTCTCTTGCTCACCGAAGATCATCTGACCAGATTGCTTAATGCCAGCGGCGAATTGCCCGTGACTGGCAAGAATGATTCCGACCATTGTTTGTCGCCTCCTAAATAATATTTGGGTACGGACATATCTGTACGGAATAATAAAAAAAGGTGCACAGACTAAGCCCGAAAATGACTTCCCAAAGGTTAGTATGCGGGTATCCCACGGCTTTTGCAATCCCTTTCTTGAAACAAAATCATGCGTTTTCATGAAAGGCCTATACCATTGGGAGCTAGGGAAGTTTTTTTTCGCAAACTTTATCGACCGACAACTTCAAGTGGTACCTACAAAATGATTCAGGGTGTATTCTAACAACGATTTCGCCGATATGGATTGTGCAATACTAATATCTTAGTAGTCAAAATATCTGCTTTTTATTTCATTTTAAGCGTTTTACAGTCAAATTAAGGCGTTTACTTTTTTTGCTTAAAACCGGTTTGTGTTTGCAGATGCTTGTGTACAATCACGCATGCCGATCGCTAATCACCGAACGATTTGACAAACTTGCTTGCTTCCGCTAAACTCGCACCAGACATGTGAATATCCACCAAGAAATAGAGGTCGCGGGTGATGACGAAAGCAACAGAGGGCTGAATCCCTAAGAAGTTGTCGTAAGCATCCCCGCCGAAACTCTGATCGTGATTCAGCGTGATCAAAGTTGGGCCAAGCGACAACATCGCTTGGACTGTCGCAGTGATGCGGAGCGCTATGATTCTGGTTTAACTACTGAAATCTGGGGGTCGGCCTTTATTAGCTAAGGGCCGATCCCCTTTAATGTTCTCTCTATTCCTTCGGTGCATACCATAAGCAGCGCAAATGCGGTGCTTCAACAACGAAGGAGGATATGTCTAATGAAGAAAGTGTGGCTTCACTTGATCGGGGCAATGGCGCTGATCGTCGCGGTATTAGCCTTCACCAACCGTCCGACCCCTGTCGCTGCTAGCGGCACCTTTAAAGTCGGGATGGAATGCGGGTATGCGCCGTTTAACTGGACGCAATCGACCAGTGCTAATGGTGCCGTCAAGATTCAAGGTTCCAGCGATTATGCCAACGGCTATGACGTCCAAATGGCTAAGAAAGTCGCTAAGGCCCTAGGTAAAACGCCTGTCATCGTCAAGACGTCGTGGGACGGTTTGCCACCAGCCCTCACTTCTGGGAAAATCGACGCCATCATTGCTGGGATGTCGCCTACCCCAGACCGGCGCAAAACGATCGATTTTACCAATACTTATTATGCGTCCAAGCTAACAGTCGTTGTCCGCCGCGACAGCAAGTACGCTAAGGCCAAGAGCATCAAAGATTTCAAAGGGGCCAAAATCACCGCGCAGCTTTCGACCTTCCATTATCAAGCAATCAAACAAATGAAAGGCGTCATCAAAGAAGAAGCGATGAATAACTTCCCAGCAATGCGGGTCGCATTGGAATCGGGTACCATTGATGGGTACGTCTCGGAAGTACCTGAAGGCATCACCGCACAAGATGCTAATCCCAACTTGACTTACCTCAAGTTCTCCAAGGCCAACGGGTTCAAAACCAGTCCTGAAGACGTTGATCTGGCGATTGGCTTGCGCAAAAATGATGCCGATAAGGCGACGATCAATGCCACTTTGGCGAAGATCTCCACTAAAGAGCGCAACAAGATGATGAACACGGCGGTTGCTGTACAACCAGATACCTCCAGCCAAGGCAATTGGTTCTTAAACATCTTAAAGCAATACGGGCCCATGTTATTACGCGGCACTGGGATGACCTTGTTGATCTCGTTAGTCGGGACCATCGTCGGCTTCGTTATTGGGCTATTAGTCGGGATCGTGCGGACGATCCCGAAGCCAAAAACCAAAGGCAAGCGGGGCCTGCAATGGCTGGTCAACTGGCTGTTGAGTATCTATATCGAAGTCTTCCGCGGTACCCCAATGATCGTGCAAGCCGCAGTCTTATATTACGGGGCTGCCCAAGCCTTCGGGATCAATATGAACAAAACGATGGCCGCATTGGTCATCGTCTCGATCAACACTGGGGCGTATATTTCAGAGATCATCCGTGGTGGGATCATCTCTGTGGATGAAGGCCAATTCGAAGCAGCTCACGCCTTAGGCTTCACCCACTTACAAACAATGATGAAAGTCGTCTTACCGCAAGCGGTTCGCAACTCTTTGCCGGCGGTGACAAACGAATTCATCGTGAATATCAAGGACACATCTGTCTTGTCTGTCATCTCGGTTTCTGAATTATTCTTCTCTGCTGAAACTGTCGCCGGACAAAACTTCCAGTTCTTCCACACCTACTTGATCGTTTCTGGGATCTACTTGATCTTGACCTTCACGATCAGCCGTCTATTCCGCTTGATCGAAAAGCATATCGACGGGCCGAAGAACTACAACGTCATGAACAACCAAATGCAAGTTGAAACTCCGGAGGTGAAGTAATCATGGCAGAACCGATCATTCAAGTGCAAAAGCTCAAAAAAGCCTTCGGGTCCCACGAGGTGTTGACGGATATCAATTTCGACGTCAATCCCGGCGAAGTGGTTTCCATTATCGGCCGCTCAGGTTCTGGGAAGTCCACCTTGTTGCGTAATATCAACTTACTCGAAGAGCCAACCGGCGGCGACATCCTTTTCCATGGCAAAAGTATCTTAGCGCAAAACTTTGACTTGCCACATTATCGCGCGGCAGTTGGGATGGTCTTTCAGCAATTCAACCTTTTTTCAAACCTGACTGTCTTAGACAACGTTGTGACCCCGCAAACGACCGTCTTGAAACGCGATGCAGCGCAGGCGAAAACCCATGCCTTAGAACTCCTGAATCAAGTCGGTATGGATCCTTTCGTCAATGCAAAACCCGACCAACTTTCTGGTGGGCAAAAACAGCGCGTTGCGATCGCCCGTGCTGTGGCGATGGATCCAGAAGTCTTATTGTTCGATGAACCAACATCAGCCCTTGATCCAGAAATGGTAGATGATGTGTTGAACGCCATGAAGAATCTCGCCACTACCGGGTTAACCATGATCGTGGTGACCCATGAAATGGCCTTTGCGCGCGATGTTTCTGATCGCGTCGTGTTCATGAACGAAGGCGTGATCGCTGAAATCGGCACACCAGAACAGATCTTTGACCATCCGCAACAAACTGCCACCCAAGAATTTTTGAAGCGGTATTTAAACCGCGCATAACGCTAAACTGGCAAAAAGCGCCGCTGCTGCTCCTTGAAAGGGAACTGCAACGGCGCTTTTGCATGCCTAACTCATCAACGATGGCGGCTGGCATATGCTGAGTTGGCTTGGCGAATGGCCGCTGGAAAAGCCGCTATCACCGTTTCAAAAGCACTTTCAACCGTTGCTGGCAGCGTCACATGGGCCAGGTAATCTCGCCCCTTAGGCCCATAACCTTGCGCATCATCACGGAGGCGGACAATTTCACCACACAACAAGCGAATGTAGTGATCCATCGGCCACATCCCCAGCGGCGGCGCCACAAACTGTAGTTGTTCATGGACCTGAACGACACGGACTTGATAGGTCGCATAATCACACACTGCCGCTTGCGGCGCATATTTGGCCAGCGTTGCACTCATCCGGCGCTGCATCGTCGCGTCTTGCATCAAGATCAAGGACTTGGGGACGATCGCATGCGCTTGCAATAGCGCCAATAAATTGGTGATATTATTGCCGCAATTCGTCGATTCCTGCTCCAGCCAATCCACGTTTAAGCCGTGCTGGTCTTTGAGCCAATTGGCAAACAGCGCCGCTTCGCTTGTGGCTGGCGGAACTTGGGGATAAAAGTGCTGCATTTGTGCAAATAACTGAGCGGTCGTATGCCCATAGCCGCCAACGATCACATAATGCTGAGCCACTTTTTGCCGGATGGCTTGGGCCAATACCTCCCCACCAGCAATGATCGTCCCGCCAAACAAGACACACACATCCGCTTGCGGCCGCCCAAAAAGGCGTTGCATATTTGGCTGAGTCAACTGCGGCACCTGCCGCGGGCCGCAAAAGGCCGCTAATTGGTTAATGCTGTCTGCTAGTGCCATCAATATCCTCCCTTGAGTCGATCATGTTGATGCTGAGCCAACGCCGTCAAAAAAGCGACCCCTGGTGGCGATAATAATTGTTGCACCGCCATGACGCTGAGCTGCCGTCCCAACAATGCCAAGACGGCATCAGTGGCGATCCCTTGTGCCAGTTGTTGCTGAGCTTGCTGGAAACACTGCCGCTCTTGCTTGGTCAACGTTGAGGCCTGTAAAAGCGACTTTAACCGAGCAATCAATGTCTTGCGATCAAATCCCATCCTGGCCTCCGCTTAATGCGACACGAGTTGAGTGACAAATACCGGTAAGTCTTCATCCGCACGTCACGAATTCATCACAATTGCTGGGTAGTATAAACAACATAGAAATGAGTTACCCCTTATTTCTACCCCACTTTTTCATTTCACTCCTCCAAAGTGAAACCCTACCCCTAGAATGCCGCCAAGCCCATGGCGGCTATTTTTTTGCGTGCTCAAAAGGCGCAAATACCGCTGCAGATAAGGCAGTGATGGGATCATGGTCATTGTCGACAGCTAAAACCAGATCAGCGGCTTGTTGGATCGCCGGTATCCCATTGGCAACGCTGACCCCTAAGCCCACTTTTTGCAGCATCTTTAAATCATTCAAATTATCTCCCAAGCCAATGATCTCTGCTGGCTTGATGCCTAAGTGCGCCCCTAAAGCGATCGCCGCGTCACCTTTATCGATCCCAGCTGGGTTAAATTCGACATACCGCCCTGATGAATAACTGACGGTGCACGGATAAGCGACTTTTGCCGCGACTTCACGGGCAAATGCTTGCCGGATGGCCAAATCAGGATGGTCAAAAATCACCTTAACGATCGCATGTGCTGCTAATGCTGACAGATCATGTGCCTGCCAATCACGGTAAGCGACCCCGCGACTATGCAAATAGGCTAACTCGTCTGCTGTCGGCCGGAAAACATAAACTGTGTGCAGCGTATAGATATGGCACCCCAGCTCTGGGTGGGCAACGCCTAAGCGAAAAATGGCCTCTGCCACGGCAAACGGCAACGGATGCGCGGCGATGATGCGATCATGGGCGTTTTCCACGATTGCCCCGCCGTTGTACGAAATCACATATTGATCTGCTGTTTGATAGGTCCCGATGCTTTGTAACAAACCTTGTACTGATGCAAACCCCCGGCCGGTATTCGGGACGAACTTCACCCCTTGAGCTTGTAATTGCTTGATCGTCTTGATGTCTGCCGGTGAAATAGATCCATCGGTGCGCAATAAGCTTTCATCTAGGTCTGAAACAATCATTTTATACGTCATTGCCTGCTCCCTTTGCCAGTAATACATTTATCATACCGCAAAACAAAGACGACTTGGCAAGCCAAGTCGTCTTTGTGCCCAATTGCTAATTTTGTCTGCGCATTCCCCAAACGAATGCGGCGTAATAAAGTACTGCGACTAATAATGCGCCGGTAGCACTGGACAAGACGCTGCCATTTTCACCATGAGCCATGATGGTCATCGCAACGCGGATGATGAAATATGCAATGGGAATGATCACGCCCGTTTGACGCGAGCGTCCATGTTTTCCTAACTGGTAATTAACGACTCCTAACGCGATCGTGATCACCACGATCAATAAAATCAAGATCAAGGCTAAAGTCATCGCCGCTCCTCCTCATATGGTTGCCTGAGTTAATTATACCTGTATCACCACACCAATTGCGACAGGCAACTGATCCTAACTTCTTAGCCAAGATCCGCATTTGACCCTGCGGTTTACAAATAAAAACCGCAGCGGCTCAGGCGCCGCTGCGGCATGATTGCCGATCTCGATTAGATCAAGCTGCTGACCCAGTCAACGATAGCCTTGAAAAAGTTGGCGATCGCATCCAAGATGCGCTGCAAGAAATTCCGGTTTTCTTGGGTGTTTAACCCTTTGAGCTTGGTAAAGAGATTCTTAGCACTGGCTTGAATAGAGCTGGCCAGCTTTGAAGCTTGGGCTTTGAACTCGCTAGACTTCAAGGCCCCAGAATTTTGGATCTTGACCATTAAGTTGATGATCTGGGTCCGCTGATTATTGTTGATGATCGTGGCTAAGTTATTTTGCTTCAATTGCGAATCAACGATATTGCCGATTTGATTCTGCGACAAGGACTGTTGCCCGTCATTGGATTGGCTGGCCATGTCCTTTTTCATGCCGGCAACCGCATTGTTCAATTGCTTATCAGAATAGCCGGCATCATCTTTATTCGCCGCAGTGATCCCTGATAGCGTATTGACTTCTGTTTGCGCCGCATCGATCTGCGCACTGTTAAGGGTCTGGCCATTTTGAGCGAATGCGACGTAGACCCCAGCTAATGCTCCAGACCCGTCGATTTTAACGGCGGAAGTAATATAGAGATTGGCATTGGTCACCCCCGCTGTCAAAGCGGCGTTGCGGTATTGGTCACTAGTGATCGTCGTGATGTTGTTGGTGCCTTGATAAGGAACGATGGTGACATTGATGCCGCCACTAGCGGTTTTTTGGACTAACGCCGATGACCAAACCCCAGAAGCCGCCGTAAAGTTTGAGCCGCTAGGATTCAGGTACTTCACCAGCGTATCGCCGTTCACAGTCAATTCGGACACGTTGCTGACATTGGCCGCTGATTCTAAGGTTGAACGGGTACCGTTTTTTTGAGCTTCAGTCAACGAACTTCCTAAAGTTGCCACCGGCTGCCACGTTTCATCAGCATGCACCGAGTAGCTTCCCCAGCTGATACCGGCTATCAATAACAAACCTAATGCGATGAACAGTCTTTTCATAACGATTGCTCCAATCAATTTGATACGTTATTTATACCGCAAAAAAGCACCCCATAGTGCGGGTGCCGGTATTCTTAACGGCTTCTTAGTGGTCTTCATCCTTGTTATTAAGGTATTCATACAAGGCGCCTTCACGCAACCCATATTGGGAAAATGTAAGCCGATCGCTATCCAGATACCGGATCATCATCACCACTGGCACGAGCCCACCGACAATAATATCTGCCCGGTACTTGGCTAATCCTGGCACTGCTTTGCGCGCTTCTAAGTCCTTAGTCAAGATATCGCTAAAGATCACATTCACTTGACTGGTCAACATGCGATAGCCGTGAATATCTTCAAAATTAGGCACTTCATCCCGTCGCCGCTGGATCTTAGCCAGAGTCCGATTAGACCCGCCCAACGCGATGATCGGCAGGTTTTGGGCTTTGCGCAGCCACCACAAGGAATTGTAGGTATGCTCAACGGCCGTCATCAAATTAAAGACCTCTGCGGCAGATACCATATCTTTGGACAAAAAGCGTTCGCTGAGGTTGACCGACCCAAAGGGAATCGAAACCAGATGCTGAAGCTTGCGATTTTGCACCAAGATCAGCTCAGTCGACGCGCCGCCGGTATCCATGATCAAGGCATTTTGGATCGGTAAGGTATTGATCACCCCCAGATAATCCAACTGGGCTTCTTTGCTGCCTTCGATCACTTGAATATCGAGATCGACCGCCTTTTTGACACGCTTCAAGAACTCTTTTTGATTCGCCGCTTGGCGCGTCGCTGCAGTGGCATATGCCCGCAACGTCAAGTGCTCAAGCTGATCGTATTGCGTCTTAAATCCTGCCAGCGCCGCTAGCGTACGCGCCATTGCTGGCTCTTGTAGGATTTTGGCAGTGCCCATGCCTTCAGACAGCCGTACCATTTCCTTGAGCTTCAGCACTTGCTTCACGCTGCCATCAGCATCGATTTCCCACACGCTCAAGCGTGCAGAATTCGAGCCTAAGTCGATCACACCAAAATGTTCCATCACGTATCTCCTATAGTATGTATGTGTCCGGATGTTACCGGATTCATTATACCGTTAATCCAGGCACTTGTCCCCCATGAGGCGCCGCCATCGCAGACAGCCGAAATCCTTTGTGATCAGTCCGGGTCAGGCGCTTTCATCGGCGTGAAGCGATGCGCTTCTTCCGGATGCGCTTGAGTGTTGGCCGCAGCCGCCGCTTGTGTTTGTGCGATCGCTGCTTGCATGAAGGTGGCTTGCGCATTCAGTTTGGCAACTCCGCGCAAATCAACGCGCTCCCAAGTATCATCTGGTTGCAAGACGCGGGTTTTGATCGTATCTGCCCACATCGTATCAAAAATCTTCAAGACTTTGGTATGCACGTCTTCGGCTAAGATCGGAAAAAGCAGCTCAACGCGCCGCGATAAGTTGCGCTTCATCAGATCTGCGCTTGACAAGAAGAGCCGCTCGTCGCCGTCTGCATAGAAGTAATAGATACGACTGTGCTCGAGAAAACGGCCGACGATCGAATGTACCGTAATATTATCCGACACACCAGGGATCCCCACTTTCAGGTTGCAGATTCCGCGGACGAGCAGTTCGATCTTGACGCCAGCCGCACTTGCCGCATACAGTTCTTGGATCATCTGGGTGTCAGATAACGAGTTCATCTTCATCCGGATGAAGGCTTTACGTCCAGCTTGTGCATGGGCGATTTCAGCATGGATCTGGTCGGTCAAGAAGTCGCGGATCCCCATTGGTGCGATCACGAGCTTATGGAAATAGGCCGGTTCTGAAAACCCAGACAGCATATTAAAAATATTGCTGGCATCGGCACCCATTTCAGCATTGGCCGTGAACAAGCCCATATCCGTGTAAAAATTAGCGGTCACGTCATTATAGTTGCCGGTGGCCATATGCATATACCGCCGGATCCCTGATTCTTCACGCCGGACCACTAACGCCAGTTTACAGTGGGTTTTTAACCCTACTAAACCGTAGATCACATGACACCCGGCACGTTCCAGCTCTTGGGCCCAATGGACATTATTTTCTTCGTCGAAGCGGGCTTTCAATTCAACTAAAACGGTGACTTGTTTACCGTTTTGGGCAGCTTGTTTGAGGTGAGAAATGATCGGTGATTTACTGGAAACACGATATAAGGTCATCTTCACGGCTAACACTTGGGGATCAATGGCAGCTTGATGGATGAATTCAACGACAGTTTGAAAAGAGTCATACGGGTGTTGCAAGAAAATATCATGCTTGGCGATCTGGGTAAAAAGATCCCCAGTCAAGGCAGGATCGCGATACGCTTTGAAAGGCGGGTAAGATAATTCTGGCAGGCCTTGGGTCAACTTGGCCAATTTTGACATCACGTTGAGGTCGATCGGTCCTTTGATCGCATAAACATTGGCGTCATCTGCCACATCTAGCCCCTTGACCAAGCGCTTCTTAAGGTATTTGCCCATATCCGCATCGATTTCCAAACGCATCACTTTCCCACGCTGGCGCTTTTTCAGCTGTGATTGGATCTCTTTCATCAAATCAGAGGCATCTTCTTCAGCTACATCCAGATCCATGTCGCGCGTGACGCGAAATAACGCAGTTTCTTTGATTTGCGCCCCAACAAATAACTCGGCAACATAGTGTTTGATCACCGTTTCCAGCAAGACAAAATCATTTGCGGCATTTGGCAAACGAACCACGCGCGGGAAAACATCTGGGATCTGCACCATTGCAAAGGCTTTATCTTCATCGTCTTCTGGCCGCTGCAAGCGAATCGCCAGGTTTAAGCTGTTATTGGCTAAAAATGGAAATGGGCGCGTTGGATCGACTCCCATTGGCGTCAACACTGGATATAGTTCTTGGTGAAAATAATCATCAACATAATCATGCTGGTGATCACTTAACTGATCAAAGTCCAATAATCGCACCCCGACTGCTTCTAAGGCTGGTCGCAGTGAACGAGTCCAAGTCGTATACTGCTTGTCCACCATCGCATACGCGACTTTGGCGATCGCCTTCAGTTGGGCACTCGGCGTCAGGCCAGCCGCATCTGGTTCGTGGTAATCAACTGCGACCATTTTGCGCAAGCTTGCCACCCGGACATTGAAAAATTCATCTAAATTGCTTTGGGTGATCCCTAAAAATCGCACCCGCTCCAATAAAGGGTTATCGCGATCGCGCGCTTCTTCCAACACCCGGTCGTTAAAGGCGAGCCAACTTAACTCCCGGTTCGTAAAGTACTGTGGATGATCATATGATTTCTTGCTCATACTGACAGCCTGCCTTTCAATTCGATCGCCACACCAAAGACCGCGGTAAAGAAGCGGCCTTTCCGGGCTAAGGTCCATCGCTCCAACTCAACATCATCATTCGCCGTTGCGTGCAAGACGATCCGATCATCTTTTTGGGATACGCGGATCTTTTGAATCTTTTGTTGGCGCGACGCATCAAGACTATCCGCGACACGCAGCAACGCACTTAACTTGGCGATCACCAACCGCCGCTGCGTCGACATTAACGGCAGATCGCCTAAGTCGATTTGAGGACTATCACTGGAATGAAACCGTGCGATCGTGGCGACCATCTGTTGTTCAATGGTATCCAACCCCATCAACTCAGACGCCTGAATAATATATTCGGAGTGTTCATAGTGCTTATGCGTATCTACAAAGCTCCCAATATCCGTCACTAATGCCGCCACTTGCAATAACAGCCGCTCGCGTTTGCCCAAACCATGTAAGTTCCGCAACCGATCAAATAATTGCAGTGCAAAAGTAACGGTCGTATCGCGATGCTTAGGATCGACTTGATACCGATCGGAAAGATTCGTTGCCGACATGATAATTTCTTTAGTGGGATCTAGAGCAACGGGCTTATACCCAGATTCTAGTGCTTGATTGACCGCTAAGCCATCGATCATTTTGAGATTTGAGATCCAGATTTTCTCTGCCGTTAATGTCTTGATCAAGCGATACACCATTAACACCGTCGGTAATACCTGGCTCACCTGGGTCAGCGGCAATTCATAAGTGTCTGCTAGATATTGATCAGAAGCGTGGATCACCTCATGGTACAACAGATCAAACCCGTCACGATCAGTTTCGACAGCGGTTTGACCTACCGGGATCAATGTTTCGAGCAATGACAGCGCACTGCCCATCAAAATCATGTGCGGATAGTGGCTGCCCCGCGGCAACAAGCGTCGAAAATCAACCAGCCGGCTGTCAATGAAATCGCGCATTACCTCAACATAATTCGGCACACTGGCTTGCACATCGCTCATGACCTCAAATACGCGCAACGGGCCTAAGCTAAGGTTGCGCGAAAAACCGAATTCGCCATTGGTAAACGCCGTCAGCTCAACACTGCCACTGGAAATATCGATCAAAACCGTGCCTGCTTTGGTGACTTTGGCAAAGTCGGGAAACCGCGCAAACACGGCTTGCGTCCGATAAAAGGCTTCTTGCGATAACGTCGCCCGTTGGATCTGCCAGCCGGTGCGGCTCACCACTTGATCCCAAACAAACTGCGCGTTATCTGCTTCAAAAAAACTGTGGCTGCCTACGACAGTTTGCCTATCGATGCCATAGTCTTGAAAAACTTGGGCCACATTTTGTAATGCTTGCACCACATTGTCCACCGTTTCGGGTGAGATCTGATGAGTCGCAAAGATATCTTCGCCAATCGCCACTGGGAATTGGCCGCGTTCTAGATCCGCTAGTGTCTTAAGCTCTGTGATGCTGAAAAAGACCGATTGCGCGCCGATCACAACAAATCCTTGATTGATCGCCATATGCCTCACTCCTCATGGATTTGAGCCGGTTTGGGCTCTGAATTACTTGCTTACATCATACCACCCGAATGTTATTTTAGTCGCGGTTAGGATTCGCTTTCATTGCACGATTCGTTGTGCTAGGCTCATTATGAATGCTTTTACAACACCTTTTATCAACTAGGAGGATATTTATGCGAAAAATCAACCTCGGCCAATCTGGTTTGCTGGCGTCAACGATCGCCCTTGGGGTCATGCGTATCACCAAACTCGATTTAGCTGGTGCTACGGCGCTGCTGGACCGCGCTTATGCTGCAGGAATCAACTTTTTTGACAATGCGGACATCTACGCAGACGGAAAGGCAGAAACGTTATTTGGCCAAGCGTTGAAGCAGGCTAGCTTCAAACGCGATGACGTTTTGATCCAAACCAAATGCGGCATCATCCCAGGAAAAGCTTATAACTTTTCCAAGCAGCACATTCTCGATTCTGTCGATGCCAGCTTACAGCGGCTTGGCGTCGATTATGTTGACAGTCTCCTATTGCATCGCCCAGATACCTTAATGGAGCCTGAAGAAATCGCCGAAGCGTTCAATGAACTTCAAAATAGCGGCAAGGTGCGCCAATTTGGGGTCTCAAATTTTAACCCCGGCCAAGTCGCCTTACTGCAACAAGCTGTCGGTCAACATCTGTTTGCCAACCAGCTCCAATTATCCCTCAAGCATACCGGCATGATCGATTTTGGGATTCATACTAACATGACCGACGCGCGCGCTACCAGCCATGATGACGGGATCTTAGAATATAGCCGCTTGCATCATATGACGATCCAAGCTTGGAGTCCGTATCAGTATGGCTTCTTTGAAGGGGTATTCATCGATAATCCGAAGTTTCCTAAGCTTAATCAGGCCTTAAAGACCGTCGCAGACAAATACCACACGAATGTCAACGCGATCGCTTCAGCATGGATCTTGCGGATCCCCGGCGATTTTCAGGTGATCGCTGGGACCACCAATGCCGAGCGGATCGCGCAAATCGCCGAAGCAGGCGATATTTCGTTGACTCATCAGGAATGGTACGATCTATATCTGGCTGCCGGCAACGATTTGCCTTGATCCGCATCGTTTTCCTCACAAAATAACCTTGTGCCCACCATGCTAAACCGGGGTCACAAGGCTATTTTTATGGGCCTGAAAGGGACGCCGCAAAGTTTGATTGTGCCCATCTGCCTAATTTTTGGCAATTTCTATCTCAGAGAAAAACGAACCACCCCATACCACTTATACATCTTTGCGACTAAACCGCGTACGACGCCACTTGCAAGACAAAATTTGGTCCGTACCAATGATCCTAGGACCGTGATTTTTGGCTTGCGCACAATTCAACCGCGCTCTTGTAAAACGATTACACCACTCCTATACTGAAAATATTCACAAAGTAAATGGAGGTTTTCGTCTATGTCAAAAGTTGCAATGATCACTGGTGCCGCACAAGGGATTGGGGCTGAAATCAGCCGTCATCTCGCCAAAGACGGGTTTGATATCGCTGTGGCTGATCTGCCGAACCAAGCTGAAAAAGCTCAAAGCGTGATCAAGGATGTTGAAGCACTAGGCCAAAAAGCTGTTTTTGTCACCGTTGATGTCACGGATCAAGCGGCTGTGGCTAAAGCCGTAGATGAAGCCGCTGCAAAGCTGGGTGGCTTTGATGTCATGGTGAACAACGCTGGGGTCGCAAAGGTGGATAAGATTGAAGACATCAAGCCTGCCGATCTTGAATTCAGCTATAAGATCAACGTCTTCGGGGTCGTTTATGGGATCCAAGCGGCAGCCAAGAAGTTCAAAGCACTCAACGTGCCTGGACGCATCATCAGCGCCAGCTCAATTGCAGGCTTACACGCCTTTCCAGTATGGGCCACATACTCTTCCACTAAAGCAGCGGTTGTCAGCCTCACGCAAGCGGCAGCCAACGAACTGGCCCCTGCTCACATCACAGTTAACGCCTATGCACCTGGTGTCGTTGGCACCACTGGCATGTGGGACGAAATCGATCGTAAGATGTCTGAGATCAATGGCAAACCGCTAGGCCAAAACAAGGCCGATTACGTTGGCACGATTCCATTAGGCCGGACCGTTGAACCTAATGACATCGCCAATATGGTGTCGTTTTTAGCCGGCCCTCAGGCTGACTTTATCACCGGCCAAACCTATGCGGTTGACGGCGGCGGCTTACTATAAACTGCAGACTGCTTAACTAACGGCAAAGCCTCACCTGCGACGATCACTAATCGCGGCGGTGAGGCTTTTTGACTGGGCAAAATGCGTTACAGTAATTGACGGACTTGCCGCTGTAGTTGCGGTAAGACCACTTGGGTGAACCAAGGATTTTTCTTCATCCAACCATAGTTTAAAGGCGACGGGTGCACCAGCGGAAAATACGGCGCATAGTCTGCAAAATGACGGACCGTTGCCGTTAACGTTTTTTGCCGATCGGGCAAATAGTATTTTTGGGCGTACATCCCGATCAACAAAATCAATTGCACCTTAGGCATCAGCTGCAGCAATGGGGCGTGCCACTTTTCGGCAAACCCTTTGCGCGGCGGCAGATCACCGCTTTTGCCTTTGCCAGGATAATAAAAATCCAACGGGATCACCGCAATTTTACCGGCATGATAAAATTCTTGCTCACTGACGCCCATCCACGCGCGCAAGCGATCGCCAGAGGCATCTTGCCAGTAGGTCTTCGCGGCTTGAGCCGAACGACTTGGGGCTTGGCTGACGATCAAGATCGTCGCGTTTGGTTCCAAATGATACAGCGGATCGATCCCGGCGGCAGTAAAAGCCGCATTTTCAGGATCTTCCCGGATCGCTGTAAAGATCTCGGCTGCCGTTGCCATATGCTCATCTCCCGTCCTTAATAGGCGCAGTGTAGCATCTTTGGGACCGATAAAAAAGGCCAAGCCAGTCAAGTGCCTAACTTAGCCAATAAATGAGATGCCTAGTTACAAACGCTGCTCAGCCGCTTCTTTGCCGGCTTTGGCCAATGCCGCATCTTCGCGCTGACGGATCCGTTTCATGGTCCGCAGATAAACGTTGACTAAAACGAACACCGAGCCGATCCAAGCCAAGGGATTAGCCATCGATGCGCCGGCAAACCCTAAGTGCGCGACCAATACGATCCCGGCAAACGCCCGCATCACCAGCTCAAACAGTCCGGCGACTGTTGGCACCATCGTTTTGCCTAACCCTTGCAGCAGATTGCGCATGGTGAATAAGATCGCCAATAACCAGTACATGCTGGCATTATAGTGAAAATAAGTCTGCGCCAATGCCGTGACCGCTGGTTGATCAGGCCCAAGGAACAAGTTTACTAACGGTTTACCAAACGTAATGATCAACGCGCCTAATAGCGCCGAAACCACGACATTCAACGCCAGCGTCTGATGAACGCCGCGCCGGATCCGGCCAAATTCACGCGCGCCTAGATTTTGGGCGGCAAATGTGGCCATCGCCAGGCCAAAAGAGCTTGCTGGCAACGTGGCCAATTGATCGATCCGCCCCGCAGCCGTATATGCGGCGACAGCATCGGTGCCTAATGTATTCAACATGACTTGTAAGATCACCGCACCGATGGCAATGATAGACATCGAAAAACCCATTGGCAAGCCTACTTTAATATGCCGGCGAATATCTGCCCAATCGATCACCAAGTCTTTTTTCCGGATCACTAACAAAGGGATCCGCTTTTTGATGAACCACCAGCACAATAATGCGGAAAATAATTGTGCGATCACCGTCGCCCAGCCGGCACCAGCGACGCCCCAATGAAATACCAGGATGAATAAGAGCTCTAGGGCAATATTCACCACTGTGGCGATGATCAAAAAAATCAATGGTGTGCGTGAATCCCCTAAGGCACGCATCATATTACTCAATAAGTTGAACGCCATCGATGCGCCGACCCCAATAAAGATCACCCGCACAAATGCCACCGATTGATCGATGATCTCTGGCGGCGTCTGCATCAATGTCAACAGCGGCCGCGTCATCGACACCGAGATCGCCGTTAAAATCATGGTCAGCCCCAGACTGATCCAGATACTTGTCCCGAAGCTCTTGCGCACGCCTCGCTCATCGCGGGCACCGAAGGCTTGGGCGGTCAATACCGATAAGCCTGCAGTCGTCCCTTGGGCAAAACCGATAATCAAAAAATTGATACTACCAGTCGCCCCAACCGCTGCCAACGCATCTTTGCCGATCGTCCGACCAACGATCAATGCGTCCATAAAACTATATAATTGTTGGAAGACATTCCCGATCAGCAATGGGATGGTGAATAGAACTACCAGCTTCAATGGATTGCCCTTCGTGAGCGTGCGCAAATTATCCCTCCATTCTTAAACGACAAAAGCTTTAACTTTGAGCATCTTACCGCAAGCACTCCCGACTGTCACCATCAATTTGCCTGAATCCGTCAAATAAAACAAATTGTTTCTCAAAAGCCGTTTCACGGTGTCAAGCCCGCATCGATCCTGATAGCACGCGGATCGTGGCTGATCGATCGCGCTGCCGCGATGCTTTATCGTCAAGCATTTTCATCCTTACCAGTGTTATTTTTCATTGTTGATTTCACCACCTGTTTTCGATCTGCCAATTGCTTACATTTGATGTGTTATCCGTGTATAGCCACTCAGCCATGCGCTTAAAAAGATTTCGCACACCAGTTGATGACCTGCTTGCGCCAAACAAAAAACTGGCGCGACCGCACCCTTTTTCAGGATCGCGTTGTCGTACCAGTTATGCTTCAAATATTTAAAACCTCATCACTTAAACATCAGCACCGCCGCCACCTGACGACCCGCCGCCCCAGCTGGAACCACCGCCGAAACCGCCGCCTCCGAAGCCGCCGCCTCCGCCGCCCCATGGGCCGCGCGGACCACGCCCAGAACTGAGCAGGCTGCCTAACAAATACCACAACCACCAGCTGCCCCCGTTGCGGCGACGGCGGCCGCCGCCACCTGAGCCGCCGCCACCGATTGAAGCCAGCACAATGATCACGATCACCACGATAAAGATGATCTTGATCACGCCACTAAAAACGCCGCTGCCGCGTTGCGTCTGTTGTTGCTGTTGCTGATATTGCGACATTGAAACCGTGTTGTCATCTTTGGGATAGGCATATTTTTTGTCGATCACGGTTGCGACTGCATTAAACACCGCGACGACTGCCTTATTCACCTTAGCCGGGTCACTAGACTTGATGTTACTCAAATTTTTGTTTAAGATCCGCCCTGCCAAGGCATCAGTCAAATCACCTTCCAGCCCATAACCAACTTCGATGCGCATATTGTTTTTGCCGGAATTTTCCGCAAAAACGATCAACACCCCGTTGTCACGGCTTTGATCACCGATCCCCCATTTTTTGAACAGGTCTGGCGCATATTCACCTAACGCTTCACCACCAGAAGATTTGACGATCGCCACGCCGATTTGCGGTTTTTGTTTCTGAGTTTGGTAAAACTGATTTTTCTGATCGATCAGCTGTTGGCTATTTTGATCGAGCACGCCGATTTCATCATCGTAATAGTGCTCAGCCGGTTTTGCTGGTAAGGTCGCAGCGCGCACAGGTTGGGCCGCGACCAATATCAGCCACAATGGCAACAGTAATACCCACCACGCCTTTTTATGCATAACCTGCCTACTTTCAGTTATTCAAATCGACCTTTGGCACTTTTGCGGCCGCTGGATCAGCTTTAAATGTCGCTTTTTGGCCTAGCCCCATCATGTTGGCAAAAATATTTTTCGGGAAGGTCACGACATCTTGGTTATACGCCTTCACGTCTTCGATATACCGGCGGCGTTCGGTCGAGATCCGGTTTTCGCTGCCTTCAAGTTGAGTCATCAACGTCTGCACATTTTCTTGCGAGCTGAGTTTTGGATAACTTTCTTTGATCACGTTCAATAACGTGCCGACGCTTTGATTCAATTGGCTGTCTGCTTGGGCCTTTTCTTTGGTAGTTGACGCAGCAGAATAATTACTGCGGGCCTTGGCGATGTCATCAAAAACCTCGGTTTCATGATTCATTGAGCCTTTGACGGCGCTGACTAAGTTCGGGATCAGATCCGCCCGCCGCTGCATCACATTTTCCACTTGACTCCATTGGGCCGTGACGGCTTGATTCTCCTTAGCCAAGTTGTTGTATGTGCTGACGCCATAGATCCCGATGATCACGGCGATGACTGCAATCACGATACCGGTGATCGCAACTGGACTTAAGCGTTTGTTCTGCATGTTTGGTAACCCCTTCATTGTGTCATTTAGACAGCTTTTTCAATCATGTGATAACTTTAGTGTACCATGCCGGCAGGTCCTCACCTCAGTCTTAAGCAGTATTTCCGCTGCTAACCGTGCAAAGATATTACGTGACGGATCACACCCCGCTGTTGCGGCTAACGGCCCAAACGCCCATGAACCGCGATTTGCTATACAAATCGCAGCCATGGGCGTTTGGACTATCGGCTATTTTAATTTTAATAACCGCCATATGAGTGCGAATTCATGCTCAAGAACATGGCAATGATCGCGCCATAAAAGATCACCACGAAGACGAAGCCAACGGCTGTGATCAAAAAGCGCACCAAACCGGCGCGACTCCAGGTCGCCTGCACCGCATTAAACGTCGCCACATCCGTGTAGTCTCCATTTTGCCACGCCCATTCGTTGCCTTTGGCGCCACAAACAAAGACCCATACTAAATTGAAAACTGGGATCAACATCAACAAAGGCAAGTAACATTTATTCCCAATGCCCCAAAAAATGTTGTAGCTAAATGCGCCCCAGTTCCAATGCTTGATTTCCTCAGGTACTGCTTTCATCATTTTCCCCTTCCTCCATGAAGTAGGTTGATTGTACCTATTTTCAACAGAGAAAGACAGTCAATAATCATAAAAAGCTTTAGCCGCATTTAGCTTCTCGTACCGGGTAGGACTATTTGAAATAGTTGAACCCAATGGCATCACGGACTTCTTGCAGAGTTTGGTTTGCCACTTCATTGGCGTGGGCCGTCCCATCGATCAAGATCTGTTGGACACTGGCCATATCCTTCGCGTATTGCTCGCGCCGCTGCCGAATTGGGCTTAAGAACCCGTCCATCACATCATTGAGATACCGCTTGATCTTAACATCGCCTAGCCCACCATGTTGGTATTGTGCCTTTAACTCTGCGACCTTGGCTTTATCAGGGTCAAAGATATCTAAGTAAGTGAAGACAACATTACCTGCAACTTGGCCGGGATCTTCCACATGAATATGATTGGGGTCGGTATACATCGACATGATCTTCTTTTGGACCGTATCGGCATCATCGGCTAAATAGATGCCGTTGTTCAATGATTTAGACATTTTGGCGTTGCCATCGATCCCTGGCAAGCGGCCAGAACCCTTCGGCGGGAAGTAGCCTTCAGGTTCGACTAACACCTCGCGATGATAAGTGCGATTGAAACTGCGCACGATTTCACGCGCTTGTTCCAACATCGGTTCTTGGTCGTCTCCGACAGGCACGGTGTCGGCTTTAAAGGCCGTGATATCGGCAGCTTGGCTAACTGGATAGATAAAGAAACCCGCCGGCACAGATTCCCCAAAGGCCTTTTGTTGGATCTCTGCTTTGACTGTAGGGTTGCGATTCAGCCGGTTGACAGTGACCAGATCCAAATAGTACATCGTCAATTCTGATAACGCTGGGATCGCACTTTGCACCAAGATCGTCGTTTTTTGCGGATCGATGCCCACAGCAAGATAATCCAACGCGACTTCCATCAGTGAATTGCGGATCTTCTCAGGGTTATTGGCGTTATCTGTCAACGCCTGCGTGTCTGCGATCATGACAAAATTATCGTAATCGCCTGAATTTTGCATTGCCACGCGATTTTTTAAGCTCCCAATATAATGTCCGATATGCAAGCGCCCAGTTGGCCGGTCACCCGTTAAAAATGTATGTCTTGCCATGTGTTTTTCCTCCTTGTTCAACAAAAAAAGCCGTCCTATGTTATTCACATAGGACGGCTGTGCGCGGTACCACCTAATTTGCCACAAATATCTTGTGACCTCTCATTTGGCTTACGGCGCACCCACCGGAATGTCCCATACGAGCCAATTCATCGTTCCTGGCGGTTGCTTTTTCAGTCACAGCAACTCTCTGTACACCGATCGGAACGACAACCATCGTATGCATTGACGTTAATACTGATAATAGTGAAATCCCGGCCAACTGTCAAATCTAGAGGAAATACGGCAGATCACTGGCCATTGTCGGATACCCGTAGATCAACTCATTGACAGTGGCCAACGGGCGATCGATCAACAAGGTGAATTGATTGATCAATTCTTCGGCATGGCTGCTGACGACGACCGCCCCGGCCAAGTGCTGCGTCGTTTTATCCGTGATCGTGACCACCCGCGCGGCATTTTCCTTGATCCGATTGTACGTATACCAGTGGGTCACATCTTGATCACGGATCATATAGCGATTAGGTTCTTGTTCAGCAGTCATCAGATCAACGCCGACTTTAGCCAGTTCAGTGGCGCCAAACACGATCTCCGGCTGTGCCGGATAAACGATCGGATCTGTCGCTCCAAGCAAATGCTGGCCGACATATCGCCCTTCAAAACTTGCGACCGGAGTCAGTTTAGGCTGATCTTTAGCCACCACATCCCCGACGGCGTAAATGTGCGGGATACTCGTTTGCATATGTCCATCGACTTTGATCCCTGCAGCACTCGCAGCGATCCCCAATTGACGCAATGGCAAGCCAGCCACCGGCACGCGTCCAGTGGCATTGATCACTAACGGCGCTTCCAAGTTAAACCCGTTGCGCCCAAGCAGCCGAATGTTCTTGCCGCAAGCCGGTTCGATGGCTTCTAACGTCACATCTTCGTGAAAATGGATGTGCTTGGTCACCATGGCTGCTTTCAATATCGCCACCGACGTTTCATCCCAAGCCCGCAAGGCCCGCTGGCTGCGATTGATCACATGCACCGTTGCCCCGGCTGTCGCGGCAATGTTGGCCAGTTCCATGCTGACATACCCAGCCCCGATAAAAATGATCGTTTGCGGCAATTGATCGAGGTCGAGAAAATCCGCACTGGTTTTGAGTAATTCACTGCCAGGCAAGCGCAATTCCGCTGGCTTGCGGCCAGTCGCGATGATAATGTCGGCCGCCTTATAAGTCGCGCCTTCAAACCGGACCGTATGATTATCCACCAGCTCTGGTTGACCATGCCGAGTGGTGATCCCAGCGGCCCGCAAGCCGGTTTCTGTGCCGCCAGGAACGTTTTGGGTGTAATGGCGCTTGAACGCCATTAACTTTGGCCAATTGATATCCGGTGCGCCGACCAAGCCTGAACTGCCCATACGAATTGCGGCGTCACGCACCTCTGCAGCATGATACAACATCTTTTTGGGATCACAGCCGCGGTTGGGACAAGTTCCGCCCCATAAGTCGTTTTCAAACATTAAGACCCGCTTGGCCGCTGCCAGCGTATTCGCTGCTGCTAATCCTGCCGGCCCCCCGCCGATCACGATCACATCATAATCTTCCATTCGCGCACCTCCATCACCGTTATGCCTTATCCGCCAAAAACTGCAATACTGCTTGCGCATCTAACTTAAAGGTACCTTGTTTCGCGGCCACTGTCACGTATTGTGTCTGGGTGATTTGCGTCAAAACGTTGCGCAGCGGTAGTTGGGCGCTGACGCCTGAGCCTTGAACCGGTGTGCCATAAGCCGCCAGCTCTGCTAAGGGGGTATCTAACAACACCCGTTTGGCCCCGGAAAAGAAGTCTGCGACCCAACCTGTTGCCGGCGCTTCGGCGATTTGCGTCGGCGTCGCGACCTGCAGCAGTCGGCCTTCGCGCATGATCCCGATACGCTGGCCTAACCTTAAGGCTTCATTCATATCATGGGTGACAAAAATGATGGTCAATCCTAGTTCTTGATGCAAGCGCAACACTAACTCTTGCAACTGGTTGCGCGACAAAGGATCCAGCGCTGAAAAAGGTTCATCCATCAAAACTACCGGCGGCTTGCCTGCAAATGCCCGCAAGATTCCAACGCGCTGTTGTTCCCCGCCAGATAAAGCTTTAGGCATCCGCTCTCGATAGTCTGCAGCAGGCAGGCCGACAGCATCCAACAACTCATTGACCCGCTTTTGCACTTGGCTTTTGGGCCAGTGGCGCATTTCTGGGATCAAGGCCACATTTTGGCCCACGGTCATGGTTGGAAATAAAGCGATCTGCTGCAGGACATAACCGATATGCCAGCGCAGTTTCCGAATTGGATAATCAGTCACTGGCTGCCCGTTAAAAAAGATCTGCCCGGCACTCGGTTCGATCAACCGATTGATCATTTTCAAGGTGGTCGTTTTGCCGCTGCCTGACTCTCCCACTAATACGAATAACTCACCGGCATGCACGGTCAAGTTGAGATCTGCCACCACCGCGTCACCATGATAAGTTTTCGTCACGTGGGCAAATTCGATCAAGTCTGTCATCATTGTGCCTCCTTCAATAACCCATGCTTTTGCAAGTACTGTTTAGCGACCTTGGCAGCACTTTGCTTTTGGACATTGACGGCATAATTCATCTGTTGCATATCAGTTTCGGTGATCTTATTAGCCAAGCGGTTCAAGCGCTTCACCATCGCCGGATGTTGTTGGGCCCACCGGGAGCGCATCAAAGGCGCCCCGCGGTAGGTGGCAAACACATGCTTGGGATCTTGCAACGCTAATAGATGATATTGGGCGATTTGAGAATCAGTCGAATACCCATCAGTAACTTGTACTTGGCCTTTCACCAAGGCTTGATAGCGCAGCGATGCATCCAAAGAATGGAGCTTAAGGTCCAAGCCATACGCTTGCTTGACGCCTTGATAGCCATCTGCGCGATTGGCAAATTCAAGATCAAACCCCGCCTGTGCTTGCGGGATGCGATCGAGATCGGCGATCGTCTTTAACCCATAACGCTGAGCATCCGCTTGCCGCACCACCAGCGCATAGGTGTTGTTGTACCGCATCGGCTTTTGCAAGATCATGCCTTGTTTGGCCAATAGGCGATTGGCGATGGGATAACTATTGGCGCCATTGGCCAACGCTTGTTTGTCTTTGGCAGACGGCTTCACCAAACTCGTGACCACCGTGCCGGTAAACTCAGGGTATAAATCGATTTTGTCACTTTTTAATGCGGCATACAAAAAACTGGTTTGGCCAAAATTCGGCTTTAACACGACGCGGACATTTTCATGACCCGCTTCGATCAAGTCTTTGTACATGTTGATCAAGACTTCAGGTTCACTGCCAAGCTTACCAGCGATCGTGATTGTCTCTGGCTTGGGGCGCAGAGCTTGGTACCCAACGACGCCGCCACCGATCACTAATAAAGCCCCCAGCGCATACGCGACATAGCGAAAGCGGAGCTTTTGGATTAAGGCCAACCCTGCTGAAAATACTAACGCTAACGCCGCCGACGCCAAAGCACCGATCAATGTCAATGCAGCGTCATTGCGATTGATCCCTAACAAAATAAAGTTTCCTAAGCCGCCGCCGCCGATCAAAGCCGCTAAGGTTGCAGTACCAATGATCAACACTGTCGCGGTGCGGATCCCGCCCATGATCACCGGCAGCGCCAAAGGCAATTCGACGCGCCGCAGCTTCTGCCAGCGCGACATGCCAAAGGCCGCCGCCGCTTCTTGATACGCCGGATCGATTTCAGTTAAGCCCACATAGGTGTTTTGAAAAATAGGCAACAACGCATACACGACTAAGGCGATGATTGCCGGGGTCGTACCAATGCCCACAAACGGGATCAATAAGCCTAATAATGCCAGTGAAGGGATCGTTTGTAAGATCCCGGTAAGTTGCAAAAGCGTCTGGGCAAATCGGCGATGACCTTGGGCCCATATACCTAAAGGAACGGCAATGGCCACGGCGATCACCAAAGCGATCAAAGAGATTTGAATATGTTGTCCCAAGGCGAGCAAAAGATCTCCTCGCTTATCCAGGAATGTCTGCCATAAGTTCATGCTTTACCTCCGAATGCTTTGAGCTTACCACAATTTCCCCGCTGGCTCTGACGATTTTTTGATCTGTTCATTGCTTTTAGCTGCGGACCACTTTACAAGCCGCTGGGATTGCTCTACACTAGATTGACAATTTTATCACTGACTAAGAATAAGGAGGCTGGGGCATGGAAAATGCAACGCAGGCGGCTGAACAAGTCCGCGTCGATGCGGTGATCGCCAAGATGAACGCCCGCCTAGCAGCGGTTGCGCACCAACTTACCGAAGCACATCAAGATACGCGCCAGATCGAACAAAGTTATGGCGATGCCACCCGGGTCAACATCACTGAAATCGATGACCGCATGGAAACAAATGCGGCGGTGCAACAGCAAAAGATGATGGTGGCGCGGGCAGTCGAAAACGAAACCATTCTCGAACATGAACAAGACCGCCTCGCACGCCTGGTCAAAGATCCTTATTTTGGGCGGATCGACATTCGTGACCGCGATGGTCAAGACACCTTATATATCGGCACCGGAACGTTTATGGATCGCGACGATCAGTTTTTAGTCTACGATTGGCGCGCGCCGATCGCCTCTATTTATTATAACGGGACGCTGGGTCCGGTGTCTTACCAGACCCCCTTTGGCCCGGAAAAAACCGAGCTGTTGAACAAACGTCAGTTCATGATCCAAAACGGCCAAATCACCAATATGTTCGACACCAATGAAACCGTGGGTGACGAGATCCTCCAAGCGGTGTTAGGCGAACAAACGGATGATTATATGCAAAACATCGTGGCCACGATCCAAAAAGAGCAAAACGACATCATTCGCGACACCGCCGCTGATGTCTTAGTGGTCCAAGGCGTCGCTGGCTCTGGCAAGACCAGTGCGGTTTTACAGCGTGTCGCCTACTTGCTTTACCACGCCCGTGCAACGCTTGACGCGGATCAAATGGTGCTGTTTTCTCCCAATCAACTCTTTGCCAACTATATTTCGGCAGTCTTACCCAGCTTGGGTGAAAAGAACATGCGCCAAGCGACCATGTACGAGTTTTTCGCCAAACGCTTTGCCGGATTGCATGTGCAGACGTTGTTTGAACGATTTGAACAAGATCTTGCCGGCCTGCCAGAAACCACCAAAAAGATCCGCCGGTTCAAAGAATCCGCTGATTACCTGGATGCCTTGCGTGATTACGCCAATACACCTGGGCGGGTCCCTTATTTTATCGACATCATGCTTAACGGCGAGATCTTCTTTTCCGCTAAGACCATCACCAAGATCTATGCCAGCCAACCGGCCGCGGCGACTGCGGCCAACAAGTTCTTGGACACTAAAAACACGCTGATCCGCCGTCTCAAACAACGAATCAAAATGGCGACCTTCGAAGACTGGGTACAAGCGCGCATCGAGCTTTTGTCCGATGATCAAGCGCGGGCGATCATCGGCGATCAACAATTTGCCACTGGCGATGAAGAAGCCCGCTATATCGCCGAAAGTGTGGTTGCAGATGCGTTCACGCCGGTTTATGACGCGATTTACAATGATTATTTTCTCGACGAATACCAAGAATATCAACGTTTCTTACAAACCGTTTGTGCGCCTGATGTGGACCGTTCGGTGTGGGCAGCGATGGCCCAAGCGGCAGCGGCAGATCTGGAAGCACACCACTTGCGCCTGGAAGACGCAGCCCCGATCTTGTACTTGCGCGACACGATTACCGGCAGCGGCCAAAACCATCAGATCCAATATGTCTTCATTGACGAAATGCAAGACTACAGCATGTGCCAGCTGCGCTATTTGCACCATGCGTTTCCTAAAGCCAAGCTGACACTGCTAGGCGACGCCAAGCAAGATGTGTTCACCAGCAATTACCAACCGAGCGATTTTATTCATGAGATCGAAGCGGTGTTCACCGGCATGCGCGTCGAGCTGATCAACTTGAATAAGTCGTATCGCTCCACCGCGCCGATCACTAACTTTGGCAAAGCCCTTTTACCTAATAATACGCATATCTTAGCTTTCAACCGCGATGGTGAAAAGCCGCGTTTGCTGACTTTAACGCGCGCCCAAGCGATCACTGGCTTGACTCAGCTGGTCAACACTCTATTGCGTGAAAACCATACCGTCGCGATTTTGACGAAAAACCGCGCCGCGGCTGAACAGCTTTATACCACGCTAAAGATCGATACAAAAACGACCCTTTTGACTCCTAAAGACCACACGATGCACACTGGATGTTTGATCTTACCCGTGTACCTGGCCAAAGGATTGGAGTTTGACGCCGTGATTGGCTGGGATGTGTCGGCTTCAACTTATCACGATGAAGCGGACCGCGATATTTTGTACACCTTATCCAGTCGGGCCTTGCACCAATTGATCTTGATCAGCATCGATGCGCCTAGTCCCTTGTTGACCGCCTTGCCTACTGATTTATATAACAGCGATCCGTTACCGTTAATGGCACCGTGATCCGTACCAAGCAAAAAACGACTTGCCGGCATGAAGTGCCCTACAATTGTTAGACAAGAAGTCTAATGATTGTGGGGCTTTTCTTATGACCAAATATAGTAGCGAACTTAAAGTTAAATTTGTTTCTCGGTATCTCAAAGGCGGTATTAGCTATAAAGATCTTT
>NZ_RHOI01000037.1 GCF_003946165.1 Lacticaseibacillus baoqingensis | reverse complement strand
CCGTACAGAACTTGATTCAATATGCTCAAGGGCAGGCTATGTCCTAAAGGTTCAAGAGCCAGTCAATGTTGCAAGGTTACTACCGACGTAAGAATACTGGTGTTAACGGGACCAAATAAAATAATGAATGTACAACTATGAAAGGAAAAATATAATCCTTTACTAGTGTCATTAGACATTCTTCCACATTTTATATAGCAGGACGCCATGTCAGCAATCGAAACAATCAGTCAGTTAGTTTTATGGGAACGCCAAGCTCGCGGGCGCGGGTTGAATGAGGCACTGGCGAATTGTTATTGGCCAGAAGCCACCGTCACCACCAGCTGGTCGACCGGGAATGCGCGGGCGACTTTTGTCGGGCAGCGGCCAGTCGATTATGCCACCAGCTTGCCGTTGGTCGGCCGCTATGGCGCACCGATCGTCCATCTCAATGGCAAGCGCGCCTATGTCGAATTACCCTCAACGACTAAGCATTGGGTCGCATTAGGCGACAATATTGCGATCGTCGAATCATTTATGCGCTTGATCTATTGCGTCGAAAAACGCGGTGATGAGTGGAAGATCAGCGATATGACGGCGATCAATGAAGCCGATACCCTGACCCCGGAGATCCCTGGGACCGATTTGCACATTGATCAAGCTTTGGCCAAAAGTCTGCGCGCTTCATATCGCTTTTTGGCGTATACGCGGATCAAAGCCGGTGGGCAGATCGGCCAAGACGGCATCGGCGTTGATCGGCCAGAAACCGTTGCGCCAGTGTATGCCAAAGCCCAGGCATGGATCCAGTAGCCTCAAGCGAGGGGCATCGCAGGTAGTTTGAGCCATCATCTTGGCGCCTTGAAACCACGATTTGCGAATCGGATTTCAAGGCGTTTTTGGTGCGAGCTGTGGCGGGATAAAATGCGAGGCGAGTGGTGACTGGAAAATATTTTGCGTTACCTAAATATAGTTAATGCCATTGACTTTAATTTTAACGGTTTTTGGATTATAATTTTTGCAATAGCGTTTCAAAGTGTTTTCGTCACGCGAGTCTGGGGGGACAAATGTGAATATGGACATGACACATCCGGCCGCAACATTTGGGACGGGGCCGTTAAATACGCCTTTGTGGTTTGCCCAGTTGCTGATCACGTTCATGTTCGCGACGGGATTCATCAGCTATTATCGGCGGGTTTGGCAGTTGGCATTTGTGCTGTTAGCCGATAAACCGGTGATGGCGTGGTTAGTGCGAGCATTAATGATCGGCGCATCGGTAGGGATCGGCACAGGATTACATATGGTGGGGTGGCTGGTGTTTACCAATGCCACCGGGTTAATGTTTCACAACATGGGACTGTTTGTTTTAACGTTTACCTTATTGGATAAAGGCATCACCTGGTGGGAATATGGGTTGCGACTGTTAGGGATCGCCGATGTTTGGGCAATGCATCACATGGGCTATTTTGACCGGCCGCAGTTTTTGCTTTCAGTGGTTGGCGCAGGCATTGGGGTCGGGGTGCTGTGGCATTTTCGCGAGCAGATCCGCTTTACAGTATGGCGGCACATTGGCGTGTATACGCTGATCGGGGTCAGCTTTTGGACCTTGTTGCCGCGGCATTCAGCCGGCTTGGTGATCACCCCGCCGATCATCGTCCAAGGGTTGTCGATGTATTTGGTCATGGTGGTGGTGACTGCGATCACATTAGCGCGCGATCGTCAACTGGAACAACGTAATCAAACCAATGCCCAACTGGCGCATTATGACAGTTTAACGAATGCCAAAAGTGCCGCGATCTACCGCCGCGATGTCACCCGCTTTTTTCAAGCCGCACATGCTGGCGGGCATCAGTTAACGGTAGCAGCGATCGATATCGATCATTTTAAGCAGATCAATGACCATTATGGCCACTTGGTCGGCGACGAGGTGTTGATCGGCGTGGCCAAAACCATCGCGACTGAACTTCGGCGCCATCAAGGGCAGCATTCCCTATACCGTACTGGCGGCGAGGAGTTCAGTATCGTGTTCGTCGATGTCTCGCATGGGGATATGCAAACCATCGTGACAGCAGTGTGGGCGGCGGTGCAAAAACAGCATTTTGAAGCTGGCGATTATACGGTGCATGCGACGCTGTCCATTGGGGTCGCTGAATTGCAGCCGAGTGATCAGCGCTTCGATGATGTATATGCCCGCGCGGATGCCAGTTTGTACCAAAGCAAGCACAACGGCCGCAACGCGATCACGATCGGCGATCGCACCTTGAATAATCACATGAAAAAACATGTGATGGCCACGCGCACCTTGATCAGCCAAGATGTGATCGACACGCAAACCGCAGGCAAAGTGGTCGCCAAAGAAGTCTTAGTCGCCCGGTATGAATACGATCATGATCGGTGGAATTTTCCCTCGCGCTTCATGTTGCCGATCGATGTCCAGCTGAATTATATCCGTGACTTATTGACCATTGGCGATACCGATCAGATCATGTTGCACCTGACGCAGCGCCAGTTTGAAGATGTTGATACCCCTGAGCGCTTGCTGGCATTCGTGCAGAACCAGCCGCAACCGGTACACTTGGTCGTCGAGTTGGATCTAAGCGTCCAAGTCCGGGTATTAGCCGCTGAAGCACCGCGCTACCGCCGCAATGGTATCCAAATCGCGTTGGTCAATGTGGATGCGCGCCAACCGTTGGCGCAGCTTGAGCCGCGCTTGCCGTATATCGACAGCTTAAAAGTCGCATGCAATAGCTTGCGCAAACAATATCCGGTCGGGTTGGCACAGCATGATACCCATCGTTGGCGAGACACGTTGGCGCCTTATCACGTCAGCTTTATCATCAATGAGATCGAAAATAGCGTCGATGCTGATTTTGCCCAGCGGGTGTTGCACGCCAGGTATTTGCAAGGCTACTATTTCGATCGGCCGGAATTGCCGCGCTTAGCGTGATAAAACCACCAGCAGCGTCGCTGGTGGTTTTATTTGCTTTTTCGACGGAAATTCTAGGGCGGTGTATACTGAAGACTAAATCATCCAAACAGGGAGGACAAGCCGATGACCGCCACCACGCCAACACAAATTCAGCAGATCTTGCTGCGCTACAAGCAAGCTGTACAAGCGCTGCCGCTTACGCAACAAGCGTATGCGGTGATCTTAAAAGCGATCCGGGAATTGTATCTTGCGCCAGGGGAAGCGTTTTTGGAACGCGAGATTACGGCGATGCTTGAGATGAGCCGGACGCCAGTACACGAAGCGTTGATCCGCTTGGAAATGGCGGGCTGGATCAAAGTGATTCCGCGCAAAGGCTTCACCGTGGAGCCGATATTGGCCGACCCGATCCGCGAGATCTCCCAAATCACGGCTGTGTTGGATGGGTTGGCGGCGGCATTGGCGACTGAGCAGGCACAGCATAATGACCTAAGCGAATTAAGCGGCTTGATCGATCGGCAAGAGACGTTGATGTATGCCCATGATCTGCATGAGTACGTTGCAGTTGACCAGGAGTTTCATACTAAAATCGTGCAAATCGCGGCGAATCAGCGGCTGTCCAGCTTGATGGATAGTTATTCTGATCAAATGTATCGTGCGCGGCTGTATACGATCAAAGAACGGCAGCTGCCAACACATTCGATCCAAGAGCACCGGGCTGTGATCGCGGCGATGCGCGCCGGCAGCGGCAAGGCGGCAGATGAATTGATGCAAGCGCACCGTCATCACGGCAGTCGCGAGATCATCGCTATTTTGAAGCAAAGCCAGGAATAATGTATACGCTAACAAATAAATAGTATCATTTCAAATAACCACGAGGATTTTTGGAAATCCCCGTGGTTATTTGGTTTTAATCCCGTTTCAATAACAAACGTCAGTACGTTGACAAAATAATATGAAAAACAGGTTGACATTAATGTATACGCTAAATATACTGTACTTGTGTTAAGCGCTTACAACATAACCCATTAAAATACATGCGGAGGTCCTGTATTATGCGTATTGTCGAGATTAAGGAACAACCTGTACCGATCAGTTCTAGTATTCGGAATGCATACATTGATTTCTCTAAGATGAACGTTTCAGTCGTGGCTATCATTACTGACGTGATCAAAAACGGCAAGCCAGTCATCGGTTATGGCTTCAACTCTAATGGTCGTTATGCGCAAAGCGGTATTATTCACTCCCGCATGATCCCAAGAATCATGGCGAAAAAGCCAGAAGATTATTTGACCGATGATGGGACCAATCTTGATCCGTTCAAGCTGTGGAAGATCATGATGACCGACGAAAAGCCTGGTGGGCACGGTGAACGCTCTGTGGCAGTCGGCACGATCGATATGGCGATTTGGGATGCGGTAGCTAAGATCGAAGAAAAGCCATTATATCGGCTGTTGTCTGAACGCTATGGGGATGGGCACCCAGACGACAAAGTGTTTGTTTATGCGGCTGGGGGCTATTACCAACCAGGTAAAGATGACACGATGTTGCAAAACGAACTGAAGGGGTACTTGGCGCTTGGCTATTCTGTCGTGAAGATGAAAATCGGCAATTCGCTAGAAGAAGACAAGCGCCGGATCGAAGCGGCCTTGGAAGTGGTCCCTTCCGGCAAGCACTTGGCCGTTGATGCCAACGGGCGGTTGAACCTGGAACAAGCGATCGCATATGGCGAGATGTTAGCCCCATATGACCTGTTTTGGTATGAAGAAGCCGGCGATCCGCTCGATTTTGAATTACAACATGAATTAGGCAAGCATTACCACAACACCATGGCGACCGGTGAAAATCTGTTCTCGATGCAAGATGCCCGCAACTTGATCCGCTATGGCGGCATGGACCCAGAGCGTGATTATTTACAATTTGACTGCGCCTTGAGTTATGGCTTGGTTGAATACATGCGCACCTTGAAGATGTTGAAGGAAAACGGCTGGTCTTCTCGGCGCTGCATCCCGCATGGCGGCCATCAGATGTCCTTGAACATTGCGGCTGGTTTAGGCCTTGGCGGCAACGAATCTTATCCAGGCATCTTTGAACCATTCGGTGGGTTTGCGGATGATATCGCGATCGAAGATGGCTATGTCGCAATGCCGCAAGTGCCAGGGATCGGCTTTGAAACGAAAGCTAAACTCATGAAAGTATTGGAAGGTGTCGCTGAATCATAATTGGTTACGGATGCTGTTAATGGTTACAACGTTTCTGCAAGTCTACTTGTCGAAACAGCGGTCATTAACAGTATTTTTTAAGCTTATGTTTGTGATAATTTGAGCACGAGAAAGAGGTGTTTCCAATGAAAGCAATGATCACAAAGATGCGTGGTTGGTCCTTATTCACCAAGATCATGATCGGGTTTGCCTTAGGGATCATCGCGGGTCTGGTCATGGGCAAGCAAGCGACCATGTTCACCGTGTTAGGTGATATCTTGGTCAATTTGTTACAAGTTGTCGTGGCGCCTTTGGTCTTTTCATTGATGGTAGTGGCGATCGCGGATATTGATGACATGAAGCAATTCGGGAAGATCGCCATGAAGACGGTCGGGACCTATGCGGTGTACACATTGATTGCGGTCACTTTGGGCTTGAGCTTCGGTTTACTGTTTCATGTTGGGCAAGGGGCGAATATCAACGTTGCCAATGTGCATGTTTCCAAGCCCGCATCGGTCACGATTTCGGATACGATCTTGAGTTTTATCCCGAGTAATATTGTGAAGTCGATTTCTGAAGGCAACTTAGTGCAAGTGATCTTCTTTGCCGTCATCTTTGGCTTTTCCATCTTGGCGATCGGGGATAAAGGCAAGCCAATGTTAGACGTCTGCAAGTCGCTGGCTGAAACCATGAAACATTTTGTGAATGTTGTCCTCGGCTTTACCCCAATTGGCGTGTTTGGCTTGATGGCCAGCGTGATCGGGAAAAGCGGGATCGCCATTATTTGGCCTTATCTTAAGGCTATCGCTGCCGTGTATGCGGCTTCCGGGATCCAAACCATCGTCTTGCATGGCTTGATCGTGTGCTGGCTGATCTGCAAGATCCCGCTGGGCCGATACTTGAAAGCGTCACGAGAGCCGATGGTGTTTGCCTTTTCGACCACATCAAGTGTGGCCACGATTCCACTGTCATTACGGGCGGTCAAGCGCCTCGGTGTCTCTGATCGGATCGGGAATTTTATCATTACGATCGGCTCGAACATGAGTATGGATGGCATTGCGATTTATGAAGGGGTAGCCATTGTCTTTGCCTCGCAGATTTATGGGGTGCATTTCACCGTCATTCAGTTATTACGGATCATGTTGATCGCTGCGGTGACATCGTTGGGCTTGGCAGGCGTGCCTGGTTCCGGCTTGATCGCAGTTTCGGTGGTTTTGCAAACCGCGGGCTTGCCATTGTCGACTGTCGGCTTATTAGCCGGGGTCGATCGGCTCTTGAATATGGGTCGGATCATTCCCAACGTAACAGCGGATATTTCCACGTCAGTGCTGGTTGCCAAGTCCGAGCATGAACTTGATTTGCATCCGGTTGATCCAGATGTTGATCCTGTCGAATCGTAGGTGTTGGTTATGCATGCGATTGAAAAAATCATGGCGCATCACGCCGGGCTTGAAACCGTGAAAAGCGGTCAGATCGTCACTGCCAAGGTCGATTTTGCAGAGATCAATGATCTGTATTTACAAACCATCTACTCATTTAAGGAAATGGGGGGGACCCGCGTTTGGGATAACACGAAATGTGCGTTTGTCTTTGACCATTTTGCGCCGACGCCAGATGTGCAAAGCGCGCAAAATCACAAAGAGATGCGCGCATTTGCAAAAGCCAATCATTTCAAGCATCATTTTGACGTCGATAGCGGTGTTTGCCATCAGGTAATGCCAGAAGCCGGGTTGGTTTATCCTGGCATGCTCTTGATTGCTACTGATAGCCATACCACCACTCATGGGGCGTTTGGCGCGATGGGGACAGGCGTCGGGGCCACCGATATGGCCACGATCTTATTGACTGGCGAGTTATGGCTGCGCGTTCCTGAAGTGATCGCCGTCCGGCTCAACGGCACTGCGCCATTGGGGGTGGCCCCTAAAGACGTGATCTTGACTGTCTTAGGGACCTTACATGCGGATGGCGCAGTTTACCAGGCGATCGATTTTATCGGGGATTATGTTGACCACTTAGGCGTCGCTGGGCGCATGACGATTTGCAACATGGCCGTGGAAGCTGGGGCCAAGACGGCATACATGCAGCCAAATCAAGCGGTCTTAGACTATGTAGCCGCGCATGGCGTCGTTGATTATCATGTGGAAACCACAGATCCTGATTTTCAATATGCCCAGACGTTAACGTTTGACGTCAGTCAGATGCAGCCGGTCATCGCGTTTCCCGGGCACGTAGATGATGTACGGCCAGTGGCGGCAGGTACTGGGGTCAAGGTGGATCAAGGCTACATTGGCAGTTGTACCGGGGGAAGATTAGCAGATCTGGAAATTGCCGCTAAAATCGTTGCTGGGCGCCACATTCCCGAGTATAAACGGCTGTTGGTTGTGCCCGCATCGCAAGCCGTGTTGCAAGCAGGCATTCAAGCCGGCTATATTCAAACGCTGATGGCCGCCGGCGCCACCGTCACCGCACCTGGTTGCGGGGCTTGTCTAGGCGTGCACCAAGGGATTTTAGCCAGCGGTGAAACTTGTATCAGCAGCACCAACCGCAACTTCCCAGGGCGGATGGGTGCCGTTGATGCCGATATCTATCTCGCCAGTCCCGCCACGGTGGCCGCCAGTATCATTGCGGGGCAGATCATGGATCCGCGCGCAGCGATTTTGGAGGCGATCAAATGAAGCAGACAGTTGTTGGTCCGGCATTCGTGTTGGGCGATAACATTGATACCGATCAGATCTTTCCTGGCCATTATCTGGCGTTAGTCGATCCTCAAGCGATCGCCCAACATTGTTTGGCAGGGATCGACCCGCAGATCGCCGGTCATTTTCCGTCTGGTGGGATCATTGTTGCCGGGAGAAACTTCGGTTGCGGGTCAAGTCGCGAGCATGCGGCTATCGCGTTGCAAGGCATGGGGGCCGGCGCCATCATCGCCGAGTCGTTTGCCCGGATCTTTTATCGCAACGCGATCAATCTAGGCCTGCCGCTGCTGGTGTGTCCACCGCTGCATGGAGCGATCGTTGCTCATGAAACGGTACAGTTGGACTTGCTTTCAGGTATAGTCAAAACAGCCGAGCATACTTGGCAAGGGGAGCAGTTAAGCGGCATTGCAGTCGATATCTTGCAAGCCGGCGGGATCAAGCCCTTGATGCGGCAGCGTCTGCATCAAGGCGTAAGCGGATAATAAGACAGCCAAAAAGGAACCTGCAAGCAGTCATGCAGGTTCCTTTTTGACGGGTGCCAATGTTTCACGTGGAAACAAACTATTTTCCCGCCACCATTTCCAAGAATAACTGGTGAAAGCGGGGGTCTGCTGTGAGTTCAGGATGGAAAGCCGTCACCAGCAAGTGCTGGTAGCGCGCCGCGACGATGCGGTCGTCGTTGACCGTTGCCAGCACGGTCACAGGCGCTTCAACCGCCGAGTAATACGGTGCGCGGATGAAGACCCCGTGATACGGCGTGTCAAAGCCTGTCACCGTCAGATCCGCTTCAAAGCTTTCCTTCTGGCGGCCAAAGCCGTTGCGTTGAACGGTGGCAGGCAAGGCGTTCAAGCTTTCTGGCTGCGCTAATAAAACCATTCCGGCGCAAGTCCCGAACACCGGCAGTCCGGCTTTGATCTGGGCCCGCAGCGGCGCCAGCATGTCAACGCGTTCAAGCAGCTTGCGCATCGTGGTACTTTCGCCGCCAGGCAAGACGATGCCATCCAAGCCGGTCAGATCTTGCGGCTCACGCAATTCTTGTGTGGCGGCGCCTAATTTTTGCAGCATCGCCACATGTTCTGAAACGGCCCCTTGCAGGGCCAATACACCAATCACCATGGACTAGATCCCCCGTTGCGACATTTTTTGATCATCAGTCAAAGTTGATAGCTCGATGCCGCGCATTGGGGCGCCGAGATTCTTGGAGGCTTCGGCGATCAAGGCATAATCCGTCGGGTGGGCGGTGGCGGTGACGATGGCCTTAGCAAACTTTTCTGGGTTGTCAGACTTGAAGATCCCAGAACCGACGAAAATGCCGTCAGCGCCCAGGTTCATCATTAAAGCAGCATCAGCTGGCGTCGCCACGCCACCGGCAGCGAAGTTCACAACTGGCAGTTTGCCGGTTTCGTGTACGTCGCGCAACAGGTCCAGCGGGACGCGGAAGTCGCGGGCTAACGTCACTAATTGATTGTCATCAGCGGCGTGGACATGGGCAATGTCTTCGTTGACTTTTTCCATGTGGCGCACGGCTTCGACAATATTGCCGGTGCCCGGTTCGCCTTTGGTACGCAGCATCGATGCGCCTTCGGCAATGCGCCGCAAGGCTTCGCCAAGATCACGACAGCCGCAAACAAACGGCACTTGGTAGTCACGCTTGTCGATATGATACTTGTCATCTGCTGGCGTGAGGACTTCGCTTTCGTCGATATAATCGACGCCGATCGCTTCTAAGATCCGTGCTTCGGCGATATGGCCGATCCGGGCCTTAGCCATGACAGGGATGGAAACGGCGGCCATGATGGCTTCGATCATCGCCGGGTCTGACATCCGTGCGACACCGCCGGCTGCGCGAATATCCGAAGGGACGCGTTCTAGCGCCATGACCGCAACGGCACCGGAGGCTTCTGCGACTTTTGCTTGTTCAACATTGGCCACGTCCATGATGACGCCGCCTTTTTGCATTTCAGCCATTCCACGTTTCACTAAAGTTGTTCCTGTTTCTGCCATTTAGCTTCACCTCATCTTGTAAGTTGGTCTTAGCATATGGTAGGCTGAACGCAACGCCAACCACCAATTGGATGGTAAAAATACCACCCAATTAGACGGCAGCGGCTTCGTGAAGCTTAGCCAGCAAATAAATCATACAGAGCGTTTGATATTAGGAGGAAGCACATGAATTGGCAGTTACCGCAAACCCATCATCCCGCTTATTTGCGGGTGATCGCATTGATCACGACCGCCATTGATGCTGGCGAGCTGCTGCCGGGCAGCCGCTTGCCGGCGGAACGGTGGCTGGCCCAAACCCTCGGAGTGAATCGCTCAACGATCCAACGAGCCTTAGGGGAGTTGGTCAGCCAAGGCTTATTGACGCGCAAAGTCGGCAGTGGTACTTGGGTCAATGCCGATAAGTGGGGAGTCGCCCAACCGACGCGCTGGCATGATTATTTGTCCACCAATCGCTTAAGCGGCCCAGATCCGTTTTCATTGCGGCTGGCGGCATTGCGGCAAACCCCTGGTATGATCGACTTGGCTGATTCGACCATTGCCGCCGAACTGGCGGTGCCGCTGACGCCAACTGGCTTGTCGGTGGCGGCTTTGTATGCGCAAGAGCGGCAGATGGATATCACTGGCGACGCTGAGTTGAAACGTGCCGTCGTGGCGCGCTTGCAGCCGTTGTTGGGGGCGGTGACGCCAGAGCAGGTGTTGATCACCTCTGGGGCGCAACAAGCGTATTATTTGCTGTCGCAAGGGTTGTTAAGTGATGGCGATGCGATCGCGGTTGAAGCACCGTCATATTTTTATCAGCTGACTTTATTTCAAGCCGCCGGGATCCGCATCTATGGGGTGCCGCTGCATGCCGGTGAGTTGGATCTGGCAGCGTTGACGCAAGTGTATCACCAACATCATGTGCGCTTCTTGTTCGTCAACCCGACTGGTCAAAATCCGACTGGCGCGACGATGACGCTCGCCCAGCGGCAAAAACTACTCGCGCATTGTCGTTCCTTGCACCTGCCGATCGTCGAAGATGACTTGCTGGGGATCACCAATGCGCTGCGTCCAGCAGCGGTGCCGCCTCTGCATCGCTTAGATCCGGACAATGTGTTGTATATCGGCTCATTATCGCCATTATTAGGGCCGCATACCCGCATCGGCTGGCTGATCGCACCGCCTGGCGTAGTCCAGCGATTGGCGCAGATCCGCCAGCAAATGGAAGCTGAGATCAGTGTGTTCCCGCAAGCGATCGCCGCACAATTATTGGCTCAGCCGGATCTGGCAGCAGCGGTGGTTAAGCAGCAACAACGCCTCGATGAACGGCAAGCCGTGTTGGCGGCGGCACTAGCACCATTAGTGCAAGCGCGATTAGTCGACTATGCATTGCCTGCGGCCAATAACCATTTTTGGGTGACGCTGAACACGGCCAAACCTTTAGGGGCTGCAGATTACAGTCCCTTCTTGCACGCTGGGGTGTTGGTGCGGCCGGATTTCTTATTCGGCAGTCACCACAACCAAGTGCGGATGAGTTATGCCCGCTTAAAGCCTGACCAAAAAGCAGCCCTGCAAGCACGATTAGCACAGGCAGTGTATGCGATCGTTGCGCATGCATAACGGTGATGACCATGTCAGACAAGTGACGATTTTGTTCGTGGCCAAAATGGTGCGCAGATGCGATAATCAACTTAGCCATTAAGTTAAGGAGTGATCAGCATGCGTAAAGCAATCATTGGCCTCATCGTCTTGGTCATCGTCGTTTTTGGCGGTTACAAGGCGTATAGTTACTGGAATACCACCTACAATGGTGAGACCGCCTACGCGCAGGTGCCGGCAGCGGTCAAACACAAATCAAAAACTGACAGCGGCGCGGATTACAAGAAAAACGGCCAGCAAGTTTATTATTATGAATATGACTTTACTTGGGCCAATGCCAAAGGCGAAACCAAGCATGTTGCTTGGGAAGGTCCGGAAAGCACCGATCCGACCCCGCTGGCTAAAGGCAGTTATGTGACCGCCAAAGTTTCGGCTAAGCGCGTGACAAAAGGGATGCAAACGATCTCGGTGAATCAAGTCCCAGCCCAAGCGCTAAAAGCATTGCAATAAAATCAGCGCATCGTCCTCAGTGAGTGAGGGCGATTTTTTTGTTGGCAGCCGAAAGCAAACTTCGAGACAACAAAATGACGCCTCCCTGCGCTGGGAGGCGTCAAAACAGAAAGCGCTTTGTGGCTATCTATGAAAGCATCATAGCACGCTTTTGAGAGGGCAAACAGATAATTTCGGCACCTTAGGCAATTCTTAATCTAGCTTAAGGAACAGGTGGTGATCCGGCAGGTCGTGATCTTGCAGCAAGGGCTTTACCTGTTGGCGGAGCTTGTGATTGCCCATCACCGCAGCGTAGCCTGGCAGCTGCTTGAGCTGCGTCAAGCCAGAAGTATCATTGCCGCTGAAGAAGCGCCAATTCAACTCGGCCAAAAAGTTGCTGGCGGCAATCAGGGATCGGCCTTTGAGACCGGCGTCTTTGGCTTGTTGATAGACGATCGGCAAAGCCTGCGTCTGCTTGAACATCGTCGCCAAATACCGCTGGTAGTGGCCGAGATGCCCGTTTTTTTGCTTGGCTGAAAGCACTGGGGTGAGGTCTTGGGCTTGGGTGTGATAGTCAAACGTCTCAGGCGTCAGCTTGATCACGCCGTAGATGCCAGGGGTTTGCGTAAAGCTGGCCGAGATGATCTCTTTAGGCGTGGCTTGACCAGCCGGATCTGCCATAATGTCTTGGGCATGGATGTGCCCGGAAAACACTACCGGCACTTGATAGGCAGATAGCAGCTTGCGCACGGCTTCAGCGTTATTCAGCACCCACCCTGAGGCATGACTGGCATGGGGGTACAAGTTATGGTGCATGAAGACCAAGGGATGCTGGCCGCGTTTTTTGGCCACCGCCAGCTGCTGGCGCAACCAAGTCAACGTGCTTTTGCTCAGCTGCCCGCCAGTATTTGGCGCCAGGTTTGATGGCTGAATGGTGTAAATATTCGAATCAAGCAGCAATAAGCGGTAATCGCGGTTGAGCGTGATCGCGTAGCTGAGGCTGTTGGGGTCAATGCTGGCGGCATGTTGGTAGCCATCGGCAAACACCTGGCGCCACATTTTTGGGCTGATCTGCGTGACTTTGGTTTGCGCTTTGCCAGTGTACTTGCGCGCCCAGCCGTCATAGATGTCATGGTTGCCAGGGATCGCCAAGACATGGATCCCGGCTTGTTGCAGCGGGGCTAAGCGCTTGGCAATGCTTTTTGCGGAAGCCAAAGCGCCGTTGAAGGTCACGTCGCCGGTGATGATCACCGCCGTTGGGTGAGCCTTTAAGGCGGCATGGACGAAGGCTTTTATCGCGATCGGCTGATCTTGCATGTCTTTGCCGGCGGCGCTTGCTTTGACCCACCCCCAAGCGGTTTGGTCATCATGCAGGCTGGGGGCGATAAAATGCGTGTCACTAGTGACCCATAATGTAGGGCGGCTAGTGGTGGTCAAGGGCACTTCATGTTGCGGCGATTGCGGGTAAAAATGCGCCAAGCTCGCCGCAAAAACCACCATGGCTAACAGCGCGCCGATTACAGCGAGCAGTTTTTTCAACATCATTCCCCCCTTGATTTGCTCTTTAAGTGTAGCGCATCATGATAGCAAAAAAACACCGCATTCGCGAAGAATGCGGTGTTTTCAGCACGCGTCTGATACGGAGAAGTGGTGCCGTAATTATGCGCGCTTTTTGCGCGATGTGCCGGCTAAGCCGAACAACGCGCCCATCACAGCCAAGACCCCAGCGGCAGTGGCAAATGTATTGCCTTGGTCACCTGTGGTTGGCAAGGCTGCAGCGGTGCTCTTAGCAGCCGTTGTCACGGCAGTTGCACTCGGCGCAGTCTTAGCGGCAACAGCGGCCTTGACGGCCGTCGTCTTAGCAGCGGCTGGTTTTGCGGCGTCTTTAGTTGGGGTGGTGGTCGTGTCGGTTTGCTTTTCAGCAGCAGCCTTCTTGGCAGCGGCTAACCCATCAGCGTAGGCCTGATCGATCTTCTTGTAGTCGGTGTAGTCTTGGCCTTTCTTGTGGCTGTCCAAAACTTCTTGGCCATGCTTAGCCTTAGCAGCAGCGAGCTTTTGGGCGCGAGTAGCGGCACCAGCATCAAAGCCTTTGGCAAAGTTGTTCTTGTAGTTATCAGACTTGCCAGCTAAATCAGGCAGTTGCGCACCGGTTTCACCGTAGCGTTGGCCATCGATGAAGGCTTGGTTGGCTTCTGCTTTTTGAGCTGTCAACTTAAGGGCGCGCGCTGCGTTGCCCGCGTCAAAGCCTTGGGCAAAGTTGCTCTTGTAGTTATCAGACTTGCCAGCTAAATCAGGCAGTTGGGCACCAGTTTCGCCATAACGTTGGCCAGCACGGAAAGCGGTGTTGGCTTCGTCAGCCTTAGAAGCGGCGTCGATGGTATCTTGGCTAGGCGTCGTCGCTTGGCCCATGTGGTTGGCTTGGTTTTCAGCGTTAGCCTTGTCTTGAGCGGCGGCTAATTTTTGTGCACGAGTAGCAGCACCAGCGTCAAAGCCCTTAGCAAAGTTGTCCTTGTAGTTGTCGGACTTGCCGGCTAAGTCAGGTAAAATGGCACCAGTTTCGCCGAAGCGTTGGCCATCAACAAAGGCGGTGTTGGCTTCGTCTAACTTAGAAGCGGCATCAATGGTGTCTTGGCTAGGCGTCGTCGCTTGGCCCATGTGGTCAGCTTCAAAGTTAGCAGTCGCTTTGTCCTTGGCAGAGGCTAGTTTTTGTGCGCGAGTGGCAGCACCAGCGTCAAAGCCTTGGGCAAAGTTGTTCTTGTAGTTAGCCGTCTTGCCAGCTAAATCAGGCAATTGGGCGCCAGTTTCACCATAACGTTGGCCATCAACAAAAGCTTGGTTAGCTTCAGCCAGCTTTGTAGCCGCTAATTTAGTTTGAAATTGTGTTTGACCAGCTTTAAGGCCTGCAGTGAAGGCCTCTTTATCGCCAGCATACATTTTGTTAAGGTAGTCGGTTTGTACGGCGGAAACGCCTTTTAAGCCTAATTGCAAGCCCTTAGCGTAGGCATCTAATTCAGATGCGGTCTTGCCGGTTTGATTGGCGTTGTTTTGGTTGCTTTGATCGGTGGTTACCGGTGTTTCGTTAGTAGTGGTCTTACCGGCACCCGTTTGATCGGCGTTGTTTTGGTTGCTTTGATCAGTGGTTGCTGGTGTTTCGTTGGTAGTGGTCTTACCGGCACCCGTTTGATCAGCATTGTTTTGGTTGCTTTGATCAGTAGTTACCGGTGTTTCGTTAGTAGTGGTCTTACCTGCGCCAGTTTGATCAGCGTTGTTTTGGTTAGACTGATCAGTCACTGGCTTGGTGTTCAGCTTTTCTGACCAAGCGGCATGACCGGCAGCGTAGCCTGCGGCATAACCGTCGACATAGCTTGCAGAAGCGTTGGTGGTCGTTGCGGCGTTGGCGCCTAACTGGCCCACCTTTTGGCCTGCAGCATACCCGGCATCATACTTGGCAGCATCGACTTGTGCCTGGTTGATGCTGGTGACACTGCCAGCAGCGGATGCATTGACGGTTTGGCCGCCTAAGGCTTGAACGCTGAACAATGTTGCAGCAGCGATCCCTGCTGCGATCCATGTTTTATGTGCTTTATAGAGCTTTTTGGCTCCCCGGTTTTCTGTCATGATTCTCCTCCTATGTGACGCGAAAATTTGAATGTAAGTGTGGTCAATAAAAAAATAGTTACTTTGCCCACACTTGAAATCATTTAAATTATAGTATGGCCGCACATACTAGTCTACTAAATATCTCATAAAAATTGATTTTGTCTGAAATATAAACATAATTAGAATAATTAATTAAGCCAGAAGGATATATATAGTTACTTAAAGATTATCTTAGATAAAGTTGACTTTTATCGATAATGTTTCCTGTCATGACAAGTCCTGACACCAACAATTGATATAACAGTTGTTTATGACTGATTGCTGTCACTGAAAATGCCATCATGATAATTTTATCCTAATTTATAATTTAATAAACTATATATTGCGAGTTGATTGTATATAGTTTATAGTAATGTTCGCGTCAATCGCGTTATGGTATCCTTTGGAAAAGCAAACACCTTGTCGTCACTGGTGATACGACTGGCTTTTCTGCATGCTAAAAGTTGGTTGAACCAGGAGGACTGGAAATGGATCGGATCGAAGAGGCGCTGTTTTTGACCAAGCAATCGTCGGAAAAGCTCAGGTTGTTTCGCGAGATCGAACATGCGCTGCAACAGGAAATGCAATTAGATGGCAAAGCTGATCGGGCACAAGGGGCAGCTAAGCTTGATGAGCTTAACTTGCATCGAGTCGCGGTGCGGATGCAGAAAAACTATGGCACCGTGTATTACACCTACATGCACTTACTCAGAGACTTGCAGGCAATCGCAAAGAAACCGCAAGCTTCAAAAGAAGAACTGTTTGCACTTGGTGAAGGCCGGTTGCGAATGGCATTAGTGCGCTAAGGAGTGCCATTCGCGTTTTTACAACATTTGATCGCAGAAGACCTGCCGGATTTTAATGCGTTTATTAATTCGGTGGGATATTCACGCGTCACTTGTTTGCGGTATTTACGCCCATTGCGGGATCTGGCCAAGCAATTAGGACTGCGTATCGTCTATGAGAACATACAGATCATTGGTGATGAAGACCGGGTGCGGATCTTTTTGACCCTGATGTATTGGTCGGCAACAGATGGCGTTGAGTGGCCCTTCGTTAATTGCTCTCGGACGCAAGCGAGCCTGTTTGCGCGCCAAGCGGACTCAGAGTTCAAACTGGAGTATCACAGCCCGGTGCTGCAAGAGTTGCTGGCGTATTTTGTGGCAGTTACTCAATCTCGAGTCGCGCATCACCATCAGTTTTCTGAGTTGGTGACGATGATCGCCGATCCGGTGGCAAATTTATTCAAAAAGAATCGCGAGTTGACTTGGCCAGAGCAGATCAGCGAGTCGCAGCATCTTTTCTTAGTCAGTTTCTTATTGCCGATTTATTATACGCCAGGCGATCCGCGGTTGCGGGTCGTGATCGGTCGGTTCGAGCGCTTTAGTCCCAAGGCATTTGCACTGGCAAAAGCAATCATCGGTAATTTGCAGTCTGATGTGTTGCCGACCCAAACGACGAATCCGCAATATGGCGATGTGATCTTGGCCAGCACCCTTGCAGTGGTTGTTAGCGTCATGACATTGGGATTTGATCTGGGTTCAACGATCGCTTATGCATTTAAGCCGGAAATGTCAGCCGTCAAGCCTGACTCGCGCTTGCAACAAGCCGTGACACAAGCAACTGCTAAGGCCATCACTGAAGCCGATATTGAAGCGCATGGTGATCTATTACTGGATATGAGTACTGCATTATATGTGAACTTATTACAACTGCGCCAAATAACCCATCCTGCTAAGCGACTCAAGGTGGCCTTATTACTGGAGCCAGTTGCTGTTGGGTATATGGATCTGTTATTGTTCTTGGATCAACAGCCCTATATCGAATTCGTGCACGATCATTTTGAAACGGCTGATCTCATTATTAAAGATTCTGCTTTGCCGCTAGTGCTGGATCAACAAAAGCGACCCGTCATCTTCCAATGGGATCTGAATGCATCCGGAGAGTTGTTTGGTGAATTGTTTTATTTGATCAGATCCATGCAGCGAAAGCTGGCTGGTTAGGGCTAAAGAAAGCTAAAATCCCCCGCGATCGTGCCGTCAGGCGAACAATCGCGGGGGATTTTTGGTTAGACAAGGTACTTGCTGCCTTCGCGGACGGCCAGTTTTGTCATTTGCGGCCGGGTGGTGATGAAAGCGCGCACCCAGTCGGGATCGGTTTTGCTATATTGGCGCAGCGCCCAGCCGATCGCTTTTTGAATGAAAAATTCAGGCGTCGTCAGATCCGCGTCGATGGCTTGCGTTAACAAGGTCAAGTCGGTTTGGGCTTTGGCTTGCAGTTGCAAGGTGATGGCGACGCGGCGCAGCCAGAAATCTGCTTGCCCATAAAACCAGCCCCACAAGCAGGGGCGGTCGACCGGATGCAAGCACCAATAATCCCAAAACAACGGCCGCAAGCTGTCGACGGTGTCCCACCACGCTTTTTTCGTGACGAGCGCTGCCAGCAAGCGCAAGTTGTCTAAGTCATAATCGCGGACATGCTCTCGCGCTAACTCAATGGCGGCGTATTGGTATTCGCGCTGGGGTCGCGCATATAAGGTTTGCACGGCGGCCAAGACGTCAGGGGTACTCCAAGTGCGGCTGGCTTGAAGCAGCGGCTTGGTTTGGGCTTTGCGCTGAGGGGTTTTAAGGCCGACAAACGGAAACTGGTTGCGCATGTATTTGGCCATGGCTTGGGCGGTGGCGGCATCGCCGTATAAGGTGAAGGTGAGCATTTTTACTCCTTTAAGGTTGGGGGATCATGATCATCAGCTGATGGTACGCATTTTGTAATTGATCGGCTGATCAGGCGCCAGGCGGCCAAGCAACACGCCGCCGCGATAAAGGGCATAGTCGGTTTCGGGGTTTAGGTGTTGGAACCAATTGTCATCTTGAAGCATGTCGATTTTTGTCGTCATTTGATCACCTTCACGCCAAGATCGCGTCTAATTCTGCTTGCACACTGCGGCTATAGCCGCTGCCGAATTTGTCCAAGTGGACCATCAAGTAATACAGACGGTAGAAGTGCTGCCGCAAAGAAAACCCGGCAGCCAGGGGATGAGCGTGTTGATAAGCTTGGTAAAACGCTGAGCTGAAGCCGCCAAATACCGTGGTGATCGCCAAGTCGAATTCGGCATCACCATACCAAGCCGCTGGATCGATCAAGGCCGGGCCCTCTGGCGTGAACATGTAATTGCCAGACCACAGATCGCCATGCAGCAACACCGGTTGGCTCGGGTATGCGGCAAGCGTGCGGCTGATCACCGCCCGCACTTGCAAGAAGTCGGTGCGCTGATGCGGAGCCCAGCGGTGTTTGGCCACTAAGGCCGCGTCTAACACATCCAGGCGCTGATTGATGAACAGCTCCGCCCAAGAGTCGCTCCAAGGATTGGCGAAGCTGACACTGGTGCCGGCATAAGGCTGAGAAAAACCGAAGCGGCCAGTGGGGCTGGCATAAGCATGCAGTTTTGCGACTAAGGCTCCGAGCGCGCTTTGATCGCCATTTGCCACCGGCTCAAGATAAGACAAGATCAAATAAGCATCGCCTGCACTTTGCCCATGCGCGATCACGCGCGGAGCACGGATCTTGGCAGCGGTGAAGGCCTTGAGCCCTGCAATTTCCCCAGCATAAAAACTAGCCGGCTGGTGTGCTTGCACCAGCAGGAAAAACGTTCCTTGCGTCGTGGCCACCCGATAAGCGGCATTCACGTCACCGCCACCGACTGGCGTTACCTGGGTGATCGGGGGTAAAGGTAAATTTGCAAGCCATTTTTCTGTTAGCATCAGCACACCTCCAAAGCGGTTTGAGTCAAGAATAGCGACTTTTGGCGGCGGATGCAAAACAAGTACAGATACTAACACAGAATTACTGAGATGTGTCAGTTGCCCCACCGTTATTCACTTCTTCTTGGGTGGGGAGCCGCTGGCCGAGGTGATCAAACCGCGGGTGCACCTTGCGCCGATAAGCTGCCGGCGTACTGTTGAGATATTTTTGAAAGAGCCGATACAAAGACGCACTGTTGCGGTACCCCACTAAGTCACAAATTTCCTCGTTGGTCAGATCGGTTTTGATCATTAAGTTTTCTGCAACGGACAGTCGACGCCGATCGATGAGTTCTTGAAAACTTTTGCCTGTTGCTGTCTTTAATTTGTTGCTGAGGTAATTACGATTATAGTCAAATTGCTTGGCTGTGTTGCCAAGAGTTGCTGTTAAGTAGTTTTCGTTAATATAACGGATAATCGGCACAAGACTAGCGCGAGCGGTATCGGTAAAATTAATGACGCTTTTTTCGACGGTGGTGCGTAACTCAATGATTAATGCCGATAAGATCAATGCCAAGGATTGATTGCGCTGAGGTGGCAGCGGGGTAGTGAGCCCTTTTTGGATCAAGGACGCAATCAGATTTTTGGCAATGACATTTTGGTTCAAATCAAACAAGATGAAGTTATTGTGGAGCGTGTGGTCATTGGCCACATTATCGATAAGTTGTGACACGATATTGATAGAATCAGGGATCAATTGGAGTAGATCACTCACTTTTGGATCACTTTTGATCAAGATGTTCACAAGCACGTCATCTCTGCCGGTATAGTCGATCCGCTGTACGATTTCTTTGTCCATCAAGAGTAGTTCGCCAGAGTGTAAGACGATTTTTTCATCGTTGATATATTGCGTACAGCTGCCGGCGTAAACATAGTTTAGCTCGATGAAACTATGCGTATGTGCAGGAACATAAGAAAACCGATTATTCTTCGTCACTGCGATTTCGCCGTCTTTGAAAAAATTCCACGCTGGCATTTGCGGAATTGGATTATCAATGAAGTCCAAATCCATATAGTTAAAATTATTGCCACTTTCGAGTTGCTGTTGCTCGACATCATTGAGTGCGAACAGTTTATCATGCAAAGTTTTGGGCACCAAAATAACGCCTCCTAACGGTACACATTGGTGGTTAGTATACGATTATAACCTGTGAATATGCAATGTTTTTCGTGTAATTAAGATATTGTTAGCGGTTTCTCTTGCTTGTAGGATGTAAGTGTATTCAAGAGGAGGAATTATTCATGCAAGAGGCATCTAGCTTTTCAAAGTATCGCCCGCTTGCGATTGCATCGGGCATTGGCTCTATTTTAGGGTCCGGTATTATTGTTGGGTTGTCAGCTACTATTACCGTGTGGCAGTCTGGCTTGGGACTATCAAATGCGCAGGTCGGATTCATTTCTGGAGCATTAACTTTTGCGATAGCCGCTGGATCGTTACTGTCCGGCCAAATAACAAAACGCTTTGGGCTGGTTCGGTCATTTAACTGGATGGATCTGCTATATGCAATTGGTGCGTTGATCTGTGTGTTCTCTGGTGGTTATGGCATGTTGTTAGCTGGAGTGATCGTTACAGGCTTTGCGTCTGGGGCTGATCTGCCTATCAGCTTGACGATGATCTCCCATGATGCGCCAGATGATAAAACGTCATCCCAGCTGGTTTCATCGACACAAGTCTTTTGGCAGATCGGGGTCTTAAGTTCGTACGTTGCCGCCTTTGTGGTTTCCAAGATCACTGGTGCAACTGGTGCGCGTATCGTCTTTACGATTTTAGCCTTAGTTGCAGTTATCACTTGGTTATGGCGGACCATGTCGGCTAAATTCCGTCAGTTCCACGAAGAAGGGGAAAAACGTAATCAAGCCAAAGAAGGCGGCGCTGAAAAGAGCAGTAATGTTTCAATTAAGAGCGTCTTCACCGGCAGCGGGGCTGGTAAATATATTGCGTTCTTTACGTGCATCATGATCTTTTACTTAGCGTGGAACTTATTGGCCAATACGTTTGGGCAGTTTCAGACGTTCGTTTTAGTGCAAGCCAAGGCTAGCCAAAGTTTTGCTACTGGCGCTGGGATCGTGCTGAATCTGTTGGGCTTAGTAACGACGAGTATTTTTGCTTCACTATCTGGCGGCAAACTGCGCAACAAGATCTTTGTGATTGCACAGCTGATTCAGATTTTTGCGATGCTCGGGTTGGCAATGAGTAACACAAGTCTCTGGCCAATTGTTTTTGCTATCGGTTTTTATAACATCGGTAACAATCTCGCTGGTGAAGCAATGTATAAGGTTTGGACGCAAGAGTCCTTCCCGGTTGAAATCCGCGCATCTGTACAAGGCTTTATCAATGGCTTCTCCCGCTTCTGTTGTGGGCTGTTTGCAATCATTACCCCTGCTTTGGTGGTTCCATCTGCTATTCGCGGCACGATGTATGGTTTTGCAGCGCTTTTGACCTTTGGCTTCATTGCCGGCATCATCATGATGCGTTTGCAGAATAAGTACAACGTTCGTGGATTAGACGAATAAGCATGCTTGAAGGCTCATCGTGATCCACTGCGACGAGCCTTCATGTTGAAGGAGAGATAATATGGCATTCACGTTTCAAATCAATAATGACGTTCATTTTAACCATGATAAACAGTTACTGGCAACCGCGACCGCGGCTGCACCAATACTAAAAATGAAAACGATTACGTCAAAGCGACTAGTAAGCTTGACAAAAGATTCCAGTAAGCTTGGTGGCATTTGGACCAAGCCAGCAGTTGATCAGAACCTTGATCGGCCATTAAAAAAAGGCGATTCTTTGATCATCGACTTTGGCAACCACTATGTGGGCCATTTCTCGTTGCATATCGATTCCGTTGGGTCACCGATGGACGCACCGCTGACATTGCGCGTCAAATTTGCCGAGATGCCAGTGGAGTTGAGTCAAAATAGCGCTGACTACAAAGGGTGGCTCAGTAGTTCTTGGATCCAAGAGGAGCTGTTGCACCTGGATGTATTGCCAACTGAGCTCAAGTTGCCACGACGTTACAGTTTTCGCTATGTTGAACTGACAGTCGTTGATACGTCGCCAAAATGGCAAGTCAGCTTTAGTGATGCGCAAGTAACGGCTAAAAGTTCAGTTGATCCTGCTAACTTTGAAGCACCAAAGCTGAAGGATCCCGAACTGCAAAAAATCTACACCGTGGGTTTGAAGACTTTGGAAGACTGCATGCAAACTGTTTTTGAAGACGGACCTAAACGCGATCGCCGGCTTTGGCTAGGTGATTTGCGGCTACAGGCACTGGCTGATTATGCAACATTTGATGATACGCAGTTGGTGAAACGCTGCTTGTACTTATTTGCTGGGATGACTGCTGAAGATGGGCGGATTCCCGCTAATGTTTTCACCAGTCCGGCAGATACGCCAGATGACACGTTCTTGTTTGATTATTCGCTATTTTTTGTGTCGGTACTGAGCGATCTGATGCGCCATCAATTTGATTCTGCAGTACTCACTGATTTGTTCCCAATTGCAAAGAAACAAATGGATCTTGCACTGACGAAAGTGGATGATCAAGGCCAGTTGGTGCTGGATGATAATTATCCAGTGTTCGTTGATTGGTCCAATGATTTTGATAAGGGAGCAGCCGGACAGGCTATTTTGATTTATACGTTGAAGCAATTTATCGCTTTGGCGCAATTACACGGGGATGATTCTTCATCTTATATCGCGACATTGAAGCAGCTTACTGATTTTGCTCGGACGAGTTTGTACGATCAAAAAGCAGGATTGTTCGTTTCCGGGCCTAACCGTGAACCCAATATTGCCAGTCAGGTCTGGATGACATTGGCAGCGGTTCTGCCGCAAGCTGAAACCAAGGCACTGATGCAGCGGACAGTTGAAAAATTATTCCCTGTGAAGAATATTGCCACGCCGTACATGTATCATCATGTGGTCGAAGCGCTGTTTATTAGTGGCTTGAACGATCAAGCGGTGGCTTTGATGAAACAGTATTGGGGCAGGATGATTGAGCTTGGCGCTGATACCTTTTGGGAAGCCTTTGATCCCGATCGACCAGACTATTCACCTTATGGCAGTACCTTGTTGAATAGTTATTGTCACGCCTGGAGCTGCACACCAGTTTATTTGATTGATCAGTACCTATTGAAAGAAGGTTGAGGGCATGGCTGATAATAAGGTCAAACTCACTAAGGACAATATTCTGCTGATCGTTGTGGCAGGGGTTGCTTCATATCTCGATGCTGCTTTGCTGGTCAGCTTGGGGGTTGCGTTGCCGCTTTGGACCAAAGCAATGCAGCTCAACAGTTGGGAAGTTGGATTGATCAGTACCTTGTTGACACTGTCAGTGGCGGCAGGATCGTTTGTTGGTGGTTGGCTGTCTGATCGTTGGGGTCGCGTCACGGTCTTCAATTTTGATATTTTCTTTGTGGCAGTAGGGGCATTGATCATTGGTCTGGCAAGTAGCTTCTATGTTTTACTGGTCGGGACGATTATTGCCGGGTTGGCTTCTGGAGCTGATCTTCCAACGTCATTGGCGGTGATTTCTGAACGTATGAGCAAAGAAACATATGGCCGCGCAATTTCATCGACGCAGATCTTTTGGACTATGGGAATCTTGTTATCACAGTTTATTGGTTTCTTAACGGCGACTAACGCTCACAGTACTTTATTTCTGTTTGGATGGATCGCGCTGGTTGCGTTAATCAATTGGTGTGTTCGGGTATTTTCAAAACAGATCAAAGGAATTGAAGCGCATGTGGTGCCAGATACCGATGCGGTGACTGAAGTGGATGGTACGAGCAAAAAGCATTCACTGAAGGAGCTGCTCAGTCAAGGTCACTTTATATTGCCGTTAGTGTTATTAACAGTGTTCTATTTATTCTGGAATCTGCCAGCTAACACTTGGGGCTCGTTCGTCAATTACTTCTTGGTTACTGTAGATGGGCGCAGTCAAGCGTATTCAACGATCATTGCCTTGGTCGCCAACCTCGTATGCCTAGCGTTTAACCTGGTTTATGTGCGGCTTGCTGATACAAAATATCGCTACCCTGTGATGTATCTAGGGATTGCCATTGCGTTTGTATCTTTTGTGATGGCAGGAATCTTTAGCGAAAAATGGCAGGTCTTCACGATTGCCTATATTTTCTATTCAGGTAGTACGGTACTTTGCGGGGAGGCACTTTACAAGATTTGGAATCAGACCTTCTATCCAGTTTCTGCGCGAGCGACTATGACCGGATTTTCATATGGGATCGTCCGAGCATTGACTGCGGTATTCTCATTAGTAACACCGACTTTGATGGCTTATTCGCCAAAGTTGTTACTGTGGGTCTTAGTTGGATGCACTGTGATTTTCGGAACCGTTGCGATCGTGATTACGAATATGTTAAAAACACGTGGTCTGACTGCAACCGTGTCCACTAAGGGATGACTACACTGTAACCAACACAGCCAGGTCACAGCGCATCGCTTGTTTTAAAGACAGTTAAACTCGGCTGAAACACCAAAGAGGTTATAGTCCATGACAAAAGCGCCTTGGGGCCACGATTCGATGTAGAATCGCGGTACCAAGGCGTTTGTGTTCCTGGGGGTTGCTTTGTAGAACGCGACTAGACGGTGATGTCCTAGTCACTTTTTTGTCAGTACCGTTTAAGTTGCTGCTTGGTGCTTTGTCTGGATTTAATTTGGCAGCCCGACCAGTGGGATCTGTTCCCGGAAGCCGCCAGGAGTCGCGTATTCTTCTGCTAAGGCTTTAGGCAGGTGCACTTGCTTTAACCGCGCTTCAGACATGGTGGTGATAATGTCCGCCGTCCGCCCGGCTTTGAGCTTATCGGTAAATTCAGGGTCGACCAGTGCTTCACGGGCCATATAAACGCCGTCAGCATCCGCCAAAGCGGCGTCAACGTCTGCTGGAGTATGGACTTGAGAGCCGATATAAAGCGGCACATTGGCCGGCATAATGGCGTGGAACAGCTGGGCAAAGGTATGCGCGTGGCCGGCGGGCTTTGAGTCGTAACGATACTCAAGCCCGGTTAGCGACAGATTCAGATAGTCGATGCCGGCGGCGAGTACCAACTTGGTTTGCTTCAGCATGTCATCCACGGTGTAGCCGACGGTTTCACCATGGACTTCTTCAGGCGAAATGCGCCAGCCCACGATGAATTCCGGCTTGTTGGCAGCGGTAATGACGCGATGGAGTTCTTTGAGCACCGCCAATGGTAAAGCTGCGCGTTTTTCAAAGCTGCCGCCCCATTGATCGCTGCGGTGGTTGGAATATGCGGAGAAGAACTGTTGCAACAGATCATGGTTGCAGTTGTGGATCTCCACGCCGTCGAACCCAGCGTCAATGGCCCGCTGGGTGGCTTTGCCATAGTCTGCGATCAGCTCATCGACATCGGCTGCCGTCATTTCGGCGATCGGATATTTGATCCAAGGAAAAGTCATCTTCGACGGTGCGACGACGCGCAGTCCTTGTTGCGCCGGGATCGCCGCTTCGCGTCCAGAGTGGGCGATTTGTAAGATCGCTTTGGCACCGCGACTTTTCATCGCTGCCGCCAACCGGCTTAAGCCGGCAACATCCGCATCATTGGCCACACTATACTGGCCAGGCAAGCCTTTCGCGTTTGGTTGCGGGTAGGCTGCAGCGGTGACGAGCAAGGCGCCAAACCCGGCGCGGGCCTGCATGAAATCGATTTGCTCTTGAGTCACTTGCCCATCAGGGGTGCCACCGAGATCACACATTGCCGACATCATCAAACGATTGGCCACTTGGACGCCATTACCTAAGGTTAAAGCTGAAAGTGCTTTGGATTCAGTCATAGCTATCGCTCCTTTGATTGATACAAGTTCACGATATCACAATTTAATTGTGCTGATGTAATCGCTTTAAATCAATGCCACAACTTTGCTGATTTTGTGGCATACTGAACCTGTTAGGGAAGTGATGAGATGACGACTGAAGAAAAGGTGAAGCAGGCCTTTTTAAGGCTGATGCGGCAATCCGCATATACGGATATCACCGTCACGGCGTTGGCCAAACAAGCCGGAATCGATCGGCGCACGTTTTATCGGCACTTTGCCTCGGTGGCGTCAGTTTTGGCGGCTTTTGAAGGCGACTTGGTCAAGACTTTTTGCCAAGTACTGGCCGGTAAGCCGTTTGCTGCTGGTCGAGTGATCGCCGCGATCAATCAAAACATCACGCATTACTATGACTTTTTCGATGCCCGCGTTTTACAATCAAGTTAGCCACTATCATTAGCACTCAGACAAAATAAAAAACACCAAGTCGATACGACCTGT
>NZ_RHOI01000036.1 GCF_003946165.1 Lacticaseibacillus baoqingensis | reverse complement strand
CCCAATGGGATGATGATCGCCCCGACTTCAGTCCCAAAAGCCACCGCCGAAGCGGCTGGCCAGCCAATGTCTAAGGTGTGCAGATGCAAACCATAAGTCTTGACCATCGCAGTAACGGCTGGGCCGATATTATCGGTCAGCAGCTGAGTGATGACACTCAAGCCAACAAACCCAACCCCGACAGAAAGACCTGATTTCAGTGATTTACCGATCCCCATCCCGAGTAATAACCCCAGGATCAAGAAGATGATCGGCATCATGACGCTTGCCCCTAAGGACAAAATGTAATTAATGACGCCCATGATTTACTTTCCTCCTAAAGAAAAATCCGTTCACGTTACGGCTGCTTACCGATGTACGCTAAGATCCCACCGTCGACGTAGACCACATGGCCATTGACGAAATCAGAGGCTTCAGAAGCCAAGAAGACTGCTGGACCTTTGAGGTCGTCAGGAGTGCCCCAACGTGCGGCTGGCGTCTTGGCAATGATGAATTGGTCGAATGGATGCCGGGAGCCATCAGGTTGCTTTTCACGCAGTGGCGCGGTTTGTGGGGTAGCGATGTAGCCAGGGCCGATGCCGTTGCATTGGATGTTGGCTTCACCGTATTCGGAACAGATGTTGCGAGTCAGCATCTTCAAGCCGCCTTTGGCTGCGGCGTATGCACTGACGGTTTCACGGCCAAGTTCACTCATCATCGAGCAGATGTTGATGATCTTACCATGGCCTTGTTTTTGCATGCCAGGAATCACAGCTTTGGAAACGATGAACGGACCAGTCAAGTCAATATCGATCACTTGACGCCAGTCTTCAGCCGACATTTCGGTCATTGGGATCCGCTTGATGATCCCCGCATTGTTGACCAAGATATCGATCGTGCCAAGATCGGATTCGATTTTGGCCACGAGTTCCTGGACATCGGTTTCCTTTGTGACATCAGCCACGTAACCGTGAGCATCGATGCCAGCTTCTTTATAAGCTGCCATGCCTTTGTCAACGAGTTCTTGGTTGATGTCGTTGAAGGCGATCTTAGCACCATAAGCGGCATACGCGCTGGCGATCGCAAAACCGATCCCATAACTAGCACCAGTGATTAAAGCAACTTTACCATCGAGACGGAAAGATTGTTCTGTGAATGACATTGTCGTAACTCCTTTAAGTGTGACGACACAGGGATAAACCTGTGCAGTGACTACGGGCAACATCCGCTCAATTGGATTGAGCAGTAACGCACAAAATAATAGCAATTGTGACGATCACTTCCGCCAAACGCTGCTAGCATGGCGTTTAGCAGAAGTAAAGTAACGGTTTCTAATTTCTTAAAAAGAAACGGCGTTCTTGTTTAAGAAACCACAAACAGAGTATATCGTGGAAACCGGTTTACTGCAAGCGCTTTTTGTCAATAATTGCTTGAATATATATGAAAAAGTGAATGAAAGCGTGACAATTAAGGGTTAGCGGAAACTGATATTTCAGTACATGTGAACCATCGAGCATCTATTTAGTGCCCTAAATTACCCGTAAATGACTAATAGCGCGATCATTGAGCGAAAAGTCGCTCGATGGTCGCGCTATTGTTTGTGATTGATGAACGAAGTAGTCAATGGACCCAAGTGCTGATCAGTTTGAACAACGCTAACACAACAGAAAAGCTGGCGGTACCGATTTTTAGGACATTCGCATTGATCTTAGGGCCAACGGTGCTGCCCCACCATACGCCTAGTCCGTGCGTGACGATAATGATCGCCAACAGCGGCAGGTAAGCTTGCCAATGGATCTGGGTGAAGTAACCGATCGCAGCGGGCACGGAAATAGCCACTGAATTCAACAAGGCGACGCCGACAGCGACGTGTGGCGCACAGCCTAAAACCACTAACAATGGCATGACCAAGACGGGTCCGCCGGCTCCGGATAACGCACATAGCGCCCCGGTGAGCAAACCAAAACCGAATAAGAATCCTGAGTGAGTCAGTAAGGGGCTTTGGGGATGGTCGACAGGGCGCAAACGCGCTTGTTGGATCAAGATCGCCGCGCCTGAAGCCAAAACGACTAAGTATAAGATCGCGGTGACTAGGTCAGGCGATAATAACAAGTTGAGCTTCACCCCTGCCAACGCCCCAACTAGCGAGCCAATGCTGACAATGCCCGCCAAGCGCCGGTCTAATAGTCCGGCGCGCGCATAATTGCGGGCACCAAGCAGCCCTGAAACAATGAAGGCCAAAAAGCTGAATGCTAAAGCGGTTGTCGGTGTGTACCCTAAAAAGCCGGCGTATAACATCGGCAGCAAGAACCCGGCCACGCCAGTCATCCCGACCAAAGCACCGATCACGGCATTGGCCGCGGCAATGATCACCATCCTATCCCCTCCAATAAAAACGTTAGAATTATTCTCTTATAAGTTGGCAAACAGAGCAAGTGAGAAAATGATGAAAACGCTTGCTAAAAGTCTGCCCGCCGATATAGTATATACCATATAGTAAACACTAAATTCGGAGGCCGATCATGCAAGACGCACAGCTAGAAGCACTCAGCCCGTTCGAACTCAGCTTATATCTCCAAAAACACGTCGTTGACCCCAAGCGCCAGCAGGTCTTAGACGCCGGTCGCGGCAATCCTAACTGGACGGCACCGGTACCGCGTGAGGCGTTTTTTCTCTTAGGTGAATTTGCTACTCAAGAAACCCAACAAGGGGGCTTGACCGGTACGATGGTCATGCCGGCAGCCGATCGCTTGGCGCGCTTTTTGGCTTTTTTGCAAACGCGCCCAGGGGCTGGGTCAACGTTTTTGGAGCAGCTCTTGGCGTTGTCGGCAACTGACTTAGGGATGCCAGCGGCCGCTTGGCTGGATGCGGCGTGTGATGCGATCATTGGCGACAATTATCCGGCGCCGGCGCGGTGTTTACCAGTTTGTGAGCACCCGTTGAAGGCTTATTTACAACAAAATTTGTTTGGACAAGCAGCACCTGCCTTTGATGTTTTTCCGGTTGAAGGGGGGACGGCAGGGATCTGTTATTTGTTTGACACGCTAATCAACACGCATTTGCTTGAGCCCGGGGCGCGTATCGCTTTGTTGTTGCCGACCTTTGCGCCATATCTAGAGATCACCAAGCTGCCGCAATACCATTTTGATGTGGTGGCGATCCGATCGACGCAAACTCGGGCAGCCGGGCGCACCACGTATCATTATCCAGCGGTTGAATTGGATAAGCTGCGCGATCCTTTGGTCACCGCCGTGTTCGTGGTCAATCCCAGCAACCCCACGGCCAACGCCTTAGGTGCCGCCAATATCCGGCAGATCCAAACGATCGTTAATGAAGCGCGGCCAGACTTGATGATCTTGACCGATGACGTTTACGGGACGTTTGCCAGCGGGTTTCAGTCGTTGTTTGCGGTATTGCCGCGCAATACGGTGTGTCTGTACTCGTTTTCGAAGTACTTTGGCGCAACCGGGTGGCGCGTTGGGGCAATCGCCATGGCACAAGACAATGTGTTTGACCGCTTGTTGCAACGGCTCCCGCCGGCGCAAGCGGCGACGGTCGCGGCACGGTATGCCGCGGTGACCAGTGATGCGCCGTTGCCGTTTATCGATCGCTTAGTCGCCGATTCGCGCGATATCGCGCTCAACCATGCGGCTGGCTTGTCGGCGGTGCAGCAAGTGATGATCGCCTTGTTTTCGCTGTATGGCTGCTTGGTCGATGGCGCGGCGTATCAAGCCGAGGTGATGGCGATTTGCCGCACTCGCGAAAAACAGCTGTTTGCTACGTTAGGGCTGCCGCTGCCTGAGACGCGTCATGATACGGCATATTATTGCGAGCTGGATCTAATGGCCTGGATCCAGGCACGCTATGGCCAGGCATTTGCCGCATTTGTCAAAACACGCTATTCGCCGCGGCAGCTATTGGTGCAGCTGGCGGCAGATGAGAATGTGATGCTCTTGCAAACGCGTGATTTTGGCAGCCATCCATGGGCGGTGCGGATCTCTTTGGCTAACTTGGCCACGCGCCAATATGCGCAAATTGGGGCGCGCTTGATCCATTGGATGGATGATCTGCAAGTGACATGGGCCAACAAAAGGGGGCAATCAAATGAGTGAACCAAAATATGCAACGGTGGTCAAAACGATCCAACAACGGATCCAAGAAGGCTACTATGTCCCGGCCCAGCGGCTGCCATCTGAATATACTTTGGCAGAAGAATTTGGGGTCACGCGCATGACCATCCGCAAGGCGATCGGCGTGTTGATCAATCAACACCTGCTGGTCAAAAAACCGGGCTATGGGACCTATGTGGTTGAGCAAAGCCAAGACAAGATCGCCAGTGGGCAAAATGGCTTGCAAGGGTTCACGGAAGTCGCGCAAAGCTATGGCAAAACCAGCCACACAGAGGTTTTAGCCTATGAGCCGCTGATCACCCCAAGCCCGGCGATCTTAGCTAAGCTGGCCACGCCTGGACGGCCCAATGGTCAGTATGACCGGCTGGTCCGGCGGCGTTTTTGGGATGATGATCCGATGACGATCGAAGAGGTGGTGTTGTGCCACGAGTATGTCGCCGGCAAGCAGGCCAAAGACTTTGAAGGCTCGTTGTTTGCAATCTTAGAGCAGCAAGTGGATATCGCTTATGCGCATCAAGAAATCGAAGCGACTGCGGCAGATGAGCGCTTGGCGGCATTATTGGATCAAAAGCGCAACGCGCCGCTGCTCGTGTCGCATACGGTGACATTTACCAGTGATGGCAAGCCGATTTTGTATGACCAATCGTATTATCGCAGTGATAAGTATTCGTTCAAGTCGACGCTGATGCGGCGGCCGTGACGAGAAGGGAGTGCTTATGCTTAGGATGGACAGTCGCATCAAACCAGTGGTCGCTTTGCATTGGGAAGCGTTCATCGCTGATTTGGCTGAGATGATCCAAGTGGAAAGTGTGCGCGGGGCTGCTGCTGATGCGGCGCCATTTGGATCAGGGCCCAAGCAAGCGTTGGCGCTAGTGGCGCAAATGGGTCAAGCCTATGGGTTCAAAACCGGCATCGTCAATGACGCCATGGCGTATGTGCAATGGGGTGATGATGATACCGATTATCTTGGCATCGTGGGGCATTTGGATGTCGTTGCCGCCGGATCTGGTTGGCACACGCCGCCTTTTGAATTGACCCGGCACAATGGCACGCTGTACGGCCGCGGGGTTTTGGATAATAAAGGGCCGATCATGGCGTGTCTTTATGGGATGAAGCTGTTGTGCAACATGGGGTTTCAACCCGCCAAAACGATTCGGCTGATCTTTGGTTCTGATGAAGAAAGCGGCTGTGCCGATGTGCCATTATATCTTGAACATGAGGCGCCACCGCAGTTTGGGTTCACCCCAGATGGCAAATATCCGGTGGTGTATGGCGAACGCGGGATCGTCAACTATGCGTTAGACACGACTTTGCCAGCTGCTGCCGCCTTAGGGCCGATCGTCGGCGAACAGGCCAAAGATCATGTGCCGGATCAACTCAGCACCACGTTGGCAGGACAGGTGTTCAAGGCCATTGGCAAGCGCGCGCCGACCAACGCCCCGGAATTAGGCGTGAATGCGTTGACTGAGTTGGCCAAGCAGATCGTGGCGGCCAAACTGGGCCCTGAAGCGCTGCAAGCGTATTTTGCTTGGATCGTCACGCATCTGGCGGATCAACATCACGGCCAAGGCCTGGACTTGGCGCTTGAAGATGCTGATTCTGGGGCCTTGATCATGACGCCATATCGCTTGAGCAAAACGGCTGCCGGCTTGCGCTTGGGGTTGGCGATCCGCTATCCGGTATCCGTCAGCGAAGCCACGGTGACAGCGCGTTTGCAATCAAGCCTGCCGCCGCAAACCCAACTGCAGGTACTGCGGCGGCTGCCAGGCGTGATGCATGATCAAACCCGCCCGGAGATCCAAACGTTGTCGGCGGTATATGGGGCGGTGACCGGCTTAAACCCAACGCCTGTGACCACTACCGGCGCCACTTATGCGCGGGTGATGCCCAATATCCTCGCGTTTGGGCCGTCATTTCCCGGACAAAAAGGGATCGCGCATAAACAAGATGAATGGATGACAGAAGATGACCTCGCCAAAAACATGCAGATCTATATGCAAAGCATGTTGGCATTGACGAAAGGGTGATGACAATGTGGGGGACGATCGCCACTTGGCGTATGGCACATGACGGTGTCGTGGATGCCAGCCGGCAATTAGCGGCTGGCGGCACTGCAGGCGATGCGGTAGAAGCGTTGATCAAACGCGTAGAAGCCTATGAATACTACAAATCAGTGGGTTATGGCGGCTTGCCGAATGAAGAAGGCGAGGTGGAAATGGATGCAGCATTCATGGATGGGGACACCTTTGCTCAAGGGGCGGTCGCTGGGATCCATAACGTTTTGCACGCCGTTTCAGTGGCGCGGGCGCTGAGCCATGAGCACTACAATAGCTTCCGTGTTGGCGCTGGTGCCACTAAATATGCGCAACTGCAAGGCTTTGAAATGGTGAACATGTTGACGCCGCGCGCTAAGAAGCTTTGGCAACAACGTTTGGCGGCGATGCGCGCGTCGGACCTGAGTCCTTATGATGGCCATGATACCGTCGGTGCCGTGACGTTGGCAGGCAATGGGTCGATGGCCACGGCGACGTCGACTTCTGGTTTGTTTATGAAAAAAGCCGGGCGCGTCGGCGATTCGCCGCTGTCAGGATCGGGTTTTTATGTGGATAGTGCCGTTGGCGGGGCGGCGGCCACCGGCTTAGGCGAAGACTTGATGAAAGGCTGTTTGAGCTATGAGATCGTTCGCCAAATGGCTGCCGGCAAAACCCCGCAAGAAGCCGCAGATCAGGCGGTTTACAGTTTTGCAGAAACCTTGCAGGCGCGTTATGGCAAATGCGGCGAATTCTCTTTAGTGGCGATGAATAATCGCGGTGAGTGGGGCGTGGCGACCAATGTAGAATTTACCTTTAGCGTTGCCACTGCGGATGCTGCCCCGCAGATCTTGATCGCTCATCCGGCAGCAGACCACCAAACCCGCATCGAGCCGATCACCCAAGAATGGCTTGACGCATACGAACGTCGGATCAAGGCACCGATCGATTAGATCAAGGAGGAAATCATCATGAGTAAGAAAATTTATCTGTTTTGCAGCCAAGGCATGTCGACTAGTCTATTGGCCCAAAAGATGCAAGATGTAGCAGATGCCCACAAGATGCCAGTGACGGTTGCCGCCAAGCCCCACGGATTGCTCCAAAATATTGTCGATGAAGAACATCCGGATGTGATCATGCTTGGCCCGCAAGTGAAATATTTGTATGACGAAACGGCTGAAAAATATGGGCAAGACGGCACCCCGGTGATCCTGATCGACAGCCAAGATTATGGCACCATGAACGGCGAACGCGTGCTGAAGCAAGCCTTGCTCGCCTTGAAGAAAAAAGCCCAGTAACCGCCACATTTTGGAGGAGTGAAGACTATGTTACACGCATTGGAAAAGACCTTGATGCCGCTGGCTGAAAAGCTGGGGAAAAACAAGATCCTGATTGCCATCCGTGATGGCTTCTTGATCACCACCCCATTGATCATCGTGGCGTCGTTATTTCTTTTGTTCAATAACTTTCCCATCCCGCATTGGGTCGAATTTTGGAACGGGATCTTAGGGTCTCAATGGCAGTCGTGGTTTGCTAATGTGTCGCGGTCAGTGTTTAACTTAGTGGGCTTTTTATCGTGTTTTGGCACCGCCTACGCCTATGGCCGCCAACTTGATACGGATGCGATCCAAGCCGCTGGGGTGGCGATCGTGGCGTTCATCATCTTGACGCCTACTGACCTCGTATTAAAAGGCGGCACTAGCATTGTTGGGTTGGACACGGAATACTTGGGCACCAACGGCATTTTCTTAGGTTTAGTTGTGGCGTTAGTGGCGGTACAGCTGTATGCGTTTGCCGCCAAGCGCGGCTGGACGATCAAGATGCCTGATGGGGTCCCACCGGCAGTGGCGGATTCGTTTGCCGCCTTGATTCCTAGCGGCTTAGTGATGATCGTGTTCTTCTTCGTGCGCATCTTTGTGGGGATGACCAGTTTTGGGACCGTGCACAACTTCATCTTCGAGATCTTGCAGACGCCGCTTAAAGGTGCTGGGAACACCTTGTTTGCACAAGTGATCTATGGGTTAGCCTGCACGCTGTTTTGGTCGTTTGGGATCAATGGGCCGGCGGTGGCCAATTCCGTTTTTGGCCCGATCACCAAGGTGTTGACCATGGAAAACTTGGATGCCTTCCAAGCCGGCAAAACGTTGCCAAATATCTTTACGGATCCATTTTCCAACTTCTTCACCAACTTCGGCGGCGGCGGTTCAACGCTGTCGTTGATCATCGTGATGATCTTGTTTTGCAAGTCGCAGCGGATCAAGCAGCTCGGGAAGCTGTCATTGATCCCGGGGATCTTTGGGATCAATGAGCCGATCATCTTTGGGTTACCGATCGTGTTGAATCCGATCATTTTGATCCCATTCAACCTGGTGCCATTGATGAACCTCTTGATCTCCACGGCGGTGACGAAGCTGGGAATTATTCCGTATACCAATGGGGTCGCTTTACCATGGACGACGCCGGTCGGCTTTTCCGGTTATTTATCGACCGGAAGCTGGGTCGCGGCAGTCTATCAGATCTTGCTGCTGATCCTAGGCTGCTTGGTGTATTACCCATTCATCAAGATCTTGGACAATAACTATCTTAAAGAAGAAGCCGACGCCACCGATAAAAAAGACGAAACGGATGATATCTCATTTGACGACATTTCATTTGATGATCTTTAGCCAAATGTAGGCGCCAAGCCAAGGAGGAATTGCGATGAAAGTCATTTTTATTCTTGATCAGATCCAAGCTGGGTTCGGCGGCAAGGAGCGCGGGGATCTGCCATTAGGCGGCAAGAAGCTGGCGATCGGCGCCGTGGACATGTTTACGAATTTTCTGCCGGCAGTGGATGCGACGGTGTTAGCGACGCTTTATTGCGGGGATGATACGTTCATGGCAGATCCGCAAACCGTGACTAACAAGCTGGTGGCGATGTGCCACAAATTAGCACCAGACGTCGTGATTTGTGGGCCGGCGTTCAATTATGAAAAATACGGCATGCTGTGCGCCACCGTCGCCACCGCGCTTGAAGCGCACGGCTTGCCGGCAGTGGCAGCGATGAGTCAAGAGTGTGAAGCGGCGATCAGCGAGTATCGAAATCAAGTGACGATCGTCAAAATGCCGAAAAAAGGCGGGATCGGCTTGACTGACGCCTTGCAAAAGATCTTGACCTTAGCGGCGATGAAGGTCAAAAAAGAAGATACCAGTGCGTTTGCGGCAGCAAACTGCTATTGAGAAAAAGGAGTGGGAGTATGGTTGACGAACAGGTGTTGCAAGCGTTGATGGCTTTGGACGGGGCGCCAGGGGATGAACGGCGGGTATCGGCATACTTACGCGAGCAGCTGGCGCCATATGCTGATGACTTCGTTTATGACAATCTTGGCTCGATTTATGCCATCAAGCGCGCCAAAACGCCCAATGCACCGCGTGTGATGGTTTCAGGACACATGGATGAAGTGGGCTTTGTCGCCAAGCGGTTCAATGACAACGGGACGATCGCAGGGTTAGCCTTAGGCGAGCCGCTTAAGGCCAGTTTGCTGGGTTCGGCGGTGCGCTTCACCTTGGCTAACGGACAAACCGTGATGGGGACGCTGTTGGCGCACGACACGGCGGGCAACGCGATGACGGCAAAACAGGATGTGTTGATCGACTGCGGCTTTGCATCGGCCAAACAAGCGCAACAAAGCGGCTTGCAAATCGGTGATCGCGCCGTTTTTGCCGAGGCCTTGGTCCATAATGCAGGCAGTCAACGCGTCATCGCCAAAGCCTTCAATGGCCGCTATGCCCCGCTCATGGGGATCGCACTGCTCAAGGCAGTTGCTGGCGAAGCTTTGCCTTTTGACTTGTACGTCGGGTGTACGGTGCAAGAAACGGTTGGATTACGCGGGGTACAAACGGCGACCAATGCCGTGCAACCAGATCTTGGGATCGTCGTCGATACCGATGCGGCGTTTGATACTCAAAAAGATGCTCAAGATCGCATCGGGCGCTTAGGAGACGGCGTATTGCTGAACTTTTTTGATCAAACCGTTTTGCCTAACCGCTTATTATTGCAGACGCTTAAGCAAGTTTGTGAAGCCCAAGGCCTGCCATATCAGTACTATTACTCGCTTGCCGGTTCAGATGCCGCATGGATCAATAAGCTGCGCACCGGTACGCCGACGTTGTTCGTCAATGTCGCGGTGCGCAACATGGATACTCCCCAGCAAGTGGCGGACTTAGGCGACCTCCAAAGCGCCCAGCAAGCCTTGATCGCCTTCATTCAACAGCTGACGCCAGAGCAGATCGCGGCCTTTAAAGCCGAGAACCGTTAGGAGGCGCGCCGATGACTTTTAAGCAGATCGATTTAAATATCTTACGCCGGGTCTCAGAAGCAGACGGGATCGGCGGCTGTGAGCGTGAAGTCAGTCGCATCGTCGCTGAGTATGGGGCACCGTTATGTGATGAGATCATCCATGACAACCTTGGCTCGACCATCATGATCAAGCATGGCAGCGGTCATGGCCCGAAGGTGATGTTTTCGGCCCATATGGATGAAGTCGGGTTCATGGTACGCGAGATCACAGATGCCGGCTATATCAAGTTGCTGCCAGTTGGCGGCTGGTGGGGGCATGTGATGCCTGCCCATGAACTGACCGTCACCACGATGACGGGTGAAAAGTACATCGGCATCGTCGGCGCCCGTGCCCCGCACGGGTTGTCTCAAAAAGTCAAAAATACAGTGATCGCACCGATGGACCTATTTTTGGATATGGGGGTCAAAAATCGTCAGGCGATCTTGGATCTTGGCATTCAAATTGGGGATATGGTCACGCCAAATACCAAGTTTCGGGTGATGAATGATCCGGATCTATTATGCGGCAAAGGCTGGGATGACCGCGTCAATTTAGGGACGATGCTGGAAGTCATGCGCAACCTTGAAGGGGTCCATACCGATGCCGATCTGTATTTTGCTGCGACGGTTCAAGAAGAAGTCGGCATTCGCGGGGCGCGCACGGCCACGCACACGATCTTGCCAGATGTCGCGGTGGCCTTAGATGTCACCACTGCCACTGACACACCGCTGGATACAGCCGGGATGAAACTTGGCGGTGGACTGGTGTTGTCGATGGTCGATCATTTGACGCTGAGCAATCCGAGTTTGATCGCGATGATGACCCAAATCGCCCAAGCTAATGACTTGGACGTGCGTTATGATTTCATGACGGACGGCGGCACCGATGCGTGCAGTATTCATAAAATGCTCGATGGCGTCGTGGCCATGACCGCTTCGCTGCCGACGCGTTACATGCACTCGCCGCGCCTGTTGATCAGCCGCACGGATTATGAGCAGACGATCCGCTTGCTGACAGTATTTTGTCAACAAATCGATTGGCAGCATCTGGATGGGATGAAGCAAGCCATCGGGATCCAAGCGCATCAATAAGCAGGTGATTCCAATCAGACTGGCAAGACGTCTTGGCGACGATAGGTTGCCAAGGCGTTTTTTGACGAAGGGTACAATCCCAACCATAAATTCGATAGCTGAACACAATTGACGCGGCACCGTCTGTCTTAGATAATGAGGCGCAAGGAGGTGTGTTGGCATGAGTGCAGAGAAAAAAGCTTTTCGTCAGCAACAGATCGCGCGGCTAAAAGCGCATGCGCAAGAGACGCAATTGGCCGGTGAAACCTTATTAGCGAAGTTGCAGGGGTTGCCCAGCTGGCGTGATGCGAAAACGATCGGAGTCACCATCAGCAGCCCATTTGAAGTTCCAACTGCGCCGATCATCGCCGCTGCCGCGGCTGCGGGAAAGCAAGTCTTGATCCCGCGCTGTTTGCCCAAGCGGCAAATGGCATTTTTGCCAGACCCTGGCGCAGCTGGCCGGATCACGAGTGCGTTTGGGATCCCGGAGCCGCCCTATGATGAAGCTAAAGTTAACGACCAGCCGGATCTATTGTTGGTCCCGGGGATCGCGTATGCGCTGAACACCCATGCCCGCATTGGGTTTGGCGGGGGCTATTATGACCGCTTCTTGCAGCGCTATCAAGGCCCAACAGTGGTGTTAGCCGCACCGATCATGGTGTATGCTGCGCCGGCTTGGCCAATCGAAGATCATGATGTCATGATCGACCAGATGCTAACAGTGGATCAATAGAGCACAGCAAATTACTTGCTAACACAAACGTGACTAGGACATCATCGTCTAGGTGCGCCCTAACAAGCCGCGCCCAGCGACAAAAGCGCCTTGGGGCCACGATTCGTGTTAGAATCGCGGTTTCAAGGCGCTTTTATCATGGGCTAAAACCGCTTTGGGGCTCAGCCTCTAAAAATACCCGAGATCTTCTAGTTTTACCGGTAATTGCATCAACTTAGTAGGCTGGCCTTTGGTGAAGCGCTCAAGGTCATCATGGAGCTGTTGCTTGGCAAGTTGGATCGGGCGGCGCCAACGGTCGCCTGGCAAGATGTGCGGTGTCAAGTTGTGGAAGGGGTCATAAGTGTCAAAATAGGTCAGCGAATCGATCATCGGGTAGCGTAAAAACCAATCCGTGACTAAAAACGCAGCGTCATCAGGGGCAGCTTCCCATGCTTTGCGGGTGATCACGTGCAGTTTTTCATTGAGTACTGGATAAGCCGGCTGGCCCATGCGTAAAACCGGCATGTAAGCCAGCAGATTGCGACTGCGGCCCTTAACATGTAAGCGGCTAGGGGGTAATTCCGTGATCAAACCGACAACGAAACCCAACCCGTCATCGTCGATCGGCATTGTATTGTAGTAGATCTTATATTGGTCCATGGCGACATTCCTCCAAACAATTGATAGTGGGTGGACACCAATGGTTTACGCCATCATATTTGCAGTATACCCTAGATCTTCAAAAAAGTGTTGTCAGACGACTCGAGGACGTGAAAAATCCCGTGGTTATCTTTTGTACAAGGCATTTGGTGTTTTTATGGTATATAAACGCATTGCAATGGTGTTTAGCAAAGCAGGAAAAATCGCTCTGATTCATTTTTATGTAATATAATCATAATTTTCTGGTTTTTCGGCTGGTTTTGTGCTATAAAAGTATAGACTTCTTACGCAGAAATGTGTGATCATCAGTCGGTTTGGGGGAATCGTTTTTGATCAAACAGCTTATTCAGGTGCGGTCACTCGTGTTGTTAGCGGGTTTGGCCGGACTAGTGGCGTGGTGCGCGCCGGTTGTCGTCGAGGCTGACGACACGCAAGCAAGCACGGCGTCGGTGTCGTTTACGGAGGCCTCCGGGAGTGTGATGGCCATCCAAGCCTTGCCAGATGTTGACTTCGGTCGCATCGTTGGCGGCAGCCAAGCACAGGCATTAACGGCACCAATCGATGGCACCAAAGCAGCCATTGATGCTGCGGCGCATGGTCCATGGGCGATGTTAGTTCAGGCGAGTGTGATTGCAGATGATGCGCACCAGCCATTAGCAGGTGCACAACTGGAAACAGCGGCGCACCCGACGGCACAAGTCGTCGTGAAAGCCGCTGGTGCAGCGCCGGCGCTAAAAACGGTGGCGTTGTATATTCCAGCTGGCAAGCCAGGCACAACATATCATGCGGCCTTACGCTGGATGTTGTTTGCCGGGCCCATTGATGCCTCGTAAGTTGCGTGGGGGAGTAAGTGTAAGTATTGGCTAAGTTATATCGCCGCGAAGCTCAACTGACAAAGGAAAGCTGGCGGACCGCCTGTAAAGGCGGTTTTTTATTAAAATAATCATTTTAGGGTTGCGTCAAGACACGTCAAGCCGTAAAATAGTTTTTGGATTTAGAACAAGTGAATTTGACCGCTCACTCAAGTACAGACCATTTCGATGGTACGCTTGAGACGACCCGTGCGCAGAGGCTTCGGCCTGTTGCGGCGGGTCGTTTTGTTCTTTTCCAAGGCTCTGTTGATCTTTCCCCCGAACCGTCAACGAGCTGATCAACGTGTGTGTAAATCGTGCCGCTTCGGCGGCGATCTATTCCGTGAAGAGGCTGCCATGGTGGCAGCCTTTTTTCAATGGCAACCAGTGCGGGGTTGCGGTATGCTTAACGGTAAACACGTGAGTTTATTGGGGAAAACATCATGGCATTAGTTGGCAATACATTTTTTTGGACTTTCTTTTTTATGATCGGTTTCGTGGCGTCACTGGAAATCGTTGAAGACCTCGGACCGGAGTTGGTCCAGCGCTGGCTGCACCGGCGGATCTCTGCGGCTGCGGCGGTGGTGATTTATGTGCTCGCTGTCATCATGTTTGTGCGTATGCTGCGCTTATTCGGCACGACATTCACCTGGACCGCCAATGCGATCCGTAATGGCGCGTTGATCTATGTGTCCAAACGGTTGCAGGATCGGCGTGCTTTCGCCTGGCTGCTGGTCGGCTTTTTTGTCTCCTTATGGCCGTTTTGGCAGTGGAATTACTGGGCGATGGCATGGCAGGTATTGATCTTGGTGCTGTTGTTGCCGATCAACTGGTATCAAGATTGGATCAAAGCCAACTGGCTGCGGCATGGCCTTGTTTTAAGCGTGATCAGCTTGGTTTATTGGTTGTTTGATATGTATGCGTTTCATTATCCTTTAGGCGAGACGCTGGCAGTTTGGGTTTGTTTTGTCGTTGTGATCGTGCTGGCGCATATGTATGATTATTTGTTGGTTTATCGCCAACAAAAAACCAGTACCTTGGAGTACGATAATCAACATGATGCCTTGACTGGCGTCCATAGTTTGAGCAAATTCACCAGCGACTTTGGGCGGTATCATCAATTGAGCTTAGATGGGAATATGCCGGCGGTGCATTTGGTGATGCTGGATATCGATCACTTCAAGCGGATCAATGATACTTATGGGCATTTGGCAGGCAACGATGTGCTCAAGGCGTTTGCCAGTGATCTGGAGACTTACCTTGATCAGTCGGCGTTTCCATGTACGCTGTATCGCACTGGCGGCGAAGAATTCAGCTTGTTGATCGCTGGCGGGGCCACTGATCAACAAGTGCGCGCGATCGTGGATGGCTATGTGGCGCATTTGCGGCAATTGACCATCGCGACGGCAGGAGTTAAATTGCACCTGACCGTTTCTGCTGGGATCACGAAGGTGATGGCTGGCGACAAGCGCAATGACATCACGATCGCTCGTGCGGATGCGAATCTGTATGCGGCTAAGCGCGGCGGGCGTGATCAAGTTGTTGCCGGTAATTGAACAGCAAAAAAGCCGAGTGCGTGCGCACCCGGCTTTTTTTACTGCCACCCGTTAGTAAAGGCTGGCGAGATAAGGTTTCATGGCAGTAACGACACTGTCGCTGCCGGTATTTTCGATCAAGGTCACCGTGAGATAGGTATTGTGGTCGGCGTCCATGGCGACGAGAAACCCATTGGTCTTACCATTAGTATCTTGTTGCTTTTTCAACTCTGCCGTACCGGTTTTGGCAGCGATGGTGTGGCCGGCAAGCGCCAAGCCATGGGCGGTGCCGGCACTGTCAGACACGACATGCGTCAGCGCTGTTTTGACGGTGTTGGCTGCGGCGGCTGGCAACACGCTGATCCTTTTGCCCGTCGTCTCTTGGACCAAGGTCGGCTGCTGCATGGTGCCGCCATTGGCAATGGCGCTGTACATCGCGGCTTGTTCAATCGGCGAAAGCAACAGCTGCCCTTGTCCGTAGGCGGTGTCAGCTAACAAAGTCTCGCGATCAAGCTTGCCGGAATTTGAGATCTGCGCAGGCTTCATGGCCAGCGGTAAATCTGCGGTCGCCTTGAAAAATGGCTGCAGGCCCTTGAGGTATGCGGCTTGCCCCATTTGTAACGCCGCTTGGGCAAACCAAATGTTGTCGGAGTTGACCAGCGCGGCGGTCATATTTTCTGAGCTGGCATTAACGGTGCGGGTAACTTGGTAGGACCCCCAAGACGCATCTTTTTGCCATTTGAGCCCGGAGATCGTCTTGGTGGTGTTGGCGGTGATCGTTTGATTGGCCAAAGCGATCCCTGCCGTCAGCATCTTGAATGTCGAGCCTGGCGCATAGCGCTGGGTGAAGCGGCTGACAAAAGGCAGTGCTTGATCCTTGGCATAAGCGTCATAATCGCTTTGGTTGATGCCATTGACGAACTTGTTGGGATCGTAGCTAGGGGCGCTGGCTAAGGTCAGCAAGGCGCCGGTTTTTGGATCCATCGTTACCACGGTGCCGGCTTGATTGCCGAGTTGGGTATAGGCTTTTTGCTGCTTGGCAGCGTCAATGGTCAAGTGCAGATCTTGGCCGTTTTTAGGGTTGGTTTTCAGCAGCGTCGTGGTTTGATCGCCGTGGCCGATGGTGATCGCACCGCCATCAACGCCGCGCAATTTGGTGTCTTCAGTCTGTTCCAGCCCGGCTTTGCCGACATCGCTGCCGGCGGTCAAGGTTGGCGATTTCTTCAAGTAGGCAGCGGTAGCTTCGCCGACATAACCGATCAGCTGCGCGGCAGCCGCACCAAGCGGGTACGTTCGCGAGCCGACGGTTTGGTAGTTGACGCCGGTCAATTCAGGGGCAGCGGTGACGACTTTGACTGGGACAAATGTATCGGCGGTGACCCAAGCTTGGTTGAGCAAGGTTTCTAAGCTTGAGACTTTAACGTTGAAAGCCGTGGCGATTTTTTGCAAGTTTTGCGTGCGGGTGCTGCCGGTGCCGAGTTTGCCTGGGATCAAACCGGCTTGCAAGACGGTGCCGTTTTTGGCGAGCAGTTGGCCGTTGCGGTCGTAGATCTGGCCGCGTACCGCTTTGGTGGTGGTCAATTGGACCGTGTCTTTGCCGGCCATCTGCGGGAATAAAAGCGCAGGCGTCCAGCGAACGCGCCAGGTGTCGTTGCGCTTGACGATCTTGGCTTGGTAGTGCAAGGCTTTGAGCTGCCCGACTTTGGTTTTCATCGTGGCAGTGAAGCGCAATTGATAGGTGTTATGGGCACTAGGGGTGGTGGTGAGCTTGCTGATCTTGATGCGGCTGGCACCGACGCGGTCAAATACCGCTTGATTGCGTGCGATCAGCTGCTTTTTCGTGTAGTGCCAACCGGTGCCTTTGAGCTGGCCGGTATCGATTTGCTTGGCCATGGTCGGGTATTGCCGTTTGGCGAAGGCTTGGGTGTACGCTTTGGCAGTGGCAGCAACGGCTTGGGCTTCAGCACGCTGGTGGTGCCAGTGGTACCAAGTGAAGCTGCCGGCGACTAAAACGATCGCGGCAATGCTGGCGGTGAGCAGCGTCCGGGTATTTTTGTGCATGAGAGGCCTCCCTTGAGATTGGCTGTTAGTCACTCTATTATACGTGAATGCTGGGTGAAACGTTAGCCTTTATCCACATGTGGACAGCTCACAGTATTTTCGATAGTTATACACAGGTGGATAATTTGACGGCGCCGCTTAGGCCTGCTTTAATCAAGGCAGAGGTGATCGGAATGGAATTATTACCAGTAAGGATCTATGCACATGATGCGCCAGCAGGCTTGCGTGTCTTGATCGATCGCGTCTGGCCGCGCGGTGTGAGCAAGGAAAAAGCCGCGTTAGACGCTTGGGATAAAACCGTCGCGCCAAGTACGGAGTTGCGTAAGTGGTTTGGCCATGATCCGGAAAAATTTAGTGAATTTACCCAGCGTTATCGCGCCGAATTGGATGCGAATCCAGCTGTTGAAGCGTTAGTGGCCAAGCTTAAGGCCAGCGACGAAAAACGGGTTTTATTATTATATGGGGCTAAAGATACCCAACACAACAACGCCGTCGTGTTAAGCGACTATCTGAGTGAACGCTTAGCGCAGTGACCACACAAGGGGGCCCATTATGCTTGTTTCTTATCCAACTAGGCACATGTATTTTAACTATCCGATCTTTATTATCGGCTATCAAGATGAACGCTTCGGCTATAATGTTACGACTTGCAGCTCTGGGTATAGCTTAGGCGGGATGTATTGTTTTGGGCTCAGCAGTGACACGAATGCGGCGATGCAGCTATTAACCTATCGGCAAGGAACGATCAATTTTTTGGATCGGACGCATTTGGATATGGTCGAGTTTGCCGGCAGCCATCCAGGAACCGCCAAGTTGACTGATCCGCGTTTTGCCCATGACAAGATCAATGGGTTACCCGTGCTGACAGCGGCGTTTGCCGCACTGTTGTTGAAAATCGACGCCACGCAAGTCTACCAAGGTTACGTGAACTTTACCGCGCACATTACCGAGCGGCTAGTCGACGACGCGGCGCTTGCCGGCGGACAGTTTGACGCAGAGGCGATCGTGCCGGTAGGGTTTGCCGGTGACCGCGGGTCGAAGGTATACCGTGTGCCTGGGGAGATATTGACGCCAGGCAACTTTAGTTGATCGCATTAAAAAAGCCGCCATTGGCGGCTTTTTTAATGCACTTCTGTATCGGCGGCTTGGGCGCGTTGGGCTTGGCGGCGGTAGGCAGAAGGGGTGATGTTGAATTGTTTTTTGAAGGTATGGTCGAAATTGGCCGGATTCTTGTAGCCGAGGCTAAAGCCGATCTCTGCGACGCTTTGGGCAGTCATCGCCAGCATCTTCTTGGCTTGGTTCATGCGAATGAAGCGCAATTCAGCAGAAAATGGTTTCTTGAACAAATCGTGGCACAACCGGGAGAAGTAATTCGGCTCGTAGCCAAAGTAATCTGCGGCAGATTTTAACGTTACGCTGTCGATATGGGCCATGATATAGTTCAAGATCAAACCGACTTGGTGCGCCTTATCAGCGCCGCGTAAGTTGTCTTCTGGGAAGTCAGATTCGATGATCATCATCGCATTCAACCGCGCTCGCGACAGCTCAGTGAGCAACAAATTGGCCAACATCGACGCTTCATAGCGTAAGTAGCCATCTTGCGGCTGCATCAGCATCAAGCGGGCCAGCTGTTCACAATAGCCATTGGTCAGCTCATGCGCGATCCGCCGGAACACGATGTGGGCGGTATCGGTGCTTTGCAAGAAGCTGGTGATCATGGCGTTAGGCCCGATCCCCACGGTGTTGGCTACCGGCAAGATGAAAAAGCGGGCTTGCAGCGGCCGTTGTGGGCTGTAAGCTTCAAGCGTGGCCGGCATGGGATTGTGGATCAAGACGATGTCACCCGTTTTTAAAGCTAACGGGCGGCCTTTGAGGCGCATGAGACATTCCCGTCGACATTGAATAATTGCTAATTGGGTGCCGCCAGCTTCTGGATCAGGCGCGGCGCTCAAGGCGCCGAGATCCAAGTCGACGCTGGTGGCGCTCCATAATGCTTGATACATGCGGTACCCTCCTTGTTCATTAGGCAATAAAAAACCTGTGATTAACTTACATTCTAGCACAAAACGCAGGGCTTGGGTTGGGTGGTCGGCACATAAAAAGACAGTTTCAGATAAGAAACTAGACAAGCACACGTTTTCTATCGAGGATAGATATCGATAATTAATTAGACAATTTTGTTGCTATTGCCTCAACCCTAACTGACTTATAATTAGTATGTTGAACGTTGGCACATAAGGAGGCAACTGATGAATCCGAAATTTTTAGAAGTGTTGCAGCATGAAGGTCCGGTCACGATCATTACGATCAACGCGCACCCGGCCCATGTGGTCAATACGTGGATGTCGTACATTACGCTGAAAGAGAACCAATTATTGATCCCGGCTGCCGGGATGCATAGCATTGAAGCAGACTTTCCACAGGATAATCATCTCACGCTGACCTTCGGCTCTAAAGCCGTCGAAGGCACCGTCGGCCCTGGTGCCGGCTTCCATGTGCATGGAACTGGCGAATTCGTCGACCACGGCGCTGCTTTTGACCAAAAGCAGGCCGAATTTCCTTGGCTGACGCGGATGTTAATCGTCACCATCGATGATGTTCAACAAAAGATCTGATCTGGTACTGCCCTACCATGTCACAGAACCGATCGGGATCATTCAATTATGACAAAAAAAGCCGCGAGCATGCGGCTTTTTTTGATGGGTGGGAGAAACTGCCTGAAAGCAAAATAAAACCACTAGGCGGCGTTTTTGGACGCTCCTAGTGGTTTTATTTTGCTATCGTCGAGCTGCGTGCCGCGACGCACCCAGGCTGCCTTACCCACATCGCTAAGTGCGTCCTTGCTTCGCTCTGGTCTCGTCGAGCTGCGCAAAGCACGGGGTCGCGGGTAAGTCATCGCGCCACGCTATGGCTGACGCCATAACGCATCACGCTGCCTTACCCACACCCCTAAAACCGCTTTGCTTCGCTCTGGTTAGCGTCGAGCTGCGCAAAGCAACGGGGTCGCGGATAAGTCATCGCGCCACGCTATGGCTGACGCCATAACGCATCACGCTGCCTTACCCACACTCCTATAACCGCTTTGCTTCGCTCTGGTTAGATTGAGCAGCTCTCGCAGGCATTGGCGCCGATTTCGTCTTCGTCGTCGGTGAAGGTCCGGATATAGTAGATCGACTTGATGCCTTTAGCGTGGGCATAGTTGCGCAAGATGTTGAGATCACGCGTGGTCATCTTGTCGGTGCGGCCTTCTTTCCATGGATAAAGTCCTGCCGGGATCGTGGAACGCATGAAGAGCGTCATCGCCATCCCTTGATCGACGTGCTGTTGCGCAGCGGCATAGACGTCGATGACCTTGGTCATGTTGGTGTCATAGGCACTTTGATAGTATGGCAAGGTGTCGTTAGCCAAACCGGAAGCTGGGTAGTAGATCGTCCCGATCGTTTTTTCTTGACGGTCTTCGATCCGGTTCACGATCGGATGTAAGGAAGAAGAGGTGTCGTTAATGTAGGAAATAGAGCCGTTTGGGGCTACGGCCATGCGGTTTTGGTGGTAAAGCCCATCTTTCATCACATCGGCTTTCAACTGTTCCCAGTCGGCTTTGGTCGGGATGTGGATGCCGGCAAATTGTGCCTTCACCGTATCGTATTTGATGCCCCAATCGCCTTGAAGATACTTGTCAAAGTAACTGCCATCTGCGTACTTGGAAGCTTCGAAATTGTGGAAGACTTGCTTGCGTTCGCGTGCGATCTTGTTGGAGGCCTTCAAGGTGTAGTAGTTAAGCAGCAAGAAGTATTGGTTGGTGAAGTCCAACGATTCAGGCGAACCATAGTGCATGTGATGCTTGGCAAAATAGGTATGCAAGCCCATCGCCCCTAAACCGATGGAGTGGGCCAGATCGTTGCCGTGTTGCACAGATGGGACCACGTCGATCTCAGAATGGTCGGTGACATAGGTCAATGCCCGCACCATTGCATCGACAGACTTTTCGAAGTCTTGACTCTTCATCAAGTTCGGGATGTTGGTCGAGCCGAGGTTGCAAGAAACATCTGTGCCCATGACGTCATATTCTTGGCGGTTGTTCAAAGTCGATGGGGTTTGCACTTGCAAGATCTCGGAGCACAAGTTGGACATGATGATCTTGCCGGCGATCGGGCTGGCGTTGTTGGCGGTATCAATATTTAAAATGTAAGGATAGCCGGATTCTTGTTGGAGCTTAGAGATCTCGGTTTCCAGATCCCGCGCCCGGATCTTTTTCTTGGTGATGTTCGGGTTAGCGACCATGTTGTCGTATTCCTTGGTGATGTCGATGTAAGAAAATGGCTGGCCGTATTCGCGTTCAACGGAATATGGTGAAAAGAGGTACATGTCCTCATCATTTTTCACCAAGTCATAATACTTATCAGGAACGATCACGCCGAGGCTTAAGGTCTTCAACCGATACTTTTCATCGGCATTTTCCTTTTTAGCGCCTAAAAAGGCGATAATATCAGGATGGAAGACGTTCAAGTAAACGACGCCGGCCCCTTGCCGCTGGCCCAGTTGGTTGGAGTAAGAAAAAGAATCTTCAAGCAGCTTCATGACGGGCAAAACGCCGCTGGCTGCGCCTTCGATCCCTTTGATCGGAGCGCCGCCTTCACGCAAATTAGACAAGGTGATCCCCACGCCGCCGCCGATCCGCGAAAGCTCTAAAGCAGAGTTCACCGCGCGGCCGATCGCGTTCATGTCATCAGTCACTTGCAACAAGAAACAAGACACTAATTCGCCGCGGCGCGCGCGCCCAGCATTGAGAAATGATGGGGTAGCCGGCTGATAGCGTTGATGGATCATTTCGTCGGCTAAGCGCAGGGCTAATTCTTCATTGCCATCTGCGAAGAATAATGCGTTAGCAAAGACCCGATCTGGGAAGGATTCGAGGTATTCTTCGTTATCGTCAGTCTTCAACGCGTATTGGGCATAAAACTTGTAAGCGGCCATGAATGACTGGAACTGGAAGTCTTGGGCGGCTAGGTAGTCGGTCAGCTTTTGTAAGAATTCTGGGGTGTACTTGCTTAAAAATGCGGCTTCATAATAATTATTGTCCACCAAAAAAGCGAGCCGTTCTTTGAGGCTGGCAAATTTTTTGGTGTTCGGCTCAACATTTTCTTTGAAAAATGCAGCCAATGCTTCTTTATCCTTGTTAAGCGGGATCTGGCCGTTGACGGGGATGTTGATTTCATTATTGAGTTTGAAGTAGGTGACTTGTTCTGGATCAATAGACTTGAGGCCCATGACGTTACTCCTTTTGTCGAGTGTTACCGAAAAACGCGGTTTTGCTCGGGGTTTTATAGTCGAGTTGCGCACCACAACGGCATTGCAGGTAAGTCGTCTCGGTCACGGTGCATACTGCACCGCACCCAAGCCGCCTTACCCACAGGCCTAAGTGCGGCTTGCTGCGCTCTGTGTTTTAGTAAGTGTTTGAGAATAAGTGTATGATACTGTATATTGTGTCTATGGTCAACTCACGTGCAACATCTTGCGATTAGGCGGGATTGGCAACCTGTGGTAAGATTAGGCGCGCAAGTGATATTTTAACACCCCCGACGAAAGGAAGCACATCACATTATGGAAAATTATCAGGCGATTAACTGGGACCGCGTCTCAGACGCCGTCGACAAGGCGACATGGGAAAAACTTACCGAACAATTCTGGTTGGATACGCGGATCCCGGTTTCCAACGACATGGACGACTGGCGGGAACTCGACAGCACCCACCAATGGGTCGTCGGTCACGTTTTTGGCGGTTTGACCTTATTGGATACTGTGCAAAGCCAAGATGGGATGCGGGCTTTGACAACTGGTGCCATTACACCGCATGAAAAAGCGGTTTTGAACAACATCCAATTCATGGAATCTGTTCACGCCAAGTCATATTCCACCATTTTCTCGACGTTGAACACCCAAGCCGAAATCGATGAGATCTTCCAATGGTCCGATTCTGAAGAGTTTTTACAAAATAAAGCCAAGTGGATCGTTGATCTTTACCGCAATGATCCGGATCCGTTGCACAAAAAAGTTGCTAACGTGTTCCTGGAAACCTGCCTGTTTTATTCTGGGTTCTACACACCGCTTTATTATCTGGGCAACAATAAGCTGAACAATGTAGCTGAGATCATCAAGTTGATCTTGCGGGACGAATCGGTGCATGGCACCTATATCGGCTATAAGTATCAAATCGCCTACAATCAGCTGTCTGATGCTGAAAAGCAAAAACAAGATGATTGGGCTTATGACTTGTTATATAAGCTTTACGCGAATGAAGAAAAGTATGCGGCGTTGTGCTATGACCAAGTGGGCTGGACCAAGCAAGTGATGACTTTCGTTGAATACAATGCCAACAAGGCTTTGATGAACTTAGGCAAAGAAAGCATGTTCCCAACCACGGCTAGCGATGTGAACCCGATCATCATGAACGGGATCAACACGACGACATCTAACCATGATTTCTTCTCACAAGTCGGCAATGGTTACTTACTGGGCCAAGTTGAAGCGATGAATGATGATGATTACAATATCGACGTGATCTCGGATCCGGAAGCAGGCGATAAGTAATGCTGAATCTTTTTTACGTTTCGATTTCCGGTAATACACGGGCTTTTGCGAAGCGCCTGGGGGCATACGCGGACAAGCAGCACGCTTTAGATCCTGCCAACCCGCAGTTGCATGCCGTAGAATATAGTGAAACTGTCGATACCAGCATCATGGACAAACCATTTTTTGCGATGGTACCGACTTACCTTGATGGCGGGGATGGGATCAACAACGGCTATAAGGAAGTCATGACTTTAGACTTTCGCGATGAGCTGCAAGCCGGCAATACCGATAACTTGCTGGGCATCATCGGCAGCGGCAACCGCAACTTCAACGCTCAATTTGGTTTAACGGCCAAGCATTACGCGCGCCGCTTTAATTCGCCGGTGATCGGCTTGTTCGAATTGCGCGGCAATAATGAAGAAGCAGCGAAGATCTATACCGCAATGTGCAATTATCAACGCGACTTCGACAAGCGCGGTGTCAAACGGGCACTGGTTTAATAATGGGCAACAACAAAAGACAAGTCACGACGACTGGTCTTTTTTCGTGCAATGAATTGACAGCGCTATCTTTAACTGCCATATTGTGAAGCAAGATGACCAAACGCAATGCAGGGGGCAGAATATGGCAGCATACAATGGATTACGACGGGAACACTTAGGCTTTTTTCCTACGCCAGTACATCAGCTTAAGCGGCTTTCAAAACAATTAGGGGTGAATTTGTGGCTCAAGCGTGATGATCTGACTGGGCCAAATTTATTTGGCGGCAATAAGATCCGCAAGCTCGAGTTTTTGCTGGGGGATGCGTTGGCACAAGGGGCAGATACGGTGATCACCTTCGGCGCGACCCAGTCCAATCACGCGATGGAAACGGCTGTGGCCGCCCGTAAGCTGGGATTGACGCCATGGTTGTATTTAGAAACGATCACGCCGCCAGATCAAACCAGTGATCGCGGCAATATTTTGATCGACAAGATCTTAGGCGCCAAGATCACCTATGTGTCCATGGCTGACCGCACGGAAGCACAAGCGGATGAATATGCGATGGCATTAGCCTTAAAGCAAAAAGCGGCGCTTGAAGCCGCCGGACACAAGGTCTACATCATCCCAGTAGGCGGCGCCACGCCGATCGGTTCGGTCGGGTTTGCAATCGGCGTACAAGAGCTTTTAGGTCAGCTTGAACAATCGCCAGACTACATCGTCCATGGTACCGGCACTGGCGGCACTGCTGCCGGGCTGGTCGCTGGGGTGAAGTTGTACGGCCAAGCGCCGCAACCGCAAGTGTTATCGATCAATGTTAGTCCCAAGCCTTTGGCGCATTATGCGCAAACTGCCGAATTGGCGACGGCTGCTTTGCAATTGTTAGGCAGCCGCGAAACCGTGACGGCCGCCGATTTTCATTTTGACCAAAATTACTTTGGACAAGGCTATGAGCAGCCGACTGCCAGTGCCAGCGCGGCGATCCGCTTGCTAGCAGAAACAGAAGGGATCTTGTTGGATCCGGTGTATACAGGCAAGGGGTTTGCCGGGATGCTTGATTATATCCGCACTGGCAAGATCGCCCCTGGCAGCAATGTGGTGTTTTGGCACACTGGCGGGATCTCTGCGTTGTTTGCTGAACCGGCGATGGTCGGGCGGCTTTATGACTGACTGGTGGGGCTGATCTTGGACCACGGTCAAGGTGAAAAAGGCAGCGGCTGCGCAACACCGGCGTGATATTAATTGCATCAAAGTAGTGAAGCAACCGCTAAAATGCCCCATGATCACCTGCCTGGATGGTTGGGTGCTCGTGGGGGTTTTTAGATGCTAAAGTCTGCTTGCACGCTGATACGCTTTAGTAAGGTGATGAGCTGGGTTTTTTCTGCGGCAGATAAAGGCGCACTGACCCGCTGCTCTAAGTCGATGAAGACTGCGCGGACGGTTTGGACCGATTCTTGGCCTTCCGGGGTCAAGTAAAGCTGCTTTTGGCGCTCGTTGGCGACGGTTTTGCGCCGCAAGATCAACTGGCGGGCTTCCAAGGCCTTTAAGAGGTTCGTGGTGGTGGCTTCTTGCTTGCCTAAGTATTGCGAAACCGCTTTTTGGATCGCGGCAGGGTGTTGGGCGATATAGTTTAAGGCCTGGGCTTGCAAGACATTGAGGCCGACTTTTTTTAGTTGCTGTTGGACAAAATGTTGTTCGGAGCGGGTGATATGAAAGATGTGTTCGACTAATTCATTTTCTGACCCTAGATCCATGGGGCGCCTCCGGTAATTAAGATAATTTTACAAGTATTATGTTTGACAAGGTGACGAACTAAGATTATGATCCTACTTGTATTTACAAGTTTAGTTTACCACACGGAGGTCATTATGTCGCTAACACCAGCACAAACAAATGCCACTCGCAACGAATTTCACACCAATATCCAGCGCAGCGGGCTCACTCTCGAACAGATTGCCACGGCCTTAGGCACCACGCCAGCGGTGATCGCCCAATCGATCGACATGCATCCGCGGCACATTGATGATAATTGGATCATTCGCAATTTCTTGCTTCAATACATGGCCGAACATGGCATCGAGCCGGTACCATTTACCGCGTTGGTCGGGGACTATCATCGTTATTGGTTCTTAAATGCCGATATTATTGAACGCGGGATCATTGAATAGGAGATTATTAACAGTAATCAATAACGTAGAATAGTGTGTTAATTTGTAGTAATTAGTCGTTCTGCGGTAATCAAGTGGAAGGCAGAATGACCAAGTGCTGCGAAATGATAAACTCGTGAAAAATCGCTGACTGATGCATGGACAGATGATGACGGTTTTCATCATGTCTCGACAGGGCCTCCTTATCTTAATTTGCTATGATATCCATAAGCAAGTTGGAGGTGAAAACATGTTGAGAACGCACAAGATCCGGTGCTACCCGAACGCGACAATGCGCCGCGTATTGGCTCAATCATGCGATTATCGCCGCTATTGTTACAATCAGGCGCTTGCCACGTGGAACGAGATGTATGACGCATCGGTGGTATTGGCAAATACGACAGCACGGCCAAATGAACGTCAAGTCCGCAATGAGTTAGTTAACAACAAAGCAGACTGGCAATACAGTCGTTCAGCACGGATCTTGCAATTGGCAGTGCATGATTTAGCCCAGGCTTGGGCAAATTTCTTTAACCCGAAAATGCCTGACCATCGCAAGCCACGGTTTAAGTCAAAGAAGCGCAGCCGCTGCGGTTTTAAGACCGATCGGGCGACCATCGTTAATGATAAGTTGCGGTTGGATAAACCGCATGGCTATCGTGATCGATGGTACGACATCCGCTTGGCTGAGAAACCACGTTGGC
>NZ_RHOI01000035.1 GCF_003946165.1 Lacticaseibacillus baoqingensis | reverse complement strand
TCATAATCACGCCTATGCTAATTTCGAGGAGCTGAGGACAGCTACGATTGCCTTCGTCAACTACTACAATCACAAACAGATAAAAACAAAACTGGCCGGAATGACTCCGGTAGAATTCCGGAAACATTCCAGCCAGTTTGTGGCTTAAAAATTACTCCAACTTTTGGGGTTCAGTTCATCGCCTTTTTGTGTGGCGGCAATAAAACATAAAAAAACCAGGCGGCTAACCCCGTCATGACAGGGTTGGTGTAGCTATGTTGGCGACGGGTGTCAAGTTTTTGTTGGCATGTGTTTTCAGAAAGCGTAAGATAAACAATTGGCATTTATTTTTTTGTGTGTGCAAGACGGCGTCAAGGGACGTGGATCGCGGCACACTTTTTTGGAGGAATGATTAACGATGCAAATGGATCCAGATCTGACGCCGTCCACAAAATCGATGAAGTGGCCGGTATTGACGTTTTTGACCTTTACCACGATCGTCGGCTTTGAAGACGTGATCTACCCGTTCCAAAACCAAGGGTTATCGGTGGTATTTTCATGGCTGTTTATGGCGATCGCTTATGTCTTGCCTTACGGGATGATCTCCGCGCAAATGGGCTCCACGTTCAATGAAGCCGGCGGCGGGTTAGCCAGCTGGTCGCGCCGGGCGATCGGCGATGGGGCCGGCTATTGGACCGGCTGGATGTTTTGGGCCAGTTTGATGCCTTACACCGTCGATGTGGCCAATTCGGTCATCGTGTCCTTGTCTTGGACGATCTTAGGGGACAATACCTTAGACAAGTATATGAATAATGTGCTGTTTGGGGTGTTCACCTTCGTGGTCATCGGGGCGTTTTTACTGTTCCAAAACTTCGTCCAACGCTCGCTGGAGATCATGGGGATGATCGCCGGGGCGGCGATGTTCATCATGACGGTATTGTTTGTGATCATGACAGTGGTCGGCTTGCGGCAAGGGATCCACATTGCCACGCAGCCATTTGGCCTGAAGGCATTTATCCCGCATTTTGATACGCATTACTTCGCCACGACCGGGCTGTTGGTCTTTGCGGTGTCTGGGGCGGAACTTGGCGCCGCTTATGTGACGCGCTTGCGTGATCCTAAATCTGAATTTCCTAAGGCGATGTACTTGCTGATCGTGTTGACCGCCTTTTTGACGATTTTTGGTTCCATCGCGTTAGGGGTGTTCTTCAATGCCCATCATCTGCCAGATGACTTGAAGATGAACGGGGCCTTTTATGCCTTCGAGCGGTTAGGCGAAAGCTTGGGCTTGGGCAAGTTGATGTTACATATCTACTCGTTTGTGTCCTTGATCTATATGCTGTCGCAGCTGGCCGTCTTGTTGGATGCTTCCAGCCGCGTGTTATCTGCCGATCAGTCGGATCGCTACATGCCAAGTTGGATGCGGAAAATGGACCGTTCTGGCCGACCGATCCATTCTTACACGCTGACCGCCGGGTTGTGCTTGTTCCTATTATTGATGTCTGGGACTTTGCCAAGCATCAACTCGATTTTTAACTGGCTGTTGAACCTTAACGGGATCGTGACGCCATATAAATCTTGCTGGCTGTTCTTAGGCTTCATCGCCTTGCGCTTGCATCAAGAAGAATATGACTCGCCGTTTGTCTTCATCAAAAATCGCCGGTTGGCCTTGGCCGTTGGCGTTTGGGGCTTCGCGTTTGCGTTTATCTGCGCCAGCCTTGGGGTCTTGCCGCAAGAAGGGGCCGTTTGGTCCGGCTTGTGGTGGCACGAATTGTTCTTAAACATCATCTCGGTCGCCGTTTTGTTTGGGGTTGGCGGGATCATGCCGCTGTTAGCCCACCGCGAACGCAAAGCCAAAGGCATCGCTTAAATACACGCCGCAAGCGGCTTTTGCACCGACCAAGCGGCCGGTGCAAAAGCCGCTTTTTGGTGGCGCAGGCATCTTTCGTGACAGGATTGCCAAGCTATCGTAAACTAAAAACAAGCGCAATGCGGCCGTGGAAAAGTGGTGTTGCGCGCAAGTGAGAATGGCTTTCCCCTAAGCCGATTAGCCTTTGACAGTGTGTGGTCAAAGGCTATTTTTCGTTGCTGAAGCAACTAGAAAGCGTAGAATAAAAGCAATTCGTGGTAGAGCTGGTGGAAAAAATGGTCGCGCAAATCGTCGTGGTGTTTATCTTATTATTAGCGTGTGTGCTCCAAGGCTGGCCGCTGGCTTGGGGTTTGGCAGTCGGCTGGGTGGTGTTTGCCTGCGGCGCGCAGCAAGCGATCGGCTGGCGGCAAGTATTGGCGGTGAGCTGGCAAGGTTTGCGCACCGCCTGGGTCGTGGTGCGGACGTTGACTTTGATCGGGGCATTGATCGGAGCGTGGATGGCGTCTGGGACGATCGCAACGATCGTGGCGCTGACGTTTCGGCTGGTTACGCCGTCAACTTTTGTGGTGATGACCTTTGTGATCTGTGCGGTAGTATCGACCATTATCGGCACGTCTTTTGGCACCTTGTCTGTCGTCGGCGTGCCGTTGATGATCGTGGCGCGCAGCGGGCGCATCGACTTGGAGGTGGTGGCTGGGGCAATCATTGCCGGGATCTACGTTGGCGATCGCTGCAGCCCCTTATCCAGCTCGGCGAGTTTAGTGGCGGCAGTGACGGGCACGCACTTATCACAAAACGTCCGGCAAATGCTCAAGACCGGTTGGCTGCCGTTGGGGTTGGCTGTGATCGGCTATGCCGGCTTGTCTTGGCGGTCGCCTTTAGCGCATTTGCAAGCCAACTTGTTGACGGCGCTAGCGCATGATTTTGTCTTGGCCTGGTGGCAGCTGCTGCCGGCAGCAATCGTGATCGGCTTGGCAATCTTGCGGCGGCCGATCAGCGAATCGATCCTGATGAGTTTAGTGGTCACGATGCTGTTAGGCCATTTTGGCCAGCATACGCCTTGGTCGACGCTGTTGTGGGCGATGCTGGCAGGGTTTCATCCCGCAGGCGCCCACCCGGTAGCCGGCGGCGGCATCTCATCGATGCTCACGGCGATCAGTGTGGTGCTGGTTTCTTGCGCCTTAGCCGGCGTGTTAAATGCGACTAGTACCATCCAAGGTTTGGAACAACGCATGCAGCGCCAAAAGCTCACGCCTCAACGCCGCTTTTGGCTGACTGGGGTGGTGGCGCTGGTGACTGCCGGGTTTGGCTGCAACCAAAGCGTGGCGGTGATCTTGACAAACACGCTGATGCGTCCGCAATACGGCCAAGAGCGCCAAGCGCTGGCAAGCGACATTGAAAATACCGCCATCGTGTTGGCCCCGTTGATCCCTTGGAACATTGCGGTGTTCGTGCCGACTACGGTGTTAGGCGTCAGCTTCGCCGGCTACTGGCCATACGCGTTATTCTTATACTTGGTCCCGCTATGCAACTGGCTGCTGGCTAAAAAGCCGCGTCGACAAGCCGCACCCTAGTAGGCGACAGCCGTATTTGCTATACTGAATTCGGTAGCGTTTTCAATTGACAAAGAGGAGGACGATGATGGACAGCCACCACTGGCGCATTGGGGTGATCGGGTTGGCCGCTGTGGGGTTAGCGGCGTGTTCGGCTCCGCAAAAAGCCGCCGAACCAAGCAGCCGCCCCAATGCCCCAGCGGTTTCGACCATCGGCGTGACCTTAACTGGGATCGTCTTGCGCATCGCGGGTCAAGCGGTGTTCTTTTACGGGTCAGACATGGCAAAAATCACCACCCCACAGCAGCTGCAAGCGTATTTTGCTTCAGGGGTAACGATCAACGAAAGCCCATACCCGACGGCTTCGGATAAGATCAAGGTGGCGGCTTATGTACTGCAGCCGCCGCCGCAGCTGCCAGCGGCTTTTGTGCCGCACACCACCGTGCAGATCCATGTGCCTAGCGCCCAAGAGGCGGTCAGCCGCCAAATGCAAGTCGATTTGACCAGCGTTGACGGCATCCCTACCACCAAAGTGCAAACGGTGTGCTTTGCCCAGTAACGAGGCCGCGCGCCGCTGCCTTGAGTCTTCAGTGCGCTCACCGCCGCTGTGTGGTACACTGGTAACGCATTGTTTATACTAAAATGGAGGCGTAATGCATTGGCAGATCGACCAATTCGGGTGCGCTATGCACCAAGTCCTACCGGTCATTTACACATTGGGAATGCTCGGACGGCACTGTTTAATTACCTTTTTGCACGACACAACAATGGGACGATGGTGCTGCGGATCGAAGACACAGACACTAAGCGCAACATTGCAGACGGCGAAAAGAGTCAGATCGAAAACCTGCACTGGCTAGGTATCGACTGGGATGAAGGTCCAGACAAAGGCGGCGATTTTGGACCGTACCGGCAATCTGAACGCAAAGACATCTACATGAAGTACATCAACCAGCTTCTTGAAGAAGGTAAGGCTTATGAGTCTTACAAGACTGAAGAAGAACTGCAAGCGGATCGTGAAGCCCAACAAGCTAACCACGAGATGCCGCATTACGTTTACGAATATGAAGGCTTGACCGAAGCCCAAAAGCAAGCCAAGATCGCTGAAGCAAAGGCCAAAGGCTTGACGCCGGTCATCCGTTTCCACATCCCGCAAGATCAAGCTTACGAGTGGAACGATATCGTCAAAGGCGACATTTCCATCGACGGCAACACGATCGGCGGCGATTTTGTCATCTTGAAGCGCGATGGCATGCCGACTTATAACTTCGCGGTGGTCGTTGATGACCATTTGATGCAGATCACGCATGTCTTGCGCGGGGATGACCACATTGCCAACACCCCAAAGCAAATGGCGATTTATGACGCCTTAGGCTGGGAGAAGCCAGTATTTGGCCACATGACGCTGATCATCAATGGCGCGACTGGCAAGAAGCTGTCCAAGCGTGATGAAAATGTCTTGCAGTTCATCGAACAATATCGCGAACTCGGCTACTTGCCGAATGCGATGTTCAACTTCATCACCTTGCTGGGCTGGTCGCCTAAAGGCGAAGACGAGATCTTCACCAAAAAGGAATTCATCAAGCTCTTTGATGAACACCGCTTAAGCAAGTCGCCGGCGCGTTTTGACCAAAAGAAGCTGGAATGGGTCAACAACAAGTACATCAAAGAGACCCAACCGTCTGAATTGACGGCGTTGGCTTTGGAGAACTTGATCGAAGCGGGGCGCTTTGCCAAAGATCCCGACGCGCAAACGATCGAATGGGCGCGCCAAATGATCAGCTTGTATATCCCGCAAATGAGCTACACGCAACAAGTCGTGGACTTATCCAGCATTTTCTTTGATGAGCGCACCGCGCTGACCGAAGACGAAATGAAGGAATTGGCGGATGATAATGCCTTGCCAGTGATCAAGCTGCTCAAGGAGCGCTTGACCAATTTGGAGCTGTTCACCGCTTACTTCATCAACCAAGAGGTCTATCAGATCCGCTTGGCGACTGGCGTCAAGGGCCGCAAGCTCTTTATGCCGGTGCGGATCGCGGCAACGTTCCATATGCATGGCCCGCAATTAGCGGAAACCATGGAATTGATGGGCCGCGACAAAGTCATGGCTAACATCGATCGGGTCTTGGCCTTGATCAACAAGTAATGGCACTACTAGCATCTTTGCAGCGACTCGGATTGAGCCGCGGCAAAGGTGCTTTTTTATTGTTTTTATTATTGTATTTTCCGTGTGTTCAGTTTGACAGCGCATACATCTATTAGCTACACTGAATATGTAACCGGAGGAAGACCGTACAGTATTTTTGGGGTGCCATTCACCGTTTGCAACAACTGAAAAATGACTTAAGGTGACAAGCCAGTATGCTTGTCCTTAGGTCCAGGAGGATACAGATGGCCACAACACGAGAGTTTGCCCGCACTGCAATTGGCCCCAGCAACCGACTATTTTCGAATTTCAAGGTGATGGTGGAATCGGCTTTTTATGGGAATAATGTGGAACACATTGGGGATTTGACGACGGCTTATCACTTGGCCCAACAAGCGCCTGGCGTAGTCACCACCGATATGCCGGTGGCGCATACGGCGGAGTTGGGCTTGCCGGCTGACGCCAAAGTCTTGGTGGCCAACGACGGCAAGGTGGTAGGCCGGACGGCTGCGGCCCGGCGGATCATTGGCCAGCCAGGCATTGACGCCAAGGATTATGGGGATCTGCTGCGCGAAGCCATGTTCATTGGCACCCGCCGCCAGTTTTATACCGGGGATGTGGTCGTGGGCTTGGATCGCGAGTTTTCCGTGCAGGCGCACTTGATGCTCAACCAAGATTACGCCGCGAATTTCTATACTTACTTGTTGAACTTCCAGATCGCCACTGCCAGTGCGCTGCAGTGGTATGAGCAAAGCCAGCCGTTGCCAGAAAGCGATATTTATGTTTACGCCGATCCTGACTGGGCGCATCCCGATTTTCCTAATGGTTTGGCCTTGTTTGACCCGGAACACAATGTGGCGGCGATCTTGGGCTTGCGCTATTTTGGGGAGCTGAAAAAAGCCACCTTAACCTTAGCCTGGGCCACGGCCCATCGCCATGGGTTCACGGCTTGTCATGGCGGGATGAAGCGTTATGACTTAGGCACGCGCAAGTTCACCATGGCGGCGTTTGGCTTGTCAGGTTCTGGCAAGTCGACGATCACCTTGGCCAAACACGCCGGCAAGTACCAAGTGGATGTCTTGCATGATGATGCGTTTGTGATCAACAAACGATCCGGGACCACCACCGCACTGGAGCCGGCGTATTTTGACAAGACGGCGGATTATGCGCCGAGCGATCCTGACTTGAAATATTTTCTCACCGCCCAAAACGTCGGCATCACCTTAGATGAGCACGGGCAAAAAGTGCTCGTTACCCAAGAAGTGCGCAACAATAACGGCCGGGCGATCAAGTCGCGGTATTTGACGCCGAATCGCGTGGATCATCTAAACGAGCCGCTGAATGCCGTTTTTTGGATCATGAAAGATGATACGCTGCCGCCGGTGCTGAAGATCACGGATCCGACGTTAGCTGCGGTGTTTGGGGTGACGTTGGCGACGAAGCGGTCGACGGCTGAGAATCTGGTGGGCAAAGTCGATATGAATGCGCTGGTGATCGAACCGTTTGCCAATCCGTTCCGCTGCTATCCGCTGGGGGAAGATTATGCTGATTTTCGCGAGTTGTTTGCCAGCGGCAAGATCAGCTGCTATGTCTTGAATACCGGCTATTTCAACGGCACGAAAGTCACCCCCAGTGTGACCCTTGACGCGATCGGCAAGATCGTGGAAAATGCCGCGGCATTTACGCCATTTGGCCCGCTTGCCAACTTGGAATATCTGGCGCTGCCAGACTATGCCATCGATTTTCACGATCCGGATTATGTGGCGCGCCTGCGCTTGCGGATGCAAGACCGCTTGCAGTTCGTCCAGACACAACAAACCGCTAATGACGGGTACAACGCGTTGCCAGATGAAGCCGCCACGATGCTGCAACAGCTGATCGATCATTTGAATTAAGCACAAAATCCCCTTGGTGTGAACTGCCAAGGGGATTTTGCGGTACAATAGGGCCTAAATTATTGGAGGTCACCTATGAGTATCGCAGAACATATTCCCGCGCAGATCCACACTTGGCAGCCGGAGCTGGTCGCCTTGCGCCATGAATTGCACCAACATCCTGAAATCGGCTTGCATGAAACCCGCACCGCTCAACTGGTGGCCGCCAAACTGCAAGCTTGGGGCTATACGGTGACGACAGGCATCGGCGGTACCGGGGTGGTGGGCCAGTTGTGCGCAGGGGATAGCCGCAAAACGCTGGGGCTGCGCGCCGACATGGATTGCTTGCCGCTCACCGAAAAAACCGGCCTGCCATATGCCAGTCAAACCCCAGGGCTGATGCATGCGTGCGGGCATGACGGGCATATCGCCACGATGTTGATGACGGCGCGGTATTTAGCGGCTACAAAGCTCTTTGACGGCACGGTGAATGTGATCTTTCAGCCTGGGGAAGAAGGGGTGCATGGGGCGTCAAAAATGATCGCTGATGGCTTGTTTGACCGCTTCCCGTGTGACATGGTGTTTGGTTATCATAACTGGCCGCATTTGCCAGATGGCACGATCCACTTGCAACCAGGGCCGGTGATGGCGTCATCTGATCGCGTGCGCTTGACGATCCAAGGCCGCGGCGGCCATGCGTCAGCGCCTGAGCGCACGGTCGATCCGATCGTGGTCGGCGCGGCGTTAGTCAATTCCTTGCAAACCATCGTGGCGCGCAATGTCGCCCCGCTAAATGCCGCAGTGGTGACGATCGGCAGTTTCATTGCCGGGCAAGCAGAGACCTACAATGTGATCCCGGATACCGCCACTTTGTATTTAAGCATCCGCACCTTAGACAAGCAGGTGCGCGAAGCGGTGCTGGCGCGGATCCAAGCATTAGCCGCCGGCATCGGCGCCGCTTATGGGGCGAACATTGAGTGTGAAAACTTTCAGATCTCATTGCCGGTTGTCAATGCGCCAGCGCCGACGGCTTTGGCGCAGGCGGTGGCGACGCAATTGTTCGGCCCGGACAAGACTTGTACGGATTTTGAGCCGGTAATGGCCAGCGAAGATTTTTCGTTTATGCTGGACCGGGTGCCTGGATGTTTCGCGCTGATGAGCGGCGGCGCCAAACGGCATTATGTGCACACGTCGCGGTATGATTTTGATGATGCGCTGATCGCGCCAATGGCGACGTATTTTGCCACGATCGTTGAGACATACTTGCAAGCACCGAGCAGATAGTGTACTCTGAAAGCGTTAACTGAATAGATTTCTTCGGGGCAGGGTGTAATTCCCGACCGACGGTGACTGCGCAAGCAGAAGTCCGTGACCCGCGATAGCGGTGGACCCAGTGAGAGTCTGGGACCGACAGTGAAAGTCTGGATGGGAGAAGAAAACAAGTTTTCATTCCATTAGTGGCGCTTATTTCGTGCGCCTCGGATGAGATCTTATTTAGCTTTCAATCATGGCCTCGCAAATCATTGCGAGGCCATTTTTTGTGGAGGTGAATATGATCACAGATCTAGAATTCATGCAACTCGCCTGGCAACAAGCGCGCTTGGGGGCGAATCAGACTTGGACCAATCCCCAAGTCGGCGCCGTCTTAGTCCAAGCCGGCCAAGTGATCGCCCAAGGCTATCACCACCGCTTCGGTCAAGCCCATGCAGAAGTCGATACGTTAGCTCAATTAGCCAATGACCAGCAAGCCGTCGGCGCCACCATGTATGTGACCCTGGAGCCTTGCAGCCATTATGGCAAAACGCCGCCATGTGCCGATCGCCTGGTGCAAGCCGGCTTGGCCAGAGTCGTGATCGGCCAGCACGACCCTAATCCGCTAGTGGCAGGCAAAGGCATCGCCATTTTGGAAAAAGCCGGGATCGCCGTGACCCTGTTAGACGACACCGGCGGGATCAACCGTGCGTATAACTTCTTTTATCGGCATCAGCGCCCGTATGTGACGTTAAAATATGCGGCCAGCATCGACGGCAAGCTCAATGCCAACGCGCCAAAACGCACCCGGTTAAGCGGGCACGCAGCGTTTTTAGCCAGCCAAGCGCGCCGCGCTGAACAACAGGCCATTTTAGTCGGCGAGCACACGCTGGTGATCGACGATCCCAGCTTGACGGTGCGCACGCAAGCCTTGGCGCATCCGCCTGTGCGCATCGCCTTGGTGCGGGATGCTGATGCCTTGCCGGCAGAGCTGCGGCTGTGGCAAGATGCCAGCGCCTCGGTGTGGCTGTTGAGCAATGCCGCTTCCACGCGCGCTTGGCCGGCGCATGTGCAGGTGTTTGCGGCTGCTGAATGGACGCCGCAAGCTGTGTGTGCCTTGATGGCCAAACATGGCCTGCAGTCACTGCAAGTCGAAGGCGGCAGCCGCATCCAAGCGGAATTTTTAGTCGCTGGTCTCGTTGAGCAGCTGCTAGTCGATGTGGCGCCGATCACCTTAGGCGGCGACGCGCTGCCAGTGGCAAAAGGCCCAGCGGCAGCGGCGGTTGCTTGGCAATTGGCGGCGGTGGAACGGTTAGCAGATGACGTCTTGTTGACGTATCGGAGGGATGAGTAATGTTTACTGGGATCATTCAAGGAATCGGCCGCTTGGCCAGCAAAACGGTTGCAGGCGATACGGCGGTGTTGACGATCCAAACGCCACTGACGGCAGCCAAACACAGCCGCATCGGCGATAGTGTGGCTGTTGATGGGATCTGTTTGACGATCACGGCAATAACGGCAGCCGGGTTTAGCGTGGACGTGATGCCAGAAACGCTGCGGCGCACGAATTTGGTGGATTTGACTGTGGGCCAGCAGGTGGATCTGGAGTTGGCCCTCGCGGCAAATGGCCGCTTAGATGGGCATTTTGTCTTAGGGCATGTTGATGCCACCGGGCAGCTGGCCAGCCGTGAAGATGAACAAAATGCGGTGGTGCTGCGCTTCAGCTTTCCGGCTGATTTGCGGCCATATATCGTCGCCAAAGGCAGTATCGCGATCAACGGGGTGAGTTTGACGGTGACCACTGTGGCGGCCCACACTTTTGGTGTCAGCTTGATCCCGCATACCTTGCAAGAAACGGTGCTTGGGGAGCTGGCAGTGGGTCAGCGCGTGAATTTGGAAACGGATATTTTGGGCAAATACTTAGTGGCCCAAAAGGAGGCAGGTTATGCAGACTAATTTAAACCAGCGCGTCGCCCACGCCTTAGCCGTCTTGCAACAAGGCGGCTTGGTGATCGTGACCGATGATGACCGGCGGGAAGCAGAAGGCGATATGATCGGCTTGGCGCAATATGCTTCGCAACAAAGTGTCAATACCATGGTGTCCAAAGCCCGCGGGCTGTTGTGCGTGCCGATGGCGCCAAGCGTGGCCAAGCGCTTGGGCTTGCACCCAATGGTCGCCGATGCCACCGATGCTTATGGGACGGCTTTTACCGTCAGCTGTGATGCCAAAACTACCACCACTGGGATCTCGGCCGTCGATCGCGCCGATACGATCCGCCAACTCGCAGACCCCAAGGCCCAGCCAGGTGACTTTTACCATCCAGGGCATGTCTTTCCGCTGATCGCAGATGCGCAAGGCACCTTGGCGCGCGCCGGACACACCGAAGCGGCGGTGGATCTGGCTCAGTTGGCTGGGGCGGCGCCGGTAGCTTATATCTGTGAGATCTTGAAAAAAGACGGGACCATGGCCCGGCGCAAGCAGCTCAAGGCTTTTGCCGAAGGAATGCAAATGCCGCTGTTATCGATCCAAGACATCAAGGCCTATCGCTATATGCACGATCCCACAGTGGTGCAAGCAATCACCAAAGTGGCGCTGCCCACGGCATATGGGGCATTCACGCTGGAAGCTTTTGCCACGCCTGGTTCAGCCGAACCGACGCTGCTGCTCAGCTATGGCGAGATCAAGGCGCACACCCCGTTGTTATTGCGCATCCATTCCGAATGTCTGACTGGGGATGTCTTTGGGTCCAAGCGCTGTGATTGCGGCGCGCAGCTGGATAAAGCCATGCAATTGATCGCCCAAGCCGGACAAGGCGCGGTGTTGTATCTGCGCCAAGAAGGCCGCGGCATCGGCTTGGCTAATAAACTGCGGGCGTATCACTTGCAAGAACAAGGCTTAGACACGGTTGAAGCCAATGTGCACTTAGGCTTTGCCCCGGATCAGCGCCAATACGGTTTAGTCGCGGCGATCTTAGGCCAAAAGCAAGTGGATACGGTGGACTTGCTGACCAATAACCCGGACAAGATCGCGCAATTAGAAGCGTTAGGGATCACGGTGCGCAGCCGCTTGCCATTGGAGCTGCCGGCGCAGCCAGAAGACCGGCAATATTTGCTCACCAAAAAGCACAAGCTGCATCACTTACTCACGGAGGTGGACTAACATGGCAGATTATCTCGGCAATACCGATGGACGCAACTTGCATATCGGCATCGTGGTGGCGCAATTCAACGACTTGATCACCCAAAAGCTTTTAGCCGGCGCACAAGCGGCCTTGCAGCGCAGCGGGGTGAGTGCCGCTGACATCACCACTTGGTGGGTGCCAGGCGCGTTTGAACTGCCGCGGGCAGCCAAGCAAATGGGGGCTAGCGCCAATGTCGATGGCATTATCGCCTTAGGCGCCGTGATCCGCGGGGAAACGTCGCATTATGATTATGTTTGCAGCGAAACCGCCCGCGGCTTGGCGCAAGTCAGCCTGGAGGGACCGGTGCCGGTGATGTTTGGCGTCTTGACCACCGATACCTTAGAGCAAGCCATCAACCGCGCTGGCGGCAAAGGCGGCAACAAAGGCGCTGATTGCGCCGCGGCGGTACTGGAAATGATCCATTTGCCTCATTAAACAAGCGGCACATAAAAAGCGGGCAGGCCATCATGGCTACCCGCTTTTTGCATGCCTGGGGCAAAATAAATTTTTTAGGAAATATGTGTATAAGAAACGAATGCGAGGGCTAGACCAGCTGGCAGGCTTAGGTACCAATCGAGCGAGTTATCCCCATTAGGCGGCGGTTTCCATCGCTTACTTATCGTAATAAAACGTTATCATTATTTGTAGGAATCAATTATTATCAGCTGTTTAATGAATAATTTATTAGCTTTCGTGGTCATAAGCGGATCGGGAGCATATACTAACAAAAACACAGTATTTATTTTCGTATTCTGGGCTTATTATAAATATATAGCTGTAAATTAATGGGGCAAACCGCGGGCCATCGCCACGCGGCATCCCTTGGGGGACAAGGGATACGGCACTTATCGGCGGTGGATTTAGGCGCTGCGGTAAATTTTCCGCCTGCACGTGCTTCAAGAGGTCTCTAAAATGAAATGTGAGCTTAAATACACGTGGGGATGTGGCGGGCTCAATAATCAGTCACCCTTGGGCTAATGTGTCCCAGCGGCGTGACTGTTGGAGGGATGAGGCGTTCACTTAGCCAACAACTTGAGAGAGGGGATCTGATGAAAGGTGTCCTGAGATTGGCGCTAAGCTTGCTGCTTGGCACCGCCTTGCTGATAGGCAGCCGCGGCATCACCCCCGTTGCCGCAGATACCTATCAGACCACTGCATCAACGGCGTTCGTCGGGACTTGGCACTCGACTCCCACGACGTCAGGTCAGACCACGCCAGATGCACAATATCAAGAATCTGTACCAACACCGTTAGGCACCACCAGGCCAGCATTGCCGACTGGCGCAGGCGCCAGCCTGCCGCAAACCGGCGATGATCACACAACAGCCGCGGGACTTGCCCTCCTGGGTTGGGGGATGATCATAGGCTTGTTGATGAGCCAACGGCGTCAATGGGGTAGTCGTAAGAAGGAGTTTGACAAATGAAAAAAGCAAAACTTGCAACGCTGCTAGCCGTTGCCGCTTTAAGTGCTAGCGCAGTGCCATTGGCAGGGGTCCATGCTGCTGATTCGACACTGGATACAACCGGTAAGGTCCAATATGTCCCAGGGACAGACAAGACCCCGCCAACCGATCCTTCTAATCCAGATCCAGGCAAGCCGGTGGGCCCAACTGATCCTAATGGTAAAGACCCTAACCAACCGATCGGCCCAGATCAAGGGACTGATGGCCCATTGTCTTTAGACTTCGCGTCCAGCTTGGACTTTGGGACTAACAGGATCACCAGCGCGGACCAAACCTATTTCGCCCGCGCCCAGAAGTATTATGCGGCTAATGCCACCGATCCTTCCGGTTATGACATGGCTAACGCCCAATACGGCCCGATCTATACCCAAGTCACCGATAACCGTGGGACTAACGCCGGGTGGACGTTGAGTGTGAAGCAAAACTCACCGTTGACCTTGAGCACCTTTGATGCCACTACTGGCGCTTATACCCCAGTGACCACTGGTACCGGCAAGACCTTAGACGGCGCGACGATCACGTTTGCTGATGCCGAAGCGGCCAGCAACAGTACCGACCCAACGCAAATGCCAACGGTCCAAGCACCAGTCGTCGTTGATGGCAACGGCAACGCCCAACCGGTAATGAGTGCGGCAGATCAACAAGGTGCCGGCACCTGGGTCGATCGTTTTGGCCACAGCGAACAAGCCACCGAGATGCAATATAACGCGGATGGCAGCGACAATGGCACCGCTGATGTCAACGTCGACAAGTCCGTTTCCTTATATGTACCTGGTGCCACCGTTAAAAGCGCTGGCTTGTATTACACCACATTGACCTGGACGTTATCCGCAACGCCAGGCAACTAGCGGCATTTGATCGCAACATACAATTTTGGAGGAATCGCTAATGAAAAAGAGTTTAGTATTCGCCACTGCTTTGGCAGGCATGCTCGCATTGGCACCAGCAGCATTAGTTTCTGCTGCCGACAATACGGCCAATACCAAAGGTGACATCACATTTGAAACCGATGACCAAACCACGACCCCAATCGTTACCCCACCAGATCCTGGTAAAGAAACCAAGCCTGATGGCGGCGGCAACGGGACGCCTGGGGCTTTGCGCATCGACTTTGCGCCTGATCTGCATTTTGGGATCCAAAAGATCACCTCGACCAACCAAGACTACAAGCCTGTGCAACAAGCTGGGACAGCGACTGACGGCAGCGGCACCCGCTCTTACATGCCGAATTTCGTCCAAATCACTGATAACCGCGGCTTAGCTGCCACCGACCCAACCGCCGGATGGACCTTGGCACTCAAGCAAGAAGCGCAATTTGCCAATGGCACCAATAACTTGGATGGGGCTGCTTTGTCCTTTACCAACAACCAGTTCATCACTCGTGATGCCACTGGTGCAGTAGTGGCTGCGCCTACCGGCTACACATCGCCGGCCAATGTCACGTTGACCCCTGGTACCGCGGCTACTTTGGCAACAGCGGATAACACCACTGCCGGCACGGTGCAAGAAATCTGGAACACCACCAATACCTTGACGCCGATCGATGCGACCAACGATCTGAAGGATACCACCGGTGCTGACAAGACGGATGACGCCTTCAAGACTGCCTTTACGGCTGCGCCTAAAGACGACGGCATCAACTTGAACGTGCCTGGCGCGACGCATAAAGTCAAAGGCGCTTATACCACTGACTTGACTTGGACCTTATCGGCAACCGTGGCTAACACCGGGGCAGCTGCTGGTACGACCACGCCTGCTACGACCGGGACTGGCACCACGACCCCGTGATCGCCGGCTAAGTTTTATTGATCCGTGACTGACTTGAATGAAGGAAGAGACTATGAAAAGCAAAAAATGGTTCTGGCTGTTGCCGATGTTCGTGTTCGCCTTATGGTGCGGCACGACGCATCCCGTTTTCGCCAGCGAATTCGACTTTGCGGTGGATCCACAATTTCCCCAGCAGCAAGCCGGACAAAACCGGTCTTACTATGACTTGTGGATGAAACCAGCGTCCCAACAAGAGCTGACCATGACCTTAAGCAACGACACGGCCAAAGACGTGAAAGTCAATGTGGCGATCACGAATGCGACCACTAACAATGCCGGGGTGGTGGAATATAGCCCGAATAAGATCAAACCAGACAAAAGCCTGCAGTATCACCTAGCAGATCTGGTGACTTACCAAAAGCAGGTAACGATCCCGAAGAAAAGCAAGTTGGCCTACCATGTTTTGGTCAAAATGCCGACTGCTGAATTCAACGGGCAAGTGGCTGGGGGGATCACCTTCCAACAACAAGACGCGGGTCAAGCTAAGAAAAAAAGCAGCGGTGTGGCGATCAACAATCACTACGCTTTCGTCTTAGGACTGATCGTGCACAACAACAACGAACCGACGACGCCGAAGCTGCACTTGCATCAAGTTAAAGCCGGCCAATCTAATGCCCGCAATGTGATCACCGCGAATTTGCAGAATTCCACACCGATCTTCATCAACCAGGTGAAGACGAATGCGGTGATCACAAAACAAGGCGATAGCAAGCCGGTTTACAAACATAGTGCGGTGCAGTTGCAGATCGCGCCGAATTCGAATTTTGACTATACGATCCCGTTGAATGGGAAGCGGTTTGCCGCCGGGACGTACCACTTGAAACTGACGGTGTTGGCGAATAAATCCGCCGACGGGAAGTATCATGATGGCACGGATACCAAAGGCGACCCGATCAACTTCATCAATCGTTGGCAATTCGAAAAAGACTTCAAGATCACGGCGCAAGCGGCACGCAAGTATAACCAGACGGATGTCTCCATCCCGAAAGAAAAGTCGAATCACTTGTTGATCATCGGCTTGATCATCTTGATCGTTGTGTTGCTGTTGGTCATCTTGCTGATGTGGCTGCGCAGTCGCAAACACAAGCAGATCCGGCAAGCACGATAATGACGACGGCTCGTCGTGGGGACACTCAATAGGGAGTCTTCGCGGCGGGCTTCTCGTCGTTATGTCTTGAGGAAGGTAGAGATGCGATGAATTCCAAACTGATCGCGTGTCTGGTCGTGGCGGGAACGTTAGGGTTGACCACACCAACGACCACCGCAGCAGCAACCAATGATCCGCCGATCGTCAATCCTGAAGATCCGGCGCAACAAGTGCTGCCCGTGGATAATGATGATGCCGCCCCGACGCAATCCAGCCCACCGGCTAAAGATGTGCCGGCCAAAGCCGCGCCGGCTAAGCCCACGCCAGCCAAACCTAAAGCCAAGCCCAAGCCCAAAGCGGCGCCGCGCCATAAGCACAAGCGGCATCGCTATGTCGATGAACAGTTTTTCCATGAGGAGGTCATCATGACCCAGGCACGAAACATTCCCGGCGGCAATCCTGATCCGGACTACCGTGAGCGCTTGGCCAAGACGACGGCGCGCTTATCTGGGCTCGTCTTATGCGGGCGGCCGCAAGGATTACGGCAGCCAGCGTAATGGATGGAGGTAAGTATGCAACTAGATGCCTTATTAGATAATGTCGAGCAGCGCAAACTCGCGCTGATCCAAGATCTCGAAGATGCGCCGGAACTCACCGTCAATGACGCTGAGGAAAAGGCGAGTTTGGACCTTTCTGACTATTTATTTAATAAAACGGTCGATGAATTGATCACTGACTTGCACCGCCTGCACTTAGACGACGTGATGCGCGTGCAGCACGCCGATGGGCAAGTGCGGCTTGATGAAGATGGTCAAGCGACCTGTGAGTTGTTGTTGCGCGCTTACTTGCAAGAATCAGTCAGTTTCATGCTGATCGATGCGCTGGTCCAAGGCCAGCTGACCAGTCTAGCGGAATTCGCCGATACCCATTACTTCGGGTATTGGGTCGTGAAAAATCGCTTCCGGGCGGTGCGCAAGTTCTTAAGCGAGTACCGCTTAGGGATCGATAATGCCTTTGCCTTGACCGGTGAAGCTAAGCAAAAACGCCTGGTGTTAACGGCACTTTATGTCTTTGTTTGCCAGACGCAAAGCGACTTATTGACACCAGATGAAAGCAAAGCCGTCGCCGAGTTGGTCAAAGACTTGAATACCCGCTCAGGCGTGGCGATCACGGCGTATCAAACCATGGTCATCACCCATTATGCCGGCGTGGCCAAGCTGGTGCCGCAAGCGTGCGTTGATCAGACGTTGACCCCTTTGCTGGCACCGCTGACACCATTGTGTACGCAGTTACAAGCTGCGCTAAGGACCTTGGTCGCTGGCGATGCCGCCGGGCTGGTGCAGGAGTTAGTCGTGTATTTGCTGGCCAATCAAGCCGTGGTGCCAAAGCCTGGCTTGGACACAGCGGCGATCATGCAATATTGCGGGCCGCTGCCAGACTTTGCGACCATCGTGCAGACCCAGCTGGAATTATCCGGCCAAAGCCACGAGCAGCTGGCGCAGCGTTATGCGCAAGTGGTGCTGGCGGCGACCGTGTTTCCGCTAGACGCGTTTTTGACGCGGCAGCGGGTGGATATGGGGTTTTTTGAAGGCAGCTACCCAGAGTATTTTCACTTGGTACAAGCCTTCATCGCCCGCCAGCAAACCGTCCGCAACTGCTTGTGGCAGTATCGCATCTCTATGTTTTACCGCTTATTCTTCGTGTTGGTCGATACCTTGCAGCTGACGGATCTGATTGAGCCGGTGCGCATTTGCATCGACTTCACCTTAGGCACAGAGTACGACCGGTATTTGCAGCGCAACTTGCAGTTTTTCACCACCTTGAACCTTGAGTTTGAGCCGGTGATGACTGCTGATGTGGATATCTTATTGACCGACATTCCGGAACTGGTAGATTCGCCTGTGGAAACCGTCGTGTGGCTCCAGCCGCCGCGGCCCATCGACTGGGAGAATCTCGCACGGTTGTTGGTCGACTTACGCGATGAGAAGCGGGCGGCTAAGCACACCAGCATTAAGCCGCTGTGATCGATGAAAAAAAGGAGGCTAGTCCATATGCAACGACTAGCAGACAGACGCAAGACGATGAAGGAGGAGGTGTCAGGATGAAACGCTTAGCGGCATTATTCGCGACGCTGGTCGTCTTGATCCAACCGTTGGTGGCTACCGGGACGACTTTTGTCCACGCAGCCAGCACCATTCCGACGAGTCAAGCGTTCAAGCTAAGAACTCAAGCGAATCAAGAAACCACCACCTTGGCGCCAGGACAGACGACCTTGGCATTGCGCTTCATTGCGAATATGCCCAAGACCACTGTGCCGCAAGTGGCACAGGCGGCTAGTGCCAGCAGTGGGGCAACGACGCCTACCAATACCCAAGCCAAAGAAACCATGGTGTATGACTTGCCGCAAGGGTTGGGCTACAATTATGACCCGCAGCAGCCTGGCGTCACAGTCGACGTTAACCGCCGCCAGTTGATCATTGACTTAGCCCAGTATCACGGGGCGATGGGGATCAACTTGACGGTGTCGCCAACTGCGATCACCAAGCCTTTGAAACTGATCGGCAAGCATGATGTCAACGGCCAAACCGTCGCGCGCACCACGCCGTTTACGATCCAGCCGGTACCGGCGGCACAAGCGGCCACTAGCAGCAGCACCGCCAGCTCCAGCAGCAGTGCGGCCGCCGCTTCAGCGTCATCAAGCCCAGCGCAACAAGCGCAAGCCGCTGCCAAAGCCAAACAAGCCGCGGCGAAAGCCAAGGCGGCCACGGCAGCGACTAAAGCCGCTGCTCCAGGGGCGACGGTGCCGGTCAATCCGGCGTTTGCCTTGGCGATGGGCGGGCAAAAAACGGCTTTGATCACCAGCAAAATGAAGACCGTCGACATCACCTTCACCTACCAGCGGCCTAAAGCCGACGGGACAATGGCGATGCCGTCACCGACGGACACCCAAGCGCAGACGATCTTGGCTGCCGCTGCGGCAGCTTCTGCCAAAGCGGTGCAAGCTGACCCGGCGTTGACTGCCCCAGACGCCTTGCTGGCCAACACTGCGCCTACACCAACTACTCAAGCAGTGGCTGCGCCAGTCGCGCCCACCACTGCCGTCAGCACGACGCCGTCTGCCAGCAAGAATTTGATGCAGCTCAGCTTGCCGCATGGCTTGAGCCTGGCTGCCAGCTCCTCTCAGGCAGCCGCATTGGTCAATGGCAAGGTGCAAATCGATTTGGATCAGCTGGCGGATACGCCAGTCACCTTGAAGCTGGCGGTTGATTTCAACTCGCTGGCGTCAAAGTCCAACATCTCAGCACAACACTTGGTTTCCGGCGTGGCGATCGACAAAGCCGCAGACTTGCCAGTGTTGAAAGTCGCATTGCGCGGCGAGCCGCTGACCAATTCGGCGGATAACTATTTTGACGTGTCGACGGTGCCTGGTGCGAATGTCTTTAACGTCTCTGACGATGCCAGCTGGGTACAAGCTTGGCAACAAGCCTCCGCCAGCACGACGCCTTGTGTGATCAACGTGACCGGCGATTTCACGCCGACTTCGGCGGTGAGTTACACCGGTACCAGCACGGTGGTGGTCAATGGGAACAAGCATACCTTGACGAATCCGCAAACCATTACCGCCAACGCCGGCAAGGTGATCATGCAAAACTTGACCATTGCCAATGGCGGCACTGGCAAGTTCTTGACCGGCAGCGGCGCCTTACAAGCGGTGTTGCATAACTTCAGTTACAGCGGCGGGCAGTATCTCTTTGCCGCGCCAGCAGCTGGTTTGATCTTATCAGGGAAAGATACCTTGCACTTCACGGCTAATCCCGATACCACCACGGCCGCATTCGTCCAAACTAAGACGCTGAACTTTGCCGCTGACGCCGCCGTTAACATCAACCGCGACGTCAATGGTCGGCCGATCTTCCAATCCGCGGATGCGGCATCGGCTGTGACCTCAGCAGATTCGGTGGTCATTAACTATGATGCCGGGGCTGCCACCGGTACTGGTACCGCGGCGCTGTTTTGGGACTTTGTCACCTATACCTTTAGTCAAAGCACCACTGTGACAGCGAAGGTCGGAGGCAATACCACCGATGCGACCTTGGTCCAGTGGAAAGGCAGCGATGGCAAAGCCTTCACTGGCGGGAGTTGGAAGATCAATATCGACGAGGCTGCGGTACAGCCGCGCGCAGATCTTAAGATCCAATCCACAGTTTATAATGCCAATGTTCCGCTGATTGGGATTTTCGTGGTGAATTGTAATCCAAATGATATTCCGTTTCAGTACCCGCCTACCGCACAAGGACTGCAGTTCAAGAACGTTCATGTGCAAGCAACGATTACGCATGGGGTTCAAAATTCTGCGCTGATGGCAGCGCCGGTGATGCAAAGAAGTACCAGTGGGACGAGCGGTACCAATTACTTCAACATTATTAATTCAAGTTTGATTGTCGACACTGATGCCGCTTATACCGCGGTTGGCTTATTCAGCTTAGGCGTGCAAGTCAATCAAAGTTATATTGACGTGCAAACCACCAGTCAAACTGGTGGTGATATGATTTCCGCCTACTACCTTCCAGTCAATTCCTCGTCGGGAGCGGGACAGATTTTCACGAAAAGCTCCCCAGCTCAGCTTGCTGGCGGGATCAAGATATTGGCTGGGGGTTCCATTGCGGAATGGGAGCGCGGCAATACGACGGCCACACCTTCATACAGTTCTGCAGCCCCTAGTCCATTTTCACAATCAGTGCTGTATACAGGCAGTGGGCCACAATATAATTGGCAATTTAATGGTTTAGATACGAGTCCGGCAGGCATGGTCGGCTACACTGGTGGCAGTAATACGAGACGACTGGTAATTTCAGCAACCGGTGGTTTGGATGTTGCACTTAATCCAGTGACCACTCATGCGACTAAGCTTACTGGGACGACCCTGCCGAATGCTTATGTCCGTCTTTCGCTAGATAACACTGTGCTGGGATCTTCATTAACTATTCCCAGCACGGATATGGTGCGAGATGCCCCAGCGACTTGGACCAGCGGTTTCACCGTGAAAGCTGGCGCAGACGGCAAGTTTAGTTTCGACGTGCCAGCCGGCACCACGCTGACTGCGGGACAAACGGTCACGGCGTTTGCCGTTAACGGGTACGCTGAAGGGACTGGCACCACCAAAGTGACGGCGCCAGTGGATCATACTCCGCCAACGGCTGACCCTAAGACTGTGACGATCAATGCCGGCCAACCGACCCCGGTGATGAGTGCCTTTTTAGACAACATTAAAGATGATGTGTCGCCGGCGGATAAGATCCAGATCAAGTGGGCCACCACGAACACGGACACCTTGGAAAACTTAGCCAAGGCGGCCGGTGAACATGACGTTTACTTAACGCTGACCGATGAAGCTGGTAATGTCAGTGCACCGATCAAGGCGAAGTTAGTGGTCAACAACTATGGTCCAACAACGCCAAAAGACCCGAATGACCCGACTAAAGATGCGCCTGATTATGAAAATGGCGATGGCAACGTCGCCAACAATACCGGGGATCTGCGGTTGGATTATGTGCCGAGTTTCCATTTTGGCACCGTGGGTTACAGCTATGCCGCCAAGACGTACAACGCCTTGCAGGCTAAAGGGTTCAATGGCACCGACATCCTTGATTGGATGCAAGTGTCGGATGATCGCGCCGATACTGGCGCCAGCCCGACTAGTGCCGGGTATACCTTGAAGGCGCAGTTGACTTCTGATCATGATGCCGGCACCGAAGCGTTCTTGCCAGGGATGCAATTGCTCCTGCCGCAAGCCACGAAGGTACGCAGCACCACGATCGGCAGCGGCACGGTTGATATCAACACCGATAGTTCATTGGCCACGACCAATGCGGCGACCTTGTCGCTTGACGGCGCGCAACAGACGCTGATGACGACTGCCGGCTTGCGCGGGACCACCACTGCCGGGTGGGATTCCACGAAGGTCAAGATGGATACGCCGATGGGGCGCAAGAGCTTGAATAAGAAGTATCAAGCAACGATCAAGTGGTCGCTGCAAGCTGTTCCAGGCAATTAAGCTGGCGCAGTGCATGGCGCTTGGAAACCAGGCGCTGGTCTGAGCGATCAGGCCAAGACGTGATGGGCGACCATCACGTCAAGTGTTGAGCGGCCTACTGTGGTAAGCCGTTCAGCGGTTGACAAAAAATTTTGAAGAAAGCGGTGAAAACATGCGGCGAATCGATTTAACCGGCCAGCGTTTTGCCCGTCTGGTCGTCATCGGCTATGCGGGAACAGCGACCAATGGCAATGCCATGTGGCGCTGTCAGTGCGACTGCGGCCGCACGTGCATCGTTGATGGTTATCGCTTGCGGCGCGGCGGGGTGCGCAGTTGTGGTTGTTTGCGCAAAGAAACCGCCAAACGCAGCATCGCGGGTAATCCAAAGTTTCAAGCGCAAATGGGAGATGCGACGAGCTTAGGGATCAGCAACGGGACCAATTTGACGGTGCTGACGCAGTTAAGTGTCAAAAATCGTTCTGGCGTGATCGGCGTCAGCTATAACAAAGACAATCAGCGGTGGGTGGCGCGGCTAACATTTTGCAAACACCTGGTTTTGAATAAACAGTTCAAGACCTTTTCCGAAGCGGTGGCGGCGCGGCGTAATGCCGAACGCCAATACCTGGCAGACTTGTTGCCAGAAGCGGCGCCTTGTCAGCAAAACGTCCAGCCGCCAAGCCAGCAATGACATTAAGGCCAGAAGCCGTGTTTTTGGATCGCGCCGCCGACTTGCGTTATCAAGTCTATGCCCAACTGGCGCGCCAAGCGGTGTGCGGGGTGACGGTGCGCGATTTGGCGGTGCAGCTGCATTGGCGTTATCAAACCACCTATAATGTGGTCGATGAGATCTTGATGGACTTAGAGCAGCTGCTTGGCCGCCGGCGCCCGCATTTGCGGGCCCAGTTATTAGCAGCTGATCCGCTGCCGGTGCCGCTGGCGGTGTATCGCGCGTATTTGGCGCAGCGCAGCTTGGTATATCAGCTGGTAGATGCCGCGATCCAAAATTCGGGGATGACGGCAGAAACATTTGCCAAGCGGCATTTTATCAGCCGCTCGACGCTCAACCGGCGCTTACGGGGGTGCAAGGTTTGGCTGGCGCAATACCAGCTGAAGCTGCGCGGGTCGCGGTTGTGTTTTGTCGGCGCGGAGTTGAATGTGTGCTATTTTATCTATGATTTTTATTGGTGGGCGCATCGCGGCACGGCTTGGCCGCTGGCAGCCGTTGATCAAGCGACGGTGGCGCGGCAAGTGCAGGCGCTGCCGCATTGCCCGCCGTCGCCAGTGGGCAGGGTGCAAATGCAATTGTTCTTGGCGGCGATCAAGTTGCGTGCCGGCCAGCGCCATTTGCCAGGGTCAAACCCAGCTTTACAGGCGCTGGCGACCCAACTGGATTCAGCGGCAGTCGATCATTTGCCCAAAGCCGCAGTGACGTCTTGTGAGCTGCTGGCGTTGACGCAGCTGCAATTTGATGACGCGGCGTTTGGCACAGCGCTATTGCTTGCCAGCGTGCCTCAAACGGTGACTGCGCGATTGTTAGCGGCTGTCGGCGGCCAAGCGCCTCCGCAGCTAGCGGCGAATCTGTTGCGGCTGGTATATGCGACTTGGGCATTTGCTGGTGTACCCAGGTGGGCGCAAGCACCAGTGAACGCGACCGGGGCCGAGGCAATGTTCGCGGCGCTGGACGCACTGCCTGATACGCCGGCGTATGCGCTTTTTCACACGCATACGCCGGCATTGGCCAACGCGGCGGCAGTCTTAGCCGACCCGCGTACCATCGTCGGCTGCGCGCATCGGCAGGTGCGCGTGGAAGTGGCGGTGGCTTTGGATTCGCCAGGGGCTTGGCAACTGCGCGAGTTCTTGCAGGTGCTGCCTGGCGTGTGCCAGCTGGTGCCGGTCGGGTCAGGCGGCGACTTGGTGATCACTGACCACCAAGGGGCTTCGCCGACTTTGCAACACCACCCGCAGCGCCAATTTGATTGGTTTGCTGATGCCTTGGCGCTGCCGGCGTATCGGCAAGCCTTGCTGGCGCGCATCACGTTATTAAGAAAAAAACCGAGGTGACATTTTATGGAAGCAAGTGAGCCACCTGCCTTAAACAAGGCCGCCTTAGCCGACTTGATCGCCCATGCCGAAGTAGGCTTGGCACCTGCCGAGATCTTGATGCGGCTGGGCTTGCCAGTGACTCGCAGCGAGATGCTGGTGATCGAAAGTCTGCTGAAATATCGCAGCGATGTCACCATGACGTACAAAATGGGGCCAGGCTATGCTTACAAGGTCTACTACGGCCCGCAAGCAAGCCGAGATCAATAAAAAAGCGCGCTTGTATCATCTGTCGGCATCGGCAGGTGATACAAGTGCGTTTTTGGTTGGTGATAAAAGTGGCAATCCAATCTAGGTGTGTGAGGGGAACAAATTTCACTTTTCGTAACGAATCTTTCCCTCAACCTGATCAGCACATGTGAGACTTGGTGACACCATACCACGGGCTTTAACTTTTTGATTTATAAGTTTTTGGAGCAGTTCAAGGCCCATTCTAAAGGGATTTAACGATAATTTTGATTAAGGTATTTACTTACTAATAAAAAGAATATACAATCGTATTAATGGTGTAGAATATAGTTATTCTTGAATGAGTGGTTATATTTCTATAATAAAATTAGCAAATGAAGATTTGTCCTTGTACGCCGCGGGGCGCTGGGGAAAGGAAGCTATTGATATGAATGCATTAAAGATCAAGGTCCAAAAGATGAATGAGACGTTGCACAAGAAAATGTACAGGTCTGGGAAAATGTGGGCATACGCCGGCATCGCCTTGATCGGCTTAGCGGATATCGCCTTATCCCAGCAAATCGTCCATGCCGACAACACCACTGCCACGGCACAAGTCGCCACCGCTGCCGACAGCAACTCTGCCACCGCGCTGCAAGCACAAAAGGTCAAGCTGACCACGAGCCAGCCGACCCCAGACACGGCAACCGCAGCTGCCAGTGCCAACACTGACACTGCAACAACCACCGCCGCTGCGACTACCGCAACGCCAGCCGCCCAAGCACTAGCGGCTTACACACAAGCCATGAGCGCTAACGCCGCGCTGGCTAACACGCCAGGCGCCGCTGCGCTGAAAGCCCAAATCGACGCCGCCCAACCAGCGACCGCCGCATCTGTCGCAACGGCACTGAACGCCGCCACGACCACTTTGTCCCAGACCGGTTTAACGTCTGCGGTCCTTTTTGATGCGGCGCAAAACCTCAACGCTGCCTTGACCGCCGCCGGTGTCGCTGCCCCAGCCGTCCCGGCGCAAACTGACAGCACCCCAGCTGCAGTTGCGACCACTCAATCGGCGGAGACTGCAAAAACTGCGCCGACCACTCAGCCAGCCGCGACCGCAAAAGCAGCCGCCAGTGCGACCCCAGCCAAAGCCAGCATCAGCGCTGCCGACTTGTTGAAGCAACTTCCAGCCGGCACGAAGCTGACCACCCAAGCAGACCAGTATGTCTTTGATCTGCCAGTTGGCACAGACACAACTGCGATCAAGACGCTGGTTGGCCAATATCAACTGGATAAGGCAGTGCAGCTGAATTTTAAGGCTAGTGATCCGGCTGAAACAAATGCAACAATGCCGACGCTTGAAACGATTAAGGGCTATTATGATGCGTTGGGCAAAAATTATGCGAATACAGCGTTAATGTCTGACCCAAATTACATTTTATTAGGTCAACAGATAGCAGCTGCGCTTAAAACAAATGATGCTAGTGTCGAAGCGGCTTTCGCAGCTGTTATTCAGTCACTCAATGGACTAACGGTGCCAGGGACTCCTGTTGCACAAATGCAGAATCTGGTTTCGTACGCAGCAAATGTAGTGATTGCACCGGTTATTGCCGCAAATAATATAACGGTGAGTGCAACAGATCCTGCGTTAGATACCGCCAAGACAGCTGCTCAAACCGCTCTTGATGCTGCGGCAACGCCTGTAAGCAACGAGCCAACAGTACAAGCAGCGCGTACAGCACTTGAAACATACTTAGCTGGATCAGACCTTGATGCCGATACCCTGACCCAAAAGACTAATGATTACACGCAGGCGGTTGCGACAGCTAAAACTGATCGTGAAGCAGCGACGACAGCAGGCGATAAGGCAGTTACCGATGCCCAGACTGCTAATTTGGCATCGAATCCATTAGTGCAAGCAGCTATCACCAAATATCAGCAGGCAGTGTCTAATGCTGATACTGAACAGGCAACGACCAATGATCTCAAAACCGCAACTGATACCATCACGGCAGCAGTCACTGCAGTTACCAAGGGTACCGCTTCTGCCGGGCAAAATGCGTCGCCAGTAGCCAACGAGGCTGATGTTCAAGCTGCTAAACAAGCTTTGGATAATGCTTTGGCTGATCCAGCAGGCACTGCCGATGCAATCAATACTGCAGCTGCTGCTTATGACCAGGCAGTAAAGGATACCAAGACCGCGCGTGACAACGCTAAGACCGCAGGCAACGCAGTCGTTAAGACGGCAACCACAGATGGCGTTGATCAAAATCCAGATGTGACGGCCGCAGTGACTGCATACAACGAAGTTGTGACCGCCGCTGACAATGGCACCAAGACGACCGCTGAAGTACAAGCAGCAGCTAATGCTGTTCAAACGGCGATCACCGCTGCCAAGGAGGCCAAAGACAAGGCCACAACGGCCGCGGGAGTAAATTCCGCACCAGTTGGGAATGAAACGACCGTTGCCGATGCCAAGACGGCATTGGACAATGCATTGTCAAAGCCAACCAGCGATACAGCCGCAATCACTAAAGCCACAGAAGACTACACCAAAGCTATCAGTGACGCCAAGACCGCCCGTGATGACGCTAAGAACGCAGGCGACGCAGTCGTTAAGACGGCAACCACAGATGGCGTTGATCAAAATCCAGATGTGACGGCCGCAGTGACTGCATACAACGAAGTTGTGACCGCCGCTGACAATGGCACCAAGACGACCGCTGAAGTACAAGCAGCAGCTAATGCTGTTCAAACGGCGATCACCGCTGCCAAGGAGGCCAAAGACAAGGCCACAACGGCCGCGGGAGTAAATTCCGCACCAGTTGGGAATGAAACGACCGTTGCCGATGCCAAGACGGCATTGGACAATGCATTGTCAAAGCCAACCAGCGATACAGCCGCAATCACTAAAGCCACAGAAGACTACACCAAAGCTATCAGTGACGCCAAGACCGCCCGTGATGACGCTAAGAACGCAGGCGACGCAGTCGTTAAGACGGCAACCACAGATGGCGTTGATCAAAATCCAGATGTGACGGCCGCAGTGACTGCATACAACGAAGTTGTGACCGCCGCTGACAATGGCACCAAGACGACCGCTGAAGTTCAAGCAGCAGCTAACGCTGTTCAAACGGCGATCAATGACGCCAAGGATGCCAAAGACAAGGCAGCGAAAACTGCAGCAACAGATTCCTCACCAGTTGGAAATGAAAAGACCGTTGCCGATGCCAAGACGGCATTGGACAAGGCTTTGAATGACCCAGCCAGTGACACGGCAGCGCTCAAGACGGCTACAGATGACTACAATAAAGCCATCAGTGACGCCAAGACAGCACGTACCGATGCTAAGAAGGCAGGCGACGCAGTCGTTAATACGGCAACCACAGATGGCGTTGATCAGAACCCAGATGTTGTGGCTGCAGTAAATGCCTACAACGATGTGGTCACTGGCGCCGATGGCGGCACCAAGACGACCGCTGAAGTTCAAGCAGCAGCTAACGCTGTTCAAACGGCGATCAATGACGCCAAGGATGCCAAAGACAAGGCAGCGAAAACTGCAGCAACAGATTCCTCACCAGTTGGAAATGAAAAGACCGTTGCCGATGCCAAGACGGCATTGGACAAGGCTTTGAATGACCCAGCCAGTGACACGGCAGCGCTCAAGACGGCTACAGATGACTACATCAAAGCCATCAGTGACGCCAAGACCGCCCGTGAAAATGCTAAGACTGCCGGCGGCGCAGTCGTTCAGACGGCAACCGATGATGGCTTTGATAAAAATCCAGATGTGGCGGCCGCAGTGACCGCATACAACGAAGTTGTGACTGCAGCTGACAAGGGCGCCAAGACGACCGCTGAAGTTCAAGCAGCAGCTAACGCTGTACAAACCACGATCAATGCAGCTAAGGATGCCAAAGCGAAAGCCGCGACGGCTGCGCAACAAGATGCGATGCCAGTGACCAATGAAGGGAGTGTCCAAGCTGCTAAGCAGACCTTAGATAACTTATTAAAAGATCCGGCTAGTGACAACCAAGCCCTGACGGCTGCGGCAACGGCTTACGGTGACGCAGTCACCGCTGCCAAGCAAGCACGGGCAGCCGCTAAGACGGCTGGTCAAGCAGTGGTTGATGGTGCAACCACAGATGGGGTCGCCACGAGCCCAGATGTTGCCAAAGCGATCGCCAATTATGCCAAAGTGGCTGATGGTGCCGATCAAGCCCAACAAACCACAGCGGACGTCACCGCCGCCGCTAATGCGGTTCAAACCGCGATCAATGCAGCTAAGGATGCCAAGGCGAAAGCCGCGACGGCTGCGCAACAAGATGCGATGCCAGTTGCCAATGAAGGGAGTGTCCAAGCTGCTAAGCAGACCTTAGATAACTTGTTAAAAGATCC